>DASZXH010000041.1:0-59998 GCA_035545995.1 Verrucomicrobiia bacterium
GTCGTAATCCGTGCGGTTGCCGACGCGCGCGGCCTCGACATTGTAACGAACACGCGTGACCGGCGAAAACAACGAATCTATCGCGATAACGCCAATGGCTTGCCCGGGCTTTTTGTTTTCATCGCTCGGACAAAAACCGCGACCGATTTTAACGGTCAATTCCAGTTCGAATTTTTTCTTTTTGTCGAGCGTGCAGATGTGCTGGTCGGGATTAACCAATTCGACATTCTGGTTCAATTGAATATCGGCAGCCGTCACCGGGCCATCCTTGTTGACCGAAAGCAAAAGCACCTGCTCGTCGCGTGTGTGCGCCTTGAACTTGACTTTTTTGAGATTCAAAACGATGTCCGTCACATCTTCGACGACACCGTCAATCGTGGCAAATTCATGCTGCGCGCCATCCACTTTGATGGACGTGATGGCCGCGCCTTCGAGCGACGAAAGCAGCACGCGGCGGAGCGAGTTTCCAATCGTATGGCCGTAACCGGTTTCAAACGGGTCGGCGATGAATTTTGCGTAAGTGTCCGTCGCGCTTGCGTCGTCTTTCTGCAACCGCTTCGGCATTTCGAAACGTCCGAGTCTAACTGGCATATTTTCCTTTCAACAATTTTAATCTGATTTTCCGGCTAATTTATTCCCGCGCCGAAAAATCCGTATAATTGTTTTTGTTTGTTACTGTTTAGCGGGAATAAAATTCGACAACCGCCTGTTCGTTCGCAATCGGCTGGATTTCTTCGCGTGTCGGGACACGCATGACCGTGCCTTTGAAATTTTCTTTGTCCAAAAGCAACCAATCCGGCACTGAACGACTCGTAGAGATTTCCAAATTCTTTGTCGCAAGCTGGCGCGACACGTTATTGCTCTTCACTTCAATCACGTCGTTCACTTTCAGTGCATACGACGGAATGCTGACCTTGCGGCCTTTGACGGTGATATGGCCGTGCGAAACCATTTGACGCGCAGCAGCGCGGGTATTGGCAAAGCCCAAATGGAAAACGACATTGTCCAAACGCGTCTCCAAAATTTGCAGCATCTGTTCGCCGGTGACGCCGCGACGGCGCAACGCTTTTTCATAAACGCCACGAAATTGGCGCTCCAGCAAACCGTAATAGTATTTCAACTTCTGCTTTTCAATCAAACCGAGACCATAATCGGTAGATTTGCGGCGCGATTTCGGGCCGTGAACGCCCGGACCGTAATTGCGGCGTTCCAGATATTTTGTCGGGCCAAAAATCGGCGTGCCAAAACGGCGGCTGATGCGAACGCGAGGACCTGTGTAACGAGCCATAAATCAGTGATGAGTGATAAGTGATGAGTTAAACACGACGTTTTTTGCGCGGACGGCAGCCGTTGTGCGGAACGGGCGTCACGTCTTTGATGGCGGAAATCTCCAAACCAATCGCCTGCAACGCGCGAATCGCGGATTCACGACCTGAACCCGGCCCCTTGACGCGGATTTCCACTTCCTTCATGCCGTGCGCCATCGCCTGACGCGCGGCGTCCTGCGCGACCTGTTGCGCGGCGTAAGCCGTGCTTTTGCGCGAGCCTTTGAAACCGACGCGACCGGCGCTCGACCAGCCAATGAGATTTCCGTGATTGTCGGTAATCGTGACTTGCGTGTTGTTGAACGTGGCCAAAATGTTCGCGATGCCGGCGACGATATTTTTCGCGCCTTTGGCTTTGATGATCTTCTTGGCGTTGGGGTCGTCACCCAAAAGTTCAGCCGCCGTCGGCGCGGCAATTGTCGGCGTGACCGCGGCTGCGGCGCTTTCAGTTGTCGGCGTTTCGACCGCGGCAGCTTTCTTGGCGGGCTTTTCTTCCGCCGGATTAGCGGCGGCTTCAGCCTTCGCTTCTTTTTTGGGAGCAGGTTTCTTCTTTTCTTCAGCCATAAAAAATTTTAGTGGATGCCGGTCTTGGCGTTCGGATTGCGTTGCACGCCGACGGTTTTGCGCGGGCCTTTGCGCGTGCGCGCGTTGGTTTGCGTGCGCTGGCCGCGCACGGGCAATCCGCGCATGTGCCGGACGCCGCGATAGCATTTGATGCCTTGCAAGCGTTTCAAATTCATGCCGATTTCACGACGTAAATCGCCTTCGATGACATATTTGCCTTCCTGAATCGCGTGAACGATTTGCGAAAGCTGCGCTTCGGTCAAATCCTTTGCGCGAATGCTCGCGTCAATGTTCGCGCGCTCGAGAATTTCGACGGCGTTCTTGGGACCGATGCCGTAAATGTAGCGGAGCGCAATGTCAATGCGCTTGTTCGGCGGAACTTCTACTCCGATGATGCGTGCCATAAATTTTTAGCCTTGCCGTTGCTTGTGACGTTTGTTCGAGCAAATCACGCGGATGACGCCGCGACGGCGCACCACTTTACAGTGCTCACACATTTTTTTGACTGATGCTCTAACTTTCATTTTTCAAATTCTTTTTCCGTTAAAATCCTGCCGACGCTCAAATCATAAGGCGTCAATTGCAATTTCACTTTGCCGCCGATCTTCAATCCGGCAAAATTTTTCTTCGCTTTGCCCGCGACAAACGCCGTGAGGCAATGTCCATTTTTCAATTCCGCGCGATACGTGCCGTTCGGCAACACTTCAATCACGCGACCTTCAACTTTGAAAGCGTCGCCGCCGGGCATGTCAAAATCTCCGGTTCACCGTCCGTCACCAAGACGGTATGCTCAAAATGAGCGGATAATGAACCATCTTGCGTGACGACTGTCCAGCCATCTTTCAAGATTTTTACGCCGGGTTGACCGGCATTGACCATCGGTTCGATGGCCAAAGTCATGCCCGCGCGCAATCGGTCGTTCATCTTCCGATCCACAAAATTCGGGATTTGCGGCTCTTCGTGCATCACGCGCCCGACGCCGTGGCCGACAAATTCGCGCACGACGCTGAAGCCGTTGCCTTCGACAAACTCCTGAATCGCGCGTGAAATATCCGTCACGCGATTGCCCGGTTTCGCCGCCGCGATTCCCAAATACAACGCCTGCTCGGTCACGTCCAACAGTCGTTGCGCCAAAACGCCGCAGCCGCCGACGGCGAACGTCCGCGCGTTGTCGCCGATAAATCCTTTGTAAAGAACACCGACATCCACACTCACAATGTCGCCAAAATGCAATTCCCGTTCGCCCGCCAAACCGTGAACGACTTCTTCATTCACCGAAATGCACGTGTAACACGGATACTTCCGGTAACCCAGAAACGCGCTTTTCGCGCCGCGCGACTTGATCCGTTCCGCCGCAAATTCATCCATCTGGCGCGTGGTAATGCCGGGTTTGATGAACGCACCAATCTCTTCCAAAATTTCTGCCGCCACCACGCACGCCGAGCGCATCAATTTCAACTCGTCTTCGCTCTTTATTTTTATTCCGGCCACGGTTTTTGTTAAATCGTTAAATTGTAATTCGCTAAATCGTTTTCACCATTTCCAATTCAACGATTCAACGATTTAACCATTCAACCAGTTTAGAATCTTCCGCGCACGCGGCCTTTTTTCAAAAAGCCGTCGTAATGCCGCATCATCAAATGCGACTCAACCTGCCGCATCGTGTCGAGCAAAACGCCGACGGCGATCAAAATGCTCGTGCCGCCGAAAAATTGCGAAACGTCCTGCGGAATGTTCAATTGCCGCGAGAGAATGATTGGAATCGTCGCGATGACGGTCAGGAAAATCGCGCCCGCCAGCGTGATGCGGCTCATGGCCTTGTGCAAATAATCGCTCGTGCCCTGCCCCGGCCGCACGCCGGGAATGTAACCGCCGTTCTTCTTCAAATCGTCGGCGATCTGAATCTCGTTGAACTGCGTCGCCACCCAGAAATAAGAGAAAAACAGAATCATCAACGAATAAACCGTCAGATAAAAAACCGAACCGTAGCCGAATTGAGTTGCCAGCGACAGGAAAAAGTCGTGGAGAAACGGAACCTTTGAAAAGGCATTGGATAAAAAGTTAAAAACCGGCTGCGGAAACATCAGGATGGATTGCGCGAAAATGATCGGCATGACACCGGAATAATTCACTTTCAACGGCATATAATTCGTTCCGCCTTGATACATTTTCTGCCCAATCATGCGGCTGGCGTATTGCACTGGAATCTTCCGTTGCGCTTGTGTAATGGCGATGACACCGCCGATGACCAGCGCCAGTAATCCCAAAAGCAAAATGCCCGTCCCCATGAGATGATGACTGGCTTCGACTCCACCTTTGGAAGAAAACATATCAATCACCCCTTGCACCGCAAATGGCAATCGGGCCAGGATGCCGATGGTGATAATCAACGACACACCGTTGCCGATGCCGCGTTCCGTGATTTGTTCGCCGAGCCACATCAACAACATCGTGCCCGCTGTCATCACAATCACCGTCTGCGCAAAATACCAGATGCGATTGTCAATCAATACAAGCTGTCCTTGAAATCCTTGAAAGACGTTGACGGGATTTTCCCAAGTCTTGGCAAAATACCATCCCTGTCCAATGCAAATCAAAACGGTGAGATAACGTCCGTATTGGATGATTTTTGCCCGACCGCCTTCTTCACGCGCCAATTTGCTCAAACGCGGCATCACCGCCGTCAGCAATTGAATAATGATCGTCGCGCTGATATAAGGCATGATACCCAGCGCGCCCACGGCGCAATTGCCGAACGCGCCGCCGGCGAAGGTATTATACATCCCCAACAAACTGGCGACACCCTGTGAATGAGCGTTGGTAAAAGCCGACAATGCCTTTCCATCCAAACCGGGAATGGTGATAAAAGCCAGCAACCGTGCCACGGCGAGCAACCCCAGCGTGAACAAAATCCGCGACTTCAGCTCCGGGATTTTGAAGCAGTTGGCGAAGGTATTGAAGATGTTGCGGAACATGAATCAATCAGTCCCGCATCAGGCTTTCGCGGGTTCGGCTGGTTTGTGGCTGATGATTTCGCATTTGCCGCCTTTGGCCTCGATTTTTGCCTTCGCCGACGCGCTGAACGCACTCGCGCTCACAGAGAGTTTTTTGGTCAATTCGCCTTCGCCGAGAATTTTAATTCCATCAGCGCGACCATTGGCCAAACCAATCGCCCGCAACGCCGCTTCGTCCACTTTCGCGCCATTGTCAAATTTTTCCAAATCGCCGACGTTGACCGCGATATATTGCGTCGCAAATCGCGCGTTGTTGAAACCGCGTTTGGGAATACGGCGGATGAGCGGCATCTGACCGCCTTCAAATCCGATACGGATGCTGCTGCCCGAACGCGCCGTCTGGCCCTTGCCACCGCGACCGGAAGTTTTTCCGTGACCGCTGGATTCACCTTGGCCAAGACGTTTAGTGCGATGTTTCGCGCCCGGACGTGGTTTCAAATCGTGTAATCGCATAAAAATTTTTAAGCTGCGGGAGTCGCTTCGGGAGCTTTAGGCGTCTCCACTTTCTTGATTTCCAATCCGCGACTTTTGTAAATGGCCTCGCGCGTGCGCAGGCTCAACAACGCTTTCAACGTCGCCTTCACCACGTTCGCCGCGTTTTTCGAGCCGAGCGATTTGCTCAAAATATCTTTCACGCCGGCGGATTCCAAAACGGCGCGGACGGTTTTGCCCGCGATGATTCCCGTTCCTGGCGAAGCCGGACGGAGCAAAATCTTTGCGCCGCCGTAAGTTGAAAACACTTCGTGTGGAATCGTCACATCTTTGAGCGAAACCGATTGCATTTGATTGCGCGCCAATTCGCCACCGCGACGAATTGCGTCTGCGACCTCACCAGCTTTGCCGAGCGCGTAACCAACGCGGCCTTTTTTGTCGCCGACAACCACGAGCGCGGAAAAATTAAAACGGCGTCCGCCTTTGACGACTTTCGCCGAGCGATTGATATAAACAACCTTCTCCATCAATTCTTCACCGCCGCCTTCAAAAGCATTTTCCGGCACGTCCGCCGCCGGTCGGCGACGACGGCCGCGCGGGCCGCGTTGCTGCTCTTCTTCACCTGCGATTTTTTCGATTTCAGCCATTTGTTTTCGTTGATTTGTTAAATCGTTAAATTGTTGAATCGTGAACTGCTGAACCGATTTAACGATCCAACCATTCAACGAATCACTAAAATTTTAGTCCGGCTTCGCGCGCCGCGTCCGCCAGCGCCTTGACTTTGCCGTGAAAACGTTTGCCGCCGCGGTCAAACACCACTTGCTTGATGCCTTTGTCCAAGGCATTTTTCGCCGCCAGTTCGCCGACTTTTTTCGCGCCGTTCACGTTTGCCGACAAATCTTTCGCCGCGGAATTTTTCCCGACGGTCGAAACCGCCGCGAGTGTTTTGCCCGCGTCATCGTCAATGAATTGAACGTGAATGTTCTCGCTGGCGAAACAAACCGCCATGCGCGGGCGTTCTTTCGTGCCGGAAACTTTTTTGCGGATGCGCCAGCGGCGCAACTGCTGCAATTGATGTTTTTTTTGCGTTCTCATTTTCTTGCGTTCACGGATTTTGCCGTGAACCTTTAATTATTGCACCGTCTTGCCTTCCTTGCGTTGGACGTGTTCGCCCACGTAACGCACGCCTTTGCCCTTGTAAGGTTCCGGCGGATAGAAGCCGCGGATTTCCGCCGCGACCTGACCGACGACTTTTTTATCCGGCCCTTCGATGGTCAACTTCGTGTTTTCCTCGACCGTCACTTTGATTTGGTCGGGAATGTTGTAATTGATCGGATGCGAAAAACCGAGCGCGAGGTTCACGACCTTGCCCTGAACGGCAGCCTTGAAACCGACACCCTGGATTTCGAGCTTCTTCACAAAACCTTCGGTCACACCCTTGACCATGTTGTTGACGAGCGCGCGGCTCAAGCCATGCAACGCCCTGGCCTGTGCGTCCTCGCCATCGCGGCTGACGACAATCTTGCCGTCGGCCACTTTGAGGCTCGTGCGACGGGGCAATTCCCAATCGAGCTTGCCTTTCGGCCCTTCGACCAAAACTTTTTGTCCTTTCACTTCCACCTTCACTTTGGGCGGAATGGCAATCGGTTGTTTTCCAATTCGCGACATAAATTTACCAGATGTAGCAGAGCAATTCTCCGCCGAGATTTTTCTTGCGCGCCTGCACGTCCGTCATCAGACCTTCCGAAGTGGAAAGCACCGCCACACCCAAACCGCCACGCACGCGCGGAATTTCCGTCGCGCCGACATATTTACGCAAACCGGGTTTGCTGATGCGCTTCAAGCCTTCGATGACGCTTTTCTTGCCGTTGTATTTCAAACGGATTTTGATTTTCTTGGCCGCGTTGCCTTCGACTGCGACGTCGCTGACGTAACCTTCGCTCTTCAAAATTTTCGCCACGCTTTCCTTGATGCGTGAATGTGGCAACTCAATTGCCGGCAACAACGCGCGTCCGCCGTTGCGGAGCCGCGTCAACATGTCTGAAATCGGATCGCTCATATAAATTTTACCAACTCGCTTTCACCACACCGGGAATCAAACCGTTTAATGCCGCTTCACGGAACGTCAAGCGCGACACGCCGAATTTGCGGATGTAGGCATGACGGCGGCCGCTCATCGCGCAACGGTTCACGAGGCGCGTCGGACTGGCGTCGCGCGGCAATTTCGCGAGACCGGCGTAATCACGTTTCGCCTTCAATTCAGCGCGGAGCGCGGCGTATTTCTTCACCGTTTCCGCTTTGCGCTTGTTGCGCTCCAACCATGATTTCTTGGCCATAAATTCTAAAATTATTTTTCCGCGAACGGAAAGCCCATGAACTTTAACAAATCACGCGCCTGATCGTCTGATGGCGCGCTCGTGACAATCGTCACGTCCATGCCCTGCGTCCGCTTGATCTTGTCCAGTTCGATTTCTGGGAAAATCGTCTGGTCGGCGATGCCGAATGTATAATTTCCGCGACCATCAAATTTTCTCGGCGACAATCCGCGAAAATCGCGAATGCGCGGCAACGCCGTCGCGACCAGCCGGTCAAAAAATTCATACATCGCGTCTTTACGCAACGTCACGCGGCAGCCAATCGGCTGATTCTGGCGTAATTTGAAATTCGCAATCGCGTGGCGCGATTTGCTGATGGCCGGTTTGCGTCCGGTAATCAGCGACAAATCTTTCGCGGCGTCTTCAACCGCACCTTTTTCCAGCGACGCACTCACGCCCATGTTCACGACGATTTTTTCCAATCGCGGAATCTGATGGACGTTCGCATACTTATGCTTTTCCTTCAGCGCCGGCACAACTTCGTTCGTATATTTTTCGTAAAGTCTGGCTTTCATTTTCTCGCGTCACGGATTTTGCCGTGACTTAAATTCGTAATCTTAATCGCAATCGTTTTACGCCGCCTGCTCTGTTTGCGCTTCGGCCTTTTTCACGTTGGAAATGTGAATCGTGCCTTCGCGTTCGATAATCGCGCCGTTCGGATGCTGCTGGCTCTTGCGCGTGTGGCGCTTGATCAATTGCACGCCTTCGACGATGACGCGCGATTTCTTCGACAACACGGCGATGATTTTGCCGCGCTTGCCCTTTTCTTTTCCGGCCAGCACGACCACCTCATCGCCTTTTTTAACATGAAATTTTGGCATAATCTTCAAATCACTTCCGGCGCAAGCGAAATAATCTTCATGAACTTCTTGTCGCGCAACTCGCGCGCCACCGGCCCGAAAATGCGCGTGCCTTTCGGGTTCAATTCCTTATCAATGATCACGCACGCATTGCGGTCGAATCGCAGATACGAACCGTCGCTGCGACGGATGATCTGCTTCGTGCGAACAACCACCGCGTCATGCACTTCGCCTTTTTTCACCGAGCCATCGGGCGCAGCTTCCTTGATGTGGACTTTGATGACGTCGCCGATGCCGGCATACGTCTGGTTGCGGTGCAACACGCCGATATTCCACGCAATTTTTGCGCCGGTGTTGTCCGCGACATCCAAACTGGAACGAACTTGCAACATAAAATCAATTAAACCGTCACCGCTTCCCGCTCATTGCGCTCGACGACTTCGACGAGCTTCCAGCGTTTCAATTTCGACAGCGGCCTTGTTTCCTCAATGCGCACCGTGTCGCCGATTTTCGCCTCGGCTTTTTCGTCGTGCGCGTAAAATTTCTTGTAAGCCTTCACAATCTTTTTGAATTGCGGGTGCGGGAAACGGCGCTCGACGCGGACGACAATCGTCTTGGCCATTTTGTTCGACACCACTTCACCGACGCGTTCCTTGCGGTTGCCGCGCGGTGCTAAATTTTTAGTTTCTTCAGCCATACTCAATTATTTTGCCGCTTTGTTTCGCAATTCCGAAATCCGCGTTTCCAGTCGCGCAATGTCCTTGCGCAACACGCGCAAACGCGCCGGTTTTTCCAACTGCGCGCTCGCCTGCTGCAAACGCAGGTTGAACATTTCATGGCGCAAGTCGCGGCTCTTGGCCGACAATTCCACCAGCGTCATGTCTTTTAATTCTGCAAACTTCATAAATCAACTCGCGTGACGGTGACGCGAAATAAACTTGGTTTTAATCGGCAACTTCGTGTCCGCAAGCCGCATGGATTCACGCGCTTCCGCTTCCGTGATGCCATCCACTTCAAACAGCACGTTGCCCGGCTTGATAACCGCCACCCAGCCTTCGAGCGGCGCTTTGCCTTTGCCCATTCGCGTTTCGAGCGGCTTCTTCGTAAATGATTTTTGCGGGAACACGCGAATCCACATTTTGCCTTTGCGTTTCATGTGGCGCGCGACCGCGACGCGGCACGCTTCCAATTGCTTCGCGTCGAGCCAACAACGGTCCAGCGCCATCAGACCATATTCGCCGAACGCGACCGTGTTGCCACTCGTCGCCAAGCCCGCGCGACTGCCGCGGTGCATCTTGCGATATTTAACTCTTGCCGGTTGTAATGGCATAAATCTAAAAATTAATTGGCAGCCACGGCAGTTTCGCCGGCTGGCTGCTGTTCTTTCTTCTGCGGCTTGTTTTCACCCTTGCAAATCCAGCATTTGATGCCGAGTTTGCCGTAAACGGTGAGCGCTTCCGCAAATCCGTAATCAATGTTCGCGCGCAACGTGTGCAACGGCACGCGACCCCAATGATATTGCTCGACGCGCGCCAATTCCGCGCCGCCCAAACGACCTGCCGCGCGAACTTTGATGCCTTCCGCGCCAAAATCCTTGGCCGTCTGCAATGCTTTTTTCATCGCGCGACGGAACGACACGCGACGTTCGAGTTGCAACGCGATATTTTCCGCGACCAATTGCGCGTCCAATTCCGGCGTCTTGACTTCGACGATGTCCACATAAACTTCCTTGCCGGTTTTGCGGCTCAATTCTTCCTTGAGCTTGTCAATTTCCGAACCTTTGCGTCCGATGACGACGCCCGGACGCGCGGTCAAAATCGTCACGCGGCAACGATTCGTAGCGCGTTCAATCAAAATTTTTGGCACCGACGCCGTTTCCAGTTTCTTTTTGAGCAGCGTGCGGATTTCACGGTCTTCGTTCAGCAACTGGCCGAATTCTTTTTTGCCGGCAAACCATTTCGAGCGCCAGTCTTTATTGACTCCGACGCGCAGACCGATTGGATTTGTTTTTTGGCCCATAATTATTCGTCAGACAAAGTGATTTTAACGTGGCAACGGCGCTTGATGATTGGTCCGGCGGAACCGCGCGCCTTCGGCGTGAAACGCTTCAAACTCGTTGCCGTTCCCGCGACCGCTTCCTTGATGCGCAAACTTTCCGGCTTCAATTTGTTGTTGTTTTCCGCGTTGGCAATCGCCGAGCGCAAAGTTTTGGAAACCACACGAGCACCTTTGCGCGGCACGACTTGCAAAACCGCCTGCGCCTGCAACGCGGGCAATCCCTGAATCTGCCGGACGACCTCGCGCATTTTCTGCGCGGACATCGGGATATTTTTTGTGATGGCAAAAACTTCCATAAAATTACTTCGCCTCCGCCTTGGCAGTGTGCGCGCCGTGTTTCTTGAACGTGCGCGTCAATGCAAATTCGCCGAGTTTGTGGCCGACCATATTTTCCGTCACAAATACCGGGCTGAAAATTTTTCCGTTATGGACGTTGAACGTCAATCCGACGAAATCCGGCGAAATCGTCGAGCGGCGCGACCATGTCTTAATCGGCGTCTTGGAATTCGTCGCCTTCGCTTTTTGGATTTTTTCCTGAAGCGGGAAATCAACAAATGGACCTTTTTTGATGGAGCGTCCCATAATTATTTAACTTTAATCGGCAATCCGTTGCGGCGAACAACGATGAATCGGTTTGAGAATTTATATTTTGCGCGAGTCTTGCCGCCTTTCGCGATTTTGCCCCACGGCGACATCAATTGCTGCCAGCCGCCGCCGGATTTGGATTTACCCGCGCCACCGCCGTTCGGATGGTCAACCGGATTGCGCGCCACGCCGCGCGTGATGCCGCGATGCCCGCGATGCCGCGTGCGGCCTGCTTTTCCTAAAATCACATTTTCGTGTTCCGTATTTCCGACCTGCCCAATCGTCGCGTAACACTCTTCGTTCACGCGGCGAATTTCGCCGGAAGGCAAACGGATTTGCGCGTAACCGGCATCACGCGACATCAACGTCGCCGCGCCGCCAGCCGAACGAACAACTTGTCCGCCGCGACCGGGAGTAAGTTCAATGTTGTGAATCGAAAGACCGACAGGAATGGATTTGAGAGGAAGAGCATTACCAACTTCAGGAGCCGCTGCCGGGCCGCTGGAAATTTTACCGCCGACTTGAATGCCGACCGGCGCGATGATGTAGCGTTTTTCACCATCCTTATATTGCAGCAACGCCAGACGCGCCGAACGCATCGGGTCATATTCAATCGCTGCGACCGTCGCTTCCACGCCGTGTTTGTTGCGTTTGAAATCCACGAGGCGGATTTTCTGCTTATGTCCGCCGCCGATGCCGCGCGCCGTGACGCGACCATACATATTGCGTCCGCCCGTCTTCTTGCGAATCTCGACGAGCGACTTCTCCGGCGTCGTCTTCGTGATGTCGCTAAAGTCCGCGATGGTGATGTATCGCGTGGACGGCGTTAGCGGTCTAAATGTTTTAACTGGCATAAATGCAAAAGTTTTGTCAGCAACTTTGAAGTCGGCAGGCCATCAATCCTGTTCCGGTTGGAACCAGTTATCGGTCTGCAAACAATGCTGTCCCCGCGACCTTTCGGGCGACGACGAGCGCACAAACTATCAGGCTCAAAATCAATTGCAAGCGGTTTTTTGAAAATTTTTTGGAAGGTAAATCACGTTACTGTGGCGGAATTAACGGATGTTTGTTCGAGCGTTGATTCGGCAAAATAACTTATTTCGCTATCTTGGCGAAGGTCTCTTTGAAACTTGAAGAATTTCTGCCGAAACAAAAGAATTGGGTCAGATTTTTCTTCCTGTGGTTCAGCATCATATTGTTTTTGGGCATGAAATTGCGCCACAACCATGAGAACATAATTCGCAACCATTTCCAAAAATACTGGATCGTTTTCGCTTTTGGTTCTTCTTTCAACAATCGTCGGATGATTTGCATTTATCCAAACAATCCCTTTGCTAACCATGTCGCGGTCATCAACCGGATCATCAAACTCACCGAACACACGACGTTCTTCATCAGGAACATTTGGGTCGTCAGACATCAATACCCGCAGTCCCTCACGAGTCTTTTTTCCTTCTGCTGATTTGGACAGTTGCGAACCAACCGCCACTGCGAAATCGGAACCATCTTCGTCTGGAATAAATTGAGGAGTTTGAGGGCTTGGGTTTGGATTTGGTTCCGGCCCCGGATTTATTGGTGCTTGAGATTTTACCCAACGGCCCCGAATCAACATTTCGGGCAAATCATTTTCAATTGGTTTCCGATAAATTGGCTGTTCTTCAATTTCTTTAGATTCATTGATGCTTTCTTCCGTCGGATTGACGACAGCACGTTTCTTGAGTTCTTTGAGTTCGCGTTTGAAATTCAAATCACACTTCCGAAGAAATTTGCTCAACTCCTTCATTTTTTCATTTGATGCACTCAACCGTCTTTCTCGTTCTTTTCGCCTTTGTTCTTCTTCGACTTCTGAAACGGTTTTGTAAACGCATTCTTTGATAAATGATTCAATTGCTTCCGTCAGGTCGTCGCCTTCTTCAAGGCCTTTGCGATTTTCTTTTACAGCCGATGAATCGCGCAATTTTGTGAGAGTCAAAGAGCCGTTGAAATATTTCGAAAATGGACGCCCATCGAACTTGTCCACTTTTTCATCGGCGACGCTTGATATTCCGTCACTCAAATCAATAAAATTTTCTCCATCGAGCGGTTTCTGAAAATACTGGAGTTTCAAAACGGGTTTTTCGGATTCCCCGTTGCACAAGTCTTTTGGCGCCGGAAACTCCCAAACTTTTACTGGATTACTTGGCTCATTATATTTTAATTCAAATTGAACGTTTTCAGTTTTCTTGCATAAACGCACTGTGACTTTTTGATTCTTAACCACATGGCGAATGCGAGCTAATTTATCGAGGCTTGCGACAAGTTCCATCAACTCATGATTTACTTTATGGCTGTCTTCCAATTCGACCGTCGTTTGGTTTGGCTTATTCACGCGCCGATTTCTGTAGCCATCTTCGTTGTAATCCCGAACTATGCGTTGTCTTGCTGAATCCCATTTGAACCATGCTTTGCTCTCCAAACCATCTTTTACAGACGTTATCCAACAAGATTCAAAATTCATTATCGCGTATGCTTTTCCGCCGGTTCCAAAACGTCCGGTCACTTGCTCCCCGCGTTCACGCCCGCTCCGACTTTCAAAATATCTGAAAAATTTATTCTCCAAATCATTGCAAGACATTCCTTCGGCAAAATCCCGGATAACAAGTTTGTCAATATGACGGCCACGCTTTGAATGAATCTCGACCTCGATGTTTTGACCACAAAATTTTTTGAGCCGACGATATGAGTCATCACAATTTGAAATATATTCTGCGATGCCGCGCGCATGACTGCCGCCACCTTGCCATCTTTCGAGTTGGGTTTCTAAAAGTTTTCCCCAATCAACCGGCACTTCATCCGAATGTGCTTTTGTCGCTGTCATAATTTTCCTTCCAATAGTTCTTTTCTGGTGTTTGCGAATTTTTCATTCAAAAGTTTGTGAATTTGATGCAGTGTCGAGTCTTTGCTCGAAAAGTTTTCTGCAACCGCGTCAACATTTTTTATCCGATTGTGAATTATGCTTCGTTTCGTGTGCCAACTAATGCCATAAAAATACAAAAAGTCTGTCTCCACGATTTGTTCTGGACGTCCCGCAGCAAATTTTTCGTAGGCTGGAGTTTTTTTGAGTCGTTTGTATGGAGCTTCGTCCATCGAACTAATTTCTCGATTAGCTGCGCCTGAACCGATATTAGAACTAACACCACGACTTTGAACTAAAGCAACCAAATCTGCGTATTGACGTTTTGAAATTTCAGTCAACTCGTAACCCGACATTTCAGAACCAGTAAGAAGTCCTTTTTTACCTTTCATTTCTCCTACTCGCTTCAAAACTGTTTGAGAGCATGGAAATTGACTGTAACCACGCAGCGAATGCTTTTCAGGATTGATCAACCAACATTCCAAAACAATTTCCTCCGGCGTGAGTTTAAGACCAAGTTCCTTGCTGCGGCCAACAATCCAAATAATCAATCTTTCAGTTGAAAGTTTTTTCAACTCTTCAATTTCGTCGCGCTGCGCCACTTTCGGATTCAAGTCCATATCATTTCAACCAGCCAATTTTGATTTCCTTCTCGATTTCTTTGAACTCCAAATCGGCGGTGACGAGTTCGGCTTTCTTTTCTTTGGCCAACGCGGCGGCAAAAGCATCGGCCAGACTCATCTTGTGTCGCGCCTTGAAATCGGCGGCGGTATCCGCCATCGCGCGGGTAGTGGAATGGAAAACAATCGGCAGTCCATGAAGAATTTTTGCGGCTTCTTCCCACGCTTCCGAACCGTCCTTTTTTATGATGGAGTATTTAACTTCGGCATAATTCACGTCCGTCATATGCAATTGGTTGTCTTTTTTACTGGCATTGACAAGAATAGTTTCCACGGCGGCGGCGCCGAGTTCGTCGCGGAAATAGGCGATAAGAGCAAAGCTGTCCAGCACTTTAACGGGCATGGCGCTCCTCCAACTCCATCTCCTGTTTTTTATGCTCGCCCCATTCTTGCGCGAATGGTTTGTAGCCGGGCTTTCGTTTGAGAATTCCACGCCCGCGTTTGATGAGAGCTGCCGTGACGGGTTTGAGCAAAATGCCTTCCGGCGTGGCTTGAACAACGGCGCGCGTGCCTTCTTCAATCTCGAATTCTTTGCGCAGCCGTCGCGGAATGACGACCTGCCCTTTCGTTCCGAAATTGACCGTTTCAGTTTTGATTAGTGCAACCATGCTCTAAAGTTAGACCAAATGTAAAAAGTATGTCAATAATAAAATGTATGACTTTGTAACATTTGTAGCCGGATCACGGTTTTTCAGCGACAACCTTGCCATCGCCCCGGATGTAAATCGGCGTGTCGTGCGTTTTATGAAGCAACTTCTTATTTGGCCAGCACTTCTTTGACGAGGCTGTCGTCGCCGTCGTTCGGCGCGGGCGTGAGTCCGAGCGTGGCACAAAGCAGATTATAGATGTTGATGTTTTCCGTCGGCGGCAATGTCACGCCGTGTCGAAACGCGGGGCCATAAGCGATGAATGTTGCGCTCATGGATTCCAGCGCGTTGTCGAAGCCGTGCGTCGCACTTTCAAAAGTTCTTGTCGGGTCGAGCGGGCGTTTGTTGATATACCAGCCCTCGTCGGCCACTAAAATCACGGGCGGAATGCGCGGATTGTCGGTGTAATGCCAGCGCGCGGGCATATTTTCGCGGCGATAGACTTTGAAATGATTTTCCCGTCCGGCGAATCGGTCATAAAGCGCATCCACATTTCCGTCCAGCGGGCGCAATCCCGCAACTGCGCCCCACGAATCCACTTGCACATTGTTCAAATCCACGTAATCGCCCAAAACAATCACGCGGTTTGTGCTCAAATCCGTCATGCCGTGATCGGAAACGACAATGACGTTGGCGATGTTGTCCAATTGTAACTTGTGCAGGCCGTCCATCAAGCGGCCAACGGCCTCGTCCATTTGCGGCACAGCTTGCGCGACCTGCGACGATTCCACGCCGTGATGATGCGATTCCGTGTCTACTTCATGAAAATACAGAGTCACAAGACTTGGATGCTGGTTCGTTTGCGCGAGCCAATCCAAAGCGGTGGCAACGCAATCATCCGGTGAAACTTTTCCGTCGTAAGGTTTCCATTCGGTTGGCCGCACACCTTTGATTTCCGCCTCCGAACCGGGCCAGAACATGCAATCAGCTACGCGACCTTGTTTGACAGCCGTCACCCAAATCGGTTCCCCACCCCACCAGCGGCCATCTGTCGGACCGGGATTATTGGCGATGTTGAAATCGGTTTTGAAATCGGGGTCATACATGCGGTTGTTGACAATGCCGTGATGTTCCGGCCAAAGACCGGTGACAATGGAATAATGATTCGGAAAAGTGAGCGAAGGAAACACTGGAATCAACCGCTGCACATGAACACCTTCAGCCGCGAGTTGATTAAGATGCGGCGTTTGCGCCTTGAATTTCTGCAAATAATCCCAGCGAAAACCATCCAGCGAAATGAGAATGAGAATCCGGTCACGCGGCGGAACGGCGCGAAAATTTCCCAGCCCGATCAAAACTGTCAACCCGACAAGACACAAGCCGATCAGCCAATAGCGAAACTGTTTTTTCATAAGCTCCTTTTTGCGAGGATAGCAAACAGGCGGCTTTCGGCAAAGTTACAAAACGCTTCCCGGCTCAGGTTAACGGCAAAAATCATTTTGCCGAAGCCGCGGCGATAAAACTTTTCACCAATTCCGTCGCCGCTTCTTTTTTCCACGCGGCGTTGACGGAAACTTCCGGCGCGGACGCCAGCGGAATCAATTTCAAGCGCGACCCGACCATGCACGTCACGCAGCCGGGCACGAGCGCGAAGCCGTTGCCGGATTCCACCGCCGCCACGATGCTCGTCACGCCGTCGTGCTCCTCGGCCACGCGCGGTTTGCGTCCGGTCGGCGCGAACAATTTGTCCAGCATCGCGTGATATTCGGGATAATCTTTCCGGCTGTAAGCGATGAGCGGCTCGCCCACGACCTGCGCGAAGTTGATGATTTTTAATTTGGCCAGCGGATTTTTCGGCGTAACGGCGATGCACATCGGATAACGTGCGATCTCCTTGAATTCCAGTCCGCGCGACATCTTGCGGTCGGGTCGCACCATGAGCGCGACCTGCAATTTACCTTCGCGCAATTGCGTCACCATTTCTTCGGTGGACAAATCGTGCAACGCCACGCGCACTTTCGGAAACTGCGCCTGAAAACGCCGCAACGTCTGCGGCAAAATCTGCACCGTCAGCGACGGCGCGTAACCAACGTGAATTTCGCCTTGCGCGCCATTCGCCACCACGCGGGCGTTTTTCACCGCTTCATCCGCGCGTTGCAAAACGGCACGCGCTTCGTCCAAAAATTTTCTGCCCGCGTCCGTCAATCGCAACGATTTCGCGCTGCGCTCAAACAATTGAAATCCGATTTCGTCTTCAAGGTCGTGGATTTGCCGGCTCAACCCCGGCTGCGAAACGTGTAATTTCAACGCTGCGCGCGAAACATTTTCCTCTTCGGCGGCGGCGACAAAATAACGGAGATGGCGGAGTTCCATTTGAGCTATGAAATGATGGTTTCCACCAAGCCGCCTTCCGTCGCATGCGCGGATAAATGCGTGTCCAGTGTGACCAGTTTGCCCTTGTTCTTTCGTGCGACTTCCACAAGCCACGCGTCGTTGACCTGTTGATGGCCGAGCGTGCGGAGATAAATTGAAGGCGTGTCCGCAGCGGGAGAATTCCAGAAATGATGTGTTTTATGTTTTGTCCATTGCCGAAGCAACGCGGCGGCGTCCTGCGGTGAAACGGCTTCCTTTGAATAAGCCGGATTGGATGAAAGACGAATGAATCCAAGTTGCGTGAATGCGCACGTCGCCCAGCCGCGCTTGGCATGAGCGGCAAACCAATCATGCGCTTGAGCGTGGAATTGATGATTCGGCCACGCCAATGCGAGTAACAGGTTTGTATCAAGCAACGAAATTTTCACGTCGCGTCTTCATCCAGCAATTCCTTAGCCCGGTTGCCGGGAATCACCGGCGCGTTTCCTGAAACCTTGAACACCGGCAGACCGTTTTTATCCGCCGTGTCCACCGACGCGCGCAAGCCACGGCGCGCCAATTGCGAAATCACTTCGCCCAATTTCTTGCCGGAAGCGCGCGCCTGCGTTTGCGCTGCCTCAAAAATGTCATCATCCACTGTAATCGTCGTTCTCATGGCTGATACAGTGATACGCTGATTCATAAATGTCAAATCAATCGAATTGAGCATAACCATTAGTTATTGTCAGGCAAGAAACATGATATTTCACAGAATCGGCAATCGCGCCTAAAGTCTAGCCATGATGAATATACGAAAAGCCAATGAACGGGGCCACGCCGAACACGGCTGGCTGGACACTTATCACACCTTCAGTTTCGCGGATTATTACGACCCACAATGGATGGGCTACCGCACCCTGCGCGTCATCAACGACGACCTCGTGATGCCGGGCATGGGTTTCGGCGCGCATCCGCATCGCGACATGGAGATCATCACCTATATCTTGAGCGGCCAGCTCGAGCACAAGGATTCGATGGGCAATGGTCGCGTCATCCAAACCGGCGACGTGCAATACATGGCCGCCGGCAAAGGCGTGATGCACAGTGAATTTAATCCGTCCAATCAGGAAGCGGTGCATCTGTTGCAAATCTGGATTCAGCCGGACGCGAAAGGTGTGAAATCGCGTTATGCGGAAAAATCATTTCGCAACGCGGAAACCGGAAAACTGCATCTGGTGACGAGCAAAACCGGACGCGACGGCTCGATTGCCATTCATCAGGACGCGGATTTGTGGCTCGCGAAAATGGAAGCGGGACAAAAAGTTTCGCATACGCTCGGCAGTCAGCGTCACGCGTGGCTACACGTCGCGGAAGGCGAAGTCGTGTTGAACGGCAAAACACTTGCCGGCGGCGACGCAGCGGCGGTGGAACGCGAAACGAAATTGGAATTGTCGGCCAACAAACCGTCGCAAGTGTTGTTGTTTGACTTGAACTAACCCTCACCCGGCCTTTGGCCACCCTCTCCCATCGGATGGGAGAGGGAGGGGGTGAGGACAAAACCAAAAACAAAAATAAAATTATGGCAACTGTATCCATCATTTACTTCTCCGGCTCCGGTCACACGGCGAAACTCGCCGAAGCCGTGCAAAAAGGCGCGGCGTCCGTCGCGGGCGTAAAAACGAATCTCATCGCCATCAACGGCGACGACATTGTAAAAGGCCGTTACCAAAACGACGCCGTGTTCGCGCAATTGGACGCGAGCGACGCGATTATTTTCGGTTCGCCGACTTACATGGGCGGTCCGGCGGGACAATTCAAAGCCTTTGCCGACGCGACCGCCAGCAAATGGTTCGGCCAGGCGTGGCGCGACAAAATCGCGGCGGGCTTCACCGTTTCCAACAGTCCAAGCGGCGACAAATTCAGCACGTTGCAATATCTGCACACGCTGGTGATGCAGCATGGCATGATTTGGATTGGCCTTGGCGAATTGCCGTTGCAGCCGAATGGCGTGAATCGTCTCGGCAGTTTCGGCGGTGCGATGGGTCAAGCCGGGCAGGAATCGCCGGATGAAAAACCGAGCGCGGAAGATAAATTGACCGGCGAAATTCTGGGCAAACGCGTCGCGAATTTTGTTTTGAAATTGAAAAAGTAATCTTGTTTAATCCACCCAATCCCGATTGAAATCCAATTTATGAAAGCCATCCAACTTCTCTGCAAAACCAACAACAGTTTCGCGCCGTTGCTTGCGCGATTAACACTTGGCATCGTCATGTTTCCGCACGGCGCGCAAAAAGCGCTCGGCTGGTTCGGTGGTTACGGTTTCAGCGGCACCATGAATGCGTTCACACAGCAAATGCACATTCCCGCGCCACTGGCATTTCTGGCCATCGCGGCGGAATTCGCCGGTTCCATCGGTTTGATTCTCGGCTGCTTGAGCCGTGTCGCCGCATTCGGCATCGGCACAAACATGGTCGTCGCCATCCTCACCGTCCATGAAGCAAACGGATTTTTCATGAACTGGTTCGGCAATCAAAAAGGCGAAGGTTATGAATATCATCTGCTCGCCATCGGCCTTGCGCTCATCGTGTTTCTTTATGGCGCGGGCACACTTTCGCTCGACACATTTATCGCAAACCGCACGGGCAAAAAATCCTGAACTCCGGCAATAATCTACGGCAGGATTCGTTCAAACGAATTCTGTCGTTTTTATTTAGTGCCGGAATTGCAATTGCTTGCTGACTTTCGCCAGCCGTTTTTCCCAATCGCCCTTGTGCGCGAGCGGGTCGGCGTCCGTGCCCCACAATTTTTTCATCATTTCGCGCTGCGGCACAAACGGACATTTCGCCTTCGGATTTTTGAACGCCTCTTCCATCTCGCGCAATGCCAATTGCGCGCCGGTCATAATCGCCATCGAACCGAATTGTTGGTTCAATTTGTGCGCCGCGTCGTCCAGCGCGCCCCAGCGTTCGGCGTGCGTGCGACCCCACAACGTCGGTTGCGTGTCCAGCCGCTGCAAACTCCCAAACGCAATGCGGATTTGCCGGATGGATTTGAATTGCGCGCTCATGACGCCGCGGAAAATTTCTTCGAGCACGGCGTTGATGGTGGAATTCAAAAACTGCGGCTCGCGAAAACGATGGTCGCCGCTGACTTCGGAAAAATCCTCAAAGCGAATTGTCAAACTCATTTCACGCGCCTGCAATTGCTCGCGACGCAACTGGCCAACCAGCCGCGTCGCCTCACTGAAAATGAACGTGAGCGCGGCTTCGTAATCCGGTTCGTCGTAAGGCAACGTCGTGTTGCTAGAAATCGTCGTGCGGTCTTTGACTTCGAGCAACAACGGCTCGTTCCACAATCCATTTGAGAACAACCAGAGTTGTTGTCCCCAAATCCCAAATTTCTGCTTCAGCAATGGCGAAGGCAATTTCGCCACGTCGCCAAAAGTAAATGCGCCAAACGCGTTCAACGCGCGCTGCCGATTTTTGCCAAGACCGGAAAGTTCGCGCACATTTCGGTCGCGCAAAAACTCTTTTTCTTCGCCGGATTTGATTTCGATGAATCCCGGTTTCGCCGCGTCCGTCGCCAGTTTGGCGAGCCGCGAAGAATTAGCGAGGCCGGCAGAAACAGGAATTTTTACTTCGCGCGAAATGCGTTCGCAAATTCCCTTCACATATTTTTCCGGCGAAATGTTTCGCCAGACGTGTTTGTCCATCGTCGTGAAATCGAGAAAACCTTCGTCAATCGAAATCGGCACGAGCGTCGGCGAGTATTCTTCCAGAATGCGAAACATTTCCTGCGAAAGCCGCCGATATTCGTCGTAATGCGGACGGCACAAAACGCCTTTCAGACAAAGCCGTTTGGCCTCGAAGCAAGGCATACAGGTTTTGACGCCGAATTTTTTTGCCGCGCGATTGGCCGCGATGACGATGCCGTCCCCTCGTCTGCCACCGCCGACCCAAACCGGGCGACCTTGCAATTTCGGGTTCAACGCGATTTCGCAGCTGGCGAAAAAACTGTCGCCGTCCACATGGAGGATGCGATTCATGTTTATTTGGACAGGATTAACAGGATTAACAGGGTTTTTTTAAGAACGCGCCGCAGGACGCATTTGAATCCTGTCAATTCTGTTAATCCTGTCTAAAATTAGTTCGTTATGCGCCGCCGCACCATGCGAAATTGTTCACAGCGGCGAACGGAAAGCATTTTGCCGGAGACGCACGGACAAAAACTGTCCAAGCGAAAAGAAAAACGCGAAGGAATTTTCCTTCGCGTTCGTATTTTCAAGAATCTTTCAGGTCAAAACAATCTTGTCGCCTTCTTTCAAAGTGACAATCGCTTTTTTCCAGCTTGGCGCCTGACCGGCTTGCGTCGTGCGTTGGCGGCGGAATTTTCCGCGCACGTTCAACGTGTTGACGCGCGTGACTTTGACCTTGAACAATTCCTGCACGGCCTGCCGGATTTGCGTCTTGTTCGCGCGGCGGTCGGCCACGACGGTGTATTGATTGTATTTCTCGCCCTGCCGCGTGCCTTTTTCCGTCAGGCGGACGGTTTTGATGACTTCAAAAGCGTTCATAGTTCGTGATTATTCTTTCGTCAATCGCGATTCAACTTTTTCAAACGCGTCGCGCGTGAACAACAATTTGCTCGGACGCAACACGTCGTAAGTGTTCAACGAATCGCTCGTCGTCAACGCGACGTTCGGGACGTTGCGCGAAGCGAGCGTAAGATTTTTGTCCGCGCTGGCGACCACAAGCGTCGTGCCCTTTAATTCCAATTTGGAAATCACGCCGACGAAATCTTTCGTTTTGGGCGAGGACAATTTCAAATCGTCCACGACCACCACGTCGCCAGCCTTAAGACGTTCGCTCAACGCTTTGCGCAACGCGAGTTGCTTGGTTTTCTTGGAAACTTTCTTCGAGAAATTGCGTGGCTTCGGTCCAAACACAACGCCGCCGCCCGCCCACAACGGCGAACGGAACGAACCGGCGCGGGCGCGGCCCGTGCCTTTTTGCCGCCACGGTTTCTTGTTCGTGCCAGCGACTTCGCCGACGGTTTTGGTCGAAGCCGTGCCGCTGCGTTGCGCGGCCTGAAAAGCGACGACCGTGTCATGGACGGCTTGCGTGCCTTTGCCGTCTTCAATCAGCGGGAACTTCACTTCGAGTTCGCCCTGATCTTTTCCTTCGAGATTTTTAATGGCAATTTTCATGGCCTAAATTATTTCTTTGCCGGAGCGGCGGGTTTGGCTTCAGCCTTTTTATCGGCGGCTTTCTTCTTGCCGCTGACGGCGGAAACCGGTGGTTTCCAGCCCTTCGGACGTTTCTTGGATTCGCGGATGACGACGTAATCGCCTTCCGCGCCGGGAATCGCGCCTTTGATGAGCAACAAATTTTCCGACTCGCGCACTTGAATCACTTCAAGGTTTTGCGTCGTGCGCTGGACTTGTCCCATGTGACCGGGCATCCGCATTCCGCGCATGACCGTGCCGGGAAACAAACGTTGGCCAATCGCACCGCTGCGGCGATGCCAGCCTTTCGCGCCGTGCGTGGAATCGCCACCAGCAAAACGATGACGCTTCACGACACCTTCAAATCCGCGACCCTTCGTGACACCAATTGCGTCAATGAAATCGCCGGGCGCAAACAACGTCGGCCCGACGACATCGCCGGGTTTCACTTCCTTCGAGAAATTACGAAATTCCTTGATGCGTTTCACCGCCACGCCATTTTGCTTTTTGATGTGGCCGAGCAACGGTTTGGCGAGGCGTTGTTCCTTTTGGTCGTCGAAGCCGAGTTGAACGGCATTGTAACCGTCCTTGCCCGCTTGTGATTTCACCTGCAACACGCGATTTGGTCCGGCGAGCACAACGGTGACGGCCTGCACGTTGCCGTGCGAATCATAAACGCGCGTGTGTCCGAGTTTTTTTCCTAAAAGTCCGAGTGGCATAAAATCTATTCGTTAAAGCGTTAAAAAATTGAAGCGTTTTAGATTTTAATGGTGATATCCACGCCGGCGGGCAAATTGAGCTTCTTCAATTCGTCCACGGTCTTGGCGGTCGGATCGAGAATATCAATCAACCGCTTGTGGGTGCGTTGCTCGAAAGTTTCCTGTGATTTTTTGTCCGCGTGCGGCGAACGTTGGACGGTGAAGCGCTCGACTCGCGTCGGCAACGGGATGGGCCCGGCGACACGCGCGCCGGTGCGCTTGACAGTATCGGCGATTTCGCGCGCCGATTGGTCTATGACCCGATGGTCATAAGCCTTAAGCCGAATTCTGATGCGTTGTGCAGCCATACAAAGATCAATTGTCTGTTAATGGTTTCAGTAAATTTCCGCCCTGACTTTTCAAAGCGGGCGTGAAGGATAGCAGCCGAACATCCTTGTGCAATAAAAATTTTAATTATTTTTGCGATGGAAGAAATTCAAAACCAAAGTATTTCCCCAAAAACCTATTATTCTTAAAATTGTCAAATCATGCGAAATAGTTGACGCCGCACTCGATTCCGCCGATGCTTCCGCATCGGAGTATGTCGAACCTTTGGAATTCACTTTCAGCGCGTCGCCGCAAAATCATCAAATGGATTTTCTGGCTGCTGGTGATTTATGGCGTCGTCGGTTTCCTGATTTTGCCGCCCATCGTCCGCCACGTCGCCGTCAAGGAATTGTCCGCGCAACTGGACCGCGAGGTTTCAATCCAAAAAATCAAAATTAATCCGTTCGCCTTTTCCGTCACCGTGCGCGGATTGCTAGTCAAGGACAAGGACGGCCAGCCGTTCATTTCGTGGGACGAAGTTTATGTAAATTTCCAACTGTCGTCGTTCTTCCGCAAGGCGTGGACGTTCAGCAAAATCAGCACCACCAAACTGTTTGTCCGCGCGCAGATGAACAAGGATCACACATTCAATTTCTCCGACCTCATCACGAAATTTTCCACGAACGCGCCGGACACTGTGCCTAAATCGGCGGCGAAACCGCTTTTCCTGCGTATTGGACAATTGCAAGTCATCGGCGCGTCGGCTTCGCTCACGGATATGACATTGCGTCATCCGTTCACGCGCACCATCGGGCCGATAGATTTGACGTTGAACAATTTCCAGACCGATCCCAATAATAAAAATCCTTATGCTTTCGCCGGCACGACCGACGCAGGCGACAAATTTTCGTGGAGCGGAACTTTTTCACTCGAACCGCTGCGTTCGCAAGGTGAATTGAGCATTGAGAATTTTTTGCTGACCAAATACGCGCCATTGTATCAGGACTTTGTGAATTTTGAAATCCGCAGCGGAGAAATCGGAATCGTCGCGGATTATCGTTTTGAATTGAACGAAAGTAATCGCGTAGCGACGGTGACGAATCTCACCTTTGAACTGCACGACTTCACCCTCGGCGAGCCGGGCAAAAGCAATAACATCGTCGAGCTTCCGTATTTCGGCGTAACCAACGCAAGCGTGGACGTTCAGGCGCGGCAGGCGACGGTGGATTCCATTTCTTCCTATGGCGCAAAACTTTTTTTGCAACGCGAAAAAAACAATTCCTTCAACGTCGTCGAGGCGTCCAAGCCGGTTGCCGACGCCAGCGCGTCCGGCGGAATTTTACTGTTGCTGCGCTCGGTCACGAACGTCGTTGCCGAATTGCTCAACAGCACGAATCAATGGAGCGGCACAATTCACAACATCAATTCCACCGGCGGCGAAGTGCATCTTGAAGATTTCGCCAACGCGCGCCCGGCCCGGCTTGATTTGAACGACATCACGTTTCAGGCAAAAAACATTTCCAATCTTCCGAACACGAATTTGGACGCGGAATTGTCCTTGCGCTGGAATACCAACGGCTCAATTAAAATCAATACCACCGCATCGTTCCTGCCGACGACGGCGGATGTCAAAATCAGTTTGAGCAATCTCGATCTCGGCACGCTCGACCCGTATCTCGAACCGAAAGTGAACCTGTTCATTCTCGGCAGCCAGCTTGGTCTCGACGACGAAATTCATTTGCGCACGCAACCCGACGGATTGCCGCAAGTCACGTTTCAAGGCGACGCGCGGCTCGACGATTTTCACACGGTGGACGGCGTCATGGGCGATGATTTACTCAAATGGAATTCGGTGCAGGTCAACGGCATTAACGCAAATTTGAATCCCGAAACGATTGCCATCAAAGAAATTTTGCTGAATGACGTTAATGCACATGTCGTCGTGGAAACCAATCATACCATCAATCTGCTGACGGCGTTGAAACCGGCGGAAACCAATGCTGCCACCGAAACGAATTCTGCCGTCGCTGCCAAAAATTCAAAATCGGAAACGACGAACAATTTGGAATCGCTGCCAAAAATTTCCGTCGGCAACATCATCATTTCCAACGCGCAATTCACTTTCAGCGACCGCTCACTTTCGCCCAACGTGGATTTGGGTGTCGAGCAATTTGGCGGAACGATTTCGGACATTTCCTCTGAGGAATTACAGCACGCGGACGTGAATCTGCACGCGCTCGTGGATGGCGTTGGCCCGATGAACATCACCGGCCAAATCAATCCATTCAGTGGCACGCAGACGAATCATTTGACGATTTCATTGAAGGACATGGATTTAACACCGACCGGACCTTACGCAGCCAAATTTGCGGGCTACGACATCGCCGAAGGAAAGCTGAATCTCAACCTCGATTACAACATCGTCGGGCGAAAATTGAAATCGAAGAACGTCATCACGCTTGACCGGTTCACGTTCGGCGAAAAAACGGACAGCCCGGACGCGACGCATTTGCCGGTGCGATTGGCCATCGCGATTTTGAAAGACCGTGATGGAAAAATCGTTTTGGACGTGCCGGTCGAAGGCAGTTTGGACGACCCGAAATTCCGCGTCGGTCAGGTTGTCGAGCGCGCCATCGTGAACATTCTCACCAAAGTTGCGACGTCGCCGTTCTCGTTGCTCGGCGCGGCGTTTGGCGGTGGCGGCGAAGAATTGAGTTATGAAGATTTTGCGCCGGGCAGCGCGGAATTGATGGCAGCAGATAAAGAGAAATTGGATTCACTTGTGAAAGGACTTTATTCGCGGCCGGCGTTGAA
The DNA here is from genome assembly GCA_035545995.1 of Verrucomicrobiia bacterium. Lineage (GTDB taxonomy): Bacteria > Verrucomicrobiota > Verrucomicrobiia > Limisphaerales > UBA11358 > UBA11358. The sequence goes on from DASZXH010000041.1 coordinate 26,729, forward strand.
TCTGGAAATCTCCGGCAGCATTGATCCGGTAGACGACCGTGACGGATTGCAACGCGTCGCGATGGAAAAGGAATTGCGCACTCAAAAATGGCAATCGCTCCGCAAATCCGCGCGCGCCAACACGACCGCCGATCAAATCACATTGACGCCGGAAGAACGGACGCAATGGGTTAAAAAACTTTATGGTCAGGCGCTGGCTGACGGGAAAATCACGCCAGCTTTGATTGCGGCCAACACTAATCTTGTCGCGGCTGCCGCGCAAATTCCGCCGCGCAAATCTCAAATGGAAAAAGGCGCGACACTTTTATTGAAGAGCAAACAACCGGCGGAATCGAAAACAGCAAACACCAGAACAACGACTCAATTAAAATCCGTCACACCAACCGACCCGATGGAAATTTTATTGATGGCGACCTTTGCCATTTCCGACGACGACTTCAAAACGCTGGCAACTGACCGTGCCAAAGCCGTTCGCGTCTACATCTTGCAATCCGGCAAAGTGGACGTGTCACGTCTGTTTCTGACGGAAAGCAAAACCGGCAAGGCGAACGCAAAAGGCAGCCGCGTGTATCTGCAATTCCGGTAAAATCAATTGCGCGGCATCACAACCACGCGATAGAAGCGCGTGGCATTGGTCATGGCAGTTGGGTCATTGATGACGGACAAGGTTGAAGCCGCCGTGAAATTGGTGAGTGTCTGCCAAACTGGGTCGGCCAGATCATTTTTGTATTCGACCGTGTAATTCAGATTCGGCTCGGTCACAAAACCGAGATTGAAACTATTGCCGTCGAAATTCAATTCCGTGAAGCGCGGCAGGTTGAGGATTGTGCCGGGCGAACCGATGTCGCCGTTGACCGGCGCGACAAATGCGCCGTTTTGTCCGGCCACACTCAAACCGCCGAACGTTTGCGAAGCGGGATCGTAACCAAATGAAACGCCTTTGGTGGCCGCGCCAAATGTGACGCTGGCGACGGTGTCGGTCATGGAAGTGGCGGCGGCGTTCCACAGATAAATGGCGTCGCCATCCGAACTGAAACCGATGCTGGGATACGTGATGATTTGCAAATGGGCGGGCAAATTGGTCGCTCCCCACCAAGTGATAAAATCAGCCGGCGTCATGTCCTCGACCAAAACGATGGATTCGCCGGGTGCAATCGTCACGTCGTTGGTGATGGTTTGCGCGTCGGCAAAGGAATCGTGGTCGTCGTCAAAACGGTAGCCTTGCAGGTTCACGGCGAAATTGCCGAGATTACTCAACTCCCACCAGTCGGAAGTGGAAATAGTCACACCCGTGCCTTTTTTGGCTTCACTGGACATGACTTCCGTGATGACGAGATTCGGCTTGGGCGTAATGGTCAAAACAAATGAATTGGTGACGCTGCCCGCCAAATTACTCGCGACGATGGAATACGTCCCCGCTTGATTGGTTTGGGTAATGGACAACGTCAATTGCGCGTTGGTCGCACCAACCAGATTGGTTCCGTCAAACTGCCACTGATACGTCGGCGCGGGCACGCCATCGGCTTGAACGGTGAAAACCGGACTTTGGCCGACGTAAGCCTCCAAGTCCGCCGGGCTTTGCGTGATGACCGGCGCGACGGCCTCCACAAAACTTTCACTCGCCAATCCCGACCATGGACTGGATAACGGCGGATTGTTCGCGCCGGTCAAATTATGGTGCGACGCGTTGTAGGCGCGAGCCATGACGGTAACATTCGTGCTTAAAGCCACAGGTGAACTGTAAATTTGAGCGTCCGCCGAAACACCGCCGCCGGACAAACGCGGGTCGGTTCCATTCGTCGTGTAATAAATCGTCGCGCCTGCGTCGGCGGTGAGGCTCAAAGTGAATCCCGGCGTTATCGCGCCGTTGGTGTCGCTGAACACCGGCTTGGCCAGAAAATTGGTGTCCATGAAATGCAATCGGTCAGCATACCATTTTTTCAGGAAATTCACCTCGCCCTGATACGTGCCGGGAAAATTGTAGCTGTAACCGGAAACGGAAACCGTGCCGGAACGCGGCGCGGTGTATTGCGGCCAGCGCGCGGCTTCACGCGGTTCTTCGCGCTGCACTTGCGCGACGAGCGCGTCAATGTCCGCGTAAATGTGATTGGTGGAAAGAGTGGTTTCACGCAAATCTTCATAGCGGTCAATCCATGCCTGCCAGAAATCAATGTCCGTGAACATGCGTCCCCACCAAGTGTAATGGAAATAATCCGTGCCGTAATCGGGAATCGGCGCGCGCCAGTAAAACGGACTGAAATCGCGCCCGTCCGTCGAGCCTTGCGAACGGTCAAAATCCCAAATCGGACCGAACACCAAAACATTCGTCCGGTCTTTGTAAAAATACGCGCTCAAGCGCAGGGCATCCACGTTGAACGCCATCACGTTCAAAATGTGATGGTCAATCCACGACGGTTCGTCAATGTAAGCGCGATAGCCGTTGGTCGGATTGGTGTAACTCGCGCCGTTCAACGCCGTTCCAAACGCGTTCATGTAATTCTGCAAATACTGTTGTTGCGGCGCACGCTGCGGCGTTTTGATTTCACTTTCCTTCGGGTAATTGTAAACGATGGTTTGGCCGGCGCTATTGAAACCCGTTTCGCCGTCGCCGAGCCGGTCAATCTTCATCAGGTAACCGCCGGTGACATTGGGCTGCAAATTGTCCTGCGGATTCAAATTGTCCACCGAATGAATCTTCGTGACGTTCACGCGATTTTTGTCCCACTTGATTTTTTCTTCCAAAACGTAAATGCCGTTGTAATTGGCGGCGGTGACTTTGCCGCCCGCCGTGTTCAAATAGACTTCGCAAAATTTCGTGCGCGAGGCATAACGGCCAACTTCATTGCTCAACTGGTAAATCAGCGGGTTGTGAATCAACACCGGCTCGAAATTGTCCGGCGCATATAAAATGAAACTGGATTCCGACGGCATTTCCAACGGGGAATAATTTTCGTCATTGCCCAAGTCGTCTTGAAAGCCCACCGAAAACGCCTGCTTGGAAATATCCGCCGAACTTGAACCATGCACGTGAATCGCCGCGCGCGCCGTCAACGTCGCGGCGTTCGTCAAATACGTCAATCCGTTCGACGGCTCGTAAATGGAAACGTTCGCAAACTGGTCGCTGTCCTGCGGCACGCTGCCCGCACCAAAATTGTAAATAATGACGGCGGGCAAATCCGAGTTGGTGTTGATTAAACCGGCGTCCAGTTGGATGTAGCTTTCGCTGTGCAAATCTCCCGGCATCAACCCGTCCGCGTCGTCAAACGCCCGCGCCCGCACTTGCACCGAGCCAGTAATCGGAATCGGCGCGGCATAAACGGCGGAATCTTCCGTCGGCGCGCTGCCATCCAGCGTGTAATAAATGACCGCGTTCGCGTTCGTCGTGGACAGTTGCAGATTGAATGAATTGACGAACGTGCCGCCGGTTTGGGAAAACGTCACTGCCGGCGCAAAATTCGCGCCCGCCGTCGAATTGGGATTGCCGGGCGTTGGATTTGGGAAATAACCGACGATGTTTGGATTAACCACATCGCGGCCATAAGAAACATCCACCTGCTGTGCCGGATAATTGCTAAAAACGGAAACGATGTTCGTATTCGCATCCACCAGTGCCAGATAACCGCCGTTGACCGGCAGCCGGAAATTCGTGTGCAGTTCGTTCGTGTTCGACGTGCGGTTTTTGCCCGATGCAAAAACCACGATGTAATTGTCCGAACCGTTCGCGTCGTCCAAATCAGGAATCGTCACGTTCGGAAATTTCCACAACGTCAGATTGTTCGGGTCGTCCGTCAAAAACCATCCGTTCAAGTTCACGTCGCTCGTCGTCGGATTGAAAATTTCAATCCACGGCGAAGCATCACCGTCCTCGTCTTGAACCGTGCTCAGATTTGTAGCCATGAATTCAGAAATGCCCACATTACCCCACGTTGCGGTGGCGGAAGTCGCCAACGTCGCCCAAATCAAAAAATCGCTGCTCGCGCTCAACGAGGAATTGAACGCCTGAATCGCCATCACATTCGTTCCCGTCACCAAATAATTTTGCGGATTCGTCAGCGCGTCCTGTTGCAGTGGCACCGGTTCCGCCAACGCCGGTGAGGATGAGCCGTTGTAAGGGACATTTCCGGCGGGCATGTTGAAGCGCGCCACTTCCACGCCGTTGATCCACGCGATGAATCCATCGTCGCTTAACGCCGTCAGATTCAGTTGCGCGATTTGCGAAAGGTTGGTGAGCACGAAAGTCTGCCGCATGAAAATGCACGTGTAACCGCCGTCCATATCCGTCAAATCCGTGTTGCCGGTGTAAGCGGTGGGATTGCCGGAACCCGGATCATTTTCGTAATAAAACGGCGCTTGCCCGACCAACCAGGAAGAATCATTGAATCCGATATTTCGCCAAGCTGTTGTGTCAGGTGATGACGCTTCTGAAAATCCCTTGAAATACTTCCAAACGGAATTGGTGGAAAAAATCGTTTCGCTGCGGGCCGAAAAGACCAAAACGACAGCCAATAAACCCAAACAGATTTTCCTGAACATCAAGAAATTTGTAACCTGATTGTAACATAATTGCAACTGCGGATTCCTGCCTGCTGGCAAAACAACTTTTTGCGATTTGAACTTGTCGGAATTGATTTCCGTTCAAATTGGGTCTGGACAAACTTTTGGCGAAGTTCATAGTCAAATCATAATTGCAACCGAATGTCTCTTATCAGAGTTAGACCGAATGTGTTCGGCTCAATAGCAGGTTAGGCGACTTCGAGCACTTATGAAAAGACAACCTTTAGTTTATATCGGTGTTCTCTTCACTCTCATCGGAGTTGTCTTTTTATTGTGGACGATTTTCGGTGTTCAAGCTCTTAATGCACACGACGAGTGGTTTGTTCCTCATTTCTTTGGTCCAGGGCACAAGCCAGAGTATGGTTACGACCAGCTTTACGATTATACCGTCAATCTTACGATGTTGCGTGGCCGGGCAGAGCTTTGGTTTTCATATACACTGACTATTTCGTGCGTTGTCCTCGGCGGTGTTTTATTCGCGTGGGCGCGCGACCGTAAGCGGCTTCATGATTTTAAGAAACAGTCGCCTAATATGGAAATAGGTCGCAAATTTTAACGAAACAACGCCGCTAAAATATTCTTTCCGGCAAAAATCCAAATCACTGCCGCCAGCGCGATGTATGGGCCGTAAGGCATCCGCGATGACCATTCGCGTTTGCGCAGCAAAATCAAAACCACGCCAATCGCCGCGCCAATCATCGAACTGACCGCCAGCGAAAACAACGCGCCCTGCCAGCCGGTAAATGCGCCAATCGAGCCCATGAACTTCACGTCGCCCAATCCCATCGCCTCCCGCGGCAAAACGATTTCCGCGCTGACCGCTTCCATGAAATGCACGTCTTGGGTTTTGATTTCTTCGTCGCCGATTTTCAACACGGCGGGCGACAATTTGACAATAACATCTTTGTAGCCGCGATCCACCAATTCAATTGTCCGCGCGTGAAGCACAATCGTGTCTGACTTCCGGTAAAAAATGTCCTCGTAAGGAATTTCTTTGTCCGGCAAATGCAAATGCGTTTCTGAAAAAACAATTTTCGTTTCCGTTGGCAACGCGAGCTTCTGCCGGCCAAACAGCAATTTGCCTATGCGCAAGATCAAATAAACGATTCCCGCGCCGACCAGTGCGCCGAGCAAACTGCGAACCATGCCCTGCCCCGGCGAGTTAGCGCCGTGCAATGCCGGCAGAAAAAATGACGCGGCGAGTCCAAAAATCATTCCGCCAAACGTGATTTCGTCAGGAATGATGAAATGCTCGAAATCAATGAATGTCGCGGTAATCAATCCCGCGAGAAAAATGGAACAAGCCAGCGCCAGAAAAATGGACGGCAACGGATGATTCGGATTTCCGAAATGCAGCCAGCAACTTAAAAATGCGATGCCGGTCAAAAGTTCGACCGCGAAATAACGCGGCGAAATCGGCGCACCGCAATTTTTGCAACGCCCGCGCAAGACCAGCCACGTCACCAGCGGAATGTTCAAATAAAACGGAATTGAATACTTGCAATGCGGACAATGTGACGGCGGCGAAACGATGCTCATTTCCAGCGGCATCCGGTAAATGCAGACGTTTAGAAAACTGCCGACGATGCAGCCGAGCGCAAAAAAACACAACGACCAGAAATGGAACGGCACGAGTTCCCAATTGTGCGCGTTGAAAATCGGTTCAATGCCCATAAATGTTTTGTTCCAAAGCGCGGCGCATCACGGCCAGCGGTGCGAATTTCCCCGTCCAGATTTCAAACGCCTTTGCGCCTTGATGCAGCAACATGCCGAGTCCATTCGCCGTTTTGCAACCGGCTTTTTTCGCGGCTCTCAACAATTTGGTTTCCGCCGGACGATAAATCATGTCATACACTGTGCGCGTCTGTTTCAATGAGAATTGTTTTTCGTCGAGCGGTAATTTGTCATCAAACTTCAATCCCAATGATGTTGCATTCAAAACTAAATCTACTTTGGATTTTGGATAACCGACAAAAATTTTCACGGATGAAAACTGTTTTTTTATTTCGCGCGCGATTTGTTCCGCCTTACTTTGCGTGCGATTGACCAGAAACAATTCTGCAACTTTTTCCGACGCAAGTTTCAAGGCCGCCGTGCGCCCTGCTCCGCCCGCGCCGAGCAGTAAAACTTTTGCGTCGCGCAATTTGATTTTCAAATCTTCACGCAATGAAGTCACAATCGCATCGGCGTCCGTGTTAAATCCAACCGCCCGGCCATTTTCAAATTTGATCGTGTTGACCGCGCCCCATTTTTTTGCGGACGCATCCAGTTCATCCATCATTTTCACCGCGAGCAATTTGTGCGGCACGGTCAGGTTGATGCCGGCAAAATTCATCGCTTTCGCGCCGTCAATCGCCACGCGCAAATTTTCCGGATCAACTTCAAACGCGAGATAGCGCCAATTCAATCCCAGTTCAGCGAACGCGGCATTGTGCATCGCCGGCGACGCGGAATGGCGAATCGGAGAACCGAACACTGCGCACAAGCGCGTGGCGGCATTGATTTCTGGCTGACCGGAATTGGACACGCACAAATTTATACGCAGCCAGCACGCGCGTTGCGAGTTCAAAGCGCAAAAGTCCGACCCGTGGCATTGAAAAATCGCGGTTGACACTTTCGTTTTCGCTGATTAAAAACAGGCTGTTGGCAATGATTCCATCAGGCTCACGGAATCCAACTTGTCGGAAAAATCAAACCAAAAAAATTATGGAAAATGCAAAACATCAATACCTCGAATCCATCCGCTCCGGCACCGCCTATCCGGTTTATCGTAACTTCATCGGCATCCTTGCGATGCTCGGTTGCGTAGTTGCCGGAATTGAAGTGATCGCGGCGCTTATCTCGGGCTTGAGCACGATGAGATATTCCTTCTTTTCGGGCGTGGGCATCATTATCGTCGGCGGAGTGGCTGCGGTGATTACTTATTTTCTCGTGAAATTTTTCAAGGAAGCCGCGCTGATTCTGGCGGACATCGGCGATTCCACGCTGGAGGCCAATTCCCGTTCCACCGACGAGAAAAAAACAACCGTGGGCTGACGGTTCGCCACCTCTTTTATTGCCCGCCGCCGCCATTTGGATAAATTATCCGCGTGAAATTCAAAGGCGCGGTTTATCTCGTCGGCGCGGGGCCGGGCGATGCGGGCTTGCTCACGTTGCGGGGCGCGGAATTGCTTCAGCACGCGGACGTGGTGATTTACGATTTGCTCGTCAATCCCGATTTGCTCAAGCTCGCGCGCGCGAACGCGCAACTTGTTTCGCGTGGCAAACGTGACGAATTTTCGCAGGAACAAATCAACGCGCTGATGATTGACGAATTTCGCGCGGGCAAGACCGTCGTGCGGCTCAAAGGCGGCGACCCTTATATTTTAGGTCGCGGCGGCGAAGAAGCCGAAGCGCTTGCCGCCGCAAAAATTCCGTTTGAAGTTGTGCCCGGCGTTTCGTCCATTGTCGCCGCGCCAAATTACGCCGGCATTCCGCTCACACATCGCGAATTCTGTTCGAGCTTCACCGTGTTCACCGGCCATGAAAATCCGGCGGATGAAAAAACGAATTTGCGCTACGACCAAATCGCCAAGATTCCGGGAACGAAAGTCGTTTTGATGGGCACAGAAAAATTGGACGATTGGACAAAATCTTTAATCGCGCACGGAATGTCGCCTGAAACGCCTGCCGCGGTAATTCAATCCGGCACGTTCGGCAAACAAAAATCCGTTTCGGGAACGCTGGCTACAATCGCAAAACTGGCCGCCGAAAAAAAACTTTCGCCGCCCGCGCTGACGATTCTCGGCGACGTTGTAAAATTACGCGATAAATTAAATTGGTTTGAAAACCTGCCATTGTTCGGCAAACGCATCGTCGTCACGCGCTCGCGTTTGCAGATGCAAAGATTTTCGCGGAAACTGTCGCGGCTCGGCGCGGACGTTTTGGAAATTCCCGCCGTCAAAGGCGTTGACCCCGACAACAAACAAGATTTCATTGACGCGCTGCTCTCGCTGAATTCCTACGACTGGCTCGTGTTCACCAGCGCGAACGGCGTTCACGTTTTTTTCAATTTATTCTTCCGGCAATTTCACGATTTACGCGATCTGGGCGGCGCGAAAATTGCCGCCGTCGGTCCGGCGACCGCCGCGAAATTGCGCGAGTTGCATTTGCAGGTGGATTTAGTTCCCGAAGAATTTGTCGGACGCAAAATCGCCGAGGAATTCGCGAAGCATAGCAGCATTGAGAATTGCAAAATCTGTCTGTTGCGCGCCGAAAAAGCGAATCCTGATTTGCCGCGTGCGTTGGAAGAAATGGGCGCGATTGTGGACGACATCGGCCTTTACAAAACCATCGGCGAAACGGAAGATTTTTTTGGCGCGGCGGAGGATTTTCTAAAACGCGGCGCGGATTGGCTGACGTTCACGAGCGGTTCAACTGTCGAACATTTTCACGCGCGTTTTGATTTGCCGAAATTGCTCAAACAATTTCCCCAAATGAAAATTGCTTCCATCGGGCCGGAAACGAGCAAAGCGATTCGCGCACTCAAACTGGAACCGACATTTGAAGCAAAGGAACACACAACGGATGGGTTGATTGCGGGGCTTTTGCAGTCGAGCGGAGTGTGAACATTTTTCGCGCGCAATTGTCTTATTCACGCAGGAAATGAATTGTCTGGAATTGAAAAAAAACAAATGGAAACAGGGCGTCGGACTTTTGTTTCTGATGGCGTTGTTTGCGTTCGCGGCAAACGCCGGCGCGGCGACTTTTGCGACGTCGCTGGACCGCGACACGATTACGCTGGGCGAAAGCGCCACGTTGTCGTTGACGTTCGAGGGAGGGCCACCGCAAAGTATGCCTTCATTGCCAAACATTGCGAATTTGACGGTGTCGGACAACAACGATTTTTCCCAGAACATCAAAATGGACATGGTCAGCGGCCAATCCAGTGTTGTATTGACGCATACGCTCACACTGATTCCGCAACAGACCGGCAAATTTGTCATTCCATCCCTGAGTGCCGAAGTGAACGGGCATCTGCTGACCAGTCAGGCGTTGACCTTGACCGTGTTGAAACCCACCGTGACATCCGCCGCTGCCGGCAATCCTGAATCGCAATTGGCGTTCATGCGCCTCATCGCGCCGAAGAAGAAATTTTTTATAGGGGAGGTTTTTCAACTGGAATTCGATTTATTCGTCAACGCCAATGTGGGAAATGCCGATGATCTAGCCATTCGTTTTTCAAAAGTGGGCATGGGATTGATCAATGTGGATGGATTTCGGACTTTGAATTCAGTGGCGGCGCCGGTTCGTCAGGTGCAAATCGGGAACACTCCTTATATTGAAGCTTCCATCATCACCGCGCTTTCGCCGTCGAAGACCGGCACATTGACCGTCAATTGCACCAATGCAAACGCCACGTTGCAATTGCCGGTGGCCAATTCACAACGCGATCAATTTTTTGGTTTTGGCATGTTCAGACAATTTCAAAACCGGCAAGTGTCTTTATCCGCCGCCCCTTTGTCCATTGAATCGCTTGCTTTAATTACAAATGACGTTCCGGCGAATTTTAACGGTACGGTCGGGAATTACACGATGAACGTCACCGCCGGACCGACAAATATCGCGGTCGGAGACCCTGTCACCGTGCGCGTGCAGATTTCCGGTCGCGGCGACATCTCGGCGCTGGCGTTACCCGATCAACCGGAGTGGCGCGACCTCAAAGTGTTTCCGCCGACTTCGCACACCGACATTTCTGATCAATTAGGAATCGAAGGCACAAAGACATTTGAACAAATCGTCACGCCGCAAAATACGGATGTTCACGAACTGCCTGCGTTTTCATTTTCGTTTTTCAATCCCGAAACGAAAACGTATCAAACGCTCACGCAATCGCCCGTGCCATTGGCCGTGCATTCCGGCGGCGCGTCAGCAGTGCCCACGATTGCCGCGACGAAAACCGCCACTGAAAATCTGCAAACACCGCAGGATATTTTGCCCATCAAACAAAATTTAGGCGCGCTGACACAAACCACCATGCCGCTCATCAGCAGCCCGGCGTTTCTGGCATTGCAAAGTTTGCCGGTGCTGGCGTGGCTCGCCGCATTTGTCTGGCGCAAACGCGCGGACAATCTCGCCAACAACCCGCGCCTTCAACGGCAGCGGCGCGTCGCGCAAATCATTGAAAACGGATTGAAAGATTTGCAGCGGTTCGCAGCGGAAAATAATTCGGACGAATTTTTTGCAACGCTGTTCCGGCTGTTGCAGGAACAACTCGGCGAACGATTGGATTGCCCCTCGTCGGCCATCACCGAATCCGTCGTGGACGAGCGGCTGGCCAGTTTCGCCGTGGCGGATTCGCTGCGCGAATTGTTCCAGCTTTGTAATCAAGCGCGTTACGCGCCGTTGCGCACGAGCGGAGAACTGGCGGCGGTAATCCCGCAATTTGAAAACGTTATCCGCGAATTGCAAAATTCGAAAACATGAAAAGGCTTTTCCAATCTTGTTTAATCACGGTGTTTACTTTGATTTTTGCCGGCAAAATCATGGCGGCGGACGTCGCGACGGAATTCGACGCGGCAAACAAATTGTATGCCGAAGGAAAATTTACGGACGCCGCGACCGCTTACGAAAAAATTCTCGATTCGGGCAAAATTTCTTCCGCGTTGTATTTCAATTACGGTAACGCGGAATTCAAATGCGGTCATCTGGGGCGTGCGATTGCAGCATATCGGCGGGTTTTATTGTTGTCGCCGCGCGACACCGAAGCGCGAGCGAATCTGGAATTTGCGCGCAGTCAAATTCAGGGCGCGACGCCGAACAGCAGTCGCTGGCAACGCTGGCTCGGCGCGTTGACGCTGAACGAATGGACGTTGCTGGCCGCGATTGCGCTTTGGCTGACATTTGCGTTGCTGGTTGCAAGACAAATCTGGCCGGCGCGAAAAATGACTTTGCGCAGCCCGACGCGCGCGGTCATCGTTTGCACAATTTTAATCTGCGCCAGTTGCGGCGCGGCGACAGCCATTCATTTTTCAAAACAGACTGCCGTAGTCGTCGCGGCCAGCGCGACGGCGCGCAGCGGGCCGTTTGACGACGCGCAAACGATTTTCACCGCGCGCGACGGAAATGAATTCACCGTTTCGGAAATCCATGGCGACTGGCTGCAAGTGACTGATGCGTCGGGAAAAACCGGCTGGCTGGAGCGCGGGCAAGTAAAAGTTTTGCCGGCAATCTAAAATCATCGCCGTCCGTCATACCACAAATGCGCCGTCTCGCGGCTGGTCAACGCCCGTCGCCGTTGGAAAATAAATCGCGCGAAGAAACGTAGATATTCGCGCCCGGAATAAAGTTTCATTTTCCGGGCGGAAGTGACGAGCGGATGCCGGTTCAAAACGACGATTTTCTTTCCAGTCGCGCGCGCCAATTGTTTGAGCCGCCGGCTCAATTCCAATTCTTCCGTTACGAATAATTCGTGACTGAAGCCGTTTATTTTTCGGAACGCCGCCGTTTCGCAGAAAATGAATGAACCGGCCAGCAATTTACGGGAACGGCTGAGGAAATTCCAAAAGCGGGTGATTAAATCCGCGACAAAGAAATGTTCGTCCAATCGAATCGTCACGCCGCCGGCGAGACAATGGCCTGATTTGATTTGTTCGGCCACGTCAGTAAACAATTCTGCGCCGGGACGCGAATCGGCGTCCACAAAAATCAGCCAGTCGCCGGTTGCAACTGCCGCGCCGCAATTGCGCGCGCGGGCAATCTGGTTGACCGGCTCAAAAACGATGGTCGCGCCCGACGCACGCGCAATTTCCGCTGTGCGGTCGGTGGAATTGTTGTCGCACACAATCAATTCCGTTTCCCAACCAATTTGCGTGAACGCGGTGACCGCTGATTTGATTTGAACCAGCGACGCCGCGAGCAATTTTTCTTCATTGAACGCCGGGACGACAATGGAGATTTTCACCGCACCAATCTAACCGGCGGGATTGTTTTTTTCAATGGCGGCCTGAACCGTGAACTTTTCGCGTGCATTTTCCCGCAAATCGTTTTTATTGGTGGGCATGACCATTTGGATTTTGGCTTTGATTTTAATCGCGTCGGGCGTGGGATTGGGTTTGCGGCAGGGCGCCATCCGCACTTCCTTTTCGTTTGTGGGCATTGTGCTGGGCGGATTGCTGGCCGTGCCCATCGGAAAATTATTCAAACCGCTGCTGCCGCACGTCGGTGTTCACAGTGAAACTTTAATTTCGGCCATCGCGCCGTTTGAAGCATTCATTCTCGTCTGGATTTTATTCAAGGTCGGCGGTTACGTGGTTCATCGCAAAGCCGAGGTTTACTACAAATACAAGGCGGGCGACCTGCGGCTGGCGTTGTGGGAACGGTTGAATCAACGGCTCGGCCTTTGCGTCGGCGTGATGAATGGCACCGCGTGGCTTGTGCTTGTTTCATTCATCATTTTCAATTTCACTTATTGGACGGCGCAAATCGCCTCGTCGGACAACGAAACGAAAACGACGCAGCTCATCAATCGTTTGGGGCGTGATTTGGACAGCACGGGTTTGGACAAGGCCGCGCACGCGGTCGCGCCGTTGCCGGATGATTATTACAAAATGGCCGACCTCGCCGGTTTGCTTTGTCAGAATCCCGCGTTGGGCGATCGGCTCATCAATTATCCGCCTTTTCTTTCTTTGGTCGAGCGCAGCGACTTTCAACAACTCGCGCAAGACAGTAGTTTCACGGACGGCTGGAAAAGCGGCGCGCCCGTCGGCCAATTGTTGAACGATCCTCAGGTGAAATCCATTTTGAAAAACAACGATTTAATCAACACAGTTTTGGGAATCGTCAAAGACAATCAGGATGATTTAATCACTTACCTGAAAACCGGCAAATCGCCGAAATATGATTCCGAAAAAATTCTTGGCCGCTGGGATTTCAACGTCGGCGTGAGTCTGGCCATGTTGCTGCAAACGCGCCCGAACATTCCGTCAAAAGAAATGAAAGCCGTCCGCGCGGTGTGGGGACCGGCGTTTCAAAACACGATTCTCATCGCCGGCTCGGACGGTCAGATGTTCCTGAAAAATCTGCCGAACTTCAAAAACCAGCCACCATCACCCGAAACTTGGACCGGCTCATGGACCGTCAGCGGAACGAATTATGACTTGTCCATTTCAGGCAACGGCCAAAGCCAATCCCTGACCGCGCAAACCGACGGACTGCGGCTGACCATTAAAGGCGGCAAAAACGTGATGGTTTTTGACCACGAAAACTAGGTTTTTAGCAGCGTAAAACGGCTCGAAAACTGCTTGTTCGAGCCGCATGGGTATAACAAATCTGGCAACAGTCATGGTCGCCATCTCATTGGGATGGCTGCCGTTGAGTTGTTCCAAAACCAAACCCGCCAATCAAGCGCACGCCAGCGCCAGCGCGAGCCAAACGGCTCATACCACAAATTCAAAAAATCTCGGTGAATTAACGCTGACAAACCACATTGAAACGTGTGTCAAACTGAGCGCCGACAAAAGCTGCACTATCACGCCGACTCTGTTGGACAAGAAAAATTTGAAACTGGTGATGGCACTGGAATCCAAAAAGAACGGTCAAACCGCTGGTCTGAATGTGGTGCAAGTCGTCACCCGACCCGGCCAATCTTTGGACATCGCTGTCGGAGATTTGGACATCACCATGACGCCGCAATTGGCTGCGGAATGACAAATGGTCGGGGCGGCGGGATTTGAACCCGCGACCTCTTGCACCCCAAGCAAGCGCGCTAGCCGGGCTACGCTACGCCCCGAACCAAATTGAAACGTCGAAATTCTACGCCGCAAATTTGCAAATTCAATCTTGAAGATTTCAATGCGCGCGTTTTGGCGAAATGATGTCGGTGGCGTGACCGTAAAATGCTTCTGCCGCACCCATCAAGGTTTCTGAAAGTGTCGGATGCGGATGCACCGTCAACGCGATGTCCTCAACCGTCGCGCCCATTTCAATGGCAAGAACCGCTTCGGAAATCAATTCGCCCGCGCCCGCGCCGGAAATGCCCACACCCAACACACGCTCCGTTTCCGGGTCAACGATGATTTTCGTCAGACCGTCCGTGCGGTCAAATGACAGCGCACGCCCGGAAGCCGTCCACGGAAATTTTGCAACCTCGTATTGGATTCCTTTTTCCTTCGCTTCGGCCTCGGTCAAACCGCACCACGCGAGTTCCGGATCGGTGAATACGACCGCCGGAATTACCACATTTTCAAATGTGCTGTTCTCGCCGACGATATTTTCGACGGCGATGCGCGCTTCCTTGTGCGCCTTGTGCGCGAGCAAAATGCCGCCGGCAATGTCGCCAATCGCATAAATGTTCGCGTCGTCCGTTTGCTGACGCGCATTGATTTTGACAAACCCTTTTTCGTCCAGCGTGACTTTGGTGTTTTCCAAACCGAGGTCGCCGCTGTTCGGCACGCGCCCGACAGAAACTAGCACGCGGTCGTAAAGTTCCTCCAATTTTTGGCCATTATATTCCGACGCGACCTTGATTTGTTTTCCCTGCGTCGCCATTTTTGTGACGCGTGCTTTCAAACGAATTTCTTTGAAAATCTTTTTTGCGTTGGCGACGACCGGGCGCGCCAAGTCCACGTCCGCTCCGGCGAGAATCGCGTCCAACGCCTCGACCAAAACGATTTTGCTGCCGAGCGCGGCGTAGACCGTGCCCATTTCCATGCCAATGTAACCACCGCCGACAATCAACAAATTTTCGGGAACGTCCTCGATTTCGAGCGCTTCAGTCGAAGTCATCACGCGTGGATTTCCTAAATCAAACGCCTTTGGCATCGCCGGCGATGAACCAACTGCCAAAATTGCTTTTTCAAATTCAACGAATTGTTGTCCTTTTTCGGTTTCAACGCGCAATTTGTTCGAGCCTTCAAAATAACCGCGTCCCTGAATCACTTGCACGTTGCGTTTTTGTGCGAGAAAGGCAAGGCCGCCGGTCAATTTCTCAATGACGGAATTTTTCCACGCGCGCAATTTGTCCAATTCGATTTTCGGCTCGGCGAACGTGATGCCGC
Source organism: Verrucomicrobiia bacterium (assembly GCA_035545995.1). GTDB lineage: Bacteria > Verrucomicrobiota > Verrucomicrobiia > Limisphaerales > UBA11358 > UBA11358. Next base: position 42,319 of record DASZXH010000041.1, read on the forward strand.
GATGCGCCGATTCGCGCGCGTTGACGATTTGATGCGTCGCGTAAAGCAGCGCCTTCGACGGAATGCAACCGCGATTCAGGCAAACGCCGCCGAGTTTTTTGTCGCGCTCGATGAGCGTGACTTTTTTGCCCAAATCCGCCGCGTAAAACGCCGCCGCGTAACCGCCCGGTCCCGCGCCGACGACAACGATTTCTGTTTTAATCGAATCCATACAAATTAAATTTTCACCAACGCTTCATCAAAATTTTCCAGCGCTTTCACCAAATCCACGACGAATCGCGCCGCGCTGCCGCCGTCAATCACGCGATGGTCGTAGCTCAATGCCAGCGGCGTCATCACGCGCGCCTCGATTTTTCCGTCACGCACAACCGGCTTTAACACGCCACGGCCGAGGCCGAGAATGGCGACTTCCGGCAGATTGACGATGGGCGTGAAAACCGCGCCGCCAATCGCGCCTTGATTAGAAATGGTGAACGTACCGCCCTTCATTTCATCGGCGGAAATTTTCCGGTCGCGCGCTTTCGCCGCGAGTTGTTCCAATTCCTTCGCCAAATCCAAAACGGATTTTTTGTCCACGTTGCGAATCACCGGCACGAGCAGACCTTGATCCGTGTCCACCGCGATGCCAAAATTGAAATATTCCTTGATGACAATTTCATTGGCCGCTTCGTCCAAACTTGAATTGAAAATCGGATGTTTTTTGAGTGTTTCGACAAGCGCTTTCAATGTGAGCGGCGTCAGCGTCAATTTCACGCCTTTGGCTTCGTAAGCCGCGCCGAATTTTTTCCGTAATTCGTTCAGTTTCGTGAAATCTGCTTCGTCGAATTGCGTCACGCGCGCGACGGAATTCCAGCTTTCCAGCATCCGTCGCGCAATGACCTGCCGCAATTGCGTGAGCGGTTTTTTGACAATCGGTCCCCATTGCGAAAAATCAATTGGTTCGGCGATGGGTTTCGCGGGCGTGGCGGATTTGCCGGACGATTTCGCGCGAGACGCCGTCGAAATCAATCGCTGGATGTAATTCCGTAAATCAGCTGCGACAATCCGTTCGCCGGATTCGCTACCGCGAATTTTGCGCAAATCAATTCCCAGTTCGCGCGCAATTTTGCGGACGGATGGTGACGCGACAGGATTTTCATTCAAAATTTCGCTGTCATTTTCAGCGATGGATTCGTCTTCGATTTCTTCCGGTTCAGGCGCGGGACGGGCAATTTTTTTCGCAGCAGGTTTGGCCGTCGGTGCGGGCGCAGCCGTTGGAGCCGACGGAGCGTCGCCAGTGCCGTCCAAAGTCAAAATCCGTTGGCCAACACTGATGCGGTCGCCGGGTTTCACATAAATTTTTGCGACGACACCCGCCGTCGTTGAGGGAATAGAGGCAACAGCTTTTTCGTTTTCCAATTCCAAAATGGCCTGATCTTTCGCGACGGTATCGCCCTCTTTCACAAAGAGATTAACAACAACGCCTGAATCAGCGCCCTCACCCAATTTGGGAAGTTTAACATCCATAAATTAACAAGCGGATAGCTTGGAGAAAATTGCCGTGACTTTCCAGAAATAATTTTCCCGAAGCAGATTACCGACGGCAACCAACCGTCAAATCAATTCCGGCTGAATCTTTTCTGGGTCAACGCCGAGGTCTTTGATGGCTTGCGCGACCACTTCGCGGCCAATGAGATTTTTTTCCGCCAGCGCGAAAAGCGTGCCGATGACGGTGGATTCCGCGTCAATCTCGAAAAATCTCCGCAACCGCGCGCGGGTGTCGCTGCGGCCAAAACCGTCCGTGCCGAGCGAAAATAATCCGCCCGGAACCCACGGCGCGATTTGGTCGGAAACGGTACGGATATTATCCGAGACGGCGACGAATGCGCCCTGCTCTTTTGCCAGAAGATTTTCGACGTAGGATTTTTTCGGCGGCTCGGTCGGATGCAGCATATTCCAACGCTGGCAACGAATCGCGTCCGTGCGCAATAATTTGTAGCTCGTCGCGCTCCAAACGTCCGTGCTCACACCGTATTTTTCCGCGAGAATTTCCTGCGCTTTCAGCGCGGACAAAATAATTGGTCCGCTGCCGAAAATGTGCACTTTGATTTTTTTGCCTTCCACGCCAGGCTTGAATTTGTAAAGCCCTTTCAAAATTCCGTCTTCGACGCCCGCAGGCATCGGCGGCTGCGCGTAATTTTCGTTGTAGAGCGACAAATAATAAAAAATGTCCTCGCCTTCGGCATACATCCGGCGCAAACCGTCGGCAATTATCACGGCGAGTTCAAAACCGAACGCCGGGTCGTAAGGCAGACAGGTTGCGATGGTGCTCGTGTGCAACAGGCTGTGGCCGTCCTGATGTTGCAGCCCTTCGCCGTTGAGCGTCGTGCGTCCGGCGGTCGCGCCGAGCAAAAACCCTTTCGCGCGAATGTCGCCCGCGAGCCAGAACAAATCGCCGGTGCGCTGCGGCCCGAACATGGAATAGTAAATGTAAAATGGAATCATCGGCACGCCGTGCGTCGCGTAGCTCGTGCCCGCCGCGATAAACGACGCCATCGAACCGGCTTCGGTGATGCCTTCTTCGAGAATTTGTCCGTCCTTTGCCTCGTGATAATAGAGCAGCGAATTGCTGTCCACCGGCTCGTAAAGCTGGCCTTTCGAGGAATAAATTCCGATTTCACGAAAGAGCGCGTCGAGACCGAACGTGCGCGCTTCGTCGGGAATAATCGGCACGAGATTCTTGCTGATGCCGCGTTGCCGCAGCAAAACTCTCAACAACGTTCCAAATGCCGTGGTCGTCGAAATTTCCGTTTGCGAACCTTTGAAAAAGTCCGCGAAAGCTTCCAGTTTTGGTACTTCGAGTTTGACATCCTTAACGATGCGCGCGGGCAAAAATCCACCGAGCACCTTGCGCCGTTCGAGCAGATATTTAATTTCCGCACTGTCGGCGACGGGACGATAAAACGGCGTTTCGGCAATCACGTCATCGGAAATTGGAATTTCAAAGCGCTCGCGGAATTCGCGCAATTCCTTCTCGTTCATTTTCTTCTGCTGATGCGTAATGTTCTTGCCTTCGCCGGCTTCGCCGAGGCCGTAGCCTTTGACAGTTTTCGCGAGAATTACCGTCGGTTGGCTTTTGTGTTCGGTAGCAGCTTTGTAAGCCGCATAAACTTTCAACGTATCGTGACCGCCGCGCAGTAATTTCCGGATTTGTTCATCCGTCAGGTGATTCACCAGTTCGAGCAACTGTGGATATTTGCCGAAGAAATGTTTGCGCGTGTAGCTGCCCGGCTCGACGACGTATTTCTGAAAATCGCCGTCCACGCATTCTTCCATGCGCTTGAGCAACAGGCCGGACTTGTCGCGTTTGAGCAATTCGTCCCAATCAGTTCCCCAGATCACCTTGATGACGTTCCAACCCGCGCCACGGAAAAGCCCTTCGAGTTCCTGGATGATTTTCCCGTTGCCGCGAACGGGACCATCGAGCCGCTGCAAATTGCAGTTGATGACCCAAATCAGATTATCGAGATTTTCGCGCGCGCCCAAAGTGATTGCGCCGAGCGTATCCACTTCATCACATTCACCGTCACCAAGAAACGCCCAGACTTTCGGTTCACTTTCCCATTTCACCAAACCGCGCGCTTGCAGGTAACGATTGAACCGCGCCTGATAAAGCGACATGATCGGGCCAAGTCCCATCGAAACCGTCGGGAACTGCCAGAAATCCGGCATCAAATACGGGTGCGGATACGACGACAGCCCGCCGCCTTCGGCCAATTCCTGCCGGAAATTTTGCAGATGCTTTTCGTCGAGCCGGCCTTCGAGAAACGCGCGCGCATACATTCCCGGCGCGGCGTGGCCTTGAAAATAAACGGCGTCGCCCGGAAAATTTTCCGTTGCGCCGCGAAAGAAATGGTTAAAGCCGATCTCGTAAAGTGTCGCCGCCGAAGCGTAAGTCGAAATGTGACCGCCGACGTTCGTATTTGAATTCGCTTTGACGACCATCGCCATCGCGTTCCAGCGACAAAGACTTTTGATGCGCCGCTCGACACGCCAATCACCCGGATACGGCGATTGCGCTTCCGGCGGGATTGTGTTGATGTATGGCGTCGTTGTACCGGAAGACGGCTGCGGCGCGGAACGTAATTGGTCCGCGAGCTTTTCAAGCAATTTTGCAGTGCGTTCCGGCCCCTGGCTTTCCAACGCCAGTTCAAAAACGGATTGCAAAGATTCACTCCACTTGTCACCGTTTTCGTTCGACGGCGAAGTAAAGATTGAACGCGAACTGTAAATTTCTTTTGTTTGAACGCTCACTGTGTTAGCCACTTATTTTAAGACGCTGAATGCGCGCAGACAATAAAGCCCAACTTTGCCGCCAACGCCAGTAAAATCGCGAATGAACCGGTTCGATTGCACCTTTCCCTCGCCCGCCGAAAATCTCGCGGCGGACGAAGCGCTGCTGGATTGGCGCGAAGAAAATGGCGGCGAAGAAATCCTGCGTTTTTGGGAATCACCACAAACATTTGTCGTCGTGGGTTATGCGAACAAAATTGCGAGTGAAGTGAACGTCGCGAATTGCGAAGCGAAGCAAATTCCGGTTTTACGACGTTGTTCCGGTGGCGGAACAGTTTTGCAAGGACAAGGCTGTTTGAATTACGCGCTCATCTTGCACATCACGGAAAATTCTCCAACCGCCACAATTTCCAGCGCAAATAAATTCATTATGCAACGCAATCGAATGGCGATTGAGTCCAAAGTCCAAAGTCCAAAGTCCAAAATTGAAGTGCGCGGCCACACAGATTTGACGATTGGCGATTTGAAATTTTCTGGCAATTCACAACGTCGCAGGAAAAATTATTTACTTTTCCACGGAACATTTCTTCTGAATTTCGATTTGAAACTGGTCGGCGAATTTTTGCGAATGCCCTCGAAACAACCGGATTATCGAAATGAACGCAGCCACAAAGATTTTTTGACCAATCTAAATTTGCCCGCCGAAAAAATAAAATCCGCGCTCGCCAAAATGTGGAACGCGCATGACGAATTAAAAAATCCGCCGTTGGACGAAATCAAAAAACTTGCACAAGAAAAATATTCAATCCGCGAGTGGAATTTTAAGTTCTGATTTTTTGACAGAATTTACAGAATTCATAAAATGAAATCCTGAAATTCCTGTTAATCCTGTCTAAACTCAAAGCCGCTTCGCCAATTCCGCCTGGCTCGCCGCAAAAATTTCCTTGTGCAATGAATTACCGTGCGCATCAATCGTTACCACGGCGGGAAAATCCACGATTTCCAATTCCCAAATCGCTTCCGGCGCGCCGAATTCTTTCATCATATAAACGTTGCGGACTTTTCTGATGCACTCGGCCAGCACTTGCGCCGCGCCGCCGACCGCGTGCAGATACACGCAGCCGTAATCGCGACACGCCGCCAGCGTGCGTTCGCCCATGCCGCCCTTGCCGATGACGCCACGCAGACCGAAATCGCGGATCACCTGCCATTGATACGGCTCTTCGCGGATGCTCGTCGTCGGGCCGGCGGCGGTGCATTTCCACGAACCGTCGTCCTGCTTCATCATCACCGGGCCGCAATGATACAAAATGCCATCGCGCAAATTCACTTCCGGCGGCAACGCACCACCTTCGTGCAAATACTTGTGCACCGCGTCGCGCCCCGTGAACACCGTGCTGGAAATCAGCACTTCATCGCCGACTTTCAGCGCGCGAATTTTTTCTTCGGTAAATGGAAAAGTTAATTTGGTCATGGCTTGTAAGAATTTCTTTGTTGAGCGCGGACGCGGTAAAGGCGTTCCGTAAAACCGCCTTCTGCTAAAAACTTTTTCTCCAACTGGCGCAACTGTTGGTCGAGCAGGAAATTTGTCTGGTAAATCAGGCTGATGATTGTGTTGGCGGCAACTTCGGGAGAGGTGGTTTCAATATAAGGCTTATAAGTCAAATATGACCTATTCTTGTAAGCCAGCTTTCTTGCAACTTGTGCCTGCGGATGGTCTTTGCCCCAAAGCGGCAACTCTCGTTGCCGCAGAAAATCTTCATAGTCCAGCAGCAATTCCTCCAAACTTGCCCGCGCCACGCCCACCAGTTTAAGTTCTGTTTTCTTGGAAGTGCCGGAAGCCATGCTGCCTTCCGCAATATTTTGTTTTCCACTGCGCGCCGCTTGCACCATTTGGTCGTACGTGCGCGACCTCCTGTCAATGAACCGATTGCAGAACACCATCGTGGCATCATATACGACAGTCGCATTTTGATAAGACTTTAAGTCCCGGTAACCGCCATGCGCTGGAATCAACCGTTCATTCATAACGTCCTATTTATTTTATCAGTCTTATTTTTTAATAGAGCCACTTCAAAATTTCTCCATTCGCACCGAGCGTCACGCCCTGCCTGCGATACGCCCAACACATATAACTGATGCTCACGAAAAATGACGCGGGCAGACGGTTCGCCGCACAAATTTTCACGCCGAGCAACGTTGTTTTGCCGCCGAAACCCATCGGGCCAATGCCAAGTTCGTTCGCCGTTTTCAAAATGTCTTGTTCTAGCACGTCCAATTCGGGAATCGGATTGCGGTCGGGAATCAGCCGCAGGAATTGCGCCTTGCTCAATTCGTAGCCCGTCGCGCGGTCGCCGCCGATGCACACGCCGAGGATGCCCGGCCCGCAGCCTTTGCCCTGCGCCTGCAACACCGCGTCGAGAATCACTTTGCGGCAGCCGTCGAGGTCGCGGTTTGCGTTCAATTTTTCGTTCGGCAACGAGTATTGCGCGCCGACATTTTCACAGCCGCCACCTTTCAAAACCAGTCGCACAGAAATTTCCGGCGAACGTTGTTGATGAAAATGAAACGCAGGCGCGCCGGGGCCGACGTTTGTGCCGTCGTTTTTGCCCGTGAGCGAATCCACGGAATTTTGCCGGAGAAAACCTTTTTTCGTCGCCAGTTTCACGGCTTCCTTCGCTGTTTCTTCAAACGTGATTTGGTCAAAATCGACCGGACAATCCACATAAAACAAAATGCTGCCAGTGTCCTGACAAATCGGCTGCGACTTTTGTTTGGCGAGCTGGATGTTGCGGTCAATGATTTTCAGCGTGTTCTCGGCCAGCGTGCCTTTTTTTTCATTTTCCAGCGACGTGATGATGGATTGATTCACGTCGTCGGGAATTTCGGCGGACGTGCGGCGGATAAGTTCGACCAGCGAATCTTGCAGTTGGCTCATAATTCTACTCAAGCGTAAGTCCTTCGCCATTGCCCGTCAAAAATTTTAGCGCGCGAAAAAACTTCAAACTTCTGCTCGACAAAAAATTTTCGCCGGTTTCAAATCATGCGCGGCATGGCCAAAACCAAACGCATCGGCATTCTCACCGCCGGCGGCGACAGCCCCGGTCTCAACGCTGCCATTCGCGGGGTCGGAAAAACCGCGCTCGGCTTTTACGGCATGGAAATCCTAGGATTCCGCGATGGATTTCGCGGTCTCGTCGAAGACCGAAAGTTGAAACTTGATAAAAACGCGCTGTCGGGAATTCTTACTTTGGGCGGGACGATTCTGGGAACGAGCCGCGACAAGCCGCATCGGATGTTGATTGATGGCCGCACGCGCGATATGACGGAAGTCATCGTTGAAAATTACAAGAAACATGATTTGGCCGCGCTCGTTTGTCTTGGCGGCGGCGGCACGCAAAAAAACGCGCTGCATCTGGCCAAAGCCGGATTGAACGTCGTCACGCTGCCCAAGACGATTGATAACGACGTGGTGCTCACGGATGCGACTTTTGGTTTCGCCACGGCGCTCGACATTGCGACCGAAGCGATTGACCGGTTGCACAGCACCGCGCACAGTCATCATCGGATTATCATCGCGGAGATTATGGGACATCGTGCGGGCTGGTTGACTTTGGGCGCGGGCATCGCCGGAGGCGCGGATGTGATTTTGATTCCCGAAATTCCTTACAACGTCGAAAAAGTCGCCGAAGCCATCAAACGCCGCAGCCGTTACGGGACGAATTTCAGCATTGTCGCCGTGGCGGAAGGCGCGATGAGCATTGACGACGCGCGCGCGTTCGCCGCCGCCGAAAAGAAGCGTGAACGCGCGAAGACATTGCACGATAAAAAGGAAGCGAAAGTGGAATTGGCCGCGCTTGAATCGCGTCACACCGGAAACACCATGCGGCTCGCGCGCCAACTGGAAGAACTCACGCACCTGGAATCCCGCGTGACGATTCTTGGTTATCTTCAACGCGGCGGCATCCCTTCGCCCGCCGACCGCTTGCTGGGCACGCGGCTCGGCGCAGCCTGCGCCGATTTGATTGATGAAGGCGTTTTCGGCGTCATGGTCGCCGCGCGTGGCGATAGCACTGAACCTGTCCCCTTGGAAAAAGTGGCAGGAAAACGCAAAACCGTTCCGCCGGATCATTCCTGGGTGGAAACGGCGCGCAGAGTTGGAACCTGCCTGGGTGATTGACGGATTCTCGTTTGAATCGTCAATTGCGTTGGATTGAGGATTGAATGTTTTTGATTTGTTGCCGGGCAGAAGCATTTGCGGGGTCGAGTTGCAAAACAGCTTGAAATTGGTCAATGGCCTGTTTTGTTTTTCCCAACGACGCCAGCACGGTTCCCCATTCCAAACGCGCCGGAATAAAATCCGGGCGGTAAGCCACGGCTCCCGAAAATTGTTTTTCCGCGTCCACACCATCTCCCTTTGCCGCCAGTTGAACTCCCAATTGATAACGTGCCTGCCAAAATTCCGGTTTGGCCGCCACCACGCCCCGCAAACAGTCAACTGCCCGATCCCATTGAAATAAAGACGCAGCAACATTGGCCCGATTGAAATAATCCGCCGGACCTTCCGGTTCGAGGCTTGCCGCCTTTTCATAATTATTTCCCGCCGCAGTGACATTTCCTTGATTCTGTTCCAGAAATCCCAGATCAAGGTAAGCTTCCACATAATTTGGATTGGCGCGGATTGCGCGCTTGAACCATTTAATCGCCTCGGCGGCTTTCTGTTGATTGGCCAGTATCTCTCCCATTGCATTCAACGCTTCCGCATAATCGCTTCGGATGGCCAGCGCACGGGCAAAATAATCCTTCGCTTCCGAAATCCGTCCCGCGCGAACCAACAATGTGCCGGTATAATAATAGCCGCCCGGCAATTGCGGAACTAATTCGCAACAACGCCTGGCTTCGATAATGGCTTGGGACAGATATCCGCCTTTTTCCAAAAATCCTTCGTAATTTCCGTGCAAAAAATAATCATCCGGTCTCAAAGCCAGCGCCTGTTCATACATCTGGCGCGCTTGATCGGGTGTTTGCGTATTCATCATGGATTTGACCTGCTCCCATTTTGCTTCATACATTTTCAGACTGGCCTCGTGATTGAATTGTCCGCTGAACGGCGGCGCTTTGACTCGATTCAAGATGGATTGCCAGACGCGTTGGCGGTCCCAAACCGTGGCGGCGAGGCGGGCGTTGCAGGTTTCCGCCGATGCCCAATTGCCGGTGTCTCGCGCAACGATCGTGGACGGAAACGTCGCTCTGGCCTGTTCCGCAAAATCAAGCGCCAGTTGATAATTCCCCGCGAAATTCAGATGCACATGCTCATAAAACCAATTCAGTCCCGGAATGCCGGACGGCGAGTTTTTGGCGAGCTTGTCGGCTGCATCCAACAGATAAACGCCCTTCTCTGCGTGGCGAGCCGCCGCTTCTTTAATAATCGCGTTAATCCGCGTATCCGAGCGAAAGTCCAGCGCATCCTCGTCTCTGGCCAATTCAAATTCCTGTCGTGCTGCCGCGTCATTGGTCAAGGCCAGATCGCACTGACCCATGCGAAATTGCAAATCGGCAAAGCGCGAATCAATCTTCGTGGCCTGTTGATATACCGCCAACGCTTCACGGTATAATCCGTTCGTCTCCAACTCATTGCCCTGTTCGTAAATTCTGTTCCACTCGGACTTCTGATTTTCATCGAGACCCGCCGCGTGCATCGAAGCAAACGGCGCGCAATCTTTCAAGTTGACCGCCACTGTGCTCAACACGACGGGCACATCCGTTTTGCGCGCCGACCGTAAAATGTCTTCCAGATTCGCTTTGAAATTCGCATAAGCCCGCAGGCGCGCAGGGTCGTCATATCCCAATCTATTCTTCGCAAACATCTCCATGCCCTCCCATTTTTGCGGAGTCGAGGAACGCCGCGACCAGCGGATGAGGCTGTCAATCAATTGACCCGTTCGCGTAGCTTTGACGGCCAGTATCGCGCGAATCAATCCCAAACCCGGCGCGTGAAATCCATAACTGGTTTCCGCGCCGAACGGCCCCACCATTTCATTGTTCCCCATGTAAATGAGCCATAAATCACCTTGATGTCCGGCACACTCGCGCGCAATCGGCACAATGGTGCTCGAATCAATCGCCGTGATTGCCACGCAAACCACTTGAAAATCCGTTCTGGGATAACGCTCGCGCAACAACACTTCCAGATACCGGCCAACACTGTAAGTCGAATCCGGGTCGCCCATGGCGGCGGATTCGCCAAACAGAAAAATCCGATACGAATTGGTCGCCTTTTCGGCGGCAATCCGAAACGGGTCTATGGTTCGGGCCAAGGCCGGTGGGAAAAACTGGTAAGTGAATTTTTCGTTGGGAACATAATAATCCTGTCCATCAATTTGCAGCTTGCGAAAAAAATGAGTGTCATAGCCATAGCCCGCCAAACGAAGCCCCAGCTCCAAACCGCCTAATACAAGCAAAGGAACAATAAATACCGCAAACAGACGCATCATCCACAAACGGCGTCTTGAAATTGATATGTGCGAACTCATGGCATGGTGGTATGAACTGGTTTGCGTATAGCCAATTCTCTATTGGATGGAACATCAACAAAAAAATGACGTGAAAAATCTTGATTGGTAGTAAAGCCAATCATCTTGGCAGTAATATAAATTGGGAATTATCTCATTTACAAACAATCTTAATTCCCTCTCCCCGCCAAACGGGGAGAGGGAGAAAATATCGCTGTTTTTCCGCAGTTTGCTCACTAATGGCACAACCCCAAAATCAAGTTGTGAATAAGTATTTGCCATTATTGTTTCAATGACTATTGACAAAATCAATTTCTTATAGTAAAAAATATGACGTTCCCGACATAACATCAGTCAAAAGACCAAACAACTTATAGTTATATGAAAATGTTAAACAGAATGATGGGTGGTAGTAGTATCGGCGTTGCGGCAGCATTCATGTTGAACGCATCAAGCACACAAGCACAAAATCTTCTCGTTAATGGTGATTTTGAAAGCGCATCAGGTTTTACTGCAAATCCGATTACGGATTCCGGTGTTAATCAAGGTTGGGCCACTTTCGGAGCAGGTCAAAGTGACATGAGTTCGGCTGCAAGTTCTCCAGAATCTGGAAGTTATGCTTTACTGGCAGTAAATGGTCCTGGAAACAATTGGAATCCTCAAGGAGCTTATCAGATTATAGACGGCATTGTGGCCGGTCAGACTTATACTTTAAGCGCGTATTACTTGATTGACAGCCTTTCCGGAAATACAGGGACTTATGGCACGCCATTCGCCTTACAACTCAACTTCGGCAACTTGGTGGATGGCACATGGACCACGGTGGGAACTGGTGCTACTTGGGGTTTTGGAAATGGTGGTCCTACTGATGGGGCCGCTCCAAGCTTGGATACATGGTATCTGGAAACCGGTTCGCTGGTGGCGCCTGCGGGAGCGTCGGAAGCAGAGGTGTATCTGTTTTTCATGGACAACGGTCAGACGACCACGGATCAGATGTATATTGACAATGCGTCGTTTACCACAGTTGTTCCTGAACCCACCACGATGGCCTTGGCGGGATTGGGCGGCTTCGGCCTCTTGTCACTGCTCCGCCGTCGCAAAGCTTAATCTGATTCGATTTCACAAAAACCACCTGATGATGAATCGGGTGGTTTTTTATTCCTGACTGACTCTGAAAACCATTCAACTCCGTAATTTGTAATCGGGTCAGGATTTGAAATAGATGTTGACACTTAATTTTAATCGTGATATAAATTACTACAATTTCACCAACAACCACTAAACTGAAAAGTTATTGCCATGATCTCCAAAAATAACTATTTATCGTTCAATCCGTTGCTTCAGAGCAATGCCGGCCGGCCAGATTCTGTATTGAGAAAATTTTTTCTTGCGACTTTGTGTGCCGGTCTCGTTTTGTGCAATCACACCATCACCAAAGCCGCCAATGTCCTCGTCAATCCGGGAGCGGAAGCCGGCGATTTGAGCGGTTGGCAAGTCTCGAACACGGGATACATCTTCAATGTTTCAACCAATGTGCTGATCAACGGCGCGGGCAGCGGAAACCTGCTGGCTCACTCCGGCGCGCGGACGTTCGAGATGTTCGACACCACGGCGGATTCGGCCTATATGTATCAGGATTTCGCCGCCACCGCCGGTTCGCAATGGTCGGCCAACGCGTATGCCATCTGTTACGCTTCCAATTATTTTAATCCCGGAGCGAACGCGCACATGCAGGTGGGCTTTTATGATGCTTCCAACAACGTGCTGAGCGATCCCACTTATGGCAGCGGCGTCTATACGACGGATTTTCTCGATCCCGAACCACCGGACCCGGTGAACATTTACTGGATCATCGCGCCGCCCATGGCGGTGGATGCCAGCGGCTGGATGTTTCTACAGGCAACAAACTTTAACAGCAGCGACCCCGCCACGGAGGCGAATTTTGTCGCTCCATTAACTTCGCCCGTCCTGACAGCGCCCGCCGGCACGGCGTATGTGCGTTATCAACTTGAGTTTGACAATTCCGGGACGGACGGCGGCGACATTTATTGGGATGATTGCGATTTGGAAAAAATAACGGCCAGCGATCCGGACATCACCAGCGCGCCGACGGCCGTGACCGTTTATGCCGGCGGCTCGGCGACGTTCACCGTTACGGCAGTCATCGGCAGAACGGGTGAAAAACTGCGTTACCAATGGCAGAAGGACGGTGTGGATTTGCCGGCGGCGGGCGGCGTGTATAACATCTCCGGCACCACGACGGCCACGTCATTGTCCTTCACCAATCTGCAAGCCAGTTCTGCGGGCTTATACGACGTGGTGGTTTCGGGTATTGCCGGCGGCGTGACTAACACCATCCGCAGCGTGCCTGTGCCGTTGACGGTGCTGGTGCTGTCACCTTTGCAGAAAGTGAATGCGCTGGGCGCCAATGCCGGCTTTGAAAACGCCCCAAGCTGGTCTCCGTGGAGCGCGTTCAACGGCGCTTATTTCGCCGATGCGACCGATTTCTATGGCACGTCCACGACGCCGGTCAATGTCTATGAAGGAAGCCATGTCGCGCTGATCGGCGCCAATGGCGATCGTGACAACGGTTTTTATCAAACGGTTCCGGCGGCTTCGGGAACGGTTTGGAAAGCAAGCGGACGGGCTTATATCTCCAGCGCCAACGACTTCAGCGGCGGCAACACCGAACGCATCCAGATTTGGTTCAAGGATGTCAACGGGGCCACGCTCCCCAATACGCCAACTTACGAATCGTTCAAGATTTATGGTCTGGCCTACACCAATTCGGATATGCAATACACTTGTATTGATACCACTAGCCCAAACAATGGCCAAACGCTTTATCACGACCAATTGGCTCGGGATCAATGGGTTTACCTGCCGGTCACGAACCTTGTGAACAACGGTGGCATCGGGCTGGGCGACGATCTTCCTTACAGCACTTTACCCAGTGGTGATTTCGTCGTCCCGACAAACGCAGCTTTGATTAATTTTCAGGTCTATGAATACACCGCCACAGACACTAATGCTCCGGCATATCCCGGAAATGTTTATGCCGGTGTGGCGGCAGATGCGGTGTATTGGGATGACATGGAACTTGTTCAGGTTCTCCCGGTGACAGACCTCAAGGCGACGGTCAGTGGCGGCAACGTCAACCTGTCGTTTTCCGCCGGGGCTGGATTGGACTATGCGGTTCTTTACACGACCAGTCTGTCCAATCCCAACTGGACGGTGTTGACGAACAATGTCGCCGCGCCGCTTTCCTGGGCGACGAATAGCGCATCAACCGGCACCAGTTATCCAATCACCATCACCGATGCGGTTCCATCGGGGAACGCCCGGTTTTATCGGGTGCAGTCGTATTAAGCAAAGTTCATCCCGACAGCCGGTTTGCGATGGTGAACCGGCTGTCGGCTTAAAGAAAAGCTGGAGCCAGTTTGAAACCAGCAGTGGCGGATGCGCCAAAGTTGTGATCGGTTTAGCGCTTATTTTATTGTTGTTTCACCGTTGGATTAAAAATTAAAAGCGTGGATTTAACGGTATGAAATTGACCGAAAACAGTGATGATAAAAATCTTTCCCGCGATTACGACGAGCGCGGTGAAAGTCCTGCAATCAAGATACTGGCGGTCGGCGGCCACGCCTTCACTTTGATTGAATTGCTGGTGGTGATTGCCATCATCGCGATTCTGGCGGCCATGTTGTTGCCGGCGCTGGCCAGAGCCAAACAGAAGGCTCAAGCCATTTCCTGCATGAACGGACTCAAGCAATTGACTTTGGGCTGGGTCATGTATAGCGGTGATAATAATGGCAAGTTGGCGCGCAATGGCGATCAAGACAACACCCCTAATCCACCAGACAACACGCTGACATCGGGGAACGCCAATTATCAATGGTGCGCGGGAAATATGAATGCGTATAGTTCGTATGCGACCAATTATATTCAGGCGGGTTGCATCTATCCATTTGTCAATACTGTGAGTATTTACAAATGTCCCGCCGACCTGTCCGGCAACAAATTCGGTCCCTATTTTTACCCCCGGCTTCGCAGTTATTCCATGAACTGCTGGCTGAATCCCATCATTCCCTGGACCAGCGCCACGCCGCGCAATTTTTTCAAGGACACGGATTTTTCCCAACCCGGTCCCTCCATGACTTATGTTTTCATAGACGAAAGCACCAATTCCATCAACGACGGCTTCTTTGTCAGCGATCCCAGTCAGGTCAATTGGTGGCAGGATGTTCCGGCATCACGTCACGGAAATACCGGCGGGATTTCATTTGCGGATGGGCACGCGGAAATCCATAAATGGACGGATAAAAATGTTCTGCATCCGCCGGCAAACAATGCTTTTTACGGCGATCCCAATTCCGGCGATTCGGCTTGGCTGGAGCAACGGGCGTCATCCTTGAAAACCCCGGCATCCTGACGTGACCACGGCGAAATCCCGGAAACAGCGAAACATGGGAGAAAATTCCAAAATTTAATTGAAACCGACGAACAATGTTTTATACTACATAAGCGTGACATTTTATATTACGCAATTATTTTTTAGTAAAACAAGTTGTAATGAAAGAACGGATTGATGGTGATATGAGTGTGATAACAAAAACCAAGAGCAAGGCTTTTACTTTAATCGAGTTGCTGGTGGTAATCGCGATCATCGCGATTCTGGCGGCCATGCTGTTGCCGGCGCTGGCCAGAGCCAAACAGAAGGCTCAAGCCATTTCCTGCATGAACAATTTGAAACAGTTGACGCTGGGTTGGATCATGTATAACGGCGATAATAATGGCCGGCTTCCGCCCAATGGAGAAAAAAATGAACAGCCGAGTTTAATTTCCGACATAAATAATCCAGTCTATCTGTCGGGCGGCACAAACGCCCAATGGTGTCCGGGAGACTTGACTCTCACCACGATGGTGACGGTGCAATCGAACCTTGTTCAGATGGGTCTTATTTATCCTTATGTCAAAAACGTGTCGGTCTATCATTGTCCGGCAGATACATCACTTCTTAAGATCGGCCCTGTTACTTACGGCCTCCGTCCGCGCAGCGTTTCCATGAATTGCTGGTTGAGTCCCTTCCCCGGCAAGGATGCGACCACGTTTTTTGGCGGTTCCAAAGCGCGTATCTTCTATAAAGACACAGACATTTCCCAACCCGGTCCCTCCATGACTTTTGTCATCATAGATGAAAACGCCAACAGCCTTGACGATGGATACTTCGCCTGCACTCCCGGATTGTCCGGCAAGTGGATCAATGTTCCCTCCACCCGTCACGGCAACGCCAGCGGTCTTTCGTTCGCGGATGGACATGCGGAAATCCATAAATGGACGGACAATGTTGTCATCAGCCAAAATGCGCCCAATGCCAGTTTAACGGGCGGCCCGACGTATAATAGCGATCCGAGCTCGGGAGACAACGCCTGGCTCGAACAAAGAGAATCATCCATCCTATCTCCATGAGTCGCCCTACGCTCGTCAAAATCGTTTGGAACCGGGTCGTAAAACAGATTCCTTCGGCCATCGGCATCGGCGTCGGGTTCGTCCTGACCTTGTTCGCCGGAGAAATCCATGCCTCCAACATCCTGACCAATGCAGGATTTGAGACGGGCGATCTCACCGGATGGACGAGCTACGGCAACAGCATCGGCAACGTCTCCGTTCAGTCCAGCGGCGCTCATGGCGGGACTTATTATCTCAAGACCTACGGCCAGTTTATCGGCGCGAACAATTATTCAGGCATTTATCAGGATAATCTGTCGGCTCCAGGCAACACTTATCTGGCGGATGGCTGGACTTATACGGCTTCCAGTGACGGTGGCGGCATTCACGGACAGAACGCGATCTGGATCGAAGTGAGTTTCCGTGACGCATCCTACAATGCGCTGGCACTCTACCGTTCCGCAGTCATCACCAGCAATAATATCGCCAGCTTCGGCGGGTTGAACAAATGGATTGATTTGCCGATCACCAACCAGTGTTCCTTTTCCAACCCATCGGCCTTGATTCTGACTCCCGGAACGGTGACCAACACAGTTACCAGTCTGGTGGCGCCGTCGAACACGGTTTATGTGCGGTATCAAGTGGTCTATTCACAGGATGCGAACAATGATAATTCCTCGATGTATTTTGATGATCTCACTCTCAACCAAACCAGCGGAGTGGTGGTCGTTCCTCCGGTCACGCAATGGAACATCGTCTGGGACGATGAGTTCAACCAGCCCGACGGCAGTGCGCCCGATTCCACCAAATGGGGTTATGACCTTGGCGGCGGCGGTTGGGGCAACAATGAACTGGAAACCTACACGAAGACGAATGCCTGGATTCAAGGCGGTCAACTGGTCATTCAGGCCAGCCAATCCATCGTTGGCACGCAGACCAATTACACCTCGGCCCGCATGCTGACTGAAGGCAAATGGTCTTGGACTTATGGCCGCATAGAAGCCAGCATCAAAATTCCACGCGGCCAGGGCATCTGGCCCGCGTTCTGGATGCTGGGCACGAACATTGATGCCGGTGTCAGTTGGCCTACCTGCGGTGAGATTGACATCATGGAGAACATTGGCAAGGTCAGCGATCAGGGGACCGATCACGGCACGATTCACGGCCCGCAGGGCGGCGGGGATTACAACGGCGGCTCCGGCGTGGGTGGAACTTACACCTTGCCGGGCGGCGCGGCGCTGGCCAATGGCTTCCACCTTTACTCCGTGCAATGGACGCCGAACCAGATCCAATGGTTTTTGGACACGAATCTGTTTTTCACGGCCACACCCGCCAGTCTGCCCGGCGGCGGAACCTGGGTCTTCAACGCGCCGCAATTCCTGATCCTCAATCTGGCGGTCGGCGGCAACTGGCCCGGTTATCCGGATGCCACCACAGTTTTCCCCCAG
>DASZXH010000042.1:0-13820 GCA_035545995.1 Verrucomicrobiia bacterium
CTTTGCCGGATTCCAAATCTTTCACCGGCTGATTGCCGCCACGATGACCGAATTTCAGCTTGAATGTTTTTCCGCCGAACGCCTGACCCAAAATCTGGTGGCCAAGACAAATCCCAAAAATGGGAATGCCGGTGTCAATCAGTGTTTTCACTTCGCGCACGATGTAATTCAGCGCGGCGGGGTCGCCGGGACCATTCGACAAAAAAATACCCGCCGGTTTGTGTTTGAGCGCATCTTGTGCGCTCGCCGTTGCCGGCAAAACCTGCGTGGCAAAACCGTGCTGCCGCAGCCGCCGCAGAATGTTGTATTTCATCCCGTAATCGAACGCGACAATCGGGATGTCCGCCGGCGGCAACGGCTTGTGATTATGTCGCGCATCGGCGACTTTATTTCCACGAACCAAATCGAACGCTGCGCTTTGTTCGTCCTTCTCATCCCATAGAAACGGCCGTTTGTGCGTGACTTCTTTGACATAATCCACGCCGACAAAAACAAATTCCTTCGCGCGTTTGATTGCTTCCGCTTCGGAAATATCTTCGGTTGAAATGAATCCATTCAACGCGCCGCGCACGCGCAATTTTTTTGTGAGCGCGCGCGTGTCAATGCCCTGAATTCCCGGAATGCCGTTTTGCTCCAGATATTGCGCCAGCGAAAAATCCGCGCGCCAATTGCTCACGACCGGCGACAATTCACGGATAACGAATCCCGCGACGTGTGGCCGCCATGATTCCACGTCCAGTTCGTTGACGCCGTAGTTGCCGATGAGCGGATAGGTCATCGTGACAATTTGGCCTTTGTAAGACGGGTCGGTGAGAATTTCCTGATAGCCGGTCATCGAAGTATTGAAACATACTTCGCCGCTCGCGGACGCGCGCGCGCCAAAACCGACACCATGAAAAACCGAGCCGTCTTCGAGAGCTAAAATGGCTTTCATCAAAACGCTGAATTTTAATCAGGAAATTATTTTGAGGCAAAAAAAATGCGCGACAAAGATGCCGCGCACGGGATGATATGATTTACCCGCAGTTCTATTTTTTCTTCGCCTCGTCCAATTTGGCGATCAACGCGGTTGGTCCGCCCGGAAGGTAGCCGACTTGTTGCCAGACGACGGTGCCGTCGGGCTTCAATGCGATTAACGTGGGAAAACCTTCGATGTTGTATTTCTTTTGCAAGGCGGCGTTGGCCTCCTTCAATTCATCGGATTGCGGTTTTTTGTTCGGATAATCCAGTTGCACGAGCACGAGATTTTTCTTCGCGTAATCGGCGAATTCCGGTTTGGAAAACGTGTCGTTGTCCAATTTGATACACCAGCCGCACCAGTCCGAGCCGGTGAAATCCAGCAACACCAGTTTGTTGTCGGTCTTGGCCTGGGCTTCAGCCTTCGGCACGTCGGTCAACCAATTGAGTTCCGCCGCACCCGCTTTCAAGAGCGCGCCGCACGCGAGCAACGTCAGGAGTATTTTTTTCATAATTTGATTTGGGTTTGAGATTTAGACCGCGACCAATTCATTTTGTTCAGACCGGACCATTTTGCCGCTGACAATGGTCGCCGCAACTTTGCCCTTAAGTTTCCATTTGTCAAACGGACTGTTTCGGGATTTGCTTGCGGATTCTTCGGCACGGAAAATCCATTCGGCATCGGGATCAAAAACCGTCACGTCCGCGTCCGCGCCAATGCTTAAAGTTCCTTTGGGCAAATTCAAAAGTCGCGCGGGATTGACGGTAAATTTGGCAATCATGTCCGCGAGTGAAAGGCGTTTTGTGTGAACCAATTGCATGAGCGACGACGCCAATTCCGTTTCGAGGCCGGTGATACCGAAGGGCGCGTAATCAAATTCCACTTCCTTTTCGTAATCGCAATGTGGCGCGTGGTCGCTGCACAGAATCTCAATCGTGCCGTCGGCCAGACCTTCGAGAATCGCGTCGCGGTCTTTGGTCGAACGCAACGGCGGATTCATTTTGAAATTCGTGTCGTAATTTGGCCAATCGGGAAGCTGGCCGTTTTGCGATTTGGCCAATTCTTTGCCGTCGCCATTCCAAAACTTTTCGCTGCCCGCAATTGCCGCGTCGGTCAAAACAAAATGGTGCGGACACGCTTCGCCGGAAATCGGCACGCCGCGTTTCTTGGCTTCACGAATCAGTTCGACGCTTTTGGCCGCGCTCAAATGCTGGCAATGGATTTTTGCGCCGGTCAATTCCGCGAGCAAAATGTTGCGCGCGACAATCATTTCTTCGCCCGCGCTTGGCCAGCCGCGCAAACCCAGTGCTGTGCTCCAAAAACCTTCGTGCATCACGCCGTCCGTCACGAGCGCATAATCCTGACAATGGTCGAACACCGGCAAGTCGAACATTTTCGCGTATTCGCAGGCGCGGCGCATGAGTTCGTTGTTTTGAACGCAATGGCCGTCGTCGGTGATGGCCACGACTCCGGCTTTTTTCAATCCGCCAATCGGTGCCAGTTCCTCGCCCGCGATGTTTTTGGTAATCGCGCCGGTGACGAAAACATTGACGACGCCTTCGCTGGCCGCGCGTTCGCGAATCAATGCGACGGTCGCCGAATTGTCAATCGTGGGCGATGTGTTCGGCATACAAACGACGGAAGTGAATCCGCCGCGCGCTGCCGCCGCTGTGCCGGTGGCGATGGTTTCTTTCGCCGTTTGCCCTGGCTCGCGCAGGTGAACGTGCAAATCAATCAGGCCGGGACAAACGATTTTTCCGGTCGCGTCGAATTTTTCAGCGTGAGTTGGCGCGGAAAGATTTTTCCCGATGGCGGAAATTTTTCCGTCAACGATGAGCACATCCGCGGGAGAATCAAATTTATTTGTGGGATCAACCACGCGTCCGCCGGTCAGAAGCAGCGAATTCATCGCGTTGAGTTTAGCGCGCGGCAATTGACAAGGCAAGCGCGGGCGGTATCATTTGAAAGTCGAAGCGGGCGTAGTTCAATGGTAGAACGGCAGCCTTCCAAGCTGCACACGAGGGTTCGATTCCCTTCGCCCGCTCCATTCAGCTTCAACAACTTGCACAGTTGTGCAGGAAAAGTGCAGGAGAATTAGGGGTTTTTCAAATTATTTTTTCCTCGAAAGTGGCGAGGGACAATTTCTTGCGTTGGTGGTTTTATTTCACCATTTCCAAAAGAATCCGAGCAGCACGAGGTGGCAGTCCACTGGTGTCGGGGCGTTTAAATTCGGCAAAATTTTCGGCTGCGATCAGTTGTGAAGGTTTTTCAGAGAAATATTTTCCCTTGTTTTGAAGATTGCGCCACCAAACAAAATCCTGCCAGAACACGACGCCTTGGACGCGCGGAAATCCTTTTATCTGAAACCATGCGCGTGCGACGGAATAAGAGATGCCTGCAAGGACGGTGAATTCCTTTATATTGAGCGCCTGATCCAGTCGGCGTTTTTTCAAAACATCCGCGTGCTTGATGCCGCAAAGTTGTTTGTCGGTCTTCATTTGAGGCTAAGCATCCGCTATTTTTTAAACAGAATTCCATACACAGTTTGACCTGGTTTTTATTATTCATTTTGTAGCGTAAGCTCGTCATTCCTTTTCAGATTCCGTTTTCGCCAATGCTGCGTTATTTCCTTCGACGCCCGTGACTGCCAGTTGGCATCTTGTTTCAATTCACAGAGTGTTACCGTGGAAAAATATTTGACCGCATTGGGGGCGGGTTGGCCAAGCGGTTTGAGCAAGCCAGCAGCAATGAGGATGGAGATATCATGGGGCATAAAACCAAGAAGCCAGGAGGTTTGTTCAATTGTCAAACGTGCTGGCAAATGTCGGAGGTTCAGAAATTGCAGCTGTTGTGAACTCATGAAATTGTCTGGCATGGGCTTAAATTTTTGAGGTGCCAGCAGGCGAAGTTTCCCACGCCAAAATCGCCCGTTTACGGACCTGTCCCCACCGATAATCACCAAGCACACCGGTCTCACGAATCACACGATGACACGGAATAAGATACGCCAGAGAATTTTGCCCCACGGCCGATCCCACCGCCCGGGCGGCGGCCGGTTTATCCACCGCATCGGCCAATACTCCGTAACTCACCAGCGTGCCACATCGAACTTGTAATAACGCCCGCCACACTCGCACTTGGAATGGAGTGCCTCGCACGATGGCGCGTAAAGGAGCAGATGTACCTTTAACTGTCGCCCGATGGAAAATGCGATTGGCTAGTTGTTTGGCAGCGGCGTCATCTCGCCGCAACCGCGCGCGCGGCCATTGCGCTTGCACTTCAGCCAACGCAGTATCTTGATGGGTGCTGTTCTGGTAGAATGTGGGTTGTTTAGAGTGCGAGCATCAAGTTCTGCGGCTACGGACGGAGAAATATCTTATGCAACGCTTCAAAATACGATAACAATCATGATAAAGCCCATTTCGACCAACACATTTATCAAACTCATCCAAATGAGATTCGAGATTTTGATTTGCAGTTTTTCCTTCTCCTGTAAAAACGGATTTTGGAGTTGTGCTTCTCCATTCAAAATCATTTTGATTTGTGTTTTTGTATTTTTCCCATATTTCGTAAAGAGTGCTCCAATTTTTAATAAATGGTCTTACTTGGAACACGGCAACTCTCAAGGATGGAAGGCTGTCTCTATAAAACTTAGTGGTTTCGACTCCAGCAGCCTCCAAATCAGACCTCAAATCAGATATGACAACGTGAAATTGAGCACGCCCATCTCTGTTCCTGCGGACACTATCTCCAAACAAACCAAGAAAGAAACCCACCACAACGCCAGCGATGACAGAAGCCGTGCTCATTATGAACTTAACCCAACCCTTATGTTGGTGGGGGTCGTGATTGGATATTTGCTCTATCATCTGGTCAAGGCAAGGATTTAATCCTCACTCAATCTTTTCCGTTTCAAATGTCAAATCCGTTGGCGGTTGGGAACTGTAAATCCAATAGATCAATTCGCCCCTGTCAAATATCAGCGTCACTGCTCTTTCTTGATAGAACCATAAATCATACGTTTCACCGCTACGCGCCGAGAATGAGCCACCGCCAATCCCGCGCACCATGAACACACTGCCATGTGCGCCGACATCAAATCGCCTGCTATACGTCTTTGTAGGCAGTCCCCAGATGCTCCTAAATCGCTTTTGAGACTGGCCACTGACCAAGACGCCTTGTTTTATGTCCGAATCATCTCGATACATCTTCACCGTTGCGTTGTAGTTGAAGGGCACGCAACCGGAGAGCAGCAATACCCCACACAATAGAATCAGATACTTTTTCATAAACAGAGGGAGCAGAAAGAGAAAAGGCGCGAACCCGTCACGCCGCTAGAGGGCACTGCGAAATGCCGGACAGAAACGCAGAGCCGCGCCAATGCAGGCACGAACAAGTGCGGTATCTGTCGGGATAATTTTGAAATTCGCAGTTTCTCTAGCTCCCGAACCGCTCGATAAATTGTTGAATCCCGATTACAACGATTTTACCCAATGTTTTCAAGGCTAACTTATCATTGCTTTTTCCATTTTGACAAGCAATGAAAAATAGAATAATATAATTGAAAATGAACATTCGGGAAATCATAGAGATTCGTGACAAGCTCAAGAAAGACCTTGATATTGTTGAAAAGTTTCTGGAGATAGCTAAACGACAAGGATTGGCTAATGGTGAAAGCATTGAAAAGAAGCTATCTGTAAGCAATGCAGACCAACCACTTTTACAATCTGTTGTAGAGCAGACGGGGGGCTATGGATCTGTTGGAAAAGCTGTTTGGGAGGCGATAAAGCTCTCGCCCTTGGAATTTACAATTACGGATGTTAGCCAGTCCATAAAAGAAGTTGATAGCTCAATCACTAAACAGCAAATAGCCAATACGCTGGCGCGATTAACCAGACAAAAAAAGATTCAGGCGATTGAGAAGAAACAAGGAAGAAAGCCAGCGATTTACAAACGATTGTGAAAATTTCGGGAACGGGCGCGGAAGCTGACAGGCCTACCGTTCAACGTGTTTCATTCGCACGAGACAACGCGCCCTAATCCCAAAAAACAAATAACAAGCTCCGTAAGTGTTAGAGCACTCACGGAGCGCAACCAAAGGCCGAAACCTATGGGCTGCATATCCGCTAAGATACAGTCACACAATAGTTGTAGGCCGATAGAAAGTCGAGTCGAAAGTGATTGTGTGTCGTCGTTGCGGTTCAAGTCATTCCTTCAAAGCAGGATTCTTCAAAAACAGAAACGGTAAAGTTCAAAGGTATTGCTGCGTTGATTGCAAAAGGACATTCAGCGTTTCAAACAATAACGGGATGCGGATTGAAAAGGATAAAATCCATCTTGTGATACAGTTGCTTACTGAATCATCCGGCATCAGAGCAATCTCAAGAATCACCAAACTCCACCAAGAAACGGTATTAAAGATATTGCGGTTGGCTGGCAAGATTTCACACAAGTTCATGGATGGTAAAATCAAGGGTTTGAAATGCGAAGTAGTGCAAGCCGATGAAATCCACAGCATCGTTTATGCGAAGGATTGGGGATTGAAAGAGAAACACGACGGACGCGGAAGCCAATACACTTTCATTTCGGTGGATGCTAAATCTCGTTTAATCATCAATTCCTATACTGGACTACGCAATGAAGACAGCACGATGAAATTCCTGTCAACGCTCAAAAAGCGGGTTAATGGTCGTTTTCAGATCAATACCGATGCTTGGAGCGGATACACGAGTCGTGGAAGGAATCCAAACTGTATCAGGCGAGCCTTTGGTGAGGACATAGACCATGCAACGGAAGAAAAAGAGTTCTACAAGTTGAATCAATTCGTTACCCGCAAATTATCCAAAACAAATCGTAAATCTCGTATCGGCAATCCTGACTTAAACCGCGCTTCAACTTCCTATATTGAACGCATAAATTTGAGTATGCGGTTATTTAACCGCCGTTTTACCCGTTGCACATTAGGCTTCTCTAAGAAGCTGATGAATCATCGTTATGCGATAAATCTATTTATGTGGAATCATAATTTCGCCCGCAAACATGATACAATTAAGACCACACCCGCTATTGCTTGTGGGATTTCTTTTGTTACAATGACCATTGAAGAACTATGGAAATATAATGGCTAAAACAATCTGGTGGAGCAGCACCTCTTGATGGCCGGATTCTACAAATGAAATATGGCAGATACCTCGCGGGCTTTCACCCACCACACACCTGCCGAATGGGCTATCAGTGATACCGGCAGCGATGATCCACCCTTCGCCGCCTGATTTTACTTCACCAGGCGAAGCCGCCTCCAGGCTGACACATAGATCATGTAAGCGGCCTGGACTGGAAAGCCCTGTATCCAAAGTGGCATCCAGGACACTTTTTCCGTTTCGAAGCAGTTCTTTTGCGTGAGTTAATGTGAGGCATTGTAAAAAATCCTTTGGAGTGATGCCTGCCCAAGATGTAAATAAGCGATGAAAGTGATGCTGGCTCAAGCCAACATGCCGGGCAAGCGTTGTCAGGTCGGGCTGATCAGTATGACTTTTATCGAGATACCGGATGACACCTGCAATCCGTTCATAATCGTTCATGTCCGAACTCTACTGTGAGTGAACAATCACAACCACCCGCTTCTTGCTGTTAAAATTCGCGAGCTTCCAAACACCTCGCTTTACTCCGCTGGTTTTGATTTCGGTTTTGGCAGTTTTGGTTTTCTTGGCCGTTTCGGCTTGGTGCTCACAACTTGATTGTAGTTTTCTGCCGGCGGTGGAACCTCATTCTTTTTGTGCAATCGGTCGCTCAACCACTGGCGCTGCCAATGATTCATTCCTGAATGAAATGGACTCATAGATTTTTCCTTTCAATTCATTGTAAGCATTCTTGGAAAAAGGAGGCAATGAGTGACTGCGATACTTCCAGATAAAGTTAAGAAGGGCAGAAGAAATTGGCCTGTCTTTGGATTGATTTGGGACGAATAGTTCAAGCATGACTTTATCTATTTGCCGTAAATCAATCAGAATTCTTCAGGGACTTTTTTTCCGATGAACCTCATTTGACAGACAGCCGGCGGAATTGTAAAAACAGAAGTTTCTTCAAGCAGGTCAGGTCTTGACAAATCATTCATTTGGATATACGCTCTCGCTGGCTTCAAGAAGCCAGCGAGAGCGTATATCCAAGTAAATCATCATCAGTCTTGCGAGTCAGAATATTTGACATCACAGGGTATTCCTCGTATGCTCCAAAGGAGCATACGAGGAATACCCTGTGAGTTCCAATAAACCGACAACACAAGTTTCGATGGACCGATGGGAAGTCTTTTTGCGGACGTTGGGTGATCGTGTGTCGGCGGCCAGTGAAAAAAATCTTACCGTTCGTTGTTGGAAACTCTCAACCCTTCTTCGCGAAATTAGAGCGGTTACTAAATCGAACCGGGAAGTATTGCGGACAACTTTTCCGCCGGCACGTGTGGTTGTTGACCAGCTCAAGCGAATAGGCTGGATACACTCCGTCAAAGTGCAACCTCCAAACACCGCTGAGTTGATTGATTTTCTCCTGCTTGATATGGAAGCCGGAAAAAGCGATCCCATTTATCCGCTGGAACTGCTTCAGGCCTATTTGCCGGACGGGGTCATCTGTTATTTCAGTGCCATCAACTATTACGAACTGACCACGCAAGTTGTCACGCACCATCATGTCGCTAGGCTCAACCCGCCGAAGGTAAAAAAAACTTTGGAGCCTCTTAAGACTCCGGAATCGGAGTCTGTGGGTGAGGCCGTGGAACGAAACCCGCTCGGAACTGAAATTTTCCATTTTGAGGATGTTGGTTATTACCTGAACAAACGCGATGTCTCCCTTGTTCCCGGCATTCAATTTCGCGTGGTGTCACCACGTTGCTGGCTGCGAATCACAACCATAGAGCAGACTTTATTGGATGCATTGATGCAACCGGTTCGGTGCGGTGGTGAAGCGGTCGTGTTGGAAGCTTGGGAGGTGGGTGTTAAGCAAATTGACGCTGATCGCATGGCTGAACATCTGACAAAAATTAACCGGGAAGACCTGAATCGGCGCGTGGGCGCGGTTCTTGAGATGATCGGAACTGATTTTGCGGCATCAACTTTGGGTCGTCAGCTGAATGCAGTTAAGAATCGATTGACGGCACAAAATGTTCCTGAAATTCCGCTCTTGGCTGGTTTTGAATTCCCGGAGTTGAATAAAAACTGGAAGGTTCTGACTCCGTAACTTTTGAATGAAATGAATCGCGAAAGCCGAGAACAATGGATTAACGCAATCCTCAATGAGGTTTTCCTCGCGGTGATTGCCTGGGAGCCGCTTCGAAACGCGCTTATTTTCAAAGGTGCAAGAATTTTGAATCTGCATCTTGGAGACAGCCGGCAATCGCTCGATATTGATAGCAATATTGCGCCTGAATTGGTTGCGTCCACTCCTGACCTCGGCGCGCAGGCAAGTTTTCTGGAGGAACAAATCCCACCAGCGTTACGCCGTCACTTCGAACGACAAAATCCGGTAAAGTTCAAACTGGGCAGGGTGAATGTAGATCGTCGGCCGCCAAAAGGCCACTTGCGCGGATGGAATGCGTTTCAATTAAGGATTGAGGTGCAGGACAACAGTCTGGCTGGAGTTCAGGGTTTGCCAATGCTGGAAATAGATGTGGCGGCACCGGAAACGCTCGGTCCGCATGCGGTTCAGATTTTTGAAGTCCAAGGAATTCCAGCAAAGGTGTATACGCTCCATCGCATCGCCGGAGAAAAACTCCGGGCATATCTTACGTCGTTGCCGGCCTATCGGCGAAAGATGAAAGGTGGCGACCGAGAATTTCGGGTCAAAGACCTGCATGATATCGCACGAATTTTATGGGCGCGTCCCGTTTCGGATGCAAATTTTTGGGCTGATGCTGGCCACGAGTTTCAACTGGCCTGTGAATCTCGCTTGGTGGATTGCCGGGGATTGGAATCGTTCATGGAAAACTGGTCACAGGCCCGTGAACGCTACGAGACTGATCGGAGCCTGGTGAATGTGTCTTTTGATGAGGCTGAGCAAGCATTGAAAATCGTTGTGGGTTTGATTGAGAAACAAGGAGTTTTTCCTCTGGAATTTCCCACGACTTGATGCCGAATAGGCTTCATTTGTTGGGTTTCAAACCATTGGCAACCTTGCGAAGACCTTCGCAAAATTTTTCCCCGGCTGATCGTCTCAATCGCGAGAGACAGGCCGCTCCACACATCGTGTGACAGTATGTCCATACCCATTTGTCATTCGCTCAGAGTTGACAGGTAGCGGGATGTCAAAAGCTCAAAATAAAATAGCAAAAGGGCTGTTGGCCAATTAGCTTTTTTAAACAACATGGCAACAGCCCCAACTGCATTTATCAGTCACGCGACCGAAGATAAACAGCGATTCGTATTCGAATTTGCAAAGAAACTTCGAGCCAATGGTGTTGAGGCATGGCTAGATGCTTGGGAAATAAAAGCCGGTGATAGTTTGGTCGGGAAAATTTTCGAGGAAGGAATCAAGAATGCCTCTGCCTTCATAATCATCATTTTGGCAACAAGCATCAATAAACCTTGGGTTCGCGAAGAGCTTGATTCTGGAATGGTTGGGAAAATCGCCAAAACATGTCGCCTTATGCCAGCGCTTAAATTATGAATCCCAACATATCGCTCCTAAAGCTCACCCTTTGCGGGCCGAGCGACGTCCGCAAAGAAATTGGCATCGCGCAAGAGGTTGTGACTGAATGGAATTTGCAGCACGGAGAAGCAAGTGGCTTTTGGCTAAAGCACCAGCATTGGAGCACCGACAGTCACCCTGATTTGGGAGAACGCCCGCAAGGGGTGATAAATCGTCAAGTGATTGATGATTCTGATTTAATTATAGCAATTTTCTGGTCTCGTTTTGGCACTTCTACAGGAGTCGCGAGTTCGGGGACGGAGGAAGAAATTCGGCGCGGTATAGCCTTGAAAAGGAAAGTAATGGTTTATTTCTCAGATTTAGAGCCTTTGCCCCCGAATGCTGACAGAGCGCAACTTGATCGTTTGTGGAAATTCAGACAAGAGCTTCTTTCTGTGGGTTTGTGTGGACGCTTCTCATCTCGGGACCAGTTTCGCAGAGATTTCACGAGACACCTGACTTTCAAAGTAAATGAGTTTAGACCGGAAGTCTCAAGTTCAAAAACTGCTGCTGCACAAAATATTCATGGCGACGGCAATGTCCAAGTTGGCCGAGATTTACATGTTCACACAAAACCCTCCCCCATTAAAAAAATTATCGAGAGAAGAGAGGGATGTGTGTCAGCACAGGAATTAAAACAGATCAAAGATTGGATTGAGGAATTAGCCGAGGGCGAAATTGGCGGTACGCGTAAAGCAGCTTTTGGCAAGTGGGGTGGAACATTCTTAAATACATTTCGGGTTGATAAGCGCGAAGAATTGTTTTCAACCCAAATGCCCGACGTCAAAGCATGGTTTATCCAGCAACGTGCTATACAAACTCGTGGACAAAAAACGAAGGCTCCAGATCAATGGAAAAAAAGTCGCATCGGTGCGATCAAGGCAGCGATGGCCAAAATGGGAATGACGAACGAAATTTATTACCCGCAGCTTTCCAAAAGATTACGAATGAAAAAGGAATTCAAATCCTTGAAAGACCTCACGAAACGGGATTTGGATCGAGTATACAACATGGTTCTTGGAGACAGTCGAAACAGCTGAAAGTTTTGGCGGGGATGTCAGTGAAAGTGTCAGTAAACCGCGAAATCCGGCAAGAATTTTCTAGGACGGCTGCACCATCCGGCAAAACCCTTTTACAGCCGTTCAGATGAATTCTTATGTGCTCATTCTGCGTTCTGTACCGTTATTTCGGGAATCAAAATCCGAGAAATAACCATCCGTTTGAAAAATCCAATCCCATGCATTTCGCACTTGTGACGGAGTGCATTTCTCGCCCCACAAAATTTCTAGTTGTTTGAGCGCATCGAATACACGTTGATGCAACTCAACCATGTTTTCGTCATTCTCCGATTTAGTTAATTCGTTTCGCGATGACTCCGGTTGGGCGCGGTTCCATACAACTCTCGATTTATGAAGTCTTTCATTTAGATTCGACAACAGAAAATAAAATGCCTTGTCATCCCTGCCGAATGACCGCTCAAAGCACTCGTCCGCAAGCATCGTTAACTTCAACCCGTTTGGCATATTCCACTGCTTGCCTCGACTGCGAGCGAAGCGCTTGAGCAGTCGAATCATTCGACGAAACTGGCCGCCAGCATCTTCTTGAATACGGTTTAGCTTTTGAACTCGTTCTTCAAACCACCTGTTTATTTGTGTCGGATCGGAAGCCTTCCACCCGGCCTTTCCTGCCAATTCCTGATGCTCATCCGAAGTATCTGCATCAATCACTCGAAACGAGGGCACATCTACATGGTAGCCTTCGGAATAATACACACGAACACAATTTCCAAAAATCTCCGGCTGCTTACTGAACTTGTCGTCTTTCAGTGCGTCACAGACCATTTCTCTGACTTCGTCAGAGCTCATGTCAAAAAATCCAATGATCGCGCCTTTTAAAGTTTCAGAGTAAAAGCTAATACCATCGTCAATATCGTAATCGCCTCCTGCTTCTTGAATGGCAGTTCTTATCGCCATTGAGCCTTGTGCGATAAAATCCTTAATCTTTACTCGTTCTGGTAGATTCGCTTTTAGACGACTGCGATTCGCTTCACGCTTTCGGTATAAATCCTCACGCACGGCGTCCGACAAATTTACTTTTGCCGCCTCGTACGCCTGAATCGCTGTATGGTAGCTAATGTTCATGGCAATTATATTGGCAACCCGAAGCGATGCAGGGACAGACGTTTCGTGGCAGCGAGGCGAAAAACTTCGGATTGGTTGACCGCATCGGCGACGAAAATTTTGCCATAGGGGTTTTATGGATGCACATCTCAAAATAATCTTGCAAGCGATAGTATTGTTGCCGAGTAACGAAAACTTGTTCAAAGGGTCAATTTGGGTATCCTTTTTCATCAGCTTGGATGAAAAAGGCTTTCAATAAAGAGCTCCAAATTCATTTTACCAAAAGGAAGTTTTTGCACGAGCTTGACCGACGGGAAAGGCGGCGTGCTAGAAAAAAAGCGGGTTTTCGCAAATCATACCTAGTCAACTCACACCCAACATTTATCCACCCGCTTCTACATTTGCTGCGGAAAAAATTTGTAGGGAAAAATTGCGCCACTTTCGACAAAGAAAATAATCGTTGGATTATTAAAATTCCTTCGGTGTTTTCGTTCATCAAAAACCCGGAGGAAACGCTAAACACAATTTATTCATTGGTTGAAATTTCCAAATCCCCTCATCCACCTTCTATATTTTTTGACTACTCTCAACTGACAGACTTGGATATAGGCGCGAGCGCGGCTTTAGATGTTGTAGCGTTTTCCTTAAAAGAGGAATGGAAAGCTTGCAAGCTGGATTATAGATTTGCTGGTGAATTGCCGACAATTGAGAGATTTAGACAAATTGTAATGGCAATGGGGATTACCAAACAACTAAACGTAAAAGGGGTAAATCCTTCTCCCGACGCAGAAAAATATATTGTTAAATTTCCTCTCTATCGAGGATATAAACAATTCCGAAGCGAAATTGGCGGCCCGCAACATCGCGACAGAGCTGTTACATCGCTCGTTGATTATCTCAATGACTGTTTATTCGTCGCGAGTGAATAACTCCCAACTTCTAATTTATGGCTCAACGCACTCAACTCGAACTTTACGGACTGTTTCAAACCGGCCTCGCGCCGTCGCAACAGGATTTTCACGATTTCATTGACACGGTGTTTGCCGGTGACACCGCCACGATGCAGG
>DASZXH010000043.1:0-11510 GCA_035545995.1 Verrucomicrobiia bacterium
CCGCCACGCAAAGCTCCCTGGGTAAAATTGCCGGAAAAAACCGTGACCACGTTTTCACCCAAACTGGCCACCTGATCTTCCACCTGTTTGGTCGCGCCGGTCGTGAGGCTGACGGCGGCGATGACCGCGCCGACGCCGATGATGATGCCCAACATCGTCAGCAGCGAACGCATTTTGTTGCGGCGCAGCGCGCGGGCGGCGATCTTCAATGAAGCGAAAATTCTCATGACGCGAGTTTGACGGCTTGTTGCTCCTGGCGCAGCCTCTGTAGTTCGTTTTGCGCGATTGAGCGATCTTTCACCGGTTCATCCGTTACAATTTTCCCGTCGCGCAAAATGACCATCCGCTTCGTGTAGCGCGCGACATCCAATTCGTGCGTGACCATGACGATGGTGATGCCTTGATCGTTTAATTTTTGGAACACGCCCATGATTTCGATGCTGGTCTGGCTGTCGAGATTTCCCGTCGGTTCATCGGCAAGCAGGAGTGATGGTTGATTGACCAACGCCCGCGCAATCGCCACTCGCTGTTGCTGGCCGCCGGAAAGTTGGTTGGGATGATGGTCGGCGCGTTGCGCGAGGCCGACCAATTCAAGCGCGTGCGTGGCGCGTTGGAATTGCTCCTGCGGATGAATGCGGTGATGATTGTAAAGCATCGGCATTTCGACGTTTTCCAAAGCAGATGTGCGCGACAACAAATTAAATCCTTGAAAGACAAATCCGATTTTCTCGTTGCGGATTTCGGCCAGCGCATCACGCTCAAGTGTGGAAACGTCAATGCCGTCGAGCCAGTAATGGCCTTGCGTCGGCCGGTCGAGCGCGCCGATCATGTTCATCAACGTGGATTTGCCCGAACCACTGGAACCCATGATGGCGACGAATTCACCGGCGGTAATCTCCAGCGAAACGCCACGGACGGCATAAACGTCCACTTCGCCCGTGTGATACGTCTTGTGGATGTCCTCAAGTTTGATGACGTGATGATTCGGCGCCATGATTCGGAAAACTTGAATTAACGCATTCGAGGAAATCCGCCGCCAAAGGGGTTTCCTCCCGACGCAGCACCAGTTGCAGAAACCGCCAACCCGGTGACGACCTGATCGTTCTCGCTCAACCCAGAAAGCACTTCGGTGTAAATGCCATCGCTGATGCCAATTTTTATTTGAACAGGCTTTAATTGCGTGTCTTTACCCTGGCCGGTCAACACATAAACCGTGCGCATCATTTGATGCTCCATGTTGTGCGCGTGCATTCCGCCGCCAAAACCGTTGAGACGATTCGTGCCTCGTCCGCCACCGCTGAATCCTTGGGAAGTTCCGCCGGCAAAAGCGTTTGTGCCCGGCGCATTTGTGCCAGCAATGACATTGGCTGTTTCCGGCGGACGAAAACGCAGCGCACTGTTGGGAATTTTCAAGGCGTCTTCCTTTTGCGCAATCGTTATGGAAACATTTGCCGTCATTCCCGGCTTGAGTTTGTTGTCGGAATTTTTCACCCCAATGACACAATCATAGGTGACAACATTATTGGCGTTGGTCGGCGAATTGCGGACTTGCACCACCGTGCCGTGAAAGGTGCGATACGGATAGGCGTCCACGGTGAAATCCACGTGCTGTTTCTCTTCGACGCCGCCGATGTCCGCCTCGGCGACCGCCGTGTCAATTTGCATTTCCGTAAGGTCGTTGGCGATTTGAAACAAAGTCGGCGTGTTGAAACTGGATGCCACGGTTTGCCCGACATCCACGGCGCGCGAAATGACAATGCCAGCTACCGGCGAATAAATTTTGCAATAGCCCAGACTGGCGACGGCGTTGCTCAACGCAGCCTCTTTGATTAGCACCATCGCATCGGCTTCATGCAGATTGGCGATGGCCGTATCATAATCGGAACCGGAAATCAAATTATTGGTGAACAAATCGCTGCTGCGGCGGGCCTCGACTTTTTGCAGTTCCTGATTTGCTTTCGCGTTGGCCAAATCGGCTTCCGCCTGCTGCACTTGCGCTTCATACGTTTGCGGGTCAATCTCCGCAATCACCTGCCCGGCTGTGACTGGCGAATTGTAATCCACATAAATTTTATCAATCGTGCCGGAAACCTGACAGCCGACCTGCACGTTGGTGACCGGATTCAACGTGCCGGTCGCCGTGACCAATTGAATCAATTCGCCGCGCCCTACCGCCACCGTTTGATACTGCGGCGCGTCGGCATTTTCATGCTTAAAATGCCAGACGACACCCGCAATCACGATGGTGATGACCGCCGCAATGATAATCCATTTCAACCAACCGCCATTTTGATTTTTTGCCATATTTTACTTCAATTGACGCTGATGCCGACATTTGAGACAGCGGCGATTGCGGACAAGTTACGCAAATTTACGAAACTGTCCATGCTTTCGTCCACTTACTTTCAGTTTGAGCCAATCGCGTTAATGCTTAAAATTTCGCCGTGCTTGAGAAATTCATCCGGCAACTTGCCGCAAAGCAATCGCTCGACGACGAACAAATTCGCGAGGCGATTGAACAACTCACCGACGAAAAAATTCCGGCGGGCATCAAAGCGGATTTTTTGACGGCATTGGCGCAAAAGGGTGAATCGCCTGAGGAAATCGCCGCGTTTGTGCGCGCGCTTCGCGACAAGTCCATTCAACCACCGCTCGATGCCGAAACGCGCGCGCGCGAAATTCTCGATGTTGTCGGCACGGGCGGCGACCGTTTGGGCACATTCAACATTTCCACGGCAGCGGCGTTGATTTGCGCAGCGGCGGGCGTGACCGTCGCCAAACACGGTAACCGCGCCGTCACGTCGCAAGCCGGCAGCGCCGACGTGCTGGAAGCGCTCGGCATCCGTATTGATTTATCGCCGCCGGAAGCCGCGCATTCGTTGCGCGAACATCATTTCGCGTTCTTTTTCGCGCCGAATTTTCATCCCGCCTTCAAACACATCGCGCCCGCGCGAAAATTGTGCGCCGAACGCGGCCAACGCACCATTTTCAATTATCTCGGCCCATTGCTCAATCCCGCCCGCCCGTCGGCCATGCTCGTCGGCGTGCCACGACCAGAACTTTGCGAACCGCTGGCGCGCGTTTTGCAATCAGTTGAAGTCCGACGCGCCATGGTCGTTTGCGGTGAAATTTCCGGCACAGGTTTTCTGGACGAATTCTCACCGCTCGGTAAAAACACCGTTGCTGAATTTTACCAACAACGCGGCTTCAGTGTCTCAACAACCGCGCCCGAACAATTTCCTTTGCAACCGGCAACACTCAATGATTTGCTCGGCGGCGACAAAAATCAAAACGCTCGAATCATCCGCGAAATTTTTTCCGGTCAGGAACGCGGACCAAAGCGCGACGCGGTATTGTTGAATGCGGCGGCGGCGCTTTTTGTCGCGGGCAAAGTCAAATCGCTTTTTGAAGGCTGGGATTTGTCGGACGAAATCATCAAGCGCGGACACGCCAAAACAAAACTTGCTGAACTCGCAAATTAATTTTCCTCTTCCGGCACGATTTCTTCAGCTGCCGACGCGGCTTCCGTTTCCAGCGTGGCGTAATGCAAACCCAAATTATGTTGCGCGGTTTTGTCGCCCTGCCGCGCGGCTTTGATGAACCATTTCAACGCTTCCTGCTGATTTTGTTCCACGCCGCGTCCGGTTTGATAGCACAAACCCAGATTGCATTGCGCGGGACCCAATTCCTGTTCCGCTGCGGCGCGATACCATTTGACCGCTTCGGCAAAATTCTGCGGCACGACCTGACCGGCTTCGTAAAAAACACCGAGATTGAATTGCGCCGCCGGATAGCCGCGCGTCGCCGATTCGCGATACCATTTGACCGCTTCGGCAAAATTCTGCGGCACGCCCTGACCGGTTTCGTAAAGCACGCCCAGATTGAATTGCGCCGCCGGATCATTTTGCTCCGCGGATTCACGCAGCCATTTGGCCGCCTCGCCAAATTCCTGCGGCACGCCCGCGCCGTTCAAATAACAAACGCCTAAATAACATTGCGCCACCGAATCACCCTGTTCCGCCGCGCGGCGAAACCATTTCACCGCCTCGTGATAATCCTGCGCCACGCCCTGGCCGGTCTGGAAACAGACGCCCAGATAGCACTGCGCCTGCGGATCGCCTTCGTGCGCGGCTTGACGCATTGCCTCAAACGTTTCCCATGTGCGACGGTTAGCCATCAGTCAAATCTTTCTGATTTACTCAAAATAGTTTTTAATCGCGCGAATTCAAGCTGCGAATTTGCAACGGAATTTCACTTCCGCTCCATCACGCCGCCTGCTACAAAACGTGCATGGCAACGCAATTGAAAATCGGCTTTCTGGGCGCGGGTAAAATGGCCACCGCGCTCGCCAAAGGTTTTGTCCGCGCGGAAATTGTTTTCCCGCGCGAAATCATCGCCGGCGACCTGTTTAATGTGGCGCGAAGTCATTTCTCCAAAGAGACCGGCGCAAAAGCCGTCGCGTCCAACGCCGAAGTTTTGAAATTTGCCAACGTCCTGATTCTCGCCGTGAAACCGGATCAAGCCGCCGCCGTTCTGTCTGAATTGCATGATGATTTCACGAAACAACATCTGCTCATTTCGATTGCCGCCGGGGTCACAATTTCAAAACTGGAAAATCTTTTGCCTGCCGACGCGCGTGTTATTCGCGTCATGCCCAACACGCCCGCGCTCGTCGGCGAAGCCGCTTCCGCTTTTGCGCTCGGAAAAAACGCGACGGTTGCCGACGGCGAAATCGCCAAAAAACTTTTGTCCGCGGTCGGCGTGGCATTTCAAGTCAAAGAACCTTTGCTCGATGCCGTGACCGGCTTGAGTGGCAGCGGCCCCGCTTACGTTTATCAATTCATCGAGGCGTTGAGCGACGGCGGAGTCGCCGCCGGATTGCCGCGCGACATTGCGACCAAGCTCGCCGCGCAAACCGTTCTCGGCGCGGCCAAGATGGTTTTGGAAACCGGCCAACATCCCGGCGCGCTCAAAGACCAAGTGACCAGTCCCGGCGGCACGACCATTGAAGGTTTGCACGCTTTGGAAAAAGGAAAATTGCGCGCGACCGTGATGAGTGCCGTCCGTGCCGCGACGGAGAAATCGAAAAAGCTTGGGAACTCTTGATTTGACGCTTTTGTAGGCAACGAAAAATGGAAAAATCCCATTCAAAATAGTGCTTGGTAGAAACTTACATCCTAAATACAGTTCAGACATGAAACGAGATAGGCCACAAAAAGCGCGGCCTAATTACTGTTAGGTTTCTGAGTATGAATGCTTCGCCAAAATATCTGGCTTTTGTTTTAGTGTTGAATTGTTTCGCATCTTCGGTGTTTGGCGACACAGCGGAAGATTGTTATACTAACGGAATTGCAAATGCTGCCAAAGGAGACTTTGTTGGTGCGGTGGCTGATTTCAGCAAAGCCATCGAACTTAGGCCCGATTATATTGAAGCTTACAATAAACGAGGCATAGCAAAACAAAGCGAAGGGGATTCTGACGGCGCAATAACCGATTTAAATAAGTGTATTCAACTCAACCCAACATTTGTTAAAGCATATAATAATCGCGCCCTTGTAAAGCAGGCTGAAGGCGACTTAGAAGGCGCATTGACCGATTTAAATAAGGCCATTGAATTGAATCCCAGCATTGCTCTGCCCTACTTCAATCGCGGTAATATCAAAAAAGATAAAAATGACTTTAACGGCGCGATTGTCGACTACACCAAAGCCATAGAACTCAAAGCTGATTATTATCAAGCTTTTGATAATCGCGGGACTGTAAAAAGAGATCGGGGTGATTTAGACGGTGCCATTGCTGATTACGACAAAGCCATTGAAATAAATCCGCAATACGCCGTAGCCTACAGTAACCGCGGCGTTACAAAAGTAGGCAAAGGCAACTTGGATGGCGCGCTAGCCGATTACAACAGAGCCATCAAATTAAATCCTAAATTTGTTGAAGCATACGTCAATCGCGGCATTGTTAAGAAAAAAACAGGCGATACGAATGGCTCAAATGCTGATTTTGTCAAAGCCATTGAATTGAGCCCAAAAGCGCGGGAGATGATTAAAGTGCAGGGCTATTCAATGAGCGGAACAAATTAAAAATGAAACCTAACACCTAGATAGACTGCTAAGCTTAAATCATTTCACCAACAATTCCCGCACGTCCACCGCGTCCATTCCCGCTGAACGAATTGCCTGCATTCCCAAATCCGTGTCTTCGTAGCCGCGACAAAATTGCGGTTCAACGCCAATTCGTTTCGCCGCTTCCAGAAAAATATCCGGTGCGGGCTTTTGATTTTTCACCATTTCGCTCGTCACGACGGCATTGAATAAATGTCGGATTTTCAGATGCTCCAAAACTTGCGTGATGATTTGCTGCGTGCCGCCGGACGCAACCGCCATTGGAATTTTGCCAAAATTTTCTTTCGCGATTTCCACAACAGCGTGAATCGGTTCGACTTGCGGCAACAACGGTAAATAGGCGTTCTCCTTTTCATGCGAAGCCTTGATGTGATCCAGCGTCACACCTTGCTCCGCCGCCAGCATTTTCAAAATGTCGCGAGACGGCACGCCGCCGAGTGCGTAAAACCGGTCTTCAGGAAAATGCAATTTATATTTGTTTGTGACCATCTGCCACGCGCGCCAATGCAGCGGCATTGTGTCCGCCAACGTGCCATCGCAGTCAAAAATCAAACCTTTGATGTGTGCGGGTAATTTCATAGTTCGTTAAATCGTTGCATCGTTGAATTGTGAATCGTGAATCGTCGCGCTCGATGTAACAATGTAACGATTCAACCATTTAACAATTTCAGCCTTTCTTCCAAATCATTTGTCATCAACGGCTCAATCAATCCGTCCAGTTCGCCTTCAATGACATTCGCCAAATTGTAAAGCGTCAATTCAATGCGATGGTCGGTGACGCGGTTCTGCGGAAAATTGTAGGTGCGGATTTTTTCGTTGCGTTCGCCCGTGCCGACCTGTGATTTGCGGTTCGCGGCGTATTTCGCATTCTCTTCCGCGATTTTTGCTTCAAGTAAACGCGAGCGCAAAACCTTCATCGCTTTCGCGCGATTTTTTATTTGCGAACGTTCGTCGGCGATGCGGACGATGAGACCACTCGGCTTGTGCTGGATTTGCACGGCGGAATCCGTGGTGTTCACACCTTGGCCACCCTTGCCGGATGCGCGGCAGACGGTGACTTCAATTTCGTCCGGCCTGATTTCCACGTCCACTTCCTCGGCTTCGGGCAAAACAGCGACGGTCGCCGTGCTCGTGTGAATGCGGCCTTGCGCCTCGGTCGCGGGCACACGCTGAACACGATGGACGCCGCTCTCATATTTCAACCGCTTGAAAACGTCTGTGCCGTTGATTTGAAAAACAATTTCTTTGAAACCGCCCAAATCGGACGGGCTGGAATCCATCGTCTCAACTTTCCAACCGCGCGCTTCGGCGTAACGCGAATACATCCGATATAAATCGGCGGCGAACAGCGCGGATTCCGAGCCGCCCGCCCCAGCGCGAATCTCGATAATCGTGTTGCGCGAATCTGTCGGATTTGGCGGCACAAGTCCGAATTGCAATTGCTGCGCTA
Source organism: Verrucomicrobiia bacterium (assembly GCA_035545995.1). Taxonomy (GTDB): domain Bacteria; phylum Verrucomicrobiota; class Verrucomicrobiia; order Limisphaerales; family UBA11358; genus UBA11358. The sequence continues at coordinate 7,579 of DASZXH010000043.1, forward strand.
ATTTTTTTTCGTCCGCATCGAGCCGCGCAATTTCTTCCTTCGCCATTTGCGCCATTTCCGAATCCGGTGATTCGGTTTTCAGCAGCAAACGGTTTTCCTCGAGGTCAGCCAGAGTTTTTTTGTAAGCGTCGCCTGTGGCGACCAATTCTTTCAGCCGCGAATACTCGCGCGACAATTCCTGTGCGTGCTGCGGATTGTCAAAAACTTTCGGATCGCTTAACGCCGATTCCAATTCGGCGTAGCGCTGGCGAAATTTTTCGATGTGCGGCAACAGATTCATTTTTTCACACGGATTACACAGATTTTCACAGATTTGATTTATCAATTTTTAATTCGTGTCAATCCGTGAAATCCGTGTCTTGATTTCAAAAAATAAAACCGCCCGCGATTCCAAAACGGAACGGCGGGCGGCGTTGTGAAAATCGCTAGGCTTTTTTCTTTTTCTTCGCGGCGTGTTCGGCTTGCGCGGCGGCGGTCTTGGCAGCACGCTGCTGGAATTTGTCCACGCGACCGGCGGTGTCCACAAACTTTTGCTGTCCGGTGTAAAATGGATGGCACACGTTGCAAATGCCGACGATAATCGTTTGCTTTGTGGAACGGGTTTTAATCACATTGCCACAGGCGCAACGGATTTCTGCGTCCACATATTTCGGATGAATGTCCGTCTTCATAAAAAGGACGGGAAATCTATCAGGAAAACCCGCGATGACAAGAGGGAATTTGTGTGTCGGCGATCAAATGTTCCAGCGGAAAGATTTTCTCTTTGCGCAAAAGGAACTAAAAAATTAAGATAATCACGGCTTGTCCGATGGTGTAATGGTAGCACAGAGCCCTTTGGAGGCTTTAGTCATGGTTCGAATCCATGTCGGACAGCCAATTTGATTTGCGTTTCCTCGAATCCTTTGGCAGGGAATTTCAATTCCCCGATTCCGTTTTAAGCATATCTTGCCCTGAATCCATTTTGTTTTTTTTCCCATCTCCGTATCGTTTCAAGTAAACCATTAAAATACTGACGTCCGCAGGTGAAACACCTGAAATCCTAGCAGCTTGTCCGATGGTTGCTGGACGAATTTGGGAGAGTTTTTGGCGCGCTTCCAGACGAAGACTCGGAACAATCGAAAAATCAAATTCACATGGTATTTTTTTATTTTCAAATTTACTGAACTTTTCTACTTCAACTTCCTGCCTCTCGATGTAACCGGCATACTTAATTGCAATCTCAACTTGTTGAATAATTTCATCGGAAAGATTTTGGTTGTTGTTCGGCAAATTTTTGTAGGAAATTTCCGGGTTGGAAAGGATCTTCGCCAATGTTTTTCCAAAATAATACGTTGAGCATAAACGATTTATTTCATTTTCTATCATCGTTTTTTTACTCCTGAACTTTATGTAATTGTGCTTGGCTAAAAGGCCTATTTCATATCCTATTTCTGAAAGCCTTAAATCGGCATTGTCTTGACGCAAGAGCAGGCGGTATTCAGCACGGGATGTGAACATTCTATATGGTTCACTGGTTCCTTTTGTTATCAAATCGTCAATTAAAACGCCGATGTAGGCCTGATCTCTTCTAAAAACAATTGGCGTCAAATCCCTCACCCGGCGCACAGCATTTATTCCAGCCATAATTCCTTGTGCTGCGGCTTCTTCATAACCTGAAGTTCCGTTAATTTGGCCCGCCAAGAATAAATTCTGACAAACTTTTGTCTCCAGTGATGGAAGTAATTGTGTTGGGTAAGCGAAGTCATACTCAACTGCATATGCCGGACGTAAAATTTCAGCCTTTTCACAACCTGTGATTGTTCTTACCAGTTCATACTGCACTTCAAATGGTAAACAAGTAGAAAATCCGTTGACGTAAAATTCATCCGTCTCAATCCCTTCTGGCTCAAGAAAAATTTGATGCCGCGATTTCTCCGGAAATTTGACAATTTTATCTTCAATGGAAGGGCAGTAGCGAGGCCCAACACCTTCAATCACACCTGAATACATGGGTGATTTATGAAGATTTTCACGAATAATTTTTGCTGTTCTTTCAGTTGTAAAAGTAATATAGCAAGGCAATTGTCCATTAATTCTATCCATCATCGAACCTGCTGGATATTTGTCTTTAGAATGAGGAGGGGGTATCTTTCTTGATTGTTCCATGTGGAACAAATCATCCCTCCAAAAAGTGAAATATGGGACTGGCTCATCTCCGTGTTGAACTTCCGTTTTACTGAAATCAATAGAACGGCGTAACAATCGTGGCGGGGTTCCTGTTTTCAATCGTCCAAGCTCTAAGCCCAACTCCTTTAAAGACGACGAAAGGTTTATAGCAGCCGCGTCGCCAGACCGCCCACCAGATTGTTGATTTGTGCCAATGTGCATCAGCCCCCTAAGAAATGTCCCAGTGGTAACGATGATTGCACTCCCCAGATATTGAACCTCCAAATTGGTTTCAACTCCAAAAGCTACGCCGTTCTTATGCAGGATTTTTGTGCTCTGTCCCTGCTTCACATCTAAATTCGGTTCTGCTTCACAAATCCATTTAAGCCTAAATTGATAAGCTTTCTTGTCACATTGAGCACGTGGAGCCCAAACTGCAGGGCCTTTTTTGGTATTTAGCATTCTAAACTGAATTCCGGTCATATCGGTGTTTTTTCCCATTTCGCCACCGAGCGCATCTATTTCCCTTGCCAAATGTCCTTTAGCCAATCCTCCAATCGCTGGATTGCAGGACATTTGACCAATCGTATCAATATTTATAGTTAATAAAAGTGTTTGACAACCCATCTTAGCGGCGGCAAGCGCAGCTTCGACTCCAGCGTGACCAGCACCAATAACAATTACGTCGTATTTCTTGGGATAAACAAACATTAAGTAAATTTATTAAATAATAAATAATTATTTTATCGTTAACGAAAACATATTAACCGACCGGCAATTTTAATAAAATTATCGTTCCGGAACCTAATTTGGATTGGATTCTTATTTGTCCTCCATGTGCTTCAATAATGCGACCAACAATCGCCAACCCCAAACCTGATCCTCTGGCTTTTGTTGTAGACAAAACTGTTTTGAACGCACGGCGTTTAAGTTCTTCACTCATGCCCTTGCCAGTGTCTTTGAATTTAATCGTTGCGTAAGCTGAATTCAAGGTAGTCTTATTATGGCACATCAATTCAGATTTTATCGTTAGCGTTCCACCTTTTGGCATGGCTTCTGCAGCATTAAGAATTAAATTCAAAAAAGCCTGTTCTAATTGTTGAGCATCGCCCATTACCGTTGGTAAATCATTTTGAAGATTACGAATCAACTTGATGTTTTGATTAGCTAACTTATGGCGAACCAATAAACCAAGTTCATCAATCAGCTCGTTCAAATTCACCGGGGCAAGTTGCGGTTCTGTTGTTTTTGCAAATGCAAGAATCTGCTCAACAATTTTATTCAAATGTTCGATTTTTGAATCAATTATTTTTGCGTCCTTTGCGCGCGGATCCCCATTTGGAAATTTCAAGTCCAATGAATGGTAGAGTAATTTCATCACAGTAAGCGGATTGCGAATTTCATGCGCGACTTCTGCGGCTAATAGACCTAACGCCGAAAGTTTCTCGTTCTGGCGCAATTGCTCTTCCACGTCCATCACGCGTTCATAGAGCCTAGCTTTCTCAATTGCAATTGCGGATAATTCAGCCAGCGCGCTTAAAATCTGAATTTCTTCATTAGAAAAATTATAATGTCTTTCTGTATAAACACTTAATGTTCCAATCGTTTGGCTGGCAAAGAGTAGGGGAACACTTAATAATGAAACTAATCCTTCGCGGCGTGCCAGTTCAATATTTTGATAACGATTTGAAGTTTGAACATTGGCAACTTGCAACGGTTTTTTCCTACGCACCACGACACCTAATAAGCTTTCATTGACACTTAGACGAGGTTTTTTCACATAAGCT
>DASZXH010000044.1:0-69423 GCA_035545995.1 Verrucomicrobiia bacterium
CGTGGCGCTTTCGGGCGTCGGGATTTACAACCGGCTGGTTTCGCTTTCGCAGGCGACGGACAAGCAATGGGCGCAGGTGCAAAATGTGTATCAACGCCGCGCCGACCTCGTGCCGAATCTCGTGGCGACGGTTTCGGGCGCGGCGAATTTTGAAAAATCCACGTTGACGGAAGTCACCGAAGCGCGCGCGTCGGTGGGCAAGGTGCAAATCAACGCCAGTTCCGCGCCGACGGACGCGGCGCAACTCGAGGCGTTCGACAAGGCGCAGGGACAATTGGGGACGGCGTTGTCGCGTTTGCTGGTGGTTTCGGAAAATTATCCGCAATTGCGCGCGACAGATTCATTCCGTGATTTGCAGGCGCAACTTGAAGGCACGGAAAATCGCATCAGCGTCGAGCGCGGGCGATTCAACGAAGTCGTGCAGGCTTACGACACGGCGGTGAAATCATTTCCGACCGTGTTGTTCGCGGGCATGATGGGTTTCAAGGAAAAACCGTATTTTGCCGCGACGCCGGGCGCGGAAACCGCGCCAAAGGTGAATTTCGACTTCAACAACAATAACAATCCGTCCGGCGCGGCGCCGGCGAAACCTTGAGCGTGCGCACATTTCTTGCGGCGCTGATTTTGTTTTGCGCCGCCGCGATGCAGGCGGCGGAGGTCATGCCGCCCGCGCCCGCGAAGTATTTCAACGATTACGCCGGAGTCATTTCCGCGACGACAGCGGAAAATCTGAATCGCACGCTGGAGGATTTCGAGCGCGCGACTTCGAGCCAGATTCTTGTGGCCATTTATCCGACGATGCAGTCGGATTCGTCCATTGACGATTACACGGTGCGCGTGGCGCAATCATGGCGCGTCGGGCAAAAAGGCAAGGACAACGGCGCGGTCCTTTTCATTTTTGTGCGAGACCACAAAATGTTTTTGCAGGTTGGCTACGGTCTGGAAGGCGCGCTGCCGGATGCGATTTGCAAACGCATCATTTCGGACGAAATTGCGCCGCGATTCAAAGCGGGCGATTTCGATGGCGGCGTGACAGCAGGTGTGAATGCCATTCTCGCCGCGACCAAAGGCGAATATCAAGGCACGGGACGAACGGTGGCGGACGCACAAACATCGAACGCCCATCCTCCGGCCATCGTGATCATCTTTTTTGTCATTTTCATTTTGGTCATCCTGACTTCCTTTTCCCGCCGCAGCGGAACGGTTTATCGCGGCGGCGGCATGTCAAGCTTCATGGGTGGATTCATCGGCGGGATGATGAGTGGCGGTGGTCGCGGTGGCGGAAGTTGGGGCGGCGGCGGTTTTTCGGGTGGCGGAGGATTTTCCGGTGGTGGCGGCAGCTTTGGCGGTGGCGGAGCCGGAGGAAGCTGGTGATATGAAAACAAACCATTTTCTCAAACAATTGCACGATGACGATATCGTGGCGGCCATCCGGGACGCGGAGAAAAAAACGTCCGGCGAAATCCGCGTCTTCATCAGCCACCGGAAAATCAAAAACACAGTTGAAGCGGCCACGGAACAATTTCACCGGCTGGGCATGACGAAAACCAAACATCGCAACGCGGTTTTGATTTACGTCGCGCCGGCGGCGCAACAATTCGCCGTGATTGGCGACGAAGGCGTTCACCGTCAATGCGGTGACGCGTTTTGGCAATTGCTGACACAGGAAATGTCCAGCCATTTCAAGAAATCCGAATTTACGCCGGGCATTCTTCACGCCGTGCGCAAAGCCGGCGAATTGCTGGCCGTGCATTTTCCACCCGAACCGGAAAACAATGATGAATTGCCGGACGGCGTGGCGCGCGATTGAAATTTTGCCCGTGTTAATCTTTCTTCCCCGCACGCAATTTGAATTGAACCGGTGCGTTAACTTTTCCAAACTGACGGAATCCTATGGGCGCACAATGGAAACAAGCCGGGCGCGAAATCAACGCGCAGAAAAAAGGCCAAATGGTCGCGAAACTCACGCGCGAAATCATGGTCGCCGCCAAACTCGGCGGGCCGGACCCCGATTACAATCCGCGCCTGTATGTCGCCGTCGAAAAAGCGAAGAAAGCCAGCGTGTATAAAGACACGATTGAGCGCGCGATTAAAAAAGGCGCGGGCATCGGCGACGAAAAAATCGAATACGAGACGGTGATTTACGAAGGCTTCGCGCCGCACAAAGTGCCGGTCGTCGTGGAATGTCTCACGGACAATCGCAATCGCACCGCGCCGGAAATCCGCAGCCTGTTTAAGGCCGGTTCGCTCGGCCAGCCGGGCAGCGTCGCCTTTTTCTTCAATCATCTTGGCGTCGTCGAGGCGACGCACACCGACACGAAGCGCGACGCGGAAGCGGACGCCATTGAAGCCGGCGCGCAGGAAATCGAACCGCTCGAACCGGAAGAAATTCCCGCCGGACAAACCGGCGCGCGTTTTCTGACGGAAATCAAAGACCTCGACCATGTTTCCAAAGCGTTGAAAGCGGCGGGCTGGAACGTCATCGCGTCGGAAATCCGTTATCTCGCGAAAAATTTTGTCGAACTGTCCGACGCGCAACGCAAGGAAGTCATGGATTTTCTCAACGCGCTCGACGACCACGATGACGTGCATCGCGTTTACGCCGCGCTGAAATAAAATTATTTCGCGGACGAATTTGTCGAATTCGTGCTCGCCTTGACCAAACCCGCTTTCACGAACGGTTCGAGATATGCGCCGTAACCTTTCGCTTCCATTTCCGAAACGGGAATGAATTTCAGCGACGCGGAATTGATGCAATACCGCAAACCGCCTTTGTCCGCCGGGCCGTCGTCAAATACGTGGCCGAGATGCGAATCCGCGACGCTGGAACGGACTTCGGTGCGAACTCCATACGAATAATCAGCGTGTTCTGTGACATCTTTCGGGGAAAGCGGCTGAGTGAAACTCGGCCAGCCAGTGCCCGAATCAAATTTATCCAGCGAACTGAACAGCGGCTGTCCCGAAACGATGTCCACGTAAATGCCGGGCTTGTGATTGTTCCAATAAGCATTGTTAAACGCTGGCTCAGTTCCGCACTGTTGCGTGATGGCGAATTGTTCGCGCGTCAGTTTCTTCTTCAATTCCGCTTCGTCGGGTTTCGTAAAATTTTTCATGTCGCTGATTTGATTGGTTGAAATGTCTTCGTTATTCGTCGGCTGCGCGCGGCTGATGTTGTGTATCGCCGCAAAAAATCCCGCCGCCAATAATATCACCGCCACCATACCCGCAATTTTCATCGGTTGCATATTTGTTTGATGCGCCAGCGGAATTCTTATTCCGTGAAAAATCGCACGTTGATTTGGACTGTAAAAATGACAATGCGTTCAGGAGACAAATTAGGATAACTCTGGACAGAAATCTAATGCCAATTATAGTAAAATCGAACTACAAATGACGCCACCTAATTCGCGTTGGGCGCACAATCTTTATGAACAGAAATGACATCATCATTTTGTTGGCACCTGCTCTCATGTTTGCGTTGGTTATTGCCGGCGTCATCGCAACGTCAGGTATGTTTCATAGAGACTTGGCTGCATACGACTATGACCAACAAAAGATTGAAACGCTAATTAATAATGTTCAGAGCGGCAAATCGCATTTGACGACAAATGAATGGACATTCGTAAACGCTTCTCAAAAATTTATTGAGGCAGACCGTGGCATGATTGAAGCCGCCGCAGAAGCGGTGCGAGCTTTCGCATGGTGCGCGCTGGTTGGAATCGGGCTGCAAATTGTTGCCATACTTCACATCAAAAAGAGATTGAAGAAAATGCCTCCCAACAATTGAACGGATTACAAAAACTCCCACCGCTCAAACATCGCTGCCTGACCGCACGGCTGATTATCCGTCGTCAACAAATTCCAGACAATCGCGTTGCTGATGCGAAAACGTTTTCCGCTTTGGGAAATCCGCACGCCGGAATAATTTTCAATGAAACCATTGCGCGAAACCGTTTCTAAAAACCGCGCGCGTTCCGCGCGTTCCGGCATTTCGGCGGTCAAACGCGACGGCGTGCGCGTGAATTCGTCCCACGACATTTCCCAAAGTTCGAGCGCGGCGCGATTGCCGTAATTCAAGACCGGATCGGCTTCCGTGCCGTGCGAAATGACGACGAACGGCGCTTCAAAAACATTTCGCGCCAGCCCCGCCGGATTAAACAGGCCGGGCAGCAAATCGCGTCCCGTCCATTTTTGGAAACTGCGCGCCAAAATTTGCGTGTGCGCGATAATCGCGTCGCTTTGCCAGATTTCTTTCACCGGATGATTGTGAATTCTCCACCGACAACCGGCAATGTGTTTTACGGACTGGCGGAGAAAAAATCTTCTGGTAGGCTGTTATCAAATTTGGAAGCGGAATATGGCTGCAAAACCTCAAATTCCTGAAAGTCTCAAAGCGGAGTTGCCGCAGAACAAATGGGGCAAAATCCTCGCCGCCACGCCGGTCGTGATGGCGGTCGTTGCCACGATGCTCGCCGGTCTTGCGTCGGGCGAAATGACGAAGGCGCAATATGACCGCTCGTTCGCGGCGCAATTGCAATCGAAGGCCGGCGACCAATGGAGTTATTATCAGGCCAAAAAATTGCGCGGCGCGGAAGCGCGCAACACGCTCGATTTGCTCGCGGCCACGGCTGAAATCCATCCGCTTGACGCAACCGTTTTGGCCAATACAGACGCAGCCACCATTGCCGCGTTCACGAGAGGCGAAATTCCAAAAATCGCGCCGGCCAAATTCAGCGACAATGTGCAGGCGGCATTGGACGCACTGGAAAATTCCGCGCCGGAACCGGAAATCGCCACGAAACTCGCCAACGTGAAAGACGCGGAATTGACCGCCGCCTTGAACGACGCGAAGCAGGCCGCGACTGATTTCGACAACGCGACGAAGTCCATCAACAAAAATTCCGACAAGTTCGATGACGCATTGATGTGCGGCGACAAAGACGTGTTTCGCGATTTCAGCGCGGCACGTTTGCGTTACACGGCGGCGCGTTACGACGCGGAATCGAAATTGAATTCAACCATCGCCGGCCTTTATGAATTGCAGGTGCGCAAAAGCAATCTGTCCGCCGAAAAGCATCACGCGCGCAGCGGAAAATTTTTCTACGGAATGCTCGCGGCGCAACTGGCGGTGATTATTTCCACCTTTGCGATTGCGGCGCGCAAACGGAATTTTTTGTGGTCGGTCGCGGCAGCGGCGGGACTCGCGGCGGTTTCGTTCTCGGTTTACGTCTATCTTTGCGTTTAAGCAATTCGTGACGTCAGGCGGAATTTTCCCGAAGTCGCGGGCACCAAGACATCCGTCTTTTCAATTTTGATTGCGTTGCGCGATTGCAACAATGATTCCAAGCGTCGCCGCAAATCGTTCAATTCATTTTCTGTCGGCGCGTTCGTTTCGGGAACAAAACGCAACGTGCAATCGCCGTTTTCATTTTGTCGCAAACCGTAATGCGCAATGCCGTTTGTCTCCGCAAAACATTGGTCAATCTGCCAAACGGTCACGCGTGAACCGTCGCCGGCCAGCAGCGAATCACGCGCACGACCATGAACGATGAAATAATTTCCGTAAGGCTCGGCGCATTTTTCCGCAAGGTCGCCGATGCGATAACGCAACAATGGCATGAAATCATTGCTCAACGTCGTTACGACCAAATCGCCGATGCCGGAATTGTCCGCGTCCACAATTTCCAAAAACGCCGTGTCGTAGCTCGGCTTCATTTCGCCGCGTTCGTTTTCCATCAGCAAATGGCCGGTCTCGGTCGAGCCGTAAAGATTGAACACCGGCACGCCGAAAACGCGCGCCAGAATTTTTTTGTGGACGACGCTGACGTATTCGTAGCTGCACAAAATGAATTTCAGCGACGGAAATTTGATTCCATGCTGTTCGCAATAAAACGCGAAGCGCGCGCCATGAACCGGGTCCAAATCCAGAAATTGCGGCGACCAGTTTGAAATCTCTTCGGCCATGCGCGCCAACTCCGTTTCGCTGACGAGAAACGGAATCCGTTGCAAATTGACGAATAATGTATTGCCAACGGTTCGCTGCGCGACGGATTGCCAGACGGTCGGGCAGGTGAATCCGTTGCACGCGGGCGGAACAATCGTGGCGCGGCGCGCGTTCGGAAAGTCATCAAGAATTTTCGCGACAAAGGAATTGAGCCGCAGCGCGCGTTCTTCCTGCGAGTTCCACCAGCCGCGACCGAAAATGACGGGCAACCGTTCCGCCGTCGTGCCGGAAGTGTGTTCCAGTTCAATCAGATTTTTTTCCAACAGCGAGTCGAGCGATTGCTCGCCGGAAAGGAAATTGCGCGGAAAGTCGTTTTGGATTTCGCGTTTGGCCAATGGCGGCAGGCGTTTGAAACATTCCAGATTTTGCCGGCGGCAGCGGCCAAGTGAATTGCGATACAGCGGCACGTTGCGCCAACGCGGCAGGAGTTCTTCCAATTGCGCGAGTTGACTCGTTTCGCGGATGAGTTCCGGCGTCGCAAGCATGGACGCAATATACACGCAGTTGGATTTTGCTCAACTGCGGGAAAAATCTCTTTGGAATCAACCAAATGTTAGTTACTAATCGGTCGAACCTTGATGTTGCGAAATTCCACACTGCCGTGGTCGCCTTGCAAGCCGATGTAGCCGATGTCCGATTTCGCAAAGGACGGCATCTTGGCAAATTTTGTGTGCGCGACTCGATTGGTGAAATCTTCGCTGCCTAAAACATATTCAAAATATTTCACGCCGTTGATCCAATGCTCACATTTTTCGGGTGTGATGAGAAGGCGTACGTGATTCCATTGGCCAACCGGCTTGGTGGCATCGAGAATTTTCCCCGTCGCCGGGTCAATCGGTGGTTGATACAGCGCGTAAAGCCAGCCGCAACGTTGCGGGTCGGCGGCCTTTTCATTGTCTTCCAATTGAAATTCCGGGCCGGTTGCCCAAATGGCGTTGCCAGCGTCGGTGACGTGAAACATGATGCCGCTGTTGCCTGCCTCGGAGATGTTGTAATCCAACTGCAATTCAAACCAACTGAATTGGTTCGACGTGACGATGTCGCCCGCGTTGTGCGGGTCGGCGCAAATCAACGCGCCGTCCTTCACCTGCCAGCCGGAACGGACGCCGTCTTTTTTGAAATTATGCCAGCCGGAAAAATCTTTGCCGTTGAACAAAAGTTGCCAGCCTTCAGCTTGTTCTCGCGGCGTCAATGTATTGATGGGTGCATCGTCAGCGAATGTCGGGAGTGCGATGGCCAGTGCTAATGCCTGAAAAACGAATGCGAATTGTTTGATCATGAAAAATAAATACAAGCGAACGAGCTTAAAGCCAATGCAAAATTCTATGCCGATTTTACACCTTTGCAGATATTGCGATAAAATTCGCCGACGCGCGTCATTTTGCGCGGCAGATTTTCATCGGCAAAATCCACGGAAAACAAACCGAATTTTTTGGTGTAACCGAATTGCCATTCAAAATTGTCGAGCAACGACCAATAAAAAAACCCGCGCACATCCACGCCGGCGTTCATCGCATCGCTCAATTCATGCAAATGAAGTTTGAGATCGCCGATGCGAAAATCTTCGTCCGTTGAAGCCGCGCCGTGTTCGGTGATGTAAACCGGCAAGTTGTATCTGCGATAAAATTTTTTTAGCAACTCACCAAATCCGGCCGGATGCCGCTCAAACATGTCGTCACTGACGATGCCAAGTTTTTTTAATCTCTCCCGCGAAACGCCATTGGTCGGCACGAGTGCTTGAAAATGTTTCAGCCGCGCGCGTCCGTAATAATTCACGCCGAGAAATGTGGATGCCTTTTTGCGTTCGCCACCCAAAAACTCGTTCAACACAAAACGGTTGAAAGCGTGATGCGAAATTTCTGCGAGCAAATGATCCCAAAACGCATAAATCTCGAATGCGCCAAACGTCGTCCAATTTTTCGCGATGCCGATTTCAGGCAATTTCCCATTGGTATATTGCTGCCGGATTATTTCACTCGCGCGCGTGTGCGCTTGCGCCATGTGCTGGATCACTTTGCGATACTTCAGGAATTTCCATTTTTCAAACGGCGGAAATCCGCCGAGCAGATACGTCAACGACGCGTAAGTGTCCGGCTCGTTGAACGTGTTCCAGATGTGAACGCGATCTTTCAAAGCCGAGACCAGTTTCGTCGCGTAATCCACAAACATAGAAATCGTTTCCGGGTTCAGCCAGCCGCCATTTTTTGTAATCCATAATGGATTGGAAAAATGATGCAACACGACCATCGGCGTGATGTTCGCTGCTCTGAGCAAATCGAGCAGATGAACGTAGCGCGCCAATTCAGTTTGATTGAGCGGCGCAAACGGTTTGTCCTGCAATCGCGACCACTCGATGCCCATGCGATACGCGTTCACGCCCAAACCAGCCATCAATTCCACGTCCTTTGCGTAAAAATGATAATGATTGCATGCGATGCGGCAATGTCCGCCGTCTGACGCGACGTAATCCGTCCATTCATTGATGACGTGACCTTCCACCTGCGTCGGCGAAGTCGCCGTGCCCCACAAAATTTTTTTTGGAAACTTAAAATCCTCGGACATTTTCGCGGATAATATATTCAACCATAAATCAAACGACAGGATTCAATTGTTAAAATTTTGTTTAGAGTTTCCCGGCCATCGCACAACCGGCAATCCAACCAGTTGTCCACGCGGCTTGAAAGTTGAACCCGCCCGTGATGCCGTCAATATCCAGCACTTCACCCGCGAAAAATAATCCCGGACAAATCTTGCTTTCCATCGTTTTGAAATTTACCTCGCTTAATTTTACTCCACCACAGGTCACAAATTCGTCCTTGTTCAAACTTTTGCCGGTCACAGCAAATTCTGTGCGTAACAATCGCTGAATCAATTGATGCTGCGTGGAGCGGGAGAAGTCTGCCCAACGCGCATCGGCAGCAATTCCAGATGTCAGCACCAATTGTTCCCACAATCGCGTTGGCAATGCTGCAATGGGCGAATTGACAATCTGTTTTGCCGGTTGCAATTTCCGGCACGATTGAAATTCCGCTACCAACTTTCCCTCGTTCCAATCCGGCAACCAATTGATTTGCAGCGTGAAATGATAATCTTTTTCGTGCAAAATCCGCGCGCCCCAGGCTGACAATCGTAAAATCACCGGTCCGCTTAATCCCCAATGCGTGACCAGCAACGCGCCGCGCTCTCGAAGTTTGGTTTCAGGAACCGACACAACCACATTTTCAACCGAAATTCCAGCAAGCTGCCGCAACCATGTCGTTTCGATGTGCAATGTGAACAACGACGGCACGGGCGGTTCCAAAATGTGACCGAGCGAGACCGCCAGTTGTCCGAGCGCGGGCGTGCGACAGCCGCCCGTCGCCAAAAGCAATTTGTCGCACAATAATTTTTCGCCATTGGAAAGCATCAATCCAAATCCGCCAACGGGATTTTTCACGGCATTTTCCACTCCGCAATTGGTTCTCAATTTCACGCCGGCATCACGCGCGGCCTTGAGCAAACATTCCACAATTGTTTGCGACGAATCGGTCACCGGAAACATCCGGCCATCGCTTTCGGTTTTGAGTTTCACGCCGCGCGCCGCAAACCACGCCGCGGTATCGCCCGCCTGAAATTGTTGGAACAGCGCGATCAACGTGCGTTCGCCGCGCGGATAGCGAGTCGCGAATTCCCGTTCGTTGAAACAGGCGTGCGTCACGTTGCAACGGCCGCCGCCGGAAATGCGGACTTTGGAAAGAAATTGCGCGGTCTTTTCCAAAATGATGATTTCCGCGTCGCGATTTTTTTCAGCACAGGCGATGGCGGCGAAAAATCCCGCCGCGCCGCCGCCGACAATCACGATGCGTTCCGGATTCATTGCGAAATGATACCAGAGACGCGCTGGCTTCAAATAATTTCGTAATTTGCTTCGGCATTGAAAACTTTCGCGTTCGTCTTATGATTTGATTCATGCCCAAGAAAAACCTGCCCACTCACTTTGTGTTGTCCTGTACAATAATTGGTCTGTTGATTCAGATAAACCCGGCTACGGCTCAAACAGCCCGACCTCAGCCACCCACACGCAACCCGCACACACCGGGATACGTCACAGCTATAGAATTGCCTGACGGCACCGTTCCTTCGCCAACGGAAGACGGAAATTTCATCATCGGCCCCACACATCATCCCGCGCCGGAAATGGTGACGAACACCAACGCGCCGCAGGGAAAAATTTTTACTTTCACGATGAATTCCGCTGACAGCAAAATTTATCCGGGTATCGCGCGCGAACCTGGCACATTTGGCACGCCCGACCTAATCGATCCGGCCAAGCTGATTGTGACCACCAGTCATCTCGCGCCTTACACACGCCACGTTTCAGTTTTTGTTCCGGCGCAATATGTTCCCGGCACAATCGCGCCGTTCATCGTTGGCGCGGATGGTCCCGACCATGAATTGTTCACCGCCTTGAATAATTTGATCGCCGAGAAAAAATTGCCGGTGATAATCGGCATTTCCATCGGCAACGGCAGCGGCGACGCGCAAGGCAGCGAACGCGGATTGGAATACGACACGATGTCCGGCCGCTACGCTGAATTCGTCGAACAGGAAGTTTTGCCGCTCGTGGAAAAAAATTGCGGCGTGAAGCTGACCAAAGACCCTGATGCTCGCGCGACGATGGGCGGCAGTTCCGGCGGTTCCTGCGCCCTCATCATGGCGTGGTATCATCCCGAACTTTACCATCGCGTGCTGACCTACTCCGGCACTTATGTGAACCAGCAATGGCCGTCGAATCCCGAAACACCGGGCGGCGCGTGGGAATTTCATAAGACCATCATCCCGAACAATCCCGCCAAACCCATCCGCATCTGGATGGAAGTCGGTGACCGCGACCTTTTTAATCCGAACATCATGCGCGACAACATGCACGATTGGGTCGTCGCGAATGAAAACATGGCGCGCGTTCTTGCCGCAAAAAATTATCATTATCAATTTGTTTTCGCCCGCAACGCCGGCCATGTGGATGGTGCGGTGAAACGGCAATCGCTGCCTGAAGCACTGGAATGGTTATGGCAGGATTACAAACCAAGTTTGCAGAATTGACATTCAACCATTGCGAACAATCACAACAATATGAACACCTATTTACTCATCGCCATTTTGTTGATTTGCGCCGTGATTTTCGCAAAGACAGCGCGAGCGCAATCTTTGCCTGCGGACACAACTCAAGTATTGGAAATCATCCGCAAGAAATATGATTTGCCCGCGCTCGCGGTCGTGGTGGTGAAAGATGGAAAAATTTGCGACCGCGCCGTTGTCGGTGTTCGCAAGTTGGGCGATTCAACGCCTGTAACAATTGATGACCAATGGCACATCGGCTCCTGCACTAAATCCATGACGGCGACACTTGCGGTGATGTTCATTGAGGAAGGCAAATTGCGTTGGGATTCCACCATCGCGGAAGTGTTTCCAGAATTGAAGGGCAAGATGGACAAACAATACGAAACGGTCACGGTCGAACAATTACTGACACAGCGCAGCGGTGTTCCCGCGGAGCCGCCTGCCGATGCCTGGAAACGCGCCTGGGAACAAAAAGAAGCGCCAACGCAGCAGCGTTATGAATTTATTCAAGCCGTGCTGGCGCAATCATCCGCCGCCGTGCCCGGCACAAAATTTATTTATTCCAATCAAAACTACGCCATTGTCGGCGCGATGTTGGAAAAAATTTCCGGCAAAGCGTGGGAAGACCTCATCACCGAAAAACTATTTAAGCCGTTGCGCATGGGTTCCGCCGGTTTCGGTGCGCCGGGCACGATTGGGAAAGTTGACCAACCATGGGG
The DNA here is from genome assembly GCA_035545995.1 of Verrucomicrobiia bacterium. GTDB lineage: Bacteria > Verrucomicrobiota > Verrucomicrobiia > Limisphaerales > UBA11358 > UBA11358. The sequence goes on from DASZXH010000044.1 coordinate 11,824, forward strand.
ACATACTAAAAATTTACAGCCGACACAAAGCGACAATCCGCCCGCGATTGCGCCGGCTGGTCGCGTGCATTGTTCGCTCGACGACCTTGCGCGCTACACCATTTTTCAAATGGAAGGCGAACGCAAGGATGGTTTGTTAAAAGCTGAAACCATTCGCAAACTTCACACGCCGCCGCCGGGCGAAAATTATGCCTGCGGTTGGCGCGTTTTACAGCGTGGCTGGGCAGACGGACGCGCGTTGACACACAACGGTTCAAACAACATGTGGTATTTGGTTATGTGGCTCGCGCCGGAAAAAGATTTTTCCGTCATCGTTGCGACAAATATCCGCAAAGATGACATACCAAAGGGATGCGACGAAGTTGTCGGCGCGATGATTAAAAAGTGGCTCGCCAATTAGTAGGCGCTCAATTCTTTATCATCGCCAATTCTTCTTCGAAATCCACAATCTCTTTTATCTGCACGAGAAACCAGTGGTCAATTTTGGTGGGATTGAAAAAATTTCAACGCCTTTTCGCCTTTGGCTTGTCGTCGTCATATTTCACATGAAACCCAATTTCGCGGCGTTTGGGTTCCGGTGGAGACATTAACTGCCGGATGGCATCGAAGACAACTTTGAATTGTTTGTCGTATTTCTTCTCCATCGCATCCAGTTTGCGGGCGAGTTCAGCGTTGGAGGCGAGCATCTGCCGCAATTTCACAAACGCGCGCACCACCTGCACGCTGGTCTGCGCGGCGCGTTCGCTGTTCAGCACATTCGCCAGCATCAATGCGCCGTGCTCGGTGAAGGCATGGGGTAAATGAGGTGAAAATTTGAGCCGCACGAGGTTGTCACAATTTGTGATAACCTCGGTTTTCTCGGCTTCGGTAAGTTGAAACATGAAATCTGGCGGGAAACGGTTCAAATTGCGTTTGACGGCTTGGTTCAAGGACTTGGTGGAAACGCCATAAATGACGGCCAAATCCGAATCCAACATGACCTTCTCGCAGCGAATCAGCAGGATGGCCCGCTCGATTCGTTCCATCGGAATCAGGTTTGCATTTTCGCTCATGGGTTTGGAGGTGGTCACAAATTGTGACCGCCCTTTAATTCTTCGCCGCTGCCAATTCTTCTTCGAAATCCACAATCTCTTTTATCTGCACGAGAAACCAGCGGTCAATTTTGGTGAGATTGAAAATCTCCTCGATGCTGAATCCGGCGCGCAGAGCGTGGCGGATGAAGAAAATGCGCTCGGCGTTCGGGACGGACAGTTTTCGCGTGATTAAATCGCGCGGCAAAATGTCGCGGTCGCCATAAACGTCCGCACCGATGCGCCACGGTTTGCCGTCGCCGCCCAAACCGCTGCGGCCAATTTCCAGCGAACGCAGACATTTTTGCAGCGATTCCTTGAACGTGCGGCCAATCGCCATCGCTTCGCCGACGGATTTCATCTGCGTCGTCAGCGTGGGGTCGGCTTGCGGGAATTTCTCGAACGCGAAGCGCGGAATTTTCGTGACGACGTAATCAATCGTCGGCTCGAAACTCGCGGGCGTTTCACGCGTGATGTCGTTTTTGATTTCATCAAGCAAATAACCGACGGCAAGTTTGGCGGCAATTTTCGCGATGGGAAATCCGGTGGCTTTTGACGCAAGCGCGGAGCTGCGCGAAACGCGCGGATTCATTTCGATGATGACCATGCGACCGTTTTCGGGATTGACTCCGAATTGGATGTTCGAGCCGCCGGTCTCGACGCCGACGGCGCGAATCACGGCGAAACTTTGGTCGCGCATGATCTGAAATTCCTTGTCTGTGAGCGTTTGAATCGGCGCGACGGTGATGGAATCGCCGGTGTGAACGCCCATCGGGTCGAAATTTTCGATGCTGCAAATGATGACGCAATTGTCCACGCGGTCGCGCATGACTTCCATTTCGTATTCCTTCCAGCCAAGCAGCGATTCTTCGATGAGAATTTCGTTCACGGGCGAGAGGTCAATGCCGTTTTTGGCGATGGCTTCAAATTCTTCCTGATTATAACCGATGCCGCCGCCGGTGCCGCCGAGCGTGAACGCGGGTCGAACGATAAGCGGAAAGCGTCCAATTTTTTTCGCGATGTCGCGGACTTCGTCCATGTTGTGCGCGACGCCGGAAATGGGAACGTCGAGGCCGATACTCAACATCAAATCTTTGAACGCGAGACGGTCTTCGCCTTTGTGAATCGCTTCGGGTTTTGCGCCAATCATTTCGACGCCGTGACGTTTGAGCGCGCCGTTTTTGTGCAACGCCATCGCGGTGTTGAGCGCGGTTTGTCCGCCGAGTGTGGGAAGCAAAACGAGTTTTCCTTTTGCACCAAGTTTTTGCATTTCCGCTTTTTCGCGCGCGATGATTTTTTCGACAGCTTCGGGTGTGATGGGTTCGATGTAAGTGCGGTCGGCAAATTCCGGGTCGGTCATAATCGTCGCGGGATTGGAATTGACGAGCACGACGCGGTAGCCTTCTTCCTTGAGGGCTTTGCAGGCTTGGGTGCCGGAATAATCAAATTCGCACGCCTGGCCGATGATGATCGGGCCGGCGCCGATGATGAGAACCGAGTGAATGTCCGTTCGTTTGGGCATGGCAAATTAAACAGCCACAGATGAAACACGGATTGAGTGCGAAACGAAAGAAAATTCCCTTTGAACCTATTTCGTCTGACCGCCAATCATCCAAGCCGGTGACGATTTAATTTTACTCTTTTAATTTTTTCACTTCGGTGAAGAAGGTGAAATAGCGCGAGGCCGTAAAACCAATCGGCAACAGCAAAATGGCGAGCACAAACCAATCGCGCCATTCCGGATGGCGGAACATTTCCGCCGCCAGAATCAAAACGGCCAGCAGCAGCAGCGTCAGTGAAATGCCGCGATGGAAGCGGCTCAATTCAGATTGCAGCCATGCGTCCATGCGGCTTTCCAAAACGCGGCCATGATGGGAATCGGTGCAGTTGCCTTTGAGGTGGCAGCCGTTGCAATGATGCGCCGGGGCGCGGTAGGTGGCGATTTTCCGCTGGAAATCCGTCTGTTCGCGCGTCAGGTGAATGCCGGTCGGACATTGCCAGACGTCCAGTCGCTTTTGGTAGGTGAAACCGGAATGGCGAAAATGTTCCGAGCGGCGATGTGAATGACGCGCGATGAGTTCCAAAATCACCGCGACGCCGACGAGCAACAGCGCGTAGCCGCCGGCCAAAATCACTTCGATATGGATGCCGTGAAACATTTTATTTTCAAACACAGATTCTTAATCCGCAGATGACGCAGATTTTCGCAGATTTAATTTTAATCTGCGTTCATCGGCGAAATCTGCGGTTAAAAATCAAATCAAACAAATCAATCCGTGTTCATCCGTGGTTCATTTTTTATCCGCCAAAGTTTTTCGTTTCGTGAATTTCTTCAAACAGCGTGCCGTCGGGAATTTCGCGCGGGGTTTGTTTTTTCATGTGAACCAATCCGTGCCAGCAGAGCCATAAAAGCGGCAGCGTGCCGCCGACGATGAACAGCGCGTCGCCGGGCAAACGCAGCCATTCAAACAACGAATTGGCGTGGCTGGAAATGAATTTCAACGACCGCGCGTCGTAATAACTGACGCTGACGGAGTGATAGAGTTGAATCAAACCGAGCGGAAACAGTGTGGCGAAAACCATCCACGCGAGGCCGAGGTTGAGCGACCAAAAACTGATTTTCGCGGCGCGGTCGCTCCACAATTTTTCGGGAATCATGTAGCGCAGACAAAAGAGCGCGAGGCCGACGGCCAGCATTCCATAAACGCCCATCATCGCGGCGTGGCCGTGATTGGCGGTGAGCGCGGTGCCGATTTCGTAATAGGAAACAATCGGCAGGTTGATGAGAAATCCGAAAATGCCCGCGCCGAGAAAGTTCCAAAAACCGACGGACGCCAGAAACATCACCGACCAGAAATGCGGAAACGGCGTTTTCGCATTGGATTCCTGCTGCGCGCCGAGTTGGAGAAAGCTCCACGCTTCGACGGTCAGGAACGTGAGCGGAATCACTTCCGCCGCCGAGAAAAACGCGCCCATCGCCATGTGCAACGCCGGTTCGCCGGAAAAATAAACGTGGTGCATCGTGCCGATGACGCCGCCCGCCGAATACAAAACCACGTCGAGATAAATCAGCCGCAACGCGACGCGCTGATGGACGACGCTGAGCAGCACGAAAATGTAGGCGACCATGACCGTCGTGAACAATTCGAGAAAATCTTCGACCCACAAATGCACGACCCAAAACCGCCAGAAATCCGTCGTGGTGAAATTGGAATTGGTGTGCACGAGCAGCCCAACAGCGTAAAACGCGGGAATGGAAAGCGCGGCGAAGAAAAACAGCCACGGCATATTGCCCATGTGCTCGTCGCGCAGGCGATGGCGCAGACCGCGAAAAAGGATGACGACCCAAAACGTGAGGCCGACGGTCAGCAGGATTTGCCAGAAACGTCCCAAATCCAGAAACGTAAAACCTTGATTGCCGAACCACGACCAACCGCGTTCAATCCAGTGAAACACGCCCGCGTATTCGCCCGCCATGCTGCCGAAAACGACGAGCGCGAGCGCGCCGAGCAGCAAATAAGACAGGACGTTTTGTCCGCGCGGTTCGCGTCCGGTGATCATCGGCGCGAGAAAAATTCCGGCGGCAAGATAAGATGTGGCCACCCAAAAAATCGCCAGTTGCAGATGCCACATGCGCGCGAGGTTGAACGGCAAAATTTGCGCGAGGTCGAAGCCGAAGAAATTGGAAATTTCCGCGCGATAATGTTCCGCCGCGCCGCCGAACATCGTTTGCAGGAAAAACAGCAGCGCCATGACGAAGAAAAATCCTGCGCACGCGCGTTGCGCCGGCGTGAGCATGACTTGATCGGGCGGACGAAACGAAATGCGCTGTTCCTCGCGTCCGTGCCAGCCGAGAAAATTCCAGCGTCCAAACGCGGCGAACAACAGCCCGATGCCGCCGAGCAGCGCGGCGAGCGAAAGCATACTCCAGACGACGGCTTCCGCCGTGGCGTGATTGTTCACGAGCGATTCCGGCGGCCAGTTGTTCGTGTAGGAATAATTTTTGTTTGGCCGCAGCGTCGAACCCGCCCACGCGGACCAACTGAAAAACGCGGTGAGTTGCCGGATTTTTTCCGGGTCGGTGATAGCGTTTGGGCGCAAACCAAATTTTGTCGTGGGCGAACCAAAAAATTCGCCGTAGTAAGCGGTGAGTTTTTGAAACGCGTCGGCTTGCGCGTCGCTGTAAATCAAAACGCCGGTTGCGGCGTCGTAACGATTCGTTTTGAAATCGGCGACGGTTTTTTCATGCGCGACGTCCAAAGCGTTTCCGCCGTAAAAATCAATCGTCATTTCGGCGGCGCGATGCAAATAGCCCGCCGTGAAATCCGGGCCGAGCCACGCGCCGTGGCCGAAAATCGAGCCGTATTCCATCAACCCGTTTTGCAGAAAAACTTCCTGCCCGGCGGTGATATCCGCGCCGGTGAACAAAACTTTTCCGCTGGCGTCCGTGACTTTGGCGGGAATCGGCGGCTCGTCGGTGTAAGTGTAATACGCGAGCAGTCCCATGATGAAAAAACCGAACAGCATCACGAGCGCGACGGCTTGCAGCCAGCCTTTGGAAACGAGCAGGGTTTTATTCGGAGATTCGTTCATAATTTCTGTGGGTGAAATTTCGTTATTTTTTAGGTCAAGTTGCCGCGCTTGTCAAAACGGCAGTCAGTGTGTCGCAAAAGCGGCGGCAACTCCTTGACTTAAATCAAATTCGGAAATGAATTAAGCGAAGCCGAAATGTCGCAACGTTTGATAAACAATCAGCGCCGCAACGTAAGCCAGACCGCTCATGTAGGCGATTTGAAACAGCGGCCATTTCCACGAATTCGTCTCGCGGCGCACGACAGCGGTCGTCGAAAGGCATTGCGCCGCCAGAATGTAAAACACGAGCAGGCTCGCGCACGTCGCCACGCTGAAAACGGGCGCGCCGTCCGAGCGCGTCGCGCGCCGCAGCGAATCGTAAAGCGAACCGCGATTGTTTTCCGCCGCGTCGCCGCCGACGCCATAAACAATGGCCAGCGTCGAAACAATCACTTCGCGCGCGGCGAACGAACTCACGATGCCGATGCCGATTTGCCAGTCGAAGCCAAGCGGACGGATGACCGGCTCAATGGTGCGGCCAATTTTTCCGGCGAAGGAATTTTGCAAGGAATTTTGCTGCGTCAGCCGGTCGGCGTTCGCGCGAATTTCATTTGCCTTTTGGGCGTCGCCGGATTTTTCAAGTTGCGCGGCCTGTTGCGTCATGGCAATGGCCGGCGCGGGCGTCGCGGATTTGGGATAATACGACAGCGCCCAGAGAATCAGCGAAACGGCCAGAATGATCGTGCCCGCCTGTTTCACGAAAATTTTCGCGCGGTCGAACGTGTGCAGCAGCGCGACGCGCAGCGCGGGAATCCGGTATTGCGGCAGTTCAATCATGAGCGGTTTGCCGCCGCCGGGCAAAATCGTTTTGCGGAAAACCAGCGCGGCGACCAGCGCGGCGGCGACGCCCGTGGCGTAAGCGCCGGTAAAAATGGCGGCGGCCTTCAGCGGCGAATCGGGAAAAATCAGCGCCGTGACCATCGCATAGACCGGAATGCGCGCCGAGCACGTCAGCAGCGGCGTGATTAAAATGGTGACGAGCCGGTCGCGCGAATTTTCGATGACGCGCGCGGACATGATGGCGGGAATCGCGCAGGCGTGCGCCGAAAGCATCGGCACGAACGCTTTTCCGGGAAGGCCAAACCGCCGCATGATTTTGTCCATCACAAACGCAGCACGCGCGAGGTAGCCGGTGTCTTCGAGCAGTGACAGCGCGAAAAACAAAATGCAAATCTGCGGCAGAAAAACAAGGATGCCGCCGACGCCGCCGATGACGCCGTTGACCAGCAAACTTTGCAAATCGCCGGCGGAAATTTTTTCCGCGACGAATCCGCCGAGCGTGGCAAATAAATGGTCAATCAAATTCATCGGAATTTTCGCCGCCCAAAAAATCAGCGCGAACAGCGAAAGCATGACGGCCATGAAAACGGCGACACCGGCGACCGGATGCGTGAAGATTTTGTCCAATCTGTCCGTCCAAACGGAACGCCTGATGGCGCGCGCATCCAGAACGCGTGTGGAAATTTTCTCCGTCCAGTCGTAGCGCACCTGAAACGCGCAGCCGGAACAACCGGCGCAATTCAATTTGAAATTGCCAGCCGTTTCCGGCGTCGGAATTTTGGCGAGCCGCGCGATTTCATTTTTCAATTCGGAAACGCCCGAACCGTCGCGCGCGGAAATCGAAACGACGGCGCAGCCGAGTTCGTTTCGCAATTTGGGAACGTCAATCCAAATTCCGTCGCGCCGCGCCATGTCCATCATGTTCAGCGCGACGATGACAGGACGGTTCAATTCGAGAATCTGACTGACGAGAAACAAATTGCGTTCGAGATTGGTCGCGTCCACGACGACGAGCGCGGCGTCCGGCGCAAGATTTTCCACGCCGCAACGCAAGGCGTCGCCGGCGATTTTTTCTTCCGGCGACAAACCATCCAAACTGTAAAGTCCGGGCAAATCCACGACGACAATTTGCTCCCTGCCAATTTGAAAGCGTCCGGTTTTGCGCTCGACGGTCGTGCCGGGAAAATTCGCGGTTTTTGCGCGCAGGCCGGTGAGCGCGTTGAACAAGGTGGTTTTGCCCGCGTTGGGATTGCCGACGAGCGCGAGCATGAATTTTTTTTGCGCGCGCGATTTCGTTGGCGGTTCAATCACATTGTCGGAATGGTGACAATTGCTCATGGCGTTTTCAGGGTTGCGCGCAATGTTCCGGCGTGCAGATTTCGACGCGGACGCGCGCGGCCAGTTCCGCCGAGAGGCCGAGCCGCGAATTGAAAACCTTGAGAATCAGCGGATCGCCGCCGCGCACCAGTTCCACGCGGCGACCGGCGCAAACGCCGAGCGTCTTCAGCCGCTGGATTTCCTCGTCGTCCGTCGCGATGTCGCGGACGATGCCGCAAACGCGCGGCGGCAAATCGTTCAACCGGACGAATGAGCGTGTCGCTTTCATTTTTTAATCGAGTCTGGCAAATCGGCGGACCATCCGCTGTTGTTCGATTGCCAAAAGCCAGCCTCAAATTGCTCTGAAAATTTAACCGGTGGATTCGCCGATTTCTTTGATTTGAGTCAAAACATTGGCGCGGCGCTTGTGTCAGAATTTCAACATGAGCGAAAAGCCCCTGATTGATTTGACGCAGGAAAAAATCCTTTCGCTGGCGGCGGAAACGAAATTTGCCGCGAACGGAATTGTCAGCCGCACTTTGTTGCGCGCCGAAAATGCGCGCGCCGTGCTGTTCGGTTTTGCCGAGGGGCAGGAATTGACCGAGCACACTTCCACGCAACACGCGCTGATACAAATTTTGTCCGGCGAATGCGAATTTTTTCTCGCGGGCAAACCGCACGCGCTCAAGGCCGGCGATTTGCTTTACATGCCGCCGCATTTGCGCCACGCGGTAAAAGCCACGCAACCATTTTCCATGCTGCTGACGCTTTTCAAACCGGAGAATCAAAATGCCTGAAAAAATTGTGACCCTTGACGTTCGCGAAGACATCCGCAACGGGCGCGAACCGTTCTCAAAAATCATGGCCGCCGTCGCGGAATTGCGCGCGGACGAAAACTTTTTGCTGCTCGCGCCGTTTGAACCAAAGCCACTGTTCGGCCTTTTAGCCCGGCAAGGTTTCAATCATTCGGCGCGTGAAATTGAAAACGGCGATTGGGAAATCATTTTCGCCCGCAACGGAAACAATTTTGAATCAAACAACCACCAACATAAAGCGCCTGCGGTTGAAAAATCGGCGATCCGCAACCGGCCATCGAAAATGATTGAAGTGGATGTGCGCGGACTCGAACCGCCGCAGCCGATGGTGAAAATTCTCGAAGCGCTCACGGCGCTGCCCGATGGCGCGGAAGTCCGCGCCCGCACCGACCGCCGCCCGATGCACCTTTACGCGCAACTCGAAGCGCGCGGCTTCACCGGCGAAACCGAGGAACAAAATGATGGCAGTTTTCTTACCCATATCCGCGCGCGTTGAAGCGTTGAAACGAAATGCGTTAAAGCGGAACGCGTCTGGCAACGCTTCAACGCTTCAACCCTTCAATGTTTCAACGGCATCCATCGCCCTGCCGCTTTCGTTCATCGTCGCCGGCTTGTTCGCGCTTTTTGCCGGCGCAATCTGGCTGGTCGCGCAGCCGCAAATTCTCACGGCGTATCATTACAACGCCAGCGCCGTCGCCGCGATGCATTTGTTCGCGCTCGGCTGGCTTGGCAGCGTCGTCATAGGTGCGATGTATCAACTCGTGCCGGTCGCGCTGGAAACAAAACTATTCAGCGAACAGCTCGCGAAAATTCAGTTCGCTTTTCACGTCGTTGGCTTCGTCGGAATGGTTTTAGCGTTTCGCGTTTGGAATATGAAATTTGTCGGCGCGTTCGGAACTGTTTTCACCATCGGCGTCGCCCTGTTCATTTACAACGTCGCGCGAACGCTGGTGCGGATTCCGAAATGGAATGTTATTGCCGCCGCCGTCGCGTCCGCGCTCGCGTGGATTTCGCTGGTGGTCGCCGCCGGACTTTTGATTGTGTCCGCGAAAACCGGCCACGCGAATTTCATGTTCCGTTTCAATCCCATCGGCGCGATGCACGCGCACGCGCATTTGGGCGCGCTGGGATTTTTCATCATGCTCATCGTCGGCGTGTCTTACAAATTGATTCCGATGTTCACGTTGAGCGAAATTCAAAATCATCACCGCGCGCTGGCATCCGTGATTTTGCTCAATGCCGGACTCGCCGGTTCGTTCATTTCCATTTTATTGCAACTCGCGCTCAAACCGCTGTTCGCGCTCATCATTGTCGCCGCGCTCGCGATTTATGGCTGGGAAATGATGGCGATTTTGCGCGCGCGAAAACGCCGCGCGCTGGATTGGGGCGTGAGATATTTTCTGACGGCCATTTCATTGCTCGCGCCGCTGTCAATTCTCGCGCTCGTTCTGTCGTGGCCGAAACTGCCGCTCAATCCGTTCACCGGCCAGCTTGAAAATGTTTATGGCTTCGTCGCGTTTGTCGGTGTCATTTCGTTCGCGGTCATCGGGATGCTTTACAAAATCATTCCGTTTCTCGTCTGGTTCGGAACTTACAGCAAACACATTGGACGCGCGCAAGTGCCGGCGCTGGCGGAAATGGTTTCGGAAAAATGGCAAAGGCTCGGCTACTGGATTTTTCTCGCGGCGCTGGCCGTGACCATTTTCGGAATTTTATTTTCAAACGCGCTGGTCGCACGAATTGGTAGCGCATTTTTCGCCGCAAGCCTGGCGACGCTTGCGCTCAATGTCGGAAAAATTCTGTCGCATTGTTTTCAACCGAAACTTGCGCCGCTGGCCGCGCCAAAAAAATTATGACCGGAACAAAAATTGATGAAGCCGCCGTTCTCGAGACGCTGCGCCAAATCATTGACCCGGAAATCGGCGTCAACATCGTTGACCTCGGCTTGATTTACGGCGTGAGCATCGCGGACGGAATGGTGCGCGTGAAAATGACGCTGACCACGCCCGGTTGTCCGATGCACGACAGCATTTCGGGGGGCGTCAAAAACACGCTGCTCGAGCTTGAAGGCGTCACCGAGGCGGAAGTGGAAATTGTTTTCGAGCCGCCGTGGCATCTGTCGTTGATGAGCGAACAGGCGCGCATCGCCTTGCGCGTCGGAAATTTTTAACTGAAACAAAACATGAAAAACACCAACCAAAATCAAATTCCCGCCGACAAAATCATGGACGTTCGTCCGATTCCGTGTTCCATCAAACACGGCCAGATCATCCAAAAATGGCTCGACCTCGCCGTCGGCGATTATTTCGTGCTGCTCAACGACCACGACCCGGTGCCATTGTATTATCAATTCGCCGCCGAATGGCCGCAGGCGTTTTCGTGGGAGCATCTGGTCAAAGGACCGGACGAATTCCGCGTTAAAATCACCAAACTGAAATCCGGCGCGGAAAATGCCAAAACAGAAACCGCGTGTTGCGGCAGCCATTGAAATGAAAATGGCGGCGACCACTTCCGAGACTGTTTCCACGCGCAAAATCATCAAATTGATTTTGCCGAAAGAACACGGAAGCTGGTCGCTCGCGCTGGAGCCGGTTGCACTCGGATTGCTGACCGCGCCGACGGCGGCGGGCGGCGCGCTGGCCGTCGCCGCATTCGCGGGATTTTTCCTGCGGCGACCGCTGAAAATTTTTTTCCGCGAGGAAAATCGCGAACGATGGAAAACGGCGCGCGCCGCAATCTTTATTCTGGCAACCATTGCCATCGCCGGTTTGCTGTTGGCTATAAAATTTGGCGGCGCGAAAAATCTTTGGCCGCTGATTCCGGCGGCCGTTGCCGGAATGGCATTCGCGTTTTTCGATTTGCGCAATGAAGCGCGTGAAGGCGCGGCGGAAATTTCCGGCGCCATCACCTTTGGAATTTTGCCGGCCGCCTTTGCGACATTGGCCGGATGGAACTTTGTCGCGGCAATTTCTCTCGCGGCGGTGATGCTCGCGCGCTCCGTGCCGACGGTTTTATTCCTGCGAACGTATTTGCGAATCAAAAAAGGCAAAGGCGTAAAAATTTTTCCGGCGATTTTCGCGGCCATAATTGGATTTCTTCTCATCGTCTGGCTGGCCATTTCAAAATTTGCACCGTGGATTTCCGTCGTTTTTGTCCTGCTGATGGCCGCGCGAACAATTTATTTGCTCGCCAGCCGTCCGCGTTTCGCCGCCAAAACTCTCGGCATCACGGAAACAACTTTTGGCGCGACGATGGTTTTGACTTTGGCCGTTGCGTGGAGATTTTTTCAGCAACAATAGGGCGCGTAAATTAGAAGAAATACTTAATCATTTAATGATTGATTAAAAGTTTAACTTATTGACTTGGGTCAAGTCTTCCTTCCGGTAGTCGTCCGATAATTCTACTGCAATTAAAAATTGCAGTTATGAACAACGAAATTCTGCCATCGGACAAAACGGGAAAATCCAAGCCGTTGTCGGAAAAACCCGCCGTGGTTTATGCCTGCTCCGGCTGCTCGGACGCGGGCGAAATCGCCGACCGCGTCGCGCGGCAACTCACGCGCGAAGGCGCGGCACAAATGTCCTGCCTCGCCGGAATCGGCGGGCGCGTGAAAAGTTTGGTGATGAAAGCCGAAAACGCCGGACGCATTTTGGTTGTGGACGGCTGTCCGCTGAATTGCGCGGCGCACACGCTTCGGCTCGCGGGGTTTCAACATTTCGAGCATCTCGAATTGCACAAAATCGGCATCCGCAAAGGCTCGTGCCCGGCGACGGATGAAAAAATTTCCGCCGGTGTCGCGGCGGCCAAAGAAATTCTTTCACGCCATCAAACCATCAATGAAATCTGTCCTGAAATATGAAAAATAATTGCAACCGTAAAAAAGTTCTTGCCGGCGCGCTCGCGTTAAGCGCCGCTGCCGCGTTGGCGCAACAAAAACCATTCATACAGGCGGGCACGGCGCAGCCGCCGACGTTGCCGCCGCTGCAAACGACGAACGCGCCCGCCGTTGCAATGGGCGCGAACACCAATGCGCCGTCGTTCAGCAATTTGTCCGACAAATTTTTCAACGGCGAAATTCCCGACGCCATCGCTAAAGGAAAATTTAATTTTGATGCGCGGCTCCATTACGAGCAGGCGGATGAAGAAGGCGTTTCCGGCGTCACCAAAAATTCCTACGCGCCGACGTTGCGCACGATGTTCGGTTACACGACCGCGCCGCTTTACGGATTTCAGGGGATGCTCGAAGGTTTGAACGTCACGGCGTTCGGCGGGCAAAATAATTACAACGCCGCCGGTTCAAACGGCCAAGGCAGCCGTCCAGTTGTGGCCGACCCACCGTTGACGCGACTCGACCAGGCATGGTTGAGCTGGAATTACACGAATTATTTTTCCATCAAGGGCGGGGAACAACGCATCAATCTGGACAATCAACGTTTCATCGGCGATTCCAATTGGCGTCAGAACATTCAGACGTTTGATGCCGTCAGCCTCGGCGGCGAGCCGGTTGCCGGACTGGATTTGTATTACGCCTACGTTTGGGACGTTCATCGCGTTTTCGGAAACGTGAGCGGATTGCCCGCAGCGAACACGGATTTTGATTCGCGCTCGCATTTGATCAACGTCTCGTATTCCGGCTGGAAATACGGCACGTTCACCGGCTACGACTATTTGCTCGACTTGCGCAATTTGGCCGGCGACGCCAATTCCTGCGAAACATTCGGCGGCGCTTTCGCCGGCAACGCGCCCGTCACCGATAAAATCGCCGCCGATTATCGCGCGGAATTCGCGTATCAAAAAAATTGGGCCGGCAGCCCGTTGCGCTACGACGCGACGTATTACAATCTCGAGGGTGGCTTGAACCTCAAACCGGTCGCGTTCGGCGGCGGCTACGAAGTTCTCGGCAGCGGCGCAAATTCCGGCGCGGGCGGCGGACGCGCGTCATTTCGCACGCCGCTGGCCACGCTTCACGCGTTCAACGGCTGGGACGATGTTTTTCTGACGACGCCCGCGAACGGACTCGACGATTTATACGGCTACCTTCAAGTCACTTTGCCCGCGCAAATTCCCGTGCGGTTTGTGTTTCACAAATTCGACGCCGATTTCGGCAACGGCGATTACGGCAACGAGTTTGACATCATGGCGTCCAAAAAATTCGGCAAGCACTGGAGCGCGCTGGTCAAATACGCCTATTTTCAGGGACAAGACGCGGCCTCGCCGTCCATCGCCAGCAATGTGGACATCCAAAAATTCTGGGCGCAGGTGGAATTTACTTTTTGAACCGGCAAAAAATTGAACCGAAAAATTATATGAAAACGAATGTTCTGAAAATCAGCTTCGCAAGCCTTCTGTTGACGGTTGCGGCGATTTGTCCTTCAAAATCGGAAACGCAAGCCGCCGCAATTCCTGAAATTATTGGCAGCGAAAACGCCGTTTTGACCGACGCGCCAAACGTGCCGCCGCCCATCACGCGCACATACGCGACGAAAGTCATTGTGAATCTCGAAGTCAAGGAAGTCACCCGGCGGCTCGCCGACGGCGTGGATTACACGTTTTGGACGTTTGGCGGCAGCGTGCCGGGAAAATTCATCCGCATCCGCGAAGGCGACGAAGTGGAATTTCATCTGGCCAACGCGCCCGACAGCAAAATGCCGCACAACATTGATTTGCACGCTGTCAGCGGGCCGGGTGGCGGCGCGGCGGCGTCATTTGTCGCACCGGGACACGAATCGCAATTTACTTTCACGGCGCTGAATCCGGGACTTTACGTTTATCACTGCGCGACCGCGCCGGTCGGAATGCACATCGCTAACGGAATGTATGGCTTGATTCTCGTCGAACCGGCCAACGGCCTGCCGAAAGTGGACAAGGAATTTTACATCGTGCAAGGCGAGTTTTACACCGCCGGAAAATTCGGCGATCCCGGCTTGCAACCGTTCGACTTGGACAAGGCGGTTGACGAGCGTCCGGCTTACGTCGTTTTCAACGGCGCGGTCGGTTCGCTCACGGACAGCAACGCGCTCACGGCGCGCGTCGGCGAAAAAATCCGTTTCTTCGTCGGCAACGGCGGACCGAATCTCGTCAGCTCATTTCACGTCATCGGAAATATTTTCGACACGGTTTATGACGAAGGCGGGACGACGCCGATCCACAACGTGCAAACGACGTTGATTCCGGCGGGCGGCGCGGCGATGGTGGAATTCACGCCGAAAGTTCCCGGCACTTACACTTTTCTCGACCATTCCATTTTGCGCGCGTTCAACAAAGGTTGCATCGGGCAATTGAAAGTGACCGGCGACGCGAACGGCGCGATTTTTTCCGGCAGGCAAAGCGACACCATTTTTACCGAACCGGAAACCAATTCTGTTCCGGCGGTCAAAGTTGAGCCGGTGGCCGCGAAGCCGGCGAAAAATTCCCAATCCGTTCCGGCAAACGCAACTCCAGCCGTTGCAGCGCAAATGGAATCGGGTAGACAAGTTTATCAACAAATTTGTTTCGTTTGCCATCAACCGAACGGCCTCGGCGTGCCGAATCAAATCCCGCCGCTGGCCGGCTCGGATTTTCTCGCGCATGAAAAAGTGGAATTGATCCGCACGTTGATTCAAGGACGTTCCGGCGAAATCGTCGTCAACGGGAAAAAATTCAGCGGCATCATGGTTCCGCAGGCCGATTTGACCGACGAGCAAATCGCCAACGTGCTGACGTTTGTGCGCAACAACTGGAACAATTCCGGCGACGCGGTGACGGCGGACGAAGTCCGCGCCGCGCGCGCCGGAGCGAAGCCCGTGGCCGCCGCAAATTCGTTTGAATGAAATCCGATTATGAATTTTAACGCAAAAACGCAAAGACGCGACGGTGCCAGGATTGGGGAAATTTTCCTTTGCTGCGTCCTCGCCTCTTTGCGTTTTTGCGTTGATTCTTCCGCCGCCACCAACGCGAGCATCGCGCCCGCTGGCATGGTTCAAATTCCCGCCGGCGTTTATCGTCCGCTGCTTAAATCCAAAACCGACGCGGCGGAAATTGCCGTGAAAAGTTTTTATCTGGATGTCGAGCCGGTTTCCAACGGCGAATTTTTGGAATTCGTCCGCGCCCATCCGCAATGGCAACGCTCAAACGTCGCGCGCCTTTTCGCCGACAAATCGTATTTGAAAAATTGGGCGGGTGATTTGGAGCCGGGGAAAAATGCGCCGTCGAACGCACCGGTCACATTCGTTTCCTGGTTCGCGGCGAAAGCCTACGCGCAATGGAAACACGAACGGCTGCCGACCATCGCCGAATGGGAACTCGCGGCAAATGCCAGCGCGACGCGCGCCGACGGCGAAAATGACCCGCAATTCAAGGCGGAAATCCTGAAGTGGTATTGCGAATCGTCCGCGACGGAATTTCTGCCGGTCGGCGTCGGCGGGAAAAATTTTTACGGCGTCCGCGATTTGCACGGCCTGGTTTGGGAATGGACCGCCGATTTCAATTCCGCAATTTTATCCGGCGATTCGCGCGATGACGGCGCCGACGCGAAATTGTTTTGCGGCGCGGGCGCGCAAAGCGCGCGCGCCGTGGACGATTATCCGGCGTTCATGCGATTTGCTTTTCGCAGTAGTCTCAAGGCGGATTATTGCATCCACAATTTGGGCTTTCGCTGCGCCAAAGATTTATGAAAACAAAACTCCCAACCGCCATCGTGGCCGCGCTCGTTTTCCAACTTGGAATTTCGGGCGCGACAGAAACCAATTTCATTCATCGCCCGTGCTGCGCGATGGATTTGCCCGCGAAAAAATTCACCGACAAATCGCTTTATCAAGTCGAATCGGTTTGGACGACGGACGCGCAAAAACAAATCAAGCTGGGCGCGCTCGCGGGAAAACCGCAGGTCGTTTTGATGTTTTACTCGCGCTGCACGACGGCCTGCCCGATTTTGGAAAATGAATTGCGACAAATTGAATCCGCGCTGACGTCGGAAACACGCGCGAAAACCGGTTTTACCTTGATTTCATTCGACAGCGAGCGCGACACACCGACGGCGCTCGCCGAATATCGCAAAGTTTGGAATTTGCCGGAAAATTGGACGCTGCTTTCCGGCCAGCCGGACGACGTTTTGGAATTGGCCGCGTTGCTCGGAATTCAATTCAAGAAATCCGGCGATGGCGAAATCGCGCACTCAAACGTCGTCACGCTTTTGAACGCGCAAGGCGAAATTGTTTTTCAGCAAACCGGATTGAACGCTGGCGCAGATGAAATGGTTCGCCGGATTGAACAAATTGTGAAATGATCAATCGTTATGCCGCCGCTGAGCCAGTTCAAACGCTTTGACGTTCGCGATTTGATTCGTCGCGGCATTGAGCCGTTTCCCGAAATCCGCCGGCGCGTGGACGCGCTCAAGCCGGACGAAGGATTGATTGTCGTCGCGCCGTTTTTGCCGTCGCCGCTCGTGGAAATTTTGAGCAGCGAGGGATTTTCATCGAAAGTGGAACGCGGCGGCGGCGCGGACTGGCTGGTTTATTTTTGGCGCGAAACTGATTTGATCTCATCATGAGCGCTGTCACGGATTACAAAACGATTGCGCTGATCAACACGTTGCGCAGTTGCCAGCTTTTCACGGGCCTGCCGCAATCGGATTTGGAAAAAATCGCGGACGTGACGGTTTTGAAATCGCTGGAAAAGGACGATTATCTCTTTCACGAAGGCGATCCGGCGCACGGCTTTTATGTCGTTCAACGCGGCGCGGTGAACGTGCATCGCGTCAGTGCCACGGGCAAGGAGCAGGTCATTCACGTTTTTCGCGCGGGCGACTCGTTTGCGGAGGTCGCGCTGGCTTCCGAACGCGGTTATCCCGCCGATGCGCGCGCCATCGAACCGACGCAGGTTTTGCTCGTGCAAAAGGGCGGCATTTTGGAATTGCTCAAGTGCCAGCCGGAACTGGCGCTGCGGATGCTCGGCTCGATGAGCAGCCATTTGCGCGTGCTGGTCGGGCAGCTTGAAGATTTGACGTTGAAGGACGTCGAAACACGGCTGGCGAACTGGCTGGTGAAGCGCTGCGCCAATCCGCAAGGCGAAACGCCGGCGAAAATCGAGTTGACCCTGACCAAGCGGATGCTCGCGGCGGAATTGGGCACGGTAAGCGAAACGTTTTCGCGGACGCTGGCGAAATTCCGCGCGCAAAAACTGATCGCCGTTAAAGGCAAAACCATCACCGTCCTGTCGCCCGCAAAATTGAGCGCGCTGTTGCGGCGCAATTTGGGGGAATGACAGATGGACTAAAAAAAATTCTGCTGGTTTCTGCCCGCCGGTTTCAATCCCAATTTTTTGTAGCTTAATTCCGTCGCCACGCGGCCTTGCGGCGTGCGATTGAGAAATCCTTCCATGATCAAATACGGTTCATAAACTTCCTCAATCGTGTCCGGCTCCTCGCCGACGGCGACGGCGAGGGAATTCACGCCGACCGGCCCGCCGCCGAACTTTGTGATGATAGCTTCAAGAATGCGTTTATCCATTTCGTCCAAACCGTTTTGGTCAATTTCCAGCATCGCCAGCGCACGGTCGGCAATTTCTGCGGAAATTTTTCCATCATGTTTCACTTGCGCGTAATCGCGCACGCGGCGGAGCAGATTGTTCACGATGCGTGGCGTGCCGCGGCTGCGTTTGGCGATTTCCAACGCACCGTCCGGTTCGATTTCCACACCAAGCAGATTTGCCGAGCGCAGGACAATTTTTTGCAAATCCTCGCCGACGTAGTAATCAAGGCGCTCGCGCATTCCAAAACGCGTCAGTAACGGCGCGCTCAACAAACCGCTACGGGTCGTCGCGCCAATCAAGGTGAAACGTGGCAGATTCAAGCGCACGCTGCGCGCGTTCGGGCCTTGGTCAATGATGATGTCCAATTTGAAATCTTCCATTGCGGGATATAGATATTCCTCAATGGTTTTTTGCAGGCGATGGATTTCGTCAATGAACAACACGTCGCCTTCTTCGAGATTCGTGAGCAAACCCGCGAGGTCACCGGCTTTTTCAATCGTCGGGCCGCTCGTGGATTTCAAATTCGCACCCATTGATTTTGCCAAGATATTTGCCAATGTCGTTTTGCCCAAGCCGGGTGGGCCGTTCAACAAAATGTGGTCGAGCGGTTCCTTTCTTTTTTTTGCGGCGGCGACGGCGATTTCCAGTCGCTCCTTCACTTTTGGCTGGCCGGTGAATTCGGAAAAGAGCGACGGGCGCAGCGTTATTTCCAACGCCGCGTCCGGTTTGTTCAAGGTGGCAACCGCGCGTTCGGACATCGCGTGAAAGATTGCGGAAACCGCGCGCAGCGGCAAGCTGCGATTCTGTGCGCCGTAGAAAAACACATGAAATAGCGCACTTTTTTCAATAAAAAATGCTGGAAAACCGGTTCGACATCAGGCAAGCTGCGCGCCCTTTATGGGACGAAAGAAATCACTTATCTGCGGCGCCATCGCGTTGATTTTATGCTCTTGCGCGGCGAACGCGTTTGCGGGCGACGCGGACATCAATTTGCCTTCGTTGCAGGACGCGTCCTTTTTCGGCGGCAGCTTGAGCGGACACGCGATTTTATATTTTGGCCTCGTCGTTTGCGTCATCGGCGCGCTGTTCGGGCTTTTTCAATACAAGCAAACCCGCGCGCTGCCGGTTCACAAAATGATGGCCGACGTTTCCAATATCATTTGGGAAACATGCAAAACGTATCTGTGGCAACAGGGAAAATTCCTGCTCGCGCTGTGGATTCTCATCGCGGTGTGCATGATTTATTATTTCGCCGCGTTGCAGCACAAAACTTTCGCGAGCGTTTTGATCATTTTGGCGTCTTCGATTCTGGGAATTCTTGGCAGTTACGGCGTCGCGTGGTTTGGCATTCGCATCAACACCACGGCGAATTCACGCGCCGCGTTCGCCTCACTCAAGGGCAATTCACTCAAAACTCTTTTCATCCCGCTCAAAGCCGGCATGAGCATCGGCCTGCTGCTCGTCTGCGTGGAATTGTTTTGTATGATTTGCATTCTCGCGTTTATTCCGCGCGAACTGGCCGGACCCTGTTTCATCGGCTTTGCGATTGGTGAATCCCTCGGCGCGGCGGCATTGCGCATCGGCGGCGGCATCTTCACGAAAATTGCCGACATCGGCAGCGATTTAATGAAAATCGTTTTCAACCTGCCGGAAGACGACCCGAAAAATCCCGGCGTCATTGCCGATTGCACCGGCGACAACGCAGGTGATTCCGTCGGCCCGACGGCGGACGGCTTTGAAACTTACGGTGTCACCAGCGTCGCGTTGATTGCCTTTCTCGCGCTCGCGCTCGTCGCCTCGCCGGTTCTTTGCGGCAAATTGATCGTCTGGCTGTTCGCGATTCAAAGTCTGATGGTGCTCGCGTCGTTGTTTTCTTATTACGCGAACCGCTTCATGAGCGGAATTCTTTTCGGCGACAAAAAACATTTCAACTGGGAATCGCCGCTGACCAATCTCGTTTGGACGAATTGTATCGTTGCGATTGTCGTCGCGTTTGGCGCGAGCAAATTGCTGCTTGGCGATTTGACCGATGTGACCGGCGCGCCACTCGCAAATCTCTGGTGGTCGCTGGCCGGAATCATTTCCTGCGGCGTGCTGGCCGGCGCGCTCATCATGGAATTCACGAAAATTTTCGTCAGCACCTCATCCAAACACGTGCAGGAAGTCATGCGCTCGTCCGAACAAGGCGGCGCGTCGCTGAACATTTTGTCCGGTTTCGTCGCTGGCAATTTTTCCGCGTTCTGGATGGGACTTGTGATTTTGTTCCTGATGTTCATCGCCTATTTGTTTTCGCAAAACGGCGATTTGACGCGGCTCATGCCGCCGGAATTCGGCTTCGCCGCGCCGATTTTCGCGTTCGGCCTCGTCGCATTCGGTTTTCTGGCGATGGCGCCGGTGATTGTCGCCGTGGACAGTTTTGGCCCCGTCACTGACAACGCGCAATCGGTTTATGAATTGAGCCAAATCGAGCACGCGCCAAACATCGCGGCGGAAATCGAAAAAGAATTCGGGTTCAAACCCGATTTCGACCACGCGAAATTGGAATTGGAAAAAGGCGACGGCGCGGGCAACACTTTCAAAGCGACGGCTAAGCCGGTGTTAATCGGCACCGCCGTCGTCGGCGCGACCACAATGATTTTCGGCATCATCATGCTGCTCCAAAACGCTTTCGGCAACGCCGCCAGCAGCTTGAGTTTGATTGAACCGCAGATTGTTTTCGGCCTGCTCATGGGCGGTTCGGTGATTTACTGGTTCACCGGCGCGAGCACGCAAGCCGTCGTCACCGGCGCGTATCGCGCGGTCGTGTTCATCAAGAAAAATCTCAACCTCGAAAAAGCCGCCGCCTCGACCGAAGACAGCAAAAAAGTCGTCGAGATTTGCACCATTTACGCGCAACGCGGCCTCATCAACATTTTCGTCGTCGTCTTTGCCTTCGCGCTTGGTCTGCCGTTCTTCAACCAATACTTTTTCATCGGCTATTTGATTGGCATCGCGTTCTTCGGATTGTTTCAGGCGATTTTCATGGCCAACGCCGGCGGCGCGTGGGACAACGCCAAGAAAATTGTCGAAGTGGATTTGCGCCAGCGCGGAACGGAATTGCACGCGGCCACCGTCGTCGGCGACACCGTCGGCGACCCGTTCAAGGACACCAGCTCCGTCGCGATGAATCCAATCATCAAATTCACGACGCTCTTCGGCTTGCTGGCGACCGAAATCGCCGTGACAATGAAAAAAGCCGACGCCGATTCGCACACGCATTCGCATTTGTCTTACATCATCGGCGCGATTTGTTTTCTGATCGCGCTCATTTTCGTCTATCGCTCGTTCTAC
This sequence comes from Verrucomicrobiia bacterium, assembly GCA_035545995.1. Lineage (GTDB taxonomy): Bacteria > Verrucomicrobiota > Verrucomicrobiia > Limisphaerales > UBA11358 > UBA11358. The sequence continues at coordinate 33,275 of DASZXH010000044.1, forward strand.
TGTATGAGGATTCCTGACGAAAAAACCGGCGCAAAATAAAAGCTCGAAATTCCCGTCTAAATTCACAGACTGAAGCATGGCTGTGCTTCAGCGCTCCATTCAAGTCGGCTGGCAATTGCGCGTCTTTTTCACCGAAGACGTTTTTGCCCCGGCTAATCTTACTTTGAGCAACGCGCTGTCCGACAACACGGTGCGCAAAGTGCTTGTTGTTTTGGATGAATCATTGGCCAACGCGCAACCTCATCTCGCGCAACAGATTGAAAATTATTTCGCCGCGCACGACGACAAACTGCAACTCGTCTGCCCGCCAATTTCAATTGAAGGCGGCGAACGCGTGAAAAATTCCTACGCGCCCGTCGCCGAAATCCATTCGCATATTGACCGCCATCATATTGACCGTCACTCGTATCTGATTGCCATCGGTGGTGGCGCGATGCTTGATGCCGCCGGACTTGCCGCCGCGACCGCGCATCGCGGTGTCCGTCACATCCGCGTTCCGACGACGACGCTCGCGCAGGCCGATTCCGGTGTCGGCGTCAAAAATGGCATCAACGCCTTCGGCAAAAAAAATTTCATCGGCACCTTCGCGCCGCCGTTTGCAGTCATTAACGATTTCAACCTGCTCGCCACGCTCGACCCGTGCGACAAACGCGCCGGTTACGTCGAAGCCGTCAAAGTCGCCTGCATCCGCGACCAAAATTTCTTCGACGAAATCGAACGCGACGCAGACAAATTGATTTCATTTGAGCCTGCGGCGATGAAAAATCTGATTCGCCGCTGCGCCGAATTGCATTTGAATCACATCGCCACGAGTGGCGACCCGTTTGAAACCGGCTCTGCCCGTCCGCTCGATTTCGGTCATTGGGCGGCGCATAAACTGGAGCAACTTTCCGATTTTCAGATTCGCCATGGCGAAGCCGTCGCCATCGGCATCGCGCTCGACGTGATTTATTCGCAGAAGATTGATTTGATTGACACCAACTCCGCCGAACGGATTTTCAAGTTATTGGAGCGACTCGGTTTCAATTTGTTCGCCAACGAATTGCTGAATGTCGCCTGCGACGGAAATCTGCAAATCCTCGGCGGCCTGAATGAATTTCGCGAACATCTCGGCGGCGAATTGACGATTACACTTTTGCGCGAAATCGGAACTGGCATTGAAGTCCACGAAATGAATTTGCCAAAAGTTGTCGAAGCGATTCACGAATTGCGCGAGCGCCACGCAAATCGCGCCCAAAACATTCTTCGCGCCAACGCCTGATGAATCGTCTCGCCGTCATCAACGTCGTCGGCCTGACCGAATCGCTCATCGGCGAACACACGCCGCGCATTGCGGCATTTGCGAAACGTGGTGCGCTCGCAAACATTTCTCCGGCATTCCCCGCCGTCACTTGCACCGCGCAATCCAATTATCTCACCGGAAAAAATCCGTCACAGCACGGCGTTGTCGGCAACGGCTGGTTCAACCGCGAATTATCCGAAGTTCAATTTTGGAAACAGTCAAACCACATTGTCACCGCACCAAAAATTTGGGACGAACTCCGCAAACAATCCGAAATCATCAATCATCAATCATCAATCGCAAATTGCTTCTGGTGGTTCAACATGTATTCGAGCGTGGACTATTCCATCACGCCACGTCCGATGTATCCCGCCGATGGTCGCAAATTTTTCGACATTTATTCGTGGCCGTATTCCATCCGCACCGAAATCAAAAAAGATTTGGGCGAGTTTCCGTTCTTCGGATTTTGGGGGCCGGCGGCGGGTGTGAAAACCCCGCAAGGCGCGGCGGATTCCGCGACGCGCTGGATTGCCGAATCCGCGAAATGGATTGAAAATGAATTTTCGCCCATGCTGAATCTGATTTACCTGCCGCATTTGGATTACAATTTGCAACGACACGGAACTTATATTTCAAATCTCCTCACCCGGCCCTTGGCCACCCTCTCCTCGCAAAACGGGGAGTGGGACGGGGTGAGGGGTTCGTCACAAATCAATCCCGCAATAATTCCTGATTTACAAATAATTGATTCCATCGTCGGCGATTTGATTGATTTTTTCCACAAACGCGATGTGCAAATCACTTTGCTTTCCGAATATGGAATTACGAACGTGGACACACCGATTTTTCTGAATCGCATTTTCCGCGAACAAGGTTGGCTGACAATCAAAGACGAACTCGGTTTGGAAATTTTGGACGCGGGTGCGAGCAAAGTTTTTGCCGTCGCCGACCACCAAATCGCGCACGTTTACGTGAACGACAAATCACTGGAAAAATCCGTGCGCGATGTTTTGGAGAAAACGTCCGGCGTGGGAAACGTCCTAGGTGAAACGGAGAAAATCACGGCGGGCATTGACCATCCGCGCACGGGCGATTTGATTGCCGTCGCCGCCGAAAATGCGTGGTTCACTTATTGCTACTGGCGCGATGAAACGCGCGCGCCGGATTTTGCGCGCACGGTGGACATCCATCGCAAACCCGGCTACGACCCGGCGGAATTATTTCTCGACCCAAAAATTCCGCTGCCAAAATTGAAAATCGTGTGGCGGCTGTTGCAAAAAAAATTGGGCTTTCGGATGTTGATGGACGTGATTCCGCTCGACGCCCATTTGGTGAAAGGCTCGCACGGACGAAAACCGGCGGACAAAAAAGATTGGCCGATTCTAATTTCGCAGACAAATTTGAGCGCAACCAAAATCGAATCCACGGACGTCTATCAATTTTTGCTGCGGCAATTTCAGGCTGATTGATTCTGCGCAACAAAAAACCGGCTGGATTTCTCCAGCCGGTTTCACATTTACAAAATGACTTCAACTAATCTGCCACGGCGCGCGATATTCGCGCGTTAATAATTTACTCGCTTCAGCATCGCCGATGATTTTCTCGTGTTTGACGTCCCAATTGATTTTCCGCCCCACGCGCATGGAAATGAGTCCGAGATGGCCGGGAATCGCCGAGTGATGTCCGACTTCCACCGGCGTAATCGTCGGCTTACGCGATTTCACACAATCCAAAAAGTTTTGCTGGTGATTATTTGAAACGTAAAGTTTGATTTTACGCAATTCTTCCGGCAGCGATTTCCCTTTTTTCCAATCGGGGTTCGACGCGTCAAAACCACCGCGGTCCACCCAAACCCAACCTTCGGTGCCAATCCATTTCACGCCGCTGCGAATGTCGGAATAGCCGCCGGCAATTGTCATCGTAATGTTCTTCGGATATTTCAGTTCAATCCGGTATTTGGGCGATGTGTTCCAGACGGCGTCCGGCGCGGGAAATTCTCCGTGGCCTTCGATTTCCGACGGGCCGGACAAATCAAAGCCCAAACCCCAGTGCGCGATGTCGCAATGATGGCCGATCCAATCCATCAATTGTCCGCCGCCGGTGTCGTAATTCCAGCGCCAGTTTTTGTGCAGGCGCGCGGTGATGTAAGCCTCCATTTGGGACGGGCCAATCCATGTGTTGTAATCCAGTTCCGCCGGTGGTTGTTCGACGAGCGCGTTCCAGGCATCCGAGCCGGGCGTGATTTTCGTGAGGTCAAAGTCATCGGCATTCTTGTTGAACAATTTCGCCAGTTTTTCCTTCGCATTTTTGCCTTCGCCGGAAAAATCCGCCCAACCGGCGGGCAATCCGACTTCAACGTGCGTGACCTCACCGATCAATCCGTTGCGAACGATTTCCGCCGCCTTGTGAAATGGCGCTTGCGAGCGCTGCCACGAACCCATCTGCCAGATAATTTTATTTTTTTCAACCGCGCGGACGATGGCTTGTTGTTCGGCAATCGTTTTCGCCAGCGGCTTTTCGCCATAAACATCTTTTTTGCGGCGCGCCGCTTCGGTTGCGACCAATTCATGCCAATGATCCGGCACGGCAATCATTACCGCGTCAATGTCATCGCGCGCCAGCAATTCGCGATAATCGTGGTAGCCCTTGCAATCCTTGTTACCGTAATGGTCGTTGACCATGTCGAGTGCGCTTTGCAGATGGTTCGCGTCAATGTCACACGCGGCGATGACCTGGCAATCATTCAATGCCAGAAATGCCTGCGTGTTGCCCGGCCCCTGCCAGCCCATGCCGATGACACCGAGATTGATGCGATTGGATGGACGCGGACGGCTTTGACCGGTGGCGCAACCCGGCAAAATCAAAGGCAAAACCATGGCCGCGCCGGTCGTGGCGATGAAATGACGACGATCCATTTTTTGAACAGAATTCTTTTTCATGACTGAATCAATTGATTGGTGAAACCTTAATATCCAAATAGCAGAGCCGAAAGCCAATCCGAAAGTTACGGAAACTTCATCCTCGTTTTCGGGGATGCGGAAACGTGCCAAATGTGCCAACGCGTGCGAAAAACTAATCATTGAAGGCCGGACTTTCCCGGGTCCAAGTTAAAAAACTTTGTCGGATTTCGCTGCCGACGGTTGTTTAATAAGTGAGTGAACGCGAAATCCGACGTCCAATTGCTGCGCGAATACGCCGCGCACGGCCACGAAGCCGCTTTCACCGAAATCGTCCGGCGACATTTGGATTTGGTTTATTCCGCCGCGTTACGTCAGGTGGAATTGCCCGCTGCTGCCGACATCGCACAAAGTGTTTTTGTTGATCTCGCGCGCAAGGCAGCGTCCGTGAGTGAAAAATTTCCCGCCGACGCCGCGCTGACCGGCTGGTTGCATCGCAGCACGCGCTACGCCGCGCTCAATCATTTGCGCGACACACGCCGCCACCTCACAAATGAAAGGCAGGCCATGGAACAACTTATCACCAATTCCGAATCCGACGCCGATTGGGAACAAATCCGTCCCGTGCTCGATGAAGCCCTCGACAACCTTGCCGACGAAGACCGCGAAGTTTTGCTGCTCCGCTATTTTGAAAATAAAAATCTGCGCGAAGTCGGCGAGCAATTGAAAATTTCCGATGCCGCCGCGCAAAAGCGAGTGAGCCGCGCCGTAGAAAAACTCCGTGAATTTTTCTCGAAACGAAAAATAACGATTGGCGCAAGCGGATTGACCATTTTGATTTCCGCCAACGCCGTCCAATCTGCGCCGATTGGATTAGCTGCGACCATTTCTGCCGCCGCAGTTTTTACAGGAACGACGATTTCAACTTCAACGGCTATTGCCACAACCAAAGTGATTGCCATGACTACAATTCAAAAATCAATTATCGGAGCGACGCTCGCCATTGTCGCCGGAGCTGGAATTTTTGAGGCGCATCAAAATTCCAAGTTGCAAAACCAAATCCAAGCGCTCCAGCAACAGCAAACGCCGCTGAATGAACAAATTCAGCAATTGCAATCGGCATTGAACGAAGCGACGAATCAATTGGCTGCGTTACTTGCGGAGAACGCGCAGTTGAAATCCAATTCAAATGAAAATGAGCTTTTGAAATTGCGCGGCGAAGTGACGCAATTAAGGACAGCAAATTTACAAAAGGAAACTGACCCGACTGAATCTGCCGCCAAAGTTTTGGTGGCCACAGTGAATCAACTTAAACAACGATTGGAACAAATGCCGTGGCAAAAGATTCCCGAACTTCAATTTCTAACAACTCAAGATTGGTTGAGAGAAGCTTCGCTTGTTGGCGACTTAAACACCGACGATGATTTTGACAGAGCGTTAGCTGAATTGCGGAGTAGTGCCAAACAAAGATTTGCGTATTCGATGGGCGCAGCTTTGGATGATTATATCGCAGCCAATAATGGACAGTTACCCAATGACATTTCAGACCTAAAATCTTACTTCAATCCGCCGGTGGATGACGCCATGCTTCAACGATACCAACTTCTACAGACAGGAAATTTGAATGATCTATCTACATCAGATTCATTGATCAAAGAAAAATCTCCCGTGAATGACCAACATGACACGCTCATCACAATTGGAGCTTTTGGTTATCATTATGAGGGCGTTGGGGCGTGGGGCGGAAGCGGAACCGGCGGATTTGGAACAAACATAACGGCGAAAATAAAACCATTTGCAAAACAATGAATCATTGTAACGCCTTCACCGCGATGTCGCGGCGGAAATGCGCGCCTACGGCACTCAAAATTTGTCTGACGAATTTTCACAAAAGGCAATGAAGGAAACGAAAATTTTGTAGGAGCCGACGTGAGGAGGCTTTGACCAAACATTTGAGCGATGACGTCATTTGGCTGGCAGAAACGCCTGCGGGCGTCCGTGGTCGATTTAGAACACCATCTTCGTTCCCTTTGTTTGCTTCTGTAAAAACTTTTCGCTAAATTTGTCGAAATGAAAGTTGGCAAATTGCTGCACACGCGCTATCGCGTGAACGATTTGGAACGCACCGTGAAATTTTATCGCGACGTGCTTGGCCTTGAGGAAACCCGCCGTCACAAATCGCCACGCGGATCGGAATTGGTTTTTCTCAAATCCGCCGGCAGCGCCGAAGAAATCGAGATTTGCTATTTTCCCAACAGCGAATCCGTCAAATGCCAGCCGGATTTAACGCATCTCGCGTTTGAAGTCGAAAGTCTCACGGAATTTGAAAAGCACCTTGCCAAACTCGGTATCAAATTTTCCGACGGCCCGACAACAACTTCCAGCGGCAGCGTCATCGCTTTCGTGGATGCGCCCGAAGGCTATGAAATTGAATTGATTCAGAAGAAATAATTACGTCAGAATTTTCCGACTTCCAACTCCAATCTCCCAACTGCTAAATCAAAATGAGCGTTTTAATCGTCGGCTCCACGGCGCTGGACTCCATCAAAACTCCGCGCGCGGAAAATCCCAAATTGCTCGGCGGCTCGGCCAGCCACGCGGCGGTCGCGGCCAGTTTTTTTTCGCCGGTCAAATTGATTGGCGTTGTCGGCGAGGATTTTCCGAAAAAATACATTGAATTGTATCGCCGGCACAAAATTGACTTGAACGGATTGCAGATTCAGCCGGGAAAAACATTTCATTGGAGCGGCGAATACGAATTGAATATGAACAATCGCCGCACGTTGTTGACCGAACTCGGCGTGTTCGAGAATTTCACGCCGCATTTGCCCGACGCGCACAAAAAATCCGAATTCGTCCTGCTCGCGAACATTGCGCCCGCGTTGCAACATCACGTGCTCGACCAAATGCAACGGCCAAAATTTGTCATCGCCGACACGATGGATTTGTGGCTGAACATCGCGCTCAACGATTTGCTGAAATTGCTGCCGCGCATTGACGGTTTCGTTTTGAACGACAGCGAAGCGCATCAACTTACAAAGAAAGACAACGTTTTTGCCGCGCTGAAAAAAATCCACAAGCTCGGCCCGAAATACGTCATCATCAAAAAAGGTTCGCACGGCTCGATTTTATCCTCGCCCAAAGGACTTTTCATTTGTCCGGCGTATCCGCTCAACCAAGTCATTGACCCGACCGGCGCGGGTGATTCATTTGTCGGCGGCCTGATGGGATTTTTGGCGACGGCCAAAGGCTCGATTGAAAATAATTTCCGCCGCGCGATGATTTACGGCAGCGTCACCGCCAGTTTTTGCTGCGAAGGTTTTGGCTTGAACCGCACCACGAAAATCAAACGCGCCGACATTGAAAAGCGCGTGAAGGAATTGGAAAAGTTGACGAAGTTTTAATCGAGGTCGAAGAAATCGTGTTAATTGAGTCTATCAAATCTAGCGATGACAATTGAAGATTATCCTTCAATTTTTCCGTTTACTGAAACAATGAAAGATGAACCGCGTTTGGCGTTTTCCGCTTTTTCAATAATTTGCGGAAAACATTTAGTAAATTTTTGTGCTTGATCCCAAAATTTCATGTTTAACCATCCGGGCTTTAAGAAGAAAATAGTATGTCCTGCTTCTTTCCACGCAGCTATTTCATGCGGATTTTTCCCCAATCCGAACATCAGCCGTCACAATAATCCAATCTTCTTGCTGTGCGAGTTGTCTCATCCAAACCGTATCTTCCGTATTTGCCGCAAATTGTTCTTTCAAATGAACAACTTGATGGTCTGGAGAAACAAAACCATTTAGTCCTTTGGCAATTTTTGCAGCCAAATTGTTATCGAAGAAAAATTTCACGCGGCGAGCGATTGCTCGTAGTCAATAGCCTCTTGGACAGATTTTGGACTAATTTCATACCACCTTGCGACTTCTTCCACCGAACCATTGGCTTGATAACTTTTTGCTAATGTTTGCGTAGGGATTCCATTTGTCACAATCGTTGGTTGTCCAAAATTTTTTCGCGGATCTACTACAATTGAATGGTCTGTTCCAAGCGGCCACCAACGTTCGAGAATCGTTCCGTCCTTAAATTCCAATTGCTTCAAAAATGGCTTTGTAATTTCAGTAAAAACACGCTGGTCAGTGGCAATTTCTTCAAGACAAGTCTCGCCAGTTTCTTCATGCACTTCTCGAAGTATCTGATGACCATCCGTAAAAAATTTCTGCGTGCAAAATGGATGGTCTGCTTCTGGATAAAGTTTTTGCGCCTTTTCGCGAACTTTATGAATTATATGCCAAGAAACGCCCTGATTTAAGAAGGCATCAACGAATTTGATTTCAATCAAATCTAAAAAGCCAAGGGCAACTTTATTTTCCAGCGATGGCAGTTGGCTTTTCCAAAGCGGAGGGTAATTTTTCTTTCGCAAATCGGAGTGATAACCGCGCAACCAGCGACGAATACGATCTTTGGAAACACCGGTCAACCGCCATGCTTCGTTGACGGTGTAAATTCCAGTATTCAGATAAACTGTTTTCCTGTCCGTCATAAAGTTATTTACAGATTGTTCACAGCCAATTAACAGTCAAAAACTGCGGCATTCAACTTAAATTTTAGGATAATTTACCTTCTCCGTCTCGCCGGACCAAAATGATAACCGCCGTGAACGCGGACGGCGCGGGCTTTGCCGGGAAAACCGCCTTGTCTGCCGGGTTTATTTTCGTCGAAAAGCGTCGTGTATTTGTAGTCGAAATTTTCCAGTTTCACGCGCTCGATTTTCTTGCTGATGAACCGTTCGATGGCAAAAACGTGGCTGGCGTCCTCGGCGGTCATAATCGTGAAAGCGTCGCCGGTGGCTTCGGCGCGTCCGGTGCGCCCGATGCGGTGGATGTAATCTTCGGGATGTTGCGGCACGTCGTAGTTGACGACGTGGCTCACGTCGGCGATATCGAGTCCGCGCGCGGCGATATCCGTGGCGACAAGCACTTCAAATCGTCCGTCGCGAAAACCTTTGAGCGCCTGCTCGCGCTCGCGTTGGGTGCGATTGGAATGCAGCACGGCGACGGCGTGATTCGCGCGCTTGAGCGTGTGCGCGATGCGGTCGGCGCCGTATTTCGTGCGGCAAAAAACCAGCACGGAATTGTAATTTACGGAATCGAGCAACTTGAGCAGCAGATCGGTCTTTTGCGAATCGGCAACGGGATAAATGACGTGCTTCACCGTTTCGGCGGGCGAACGGCGCGCGCCGATTTCGACCGTTTCGGGACTGCGCATCGCCCATTTGATGAGCGTTTCGATTTGTGGCGGAATTGTCGCAGAAAAAAGCGCGGTGTGACGCGCGCGCGGACAGCGTTCGACAATTTTGCGAACGTCCGGCAGAAATCCCATGTCCAGCATCCGGTCGGCTTCATCCAAAACCAGAAATTCAATTTTGTCCAGACGCACCGTGCCGTGTTCGAGGTGATCGAGCAACCGTCCGGGCGTGGCGACAATGATGTCCGTGCCGGCGCGCAGCGAATCGTTTTGCCGACCGTAACCGACGCCGCCGAAAACGACCGTGATGCGCAAATCGGTAAAACGCGCGTAATCGCGAAAAGACGTTTCCACTTGTGCGGCAAGTTCGCGCGTGGGTTCGAGCACGAGCGCGCGCGGAAATTTTTCCGGCGACCGTTTTTCGAGTTTGGAAAGAATCGGCAGGGCGAACGCCGCCGTTTTGCCTGTGCCGGTTTGCGCGCTGCCGATGACGTCTTTGCCAGACAAAATCAGCGGAATGGCGCGCAGTTGAATGGGCGTCGGCTCGACGTAACCCATCGCTTTCACGCCTTCAACGATTTTTTCGGAAAGGCCTAATTTGCCAAATGCCATGAGCTAATTTAGCAGATTGGAAAATTAAGGGAAGCGGCGAATTTACGACGGTGACGAAACTTCTTCCGCCGATTTAGACAAATTTGTTTCCGGCGTTTCCGCTGGCGACAAATTTTCCGGCGGAGTTGAAGCGGCAATTTCCGCCGTCGTTACCGCAACCGTTTCAGTTGTGCTTTCAGGCGTAACTTCCGTCGCGGATTTTTCTTCAACTTTTTCGTCAGATTTCTTTTCCACCTTTTCGGGCTTCGGCGGTTTGGGCAACGGTTTTTTCGCCGTTTCCATCCGGCCATCGGCAAATTCCAAAACGTGGCCTTGATGAATCAGCCAGTGCAAATCGGAAATCACCGCCGTTTGTTCCGGCGTCGGTTCGACAGATTTCGGTTTTTGTTCCGCCGGTTTTGTTTCCGGCGCGGGCACAGATGTGGCGGCTTGAGTTTCGCCTTCCGCTGTTGGTGCAGGAGCAGATTCTGCAACCGCTTCCGTTTTTGGCACGATTTCAATTTTCTCAACCTTCGGCATGGGCGCGAGCGATTCAATCAATTTTTTGCGCGTGGTTTTTAGATTCGCGTTGAGAAATTCGACGATGCGTTTTACGCCATCCGAAACCGGCGTGGTTTCCAAATCCAAAAATTGCGGGCGCGCGACGCTGACATGCACGGCCATTTTATTGACCTTGAAAAATTGCAGGCCGTGCGCGGCGAATTGATGGCTCAATTTTGTCGCCACTTGCAGCGGAAAATGTTTTTGATGCTCCCATTCCTTGCGAATGAGACGATAAAGTCCGTCGCTGCGGAGATTACGACTGGCTGCGCCCGCGACGATGTGCGATTCAACCGCTTTAATAATTGAATCTTTGTGCGTCGCGCGAAAATGTTTTTCGACTTCTTCGAGTGATGGCAACTTCAACGGCTCGGCGATGTTCAACGCGGTGTATTCCGTTTTGAAGCTTTGCTCTTCCAGCCATTTTTTGACGACGGTTTCGTCCTTCACGATTTTCACGCGCGCTTTGAAAACGTCGAACGGCATCCGCGCAAATTTTTCCGCGTGCAATTTGCGCAGTTGATTTTGGTAATCGTGATAATTCGGCGGGCCGAGAATCACGCCGCTCATGCCGCATTGTGCGACAAAAGTGTAAGTGCCCTTCGGCGGTTCGGTCGGCGTGCGGTCGGTCTGATAAAACGTGACGAAATGATTTTTGAGCACGTGCGCGACGGCTTCGTCCTCGGAAAGCCACGGCGTGTCGTCCAGCGCGCAAACGAAAATTTGTTGCGCAATCGTGCCGTCGGCTTTTTTCTTCGCCTTGAGTTGAACGGAATAACGTTCCGCCTTTTGCAAAATCAATTCCGCGATTTGAAACAGCGGATACGCGCGACCCGTCACGCGGATTTGCCGCGCGAGTTGCTCGACGCCTTTTTCTTCGGGCAAAAACGCGACGTTCAATTCCGGCAATGGCTTTTCTTCGTTGGAGCGTTGAGGCGTTGAAGCGTTGAAGCGGTCGCCTTCGCGATTTCCACCGCGACGAAAATCGCGTTTGCCGCCCGGCTTGCCGCCGAATTTCTTTTCACCACGCGGACGGTCGCCGCCGCCAAATCCGCCGCCGGCATTTTCGCGACGCGGACCACGGCGTTCGCCGCGCTGGCCACCACCGCGACGTTCGGGCTTCACGCCTTCGTTGCCGGTGAATTTTTCAAATTTGTTCGCCTCGGTTTTGCCCTGCGCCCAAGCGGGCTGGAACAGGGTGTCCAAATCGAGACCTAAATCAGGCACAGTGCTCATGTAAAAAATGCCCCGACACGCGGGGTTGAAATGGATGATTATGATGGATTGACGCAGTGCAGAAAGCAAGCGCGGCTTCGGATGCTTTCTACAAAATTGACTTGGCAATTCTGAAACGTTGCCATCAATCATCACCAGCCGAACGACTGATGAACCATATAATTCCTCGAATAAACGCGACGAGACCAATAGCTATCAACGGCAGAAACCAATGTAATTCTGGATAAAACCGTTTCAAAATAATTACGGCGGTAATAACGATGCCGATAAAAATAACCTCAAGCCAAATGAGATTATGCCAATTAAGTATCAAGCCGACGTTATCTAATGCTTCGTCAGGAAAAATAATTACGATAGCAAGCCCAAGAAACATCCAATCATACCAAGTTGCGCCTTTTGAGCCGAGATAAATCCAAGCAATCATATTTCATAGGCGACTAACAATGGAGAAAATGTCGTTACTTTTTACGAGTCCACGTCATTGTTCCCTTTGTTTTATTGTGACCTCCGTTTGCAGTTATCGTGTAAACATCAATCTCACAAATCAGTTCGTCGTTATTTACGCTAATAATTTTGTGCTGGTTTACGAATCCTCCATTCGCTAAGCCTTTTTTAAGATCGTCTCCGACTGCGCCTTGAGGGATTGGATTGGCTTTTGTGATGGTTGTTATCAAGATGCCATCTTTGATTTGCCACGTTCCCAAGCCTAGAAAATTATTTCGCTCTGTTTTATGAACCTCTATGGTCTGCTTTGCATAGTTGCCGTTGGGAGCAAGGGTGAATGTGTTTTCGGAAATGATGCCAAATACTTTATTCGTTGAGCTATATTCCCAAACTCCAGTGACCTTTTGACGTAATTCTTCATCGCTCGGTGGTTGTTGAACCTCTTGATTTGTCAAAACTATGGCAGGTGCGGTGTTTGTTTGTGACGTAGGGTTGTTATTTTGTGATGAATTATTTTTATTACAACCCATCAGCAAAACACAGACCGCAGTAATTCCAATGATACCGATGGCTTTCATAAGGTTAATTATTCAGTCGGAGTCGCGTTTCGCTTTTCCAAAATCGCATCCACGATTTTCTTTGCCAATTCCGGTTTTTCTTCGAGCGATTTTTTGGCGGCGTCCTTGCCTTGACCGATGAGCGCGCCGTCGAATTGCAGCCACGCGCCTTTTTTCTCCACCACGCCGGTTTCGACGCCCACGTCCAAAATGCTGCCTTCCTTGTCTATGCCATGATTGTAAATGATGTCGAACTCGGCTTCGGCGAACGGCGGCGCAACTTTGTTCTTCACGATTTTCACGCGCGTATGGTTGCCAATCGCGTTGCCGGCGGAATCTTTCAGCGTGTCTTTGCGGCGGATATCAATACGCACGCTCGCGTAAAATTTCAACGCTTTGCCACCGGGCGTTGTTTCGGGATTGCCGAACATGACGCCGACTTTTTCGCGCAACTGATTTGTGAAAACGCACGTCGTTTTCGACTTGTTCAAAATTGCGGTCAACTTGCGCAATGCCTGCGACATCAAGCGCGCTTGCATACCCATCGTGGCCATGCCCATGTCGCCTTCGAGTTCGGCTTTCGGCACGAGCGCGGCGACGGAATCCACGACAATCACGTCGAGCGCGTTCGAGCGCGCGAGCGTTTCGCAAATCGTCAACGCTTCTTCGCCGGAATCCGGTTGCGAGACGAGCAAATCGTCCAGATTTACGCCGAGTTTTTTGGCGTAAGCGGGGTCAAGCGCGTGTTCGGCGTCAATGAACGCGGCAAGTCCGCCCGCTTTTTGCGCGTTGGCGATGACGTGAAGCATGAGCGTGGTTTTGCCGGAAGATTCGGGGCCGAAGATTTCGATGACACGACCGCGCGGCAAACCGCCGACGCCGAGCGCGAGGTCAATCGCCAATCCGCCGGTCGGAATGACTTCGATTTTCACCTGCGCGCGCGCGTCGCCGAGCCGCATGATCGCGCCTTCGCCGTAATTTTTCGTGATGTCGGAAATCGCGGATTCCAGCGCGCGGTCGCGGGCGGCGGAAGTTTTGGTTTCAGCGGAATTTTTTTCGGGTTTTTCAGCGGTTTTGGCCATAGAATTTTCAGGATTTTGACGTTGAAAACGACGTTAACCAACCGTCGTAAAATGGTCAATCGAATTGAATTGAAAACGGCGGGCATTTTCGCAAATTGTTCGTGTGAAATTTACTAATGTTTTTGTGTTGCTGCTGGCAGCAATGATTTTCGCCGGTTGTAAAAAGTCGGAATCCATCGCCGCGCCGCAAAGCAATGGAGATTCGCTGCCGACACAGGCGCAGCCGAAATTGCCGACGCTGAAAATTTATCTCGGCGCGGAAACGCTGGACACCGAACTGGCCACAACACGACAGCAAGAGGAAACCGGCATGATGTTTCGCACGAACATTTTAGAAACCGACGCGATGCTGTTCGTCTTTCCGTTTCCACAACGTGCGAATTTCTGGATGAAGAATTGTCCCGAATCTATTTCCGCCGCCTACATTTCGCCCGACGGCGTGATTCAGGAAATCCATCATTTGGAGAAAGAGGATACGAACACGGTTTCGTCCGCCACGGAAAACATCGGCTACGTTTTGGAAACCAAAGACGGCTGGTTTGGCCGGCACAACGTCAGCACCGGCATGGTGATTCGCACGGAACGCGGTTCGTTGCACGACACATTTTTTGGGAAATAACTTTACGCAAGACGGACAGCTTTTCCGGTTTTGGCCGATTCATAAATCGCCATCATAATTTTCACGTCGCGCAAACCTTCTTCGCCGGGAACACGCGTTGGGTGATTTTCCAAAATACACTGCGCGAAGTCATCCATTTCGGCGGCGAATTGATCAATCTGCGGAAGTTGAATCAATTCACCGTTGCTGCGCTGACCTTGAATGCCGCCATAACCGTAAGCCGGATCAAGGCCAAACCAACCGCGATCGGCAAATGCTTTGAAGCCGGCGATGCCGGGAACTTTGTAGGAAGCGCTATTGTAAGAAATGATGCCGCTCGGAAATTTCATCTGCCACACGACTGATTCTTCAACGTCTTTGAATTTCACCGGGTCGGTTACAGTAGTGATGCCGGAAACTTCAATCGGTTCTTCACCAGAAATGTAACGTGTCGCCTGCAACGCATAAATGCCCACATCCATGAGCGGGCCGCCGCCGGCCAATTCCTTTTTCAAACGCCATTGCGTCGGGTCGCCAATGGGAAAACCGAATCCGGCGTCAATGATCCGCACATCGCCAAAAGTTTTTTCGCGCGCGAGCCGGACACATTCCAGATTGTTCGGTTCGAAATGCAAACGATAGCCGATGGCCAATTGCTTTCCGGCTTTTTTACATTCATCAATCATCTGCTGACATTTTTCCACGGACACTTCCATCGGTTTTTCACAAAGCACGTGTTTGCCCGCGCGCGCGGCTTTGATGGTGTGCTCGGCGTGCAGCGCGTTGGGTGTGACGACATAAACGACATCAATGTCGGGATTGTCCGCCATTTGTTCCATGTTGTCATAGTTGTAAATGTTCTTGTCGGGAATGTCGTATTGCGCTTTCCATTTTTCGGCTTTCGCCGGATGGCCGGTGACGATGCCAGTGAGTTTGCAGAATTTTGTCTTTTGCAACGCAGGCGCGAGTTGATGTGTGCTCAAATTGCCGAGACCGGCGAGCGCGAAACCAATTTTGCGCGACGGCTCCGCGGATTGCGCGCAGGAATTTAACGCGCCGATGAACGGCAAGCTCGCGGCGACGACAGAAGTAGCTTTGATAAAATCACGGCGGGATTGGAATTTGGTTTTCATGGCGAAAATTCAGTTAGCTCGGACGACTCAAAAAATGCTCGCCGTTTCACCGGAGCGCAAACTAAATTATTGCGATGTCGCGCGTTGAATCTGAAAAACTTTTTGCCGAAGCGTTGAATTATATTCCCGGTGGCGTCAATTCACCCGTGCGCGCATTCCGCGCCGTCGGCGGCAATCCATTTTTTGTTCAACGCGCCAAAGGCTCAAAAATCTGGGACGTGGACGGCAATGAATTGATTGATTACGTCGGCACTTGGGGACCGGCGATTCTCGGCCACGCGCATCCGAAAATCATTGCCGCCGTCAAAACCGCCGCCGAATTAGGAACGAGTTTCGGCATTCCCAATCCGCTCGAAGTGAAAATGGCGAAGTTGATTTGTGAATTTGTTCCGTCAATTCAAAAGGTGCGGATGGTGAATTCGGGAACGGAAGCGTGCATGGGCGCAATCCGCCTCGCGCGCGGTTTCACGAAGCGCGACAAGATCATCAAATTCGACGGTTGCTATCATGGTCACGCCGATTCGCTTTTGGTCAAAGCTGGCAGTGGCGCGTTGACGTTTGGCAATCCCGACAGCGCGGGCGTGCCGGCGGCGTTCACGCAACACACCATCGTCGCGCCGTTCAACGACGTGGACACGCTGAAACATATTTTTGCGGCGAACAAAAATGAAATCGCGGCAATCATCGTCGAACCGGTTCCGGGCAACGCTGGTTTATATTTGCCGAAACCCGGCTATCTGGAATTTTTGCGCGAAATCACAAATTCAAATGGCGCGCTGTTGATTTTCGATGAAGTGATGACGGGTTTTCGTCTCGCACGCGGTGGCGCGCAGGAACGATTCAACATTTTGCCGGACTTGACGTGCCTCGGCAAAATCATCGGCGGCGGTTTGCCGGTCGGCGCATTCGGCGGACGCGCGGACATCATGGATTGGCTCGCGCCGCTCGGGCCAGTTTATCAGGCGGGAACGTTGAGCGGCAATCCGGTGGCGATGGCGGCGGGAATCGCGGCGTTGGAGGAATTGAATCGCGGAGATCAATATGCGTTGCTCGAAAAGTTCGGCGCGCAACTCGAAGCGGGAATTGGCGACGCAGCGCGCGCGGCGAAAATTCCAATTCAATTCAATCGCTGTGGCTCGATGTTCTGCATTTATTTCACGAGCGAGCCGATTTGGAATTTATCCGACGCCATGAAGAGCGACCGCGAGCGGTTCAAGAAATTTTTTCACGGAATGTTGGACGCAGGCATTTACCTTGCGCCGTCGCAGTTTGAGGCCGGCTTCATTTCCACTGCACACGCGGCGGCGGACATTGAAAAAACGGTGCAAGCGGCAATGAAAGTTTTGCGTGAACTGTAACCTTCGATTTTCACAAACGTCTGACCAGATAACTCCTCGGCATGATGCTGCGGAAAATTAACGTAAAATCACGACAGTTTATGAAAGCAAATAGAATAACACTCATCACGGCACTAGCCGTTGGCGGTTTGCTGGCCTTGGGCACGGCTTTGCACGCGGATGACAGCACGAACACTCCGCCTGCCGCGCCGACGCCCAAAAGCAACTCCGGTGGACACGTGCGCGGGCCAAACATTGATCAAATTGCCAAGCGATTGGATTTGACCGACGACCAGAAGCCGAAGGTCAAGACGATTCTTGACGAACGAAACGACAAGATGCGCGCGGTAATGCAGGATAAAGACGCGTCGCGCGATGACAAAATGGCCAAAATGAAAACGATCCGCGAGGATACCGATACGAAAATGAAAGCCGTTCTCACGGCGGATCAATTTGCGAAATGGCAAAAGATGCAGCCGCAACCGCGCCAACACCGCGCGCCCAATGACGCGCCGCAAAATTAAGTTTTGCGCGAATCGGTAAAGTGATAATCAAGGACGGCCCGCGCCGTCCTTTTTTGTTTTTCAGCGGCATTTATTTTTCCCGGTGGGTGTTGCGGCAAGAGCCGTGAAATTCATTTGAGCAAAGGCGTTGACGTCGTTATCGTGATGACATTGCGCGCGTAGCTCAACTGGATAGAGCGTCGGCCTCCGGAGCCGAAGGTTGTGGGTTCAAATCCCGCCGCGCGCACCATCTTTTGTTTTATCGGTGAATGGATGAATTACCGGTTTTGCAATTAAGAATTATTGTGTAATGATGACCGTCATGTTCCGCAATGCTTTCTTTCTTTCCGCGTGGACGGCGTATTTTGTTTTTTTTAATTCACATCCGGCTTGTGCGGAAAGTTCAAATTGGTTTGCGCGTGTGTGGCAATCGGATGACGGGTTGCCGGACAACAATGTCACCGGCGTGGCGCAGACATCGGACGGTTATTTATGGGTGGCGACGCAAGGCGGTTTGGTGCGTTTTGACGGCATCCAGTTCAAAAGACTTTCGCTGCCGACAATTTTGGGAATGCCGGTGGGGATGATTCGCGCATTGACGGTTTGCAACGGAGATCATTTGTGGCTGGCGTTGGAAGGCGGTGTGGTGATTTCCGTGAGTCCTTACGAAACCAAAATTTACACCACGGCGCAGGGATTGCCGGGAGTCCGTCCGGCTTCCATCACCGAAGGCGCGGATGGTTCGGTTTGGGTGGGATATTGGGATGACTCCGCCTGTCGAATTGCAGACGGTGAAGTAAAGCGTTTCACCAACAAAGAAGGATTGCCCTATACCGGGTTTTGTTCATTGGCGACTGACGTTAAGAAACAACTGTGGTTTGCCGAGGGCAATCACGTTGGCATTTTCCGCGACGGCAGATTCGTCTCTTTGATAACCGCGCCCGGACGGCTGGCGGGCATTGCGGCAAAGGATGACGGAGGTATTTGGATTGTCGCCGGTCGGAAATTATTCAAATACGAAGCCGGTGAAATGTTGACGCAAGTGGCCGAACTGCCGGCGTCCGGTGAAAATATCGAGCCGCTGGCTCTGTTTGAGGACCGGACAAAGGCGGTTTGGATCGGCACCGCGGCAAACGGCCTGTTTCGTTTTGATGGCACGAATGTGTCTCATGTGCGCGCGTCCCGCGAAGAAATCAGAAGCATCACACAAGACAGCGAAGGCAACATTTGGGTTGGTTCAAGCGGCTCCGGCTTGAGCCGTTTGTCGCCGCATGTGTTGGAATTGTTTGGCGTGGAACGCGGTCTGCCTTTCGAGATGGTGCAATCGGTTTGCGAAGACGCGGACAGCAATTTGTGGGTTGTCGCGCCGAATGGTTCTTTGGTGCGCCAACAGGACAAGGACTGGCAATTGATGAATGGCAATCCCGAATGGCCCGGCGGACAGGCTTCCTGTGTCGCCGCGGACGGAGTTGGCAAAGTCTGGATTGGCACAGTGAACAACGGCTTATACGAATGGGATGACGGCCATTATTCTGTGATTCGCAAGACAAATGGTCTGGCCAGCGACAAAGTTTGGACATTGATGACGGATTCTCAAAATGACATTTGGATTTCCTTGAGCAATCCCAATTGCGTGGAACGCCTGCACGATGGAAAATTTCAAAAATTTGATTTACCCGCCGGCAGTCATTTTGCGCGGGCGATGGTGGAAGACGCGGCGCACGTCATTTGGATGGGGACTGAAGATGGAAAATTGTTACGGGTGAAAGATGGCGTTTTGTTGGATGAAACCGCGCGCACGTTGACGAAGTTGGTGCCGATTCGATGTCTGCAAGCGACTGCTGATGGAAGTTTATGGATTGGATACGCCGGCGCGGGTTTGGGCCGGCTCAAGGACGGGCAGTTTGTGCAAATCAGCGCGGAACAAGGATTGCCCGATGATTTCATTTCTCAAATTCTACCGGATGATTTTGGCCGGCTGTGGATTGCCGGCAACAAAGGCATTTTTGAAGTGCAACAGCCGGAATTGGAAACCGCCGGCGAGCCGGTAAAAAATGTCCAGCCCATGCTCTTCGGAAAAAACGAAGGTTTGCCGAGTCTTCAAGCGAATTTTGGCTACGGGCCGAATTTCATACGGCTGCGGGATGGCCGGCTCTGTTTTTCCATGTTGACCGGTCTCGTGATGGTGAATCCGCAAAAAATTTCCATCCATCAACAAGCCGTTCCGGTTTTGATTGAGCGCGTGAGTGTGGACGGCAAAATTTTGCCGTTCCCCGGATACAATCAACTGTTGGGAAACGAACTGACCGCGTCGAATGAATTTCAATCCGTCCGCGCGTTGGAGATTCCGCCCGAACATCGCGAATTGAAAATTGACTACAATGCGCTTGGCTTTGCCGCGCCGCAGAATGTCCGTATGCGCTATCAATTGCTCGGATACGACCAACAGCCGGTCGAGACGGCGCAGCGCAGCGTAACGTATTCGCAAATCCCGCCGGGGCGCTATCAATTTCAAGTCACCGCGTGCAACGATTCCGGCGTGTGGAATCAAACCGGCGCGCAATTGAATTTTATTGTGGAACCGTTTTTCTGGCAGACTTGGTGGTTTCGAATGGCGGCGTTGCTGG
This sequence comes from Verrucomicrobiia bacterium, assembly GCA_035545995.1. Classification (GTDB taxonomy): domain Bacteria; phylum Verrucomicrobiota; class Verrucomicrobiia; order Limisphaerales; family UBA11358; genus UBA11358. Next base: position 53,367 of record DASZXH010000044.1, read on the forward strand.
CATTTGCCGGCGCGATTGTCGTGGCGATTTATTATGTTTCCGTGCGCCGTTTGCACCGTAAAGTGTGGCGGCTTGAACAGGAGTCGGCAGTCGAAAAAGACCGCGCTCGCATCGCCAAGGATTTGCATGACGACTTGGGCGCGCATTTGAGTCAAATCGCGATGTTAAGCGAGCTGGCGCAGACGGATTTGGAGAAACCGGCGCAGGCAAGAAGTCACATTGACCAGATTTTTCGCAACGCACGATTGCTCACGCGTTCGCTCGATGAAATCGTCTGGGCGGTCAATCCCAAAAACGACACGTTGGAACGGTTCGTGGCGCACATCTGTCAATTCGCACCGGAATTTTTGCGAACGGCGGACATTCGTTGCCGGTTGGACATGCCGATGGATTTGCCCTCGCTCCAACTTGCTTCCAATGTTCGGCATCAACTTTATCTCGGTTTCAAGGAATCATTGCACAATATCGTCAAACACGCGGAAGCTACCGAAGTTTGGTTGCGGCTCAAATTGATGGACGGCACGATTGTTTTCACGATTGAAGACAACGGTCGGGGTTTTGAGACCAATAAAGTTTTCAAAAATGGCGAGGACGGATTGCTGAATTTGCATGACCGCATGACGGAAATCGGTGGACGTTTTGAACAGCAAAGCCAGCCGGGGCAGGGCACACGCACGATTTTTATCGCGCCGATTCATTCAAGACCGTGATGAAAACGAATTTCGACCTTCGGCAGAATTGCCGACTGTCAGCTTTTGGTTGGAACGCCTAACCTGAAAGAATGATGGCCGTTAAACAAACACCGATAACCATCGCAATCATTGAAGACGACGCCGGATTGCGCGAAAGTCTGCGCGGCATTGTGCAGCGCGCGCCGGATTGCCGTTGCGTCGGCGCTTTCGGCAGCGCCGAGGAAGCGTTGCAGGCCATTCCTGAATTGAATCCGACAGTGGTTTTAATGGACATCAATTTGCCCGGCATGGATGGCGTGGAATGTGTGCGCCGGATGGTTGAATTGGAGCCGCATCCGCAAATCATCATGCTGACGGTCCACGAAGACACGGATTTCATTTTTGAATCATTGGCGGCGGGCGCGTCCGGTTATTTGCTCAAGCCGGTGCGCGCCGTTGAATTGCTGGCGGCGGTCAAGAATGTCCATGCCGGCGGCGCGCCGATGACCAGCAGCATTGCGCGCAAAGTGGTGCAGTCGTTCAAGCAGGCCAAGCCGTCGCAGAACGAAGTGGATGAATTGTCTCCGCGCGAGCAGGAAATACTGGATTATCTGGCCAAAGGTTACAGCTACAAGGAAACTTCGGAACAAATCGGCATCAGTTACAGCACGGTTCATACGCACATCGAACACATTTATCACAAGTTGCACGTTCGTTCCCGCGCTCAAGCGGTGGCTAAATATCTGGGGGTTTGACGGTTAAGATAATTGCCGAGGCGAAACATCGGCAGTTTTGCTGACTTCACAAGATGAAAAATCGCTCTAAATTGAAACCATACAAACACGCTAGATTTAATCCGTCCATGTTTACGTTTTTCATGACCCGGAAAAACCGGGGTTTTACGCTCATTGAATTGCTGGTGGTGATCGCGATTATCGCGATTCTGGCGGCTATGTTGTTGCCCGCTTTGGCCAGAGCGAAAGCGCGGGCGCAGGGAATCCAATGCGTCAGCAACGGCAAACAATTCATGCTCGCATGGCTGATGTATGCGGACGATTCCAACAACTATTTGGTTCCCAATCCGTCATCGGGAACTTCATCGGATTTGAACATAACGACCAACAATTCCTGGGCTGCCGGAAACATGGCCGAGCCGGAAGAAGCGACCAACGAAACGCTTATCGAAAATGCGTTGCTTTTCCCTTATGTCAAGTCCATCGGTTTATACAAATGTCCTGGCAATCAAAAAGACATGGTTCGCGGCGTTTCGATGAACGGTTACATGGGAACTACAAACGGCGGCGCAACTTTTGGCCCGAATTATCAAAATTATACCAGACTGGCTTCAATCCGAAAGCCGACAGACCGGTTTGTGATCATTGATGAAGACGCGGGAACCATCAATGACGCCTGTTTCCGGGTAGATGCGCCCGCGAACACAGTGGATGACTGGCCAGCCGAATATCATTTAGGCTGCAGCGGCGTTTCCTTTGCCGATGGTCACGCTGAATTGCATCGCTGGAGATATATCAGGCCGCCGACCTTTGCCCCCACGTCGAGCCAATTAAGTGATTTGAATGATTTGATTAATTTGGCCACTGAACACAAATAAACCCAACAACCAAGAATCCGTTATGAAAAAATCCATCATGGTTTCCGTGCAAACAGCGGTGATTGCCGCGAGTTTTGCCTTGTCATTGCCCCTGCGCGCGACCGTCACCAACATCGTCTGCAATTCCGCCGACTACACCTGCCAGCCGACAAGCGGCGTCAACAATCCTGTGTCCAGCTCGACGGACGCGATTGGATTCGCCGGTTCGCCTGGTTCAAGCTGGTGCGCCATTTTGATGTTTCCGTTGCCCACGCTGCCGCCGGGGAAAATAGTCGGGCCGCAAACCACATTGTCGGTGACTTTAAGTTCCATCGGCGCCAGCACGACCATCAACGGCGACCTTTGGGGCGTGGCAAATTTTCGGAACACGTTGCCGGGAGCAACGCCTGATTCAACTTACTGGTATTATCTCGCCAACGATACCGGTCCGGGAAGTAATCCCACGCCGACCGACACGAAATTGATGGATAATTTTCTTACTCCAAGCCTGATTAACCAAGCCGGCGCGATTGTTTCGACGCCGACCGGGACGACCAATAATCTTCAGAATTACATCCAGAATTTTTATATCAACAATCCCGGTTATGACGCTTCCGTGTCGCAAGCGTATGTCTGGGTGCGGATCAATCCTGATTCCGCTTCGACTTCAACGGCCAACCGGTATGTGATTATTGCCGGTGACAGCAGCACTTCCAAACCCACTTTGAATCTGGATATTGCGGATATTCCGACAAACACTTTAGTTTGGAACGGCAACGCATCGGCTGTTTGGGATGATTCGACAGCGAATTGGAAATCCAACAATATCACCGGATTCGTTTATCAGGACGGAGCCAATGTGATTTTTGACGACACGTTCAGCGCCAATCCGGCAGTCACATTGGACACGACGGTGTTGCCCACCAGCGTGACGGTGAACAATAGCGTGGCCAATTACTCCATCAGCGGCTCAGGGAATATCAGCGGCGCGGCATCGTTATTGAAATTGGGAACCGGCACTTTGGTTTTGGACACGGACAATGATTATTCCGGCGGAACCATTTTGGCGGGCGGTGTTTTGCAAATCGGCAACGGCGACACGCACGGTTCAATTGGTTCCGGTCCGTTGACCAATAACATCAACGGAACGGCGCTGGTGTTCAATCGCACGGATGCCATCAGCGTGAATACCATTACCAGAAATTCTTCTTACAATGCCAGTATTGTCGTGAACTCAGGTTCAGTCAGTTTGGGCGGAACTGATGATAATTCCGGCACGCTGGCCACGGTTAACAGCGGCGGCACGTTGATTTTGGCCAAACCGAGCAGCAGTAGCGCGCACGCGCTGGGTTCTTCCAGCACCATCAATGCCGGTGGCGTTATGCAACTGGGCGGCACAGGCGGCGACCAGATTTATCAAAGTGCTTATATCACCAACAACGGCACATTCGATTTGGCCGGATTGAGCGAAGGATTTAACGGCATGACCGGCAACGGATTGGTGACCAATTCTGCCATTGGCAATTCAACACTGCAATTGGGCGATGGCGGCGGCACGGCTTCATTCGCCGGCTCGATTGTGGATGGCGCGGGAGCGGTCGCGTTGATTAAGACCGGCGCAGGAACTCAAACTTTGACCGGAACCAATACTTATTCGGGCGGAACCACGGTCAACGGCGGCAAATTGGTGGTTTTGACCAGCGGCAACGGCGGCGATTATACAGTCACCAATTCTGCGACATTGGGCATCAACGTGGCGGCGATAAACGCGGCACTTGACATCAATACTTTGAATTTGGGAACGGCAAAAATTGAATTTCAAAGCATCAATAGCGCGACCGTAGCTCCGCTTCAGATTGGCAACCTGGTTCTCAACGGCACGGTTACGATAAATATCACCAACAACAGCATTACCTATCTTCCCGGACAAAGTTATCCGTTGATTGCTTATACCAATTTGTCCGGTAGCGGCAGTTTCGTCATCGGCACGTTGCCGACGGGCGTGTCCGGTAGTCTGGACACCAGTGCCAGCCCGATTAAGTTTGTCGTTTCAAATGTTCCGGTCACATGGAACGGCAATGTTTCGGGCGTTTGGGACATCAACACCACGCCCAATTGGAAATTCGGGACGCTGACCGGACTGGTTTATCCCGACAATGAGCCGGTGACGTTTGACGATACGTTGAGCGGCACTTCGTCCATTGATTTGGAAGCGTATGTCAATCCGATCAGTGTCACCTTTAGCAATTCCACCCATGCCTACATCGTCAGTGGCCCCGGCGATATTTCCGGGCCGGGCCTGTTTACCAAAACCGGCACGAACATTTTGATTCTGGACACGGACAATGATTATTATGGCGGAACTGTATTGTCCGGCGGCACGTTGCAAATCGGAAACAACGATACGCATGGCAACCTCGGCACGGGGCCGCTCACTAATTTAGTGGGTGGAACCATTTTGGCCTTCAACCGGACGGATTCTATCACCGTTAATACAATCACCAGAACCACAGTGGACAACAGCGCGCATATCGTGGTCAATTCCGGCATCGTGTCGTTGGGCGGAACCGGAGACAACGCCGGCACGTTGGCCACGGTCAATAGCGGCGCCACATTGATTCTGGCGAAGGACAGCAGCAGCACAGTCCACGCTCTTTCGGGCATCGGCGGACTGGTGATTAATCCCGGCGGCACTATGCAATTAGGCGGTTATGGCAATGACCAGATTTATACGAGTTCGATCCTCACCGACAACGGCACGTTTGACATGGCCGGTTACAATGAAGGTTTCGACGGCCTCAACGGCAATGGAATTGTCACCGATTCAGCCGGCGGCAGTTCTACGTTGCAGTTGGGCGAAAATAACGGCTCCTATACGTTCGACGGCGCCATCGTGAACGGCAACGGAGTTTTGGGGTTAACCAAAGTTGGCGCGGGCACGTTGATTTTGACTGGCGCCAGCTCTTACAACGGAGACACAACCGTGAGCACCGGCAAGCTGGTTGCGACAACGGCCAGCACGGGCGGTGGTAATTACACCGTTGCGGACGCTGCGACTTTGGGTATCAACGTGGCCACAGCCAATGGTTCGCTCAATGTCTATTCATTGACGCTGGGCGCTTCGTCGCTTGAGTTTCAAAACTTGAACAGCACAACCACGGCGGCTATCAACGCTCAAGCGATTAACCAGACCGGCAATGTGGTCATCAATGTGACCAGCGGTTCGTTGGTCGCGGGTCAGAGCTATCCACTTTTAAGCTATTCGAGTTCGTTTGGTAGCGGCGCTTTCACTCTCGGCACATTGCCTGACGGCGTGACGGCCACGCTGAACACCAGTGCCAGCCCGATCACGCTGCAAGTTTCAAGCGTTGTGAACCCGACGCCGACCAATATCGTGACGACATACACCAATGGCACGCTGACATTGCAATGGCCGGCGGATCATATCGGCTGGCTGTTGGAATCCAATTCCATTGATTTGGGTAACACCAACGATTGGTTTGTGATTCCAAATTCTTCCGGCACAAACGTTATAAATATCCAGGTTGACCCGAATTCACCGCACGTTTTCTATCGGATGAGCCATTGAAACGTGTCTTTGATTTGAATTTCAGACACGCCAAGGTTAATAAAACGCCGTTTGCCGCAGTCGGGCGGCAAACGGCGAAACTTTTCAGGATAAATCACAAATTCATGCTGCTTAAAATTGTCCAAATCACGCTGATTTTTTTAGGTGTTCCCCTTGCAATGCTGGCTGTGGATTCTTCGCCGGAAAAATATCTCTCCCTGTTGCAAAAACCCGGCACGCTGGAGCAAGCCGAAAATCAAGCCCGACAACTCATGCAGGCCATGACGCCCGAAGAACGGTTTGATTTCGTCTGTGGCAGCGGTTTTGGCGTTCGCGCAATTCCGCGGCTGGGCATTCCTGAATTGCGTTTTGGCGATGCCAGTTGCGGATTACGGATTGCCGCCGACCCGACCGGAAAACATGTGACCACGGCATTTCCCTGCACGTTATTACTGGCGGCGACGTGGGACACCAACGCTTTTCAGGAATACGGAAAATCGGTGGCCGAGGAATTTCGCGCGGACGGGCGGCATTTCATTCTCGGTCCCGGCATGAATCTTTACCGGAATTCAAAAGACGGTCGTAATTTTGAATTTCTGGGCGAAGACCCATTTCTGGCGGGCGAAGCGGTTACGGCGTATGTTCGCGGAGCGCAAAGCGTCAATGTCGGCACGACATTGAAACATTTTATCGGCAATGAAACCGAAAACCGGCGGCGGGCGGAAAACACCATCGTGGACGACCGGACGCTGCATGAAATTTACATGGCTCCATTCAAAGCCGGCATTGACGTGGGCGCGTGGGCGGTGATGACTTCCTACAATCTGGTCAACGGAGAATGGGCGGGACAAAGCAAATTTGTCAGCACCGAACTGTTGCGCCATCAACTTGGATTCCAATACCTGATTATGACGGATTGGAGCTCGACCTGGCATGGCGATTTGCTGGCACAATCGGGAAACGACCTCGAAGAACCAAACGGCTTCGCATTAAAACTGGATCGCGACAAGATTTTTGGCAGCGCCAACATTGACCGCATGGCGGTAGATATTCTCAAAACCGGCATTGCGTCCGGCATTTACGAATTGGAGGCGAAAAAAGAATTTAAGAAACCTGAATGGCTGGCCAAATATCCCGAACATGAAAAATTTGCCGGACAGGTCAACCGCGAAGGAATTGTGCTGCTCGCCAACAATGGGCTGTTACCGCTGGAATCCGAAATGGCAGGAAAAATTCTCGTCAGCGGAAACGCCGCGACGTTGAAGGAATTGGGCGGCGGCGGTTCGGGGCACGTCGTCGGCTACAACTTGAACACGTATCTTCAAGCGGTTCAAAAAACTTTTGGCGTCAACAATGTCATTTATTCCGAAAATCCAACCGATGACGAAATCCGTTCGGCCAAACTGGTTTTGTTGTTCGCCGGGCGAACGCCGCGCAGCGGCTACGAAGGCGAAGCATCCAATCACACCTTCGAGTTGCCCGACGACGCCTTGATTTCGCGTTGCACAACATTGAATTCCCAAACCGTCGTGAATTTAATTTGCGGCGGCGGCGCGCAAATGGATTGGGCGAATCAAGCCGCGGCCATTATCCTCGCATTTTATGGCGGGCAAACGGGAGCGGCCGCATTGTTGGATGTTCTGACCGGAAACACCAATCCATCCGGCAAACTGCCGTTCACAATTGAAAAACATTTTCAGGATTCCTGCGCCGCCGGCGATGATGATTTGGTGAAAACAGGCAAAATAATTGTTGATCCAAAGGAACTTGCCCGCCGCGCCGGAGCATCGCGTCACAGTGATTTTGTGTCCCGACAAGGAAGCAGCGAATTTTACACTTACGACTTGGAATACAAGGAAGGCATTTTTGTCGGGTATCGTTGGTATGACGAAAAAAACATTCAGCCGCGTTTCCCTTTCGGGTTCGGGCTTTCATACACCAAATTCGCCTATTCTGATTTGAACGTTGTTACCAACGAGAAATCAGCATCGCTTTCGGTAGCTGTCAATTTCAAGATTGCCAACGTCGGGAAACGAGCCGGTGATGAAATTGCGGAGATTTACGTTGAATATCCGCAAACCGATGTGCCGCAACCGAAAAAACAACTCAAAGGATTTACCCGCGTGCACTTGTCTCCCGGTGAAACCGAGAACGTTTCAATTCATTTGGGCGCGGAAGCATTTTCGTATTGGCACCCGCAAAAAAAGGTTTGGATGCCGGCAACAGGCACCTTCAAAATTGATGTCGGCGCGTCTGCTCAAGACCTCAAGCTGGCTCAAAATGTAAATTTTTGATTGGATTATTTTGCCGGAGGAAGTTGAAAATCCGGCGCACCAAATTGCCACAGAAGAAAAGTCAGCATGTCGGCAAATTGTTCTTCGCTTTGTTTCTTGGTGTTGCCGATGCCGTGTCCGGCTTCGTAATCCACGCGCAATAAAACCGGTTTGCCGCTGGCGGTGGCGGCTTGCAAACGCGCGGCCATTTTTGCCGATTGCCACGGCTCGACACGCGGATCATTGATGCCGGTCGTCAGCAGCACAGCGGGATAATCCGTTTCATCCACAATGTGATGATACGCGCTCATTTCGTAAAGCGCCTTGAATCCGTTCTCGGTTTTCACGCTGCCGAATTCGGGAATGTTCGGCACGCCGTTGGGCGTCGTTTCGATACGCAGCATATCCAGACAACCGACTTGGATGATGGCTGCACCAAATAAATCGGGACGTTCCGTGATGGCGCGGCCAATCAAAATGCCGCCCGCGCTGCCGCCGGTTCCAGCCAATTTGGCCGGCGAAGTGTATTGGTTTTGAACCAGATATTCCCCGCACGCGATGAAATCCTTCCATGTGTTCGGCTTGGTTTGTTTGTAGCCGGCTTTATACCAATCCTCGCCGTATTCGCCGCCGCCGCGCACGTGGGCGACGGCATAAACGCCGCCTTTTTCATACCACGCCAGCAATGCAGGACTGAAACCGGGGTCGCGTGAAATGCCATACGCGCCATAGCCTGCCAGCAATGCGGGATTTGAACCGTCCAATTTGATGCCGCGTTTGTAAATGATGGACAACGGAATCATCACGCCGTCGTGACTGCGCGCTTTGACCTCGACGGATTCCAAATCATCCGGCGCGTCGAATTTTCCCAGCGGCTGTAATTCCGTGTTCGTGATTTTTTTGGTTTGCGGGTCATAAGCGTAAATCTGCCCGGCCTTCGTCCACGTGGCCATGTCCAGCAAAGTTCCGCTAACCCGCGAATCCGTTGCCATGAGCGATAGTGAACCGTCAAACGGCAGCGCAACTTGTTCTGTTTTTCCGTCAAATGACACGCGCAAGAGCCGTCCAATGCCGCCGTCGCGCAATTGCACATACAGCGCGTCCTTCGCAACGGCCACGCCGGTAATCACCGCGTCGCCGGCGGCCACAATTGTTTTGGCCGTCGCCAAATCCGGTTTGGCCAGCGAAGTTTCGATGATTTCAAAGCGCGGCGAATTTTTGTGCGTCAGCAAATAAATTTCTTTTCCGTTCACGGCAAAATCCGTGGCGCCGTCCTCAACATCGCAAATTTTTTGCCACGGCGTATTGGTTTTGCCTACGGACGCGAGCGGCGCGGCGTATAAAGTCATTTCGCGCCGCGTTCCATGTTCAATGATTCCAAAGGCGTATTTGGAATTTGGCGCTGTGCTGACAAACGAATCATCTGCCGCGTCCATTTTCACGAGCGGCGAAACTTCGTAGCCGAAAACCGCCGCGTCCTTATCGGCGTCGCTGCCAATTGTATGCAAATAGACGCGGCTTTTCTGGTAACGCTCCGTTTCCGCCATGCCGGGTTCCAATTTTTGCAGGCGATTGTAGAAAAACGATTTTCCATCGGGACGCCAATTGACGCCGCCAAATTGCGCACGGTCAATCGGCGAATCCACTTCCTTGCCCGTCGCCGTTTCCAGCACGTGAATTGCCGCGTCTTCCGAACCGGCGGCGGAAAGTCCGCACGCGACGAATTTTCCGTTGGGCGACGGTTCATAATAATTGATGGCAAACGGTTTGCCGGCGGCTTTCGCAAATTTCTCCGGGTCGAGCAACAAGGTTTCTTTTCCGTCCAAACCATCGCGCGCGTAAAGTTTGAACGTGTTGTCATGCGGCAATCGTTTTTCGTAAAAATACAAACCGTTCGGCAACCGGCGAACATCGCCGACGCGCTCGGCGACGGCGTTGTCCAATTCCTGAATCCGCGCGAGCAATTCTTTGCGCGCCGGAATCCCGTCCAACTGCGAGCGCGTGAAATCATTTTGCGCCTTTATCCATGCCGCGACGTTGGTGTCCGCCAGATTTTCCATGTAGCGATACGGGTCGTTCACGGCCACGCCGAAATAAACATTTGTTACATTTTCCACCGGCGCGACGGGCGGCATTGGCGCGGCAATCAAAGAATTCCAAACCAATTGCAGGCAAAAGCCCGCAGCCCACATTTTTTTCATCGTCGCCGTCATAAGTTTAATTGTTGTGCTTCGACATTGTGCGGGATTGACCGGTTCAATTCCAGCAAACGCGTCTGCAAATTTTTGCGATTTCAATTGACGTGAAACGATGAAAGCGCGAAAACAAGTTCGCCGTGAAACCGAAAAACCTGTTTCTGGGACTGTGCGTGGCCGTGCTTCTGGTCAGCGAATTTTTTCTCTTCTCGGCCAACCGACAAAAGGACGCGGCGCAAAGCGCGTTGCAGGACGCAAAACAGCAGATCAGCCAATTGCAAAAAGAGTTGCAGCAGGCGACCAATTTCAACGCCACCGCCCGCAGCGTGGAATACTCGCGCCTGCGGGCGGAAAATCAGGACTTGCCGCGTTTGCAGGGACAGCTTCAGCAATTGACGACGGCGAATCAGCAATTAAAACAGCAATTGGAGGAGGTGCGCACACAGGCGCAGCAGCAACAACAGCAATTGCAACAGTTGCAGGCGCAAAATCAGCAACGGGAACAACAGGCGGAAATGGCGGCGCAGGAGCAATCCGAGACCGAAGATGAAAATGCCTGCCTCAATAATCTCCGCCAAATTGACGCGGCCAAGCAGCAATGGGCGTTGGAAAATAATAAAACTGCCGACGCCGTTCCGACCGAGCGGGATTTGTTGCCGTATTTCAAAAATCAGACGTTTCCGGTTTGTCCTTCGGGTGGCGTTTATTCAATCAACGCGGTCAGTGTTTCCCCGTCTTGTTCCGTTCACGGGACATTGCCGTCACAATGATTGTAAAATTTTGACGGCCGGCGATTTGCTGATTTTCATTCTTGGCTTTCGTTGTTTCTCGCGTAAATTGTGCGCTCCATGATTGAGACCGACATCGAACTTTTGAAAGGCATCGCGAATCAACTGCGAATCCATTCCATCAACGCGACCACCGCGGCGGGCAGCGGACATCCCACCTCGTGCCTCTCGGCGGCGGACCTCGTGGCCACGCTGTTTTTCGGCCACACGAAATATGACCCGAAAAATCCGCGTTATTACAACAACGACCATTTTATTTTGTCAAAAGGTCATGCCGCGCCGTTGCTTTACGCGGTCTGGGCGGAAAACGGTTTCCTGCCGATTCCTGAATTGCTGACGCTCCGCCAGCTTAACAGCCCGCTCGAAGGTCATCCGACGCCGCGCCTCCCGTTTGTGGACGTCGCCACCGGTTCGCTCGGTCAGGGACTTGGCGTCGGGGTCGGCATCGCGCTGGCGGCGCGACTGGATAATCTGGATTACAACACTTACGTTTTACTCGGCGACGGCGAACTCGCCGAAGGCGCGGTTTGGGAAGCCGCCTCGCTTGCGGGCGTCAACAAGCTGAACAATTTGATTGCCATCGTGGACGCCAATCGTCTCGGCCAAAGCGAAGCCACTGCGTTTGGCCATCACACTGAAGTGTATGCGGAACGCTTTGAAGCCTTCGGCTGGCGCGTGGAAACCGTGGACGGCCACGACATCGAAGAAATCGTCGAGGTTTTGAGCGGCATTGGATTGGATGACAAACCGCTCGCCATCATCGCCAAAACTTACAAAGGCGCGGGCGTTTCTTTTTTGCAGGACAAGGACGGCTGGCACGGCAAACCGCTCAACAAGGAAGAGGCCGCGCGCGCCATTGCCGAACTGGCGCCCACCGCAAAATCCGGCTTGAACGTTCCGATTCCTGCGCCGACGCCACTGCCCGAACCGCCAAACCCTGCGCCCGCGAGTTTCCCACCGCTCAATTACAAGCTGGGCGATTCAGTGGCGACGCGCGAAGCCTACGGCACGGCGCTCGAACGCATCGGCGGAGCCGACCAACGCATCGTTGCCGTGGACGGCGACACGAAAAATTCCACCTACGCGGACAAATTTTTCAAAAAATTCCCCGCGCGTTCCACCGAAGGTTACATCGCCGAACAAAACATGGTCGCCGTTTCGATGGGCTACGCCGCGCGCGGCAAAGTGCCGTTTGCCTCGACGTTCGCGACGTTTTTCACGCGCGCCTATGACCACGCCCGCGTCGCGGGCATTTCGCAATCGAACATCAAGCTCGTCGGCTCGCACGTCGGCGTGAGCATCGGCGAAGACGGCCCGTCGCAAATGGCGCTGGAAGATTTGGCTGCATTTCGCGCCGTCGTCGGCAGCACCGTTTTGTATCCCAGCGACGCTGTCTGTGCGGAGAAACTCGTTGAGCAAGCTGCGTTGAACAAGGGCATTTTCTTCATCCGCACCTCGCGTCCCAAAACGCCGGTGATTTACGGCAACGACGAACAATTCCCGATTGGCGGCGCGAAAGTGCTGCGCCAAAACGCGGGCGACAAAGTCACGATTGTTGCCGCCGGCGTCACTTTGTTTGAAGCGTTGAAAGCCGCCGACCAGTTGAAAGCCGAAGGCATCAACGTTACGGTGATTGACGCTTACAGCATCAAACCGCTCGGCAAAGATGTGATTCTCGCCGCCGCGCAAAAAACCAACAACACGGTCATTACGGTCGAAGACCATTATTCCGAAGGCGGTCTTGGCGACGCCGTCGCGGGCGAATTGAGTGTCGAAGGCGTGAAAGTTCACAAACTCGCTGTCGTTGGCATTCCGCACTCCGGCAAGCCGGAAGAACTCCTCGCCAAATTCGGCATTGACGCCGCCGGCATCGTGAAGAAAGTCAAATCGCTTTAATCAAAACCGCCTTGAATCAGCGCGAAGAAAACTCTTCGCGCTTTTTCTTTTTTTGCCAGTTGGACGTTTTTGGTGCAGATTAGAAACGGCGATGAGCGAGAAAGGGAAATTCCTTCGAGGCCAGTTGCTGCTCGACAGCGGGCAACTTGGCGGCTCCTTTTTTCAGCGCACCGTCGTCCTCGTCTGCCAGCACGACGCCGAAGGCGCGTTCGGCCTCGTCCTCAACCGTTCGCTCGGCAAAACCGTTGGCGAAATGATTGTCGCCGATTTGCCCGACGCGCTCAAGGTCTCGCCGCTTTACCTCGGCGGGCCGGTGCAACCCGCCGCGTTGAGTTTTCTGCACACGGACAATTTTTTGCCGGACGGCGAAGTGCTGCCGAACCTCGCGCTCGGCCATTCGCTCGACGAACTTGTGGATGTCGGCGAATCATTTTCCGCTGCGAAAAAAGTGCGGATGTTTGCCGGTTACGCCGGCTGGTCGCCCGGCCAGTTGGAAAATGAAATGAAACGCAAAGCGTGGCTGACCTTTCCCGCGTCGCTCGAACTCGTCTTCGACACGCCGCCCGAACAGCTCTGGCAAAAAATTCTCAAAAGCAAAGGCGGTTGGAAAAACAAATTGCTCTCGCAAATGCCCGACGATTTGTCACGAAATTGAAATGATGAAAAACCGATTAGTGGATGAAGGTGAAATCAGACTAATTCTTGGCCAAGAATTTGAACTGTGGAAATCCATCGAAAAGAAATACGCTGACGAACTTGCTTCAGTGTCATGGTTGAAAAGTTTGAAAATCAAATTTCAAATGCAGCGCGAATTTCACCGGCGCAAAAAGGAATTACACAAGCCTTCGGCTGGCACTTTGTGGTAGCTTCAATTCGCCTCGACGCGCAATAATGTCGTGTCAGATTTCGCCAAAATTTCCATTTGTTCCAAAATCGCTGGAATCAAACAAAATTGTCCGGCGGACAATTTAACAATTTCTGAATTGCTCTTGATTTCAATTTCGCCATTGATCGCCGCGACGATTTGCAATTTCTTCGGTTTGAGAAAACCACTTACGCCGGAATTTAGCTTCCACGTTTCCACGTTGAACAACGGGTCGTTCACCAGCGCGCGTTTTTGAATTTGTCCGTCCGCGATAAATTTTGTTTCAGCCAAATTCGGTTCAAAATCATTGAAATCAATGCTGGCGAGCGATTGCGCGATGTGTAGTTCGCGCGGCTTGCTGTCGAGGCCGACGCGATTCCAGTCGAACACGCGATAGGTCGTGTCCGAATTTTGCTGGATTTCAAAAATGACCAAGCCCGCACCGATGGCGTGAACGCGACCGCTCGGCAAAAACATCGCATCGCCCGCCCGCACGGGAATTTGTTGAAAACAATCGGCCACGCTGCCGTCGGCGATTTTTTTCTCGAATTCGGCGCGCGTTACACCACGTTTCAGGCCGACATAAAGCTCCGAATCCGGCGCGGCGTCGGTGATGAACCACATTTCGGTTTTCGGTTCGCCGTTCAATCCCTTTGCCTTGTTCGCGGGCGGATGGACTTGCAACGACAATTTTTCCCGCGCGTCGAGAATTTTGATGAGAAGCGGAAAACGATTTTCGCTCGCGGGTTTGGCGTCACCCAGAATTTCCTGCGAATGATTTTCCATGAGCCAGCGTAAGTTTTTGCCCGCAAATTTGCCGGTCGTGATGACGCTTTCGTCGCCCGGACGGTCAGAAATTTCCCATGATTCGCCGATGATTTTGCCCGGCGGCAATTTTTTTCCGTAAAGTTTTTCCAGTTCGCGTCCGCCCCAGACGCGCTCTTTGAAAATCGGCTGAAAAGTAAGCGGGTAAAGCACGGGAATTCAGGCGGCGGCTTGGGGAACGGCGTTGTTTTCGTCCGGTTCGGCCTTTTCAAAAAAACGTCCGTGCGCGCGAAATTTTTCGTAGCGCTTTTTCAATCGTTCGGCGACCGGCAACGCGAGAACTTCTTCAAGATTTTTCAGCAAATGGCCTTTGAGATTATCCGCAGTCGTTTTCGCGTCCGTGTGCGCGCCGCCGAGCGGTTCGGGCACGATTTCGTCCACGAGTTTGAGTTCCAGCAAATCGCGCGCGGTGATTTTGAGGGCTGCTGCCGCCTTGGGTGCCGCCGCGCGGTCTTTCCAAAGAATCGCAGCGCAACCTTCCGGGCTGATGACGGAATAATAGGCGTTTTCCAAAATCAATACGCGGTCGGCCACGCCGATGCCGAGCGCGCCGCCCGAACCGCCTTCGCCGATGACCACGGCGATGACCGGCACTTCGAGCAGTGTCATTTCGCGGAGGTTGACGGCGATGGCTTCGGCGATGTGGCGTTCCTCGGCGGCGATGCCCGGATACGCGCCGGGCGTGTCAATGAACGTGATGACGGGCAGCCCGAATTTGTCGGCGAGCCGCATCAGGCGCAGCGCCTTGCGATAGCCTTCGGGATGCGCCATGCCGAAATTGCGCAAAATGTTTTCCTTCGTGTCACGGCCTTTTTGGATGCCGATGACCACGACGCGGTGTTCGCCCAGTTTCGCAAATCCGCCGACCATCGCGCGGTCTTCCGCAAACAATCGGTCACCGTGAAGTTCATGAAATTCCGCGAACGCGTTTTTGATGTAATCCAGCGTGTAAGGCCGTTTGGGATGACGCGCCAATTGAACGCGCTGCCACGCGGTCAAATTGGAGAAAATATGCCGCCGGGTATCCTCCAGTTTCTTTTCGATGAGTTGGATTTCTTCCTCGAAACTGATGCCGAGCGAATGTTTTTCCGGGTGTTCGCGCAGGTCGTCGAGTTTGTTTTGCAGTTCGATGATCGGTTTCTCGAAATCGAGCTGATGTTTCATGCGTCGGGAAGTTTAATCGTTTTTTGGGCTGAATCAACGGGGAATTTTTCGCGCGAGATTAAAACGAAAGGCCGGACTTGCGTCCGGCCTCTCTTGGTGACGAGGTTTATACGCCCTCACCTAGGCGCTCAGAAGGGCGGCGCGACCAACTTGGGGTCGCTGTTCGAGCCACGCCGCGAGCAAAACCTCTATGCCAACCCTAAACGAACAGCGAAATCCAT
>DASZXH010000045.1:0-11816 GCA_035545995.1 Verrucomicrobiia bacterium
ACGCATCATTCAAGAGCATTTGATTGGCGGGAAAATCGTTGAAGAATTCGCCTTTGCAAAAAACTTGAACTTTTTTCAAATCCAAGCGTCTTGAAGATTGTCGAATGTTGTGGACAGGACGGCAAAAACAAGTTTAATTTAAGGTGTCGAGGAAATATGGCCAGGCTTCTGATCAAAACCAGCGGTTTGCCGAATCGAACGCTGGAACTGCGGCTCGGGGTCAATCGCGTCGGGCGCGACCCGGACTCCGATTTTCCCATTCTTCATCCCACGATTTCCACGAACCACTGCGAACTGGTCGTCACCGAAGCCGGCGTGATCTTGCGTGATTGTAATTCAACCAACGGCACTTTTCTCAATGGCGACCCGATTCGCGAAGCGTGGCTGTTGCCCGGTCAGGAAGTGAAATTGGGCGACGTGGAATTGTTTGTTGAGAACACCGACATCACGGTTTCAATTCCGCAATACGAACGCGAACGCCCGAAACCACCGGTCGTTTTGGCTGACGGGGCGATGATCTGCCCGCGGCACTCAAAAGTGCCGGCGTCCTACCAATGCACGCATTGCAACGAAATCATGTGCAGCGGCTGCGTTCACATCATGCGCATCAAAGGCAGCCCGCCGCTTTTCCTTTGCCCGCTGTGCAGTCATAAATGCGTGCCGATTCGGGTTGACCAACCGAAAAAGAAACGCGGTTTCATCGGTTTTTTGCAGGACACCGTCAAACTGCGGTTTCGCCACACCGCCACCAGTTCCAATTCCGGAAAATAAAAAAACCGCGCAACGGTCAATTCAACGGCTGCCCGTCCAAAAATCGTTGAACCATTTTTTCCAGCGCGTCAATCCACAACGAGTGTTCATTCAAGCACGGAATTTGCGCGAATTCCTCCCCGCCCGCTGAAATAAAAGTTTCCCTGCCACGAATTCCGATTTCTTCCAGCGTCTCCAGACAATCCGAAACGAACGCCGGACAAATCACCAAAAGTTTTTTCACGCCGCGATTTGGAAATTCCGCCAGTTCGAAATCCGTGTAAGGTTTTAACCATGGGTCTTTGCCGAGCCGCGATTGAAAGGAAACGGAAAATTTTCCCGCCGGAATTTTTGCTGCCTCGACAAACGCCTTCACCGTTTTGAAACATTGCGCGCGATAACAAGTGGCATGAGCCAGACTCGGAATCTCACAGCAATTTTCTTTTCGCAAACAATGACAATGCGTTGCATCCGATTTTTGCAAATGTCGTTCAGGAATTCCATGGAAACTAAAAAGCAAGTGGTCGTAGCCGTCGTCCAGATATTTTTTTGCGCTTGCGACCAATGCGGAGATGTAATCCGGCGCGTCAAAATACGGCGGCTGAACTTGAATTTTCATTTCCGGCGCGATTTTTTTTGCGACAACTTTCACACGCTCGATCGCCGATTCGTAGCTCGACATCGCGTAATGCGGAAACAGTGGGATCAGAAACAAATCGCCAATTTTTTGCGCCGCCAGTTTTTGAATCGCACTTTCAATTGAAGGATTTTGGTAGCGCATCGCTAGTTCAACCGGAATTTCAAACTGCTTTTGCAATGCCGCCTGCACGCGCCGGCTGCTGACAATCAACGGTGAACCGTCCGGCGTCCAGATTTTTTCGTAAGCGTGCGCGGACGCCTTTGGCCGGTTGATTAAAATCATGCCCACGATGAACCGCCGCAACAGCCACGGCGCGTCAATCACACGGCCATCCATCAGAAATTCGTTCAAATAACGCCGTACGTCGGAAACTTTCGTGGAATCCGGCGAACCTAAATTGACCAGCAAAATAGCTTTGCTCATGCGCGCTTCGAACTGGAATTAAAAAATGTTTCGCCGCGTTCTGCAATGTTGAAACCGGAAACGATTGAATCACCCAACGAAACACCGTTGCGAAAATTCGTGGCAAAAAATAATCCGCACGCGCTCGACTCAATTTCGTCCAGCAATACTTTGAATTTGCCGTGGCCGACATTGTATTGCGGAATTGCTTTCGGATGAAACACGACATTTTGAAAGACCGGCGTGCCCTTCACACCTAGTAAAACACGCAAATCAGCGCAAACCAATTCCACCAATTTATCCGCTGGTAGCGACGCCAATTCCGGCTGTCGCTCGCCACCAACGTAACTGGTCAGCGTGACGAAATTTTCCGGCGCGCGATTCGGAAACAACGACGACGAAAAAATCGTTCCCAGAATTTTGAAATTCTCAATTTTCGGAATCAGTACGCCAAATCCATCCAGCGGATGCAAAACGCCCTCGCGCCGAAATCCGAGCGCAACGCTGGCCACCGGCGGATAACGGATTTCAGAAAATGTCGGAAAATCAATTCCCCTCATCCCGGCCTTCTCCCCGCTCAGCGGGGAGAAGGTGGCCGAAGGCCGGTTGAGGGACACGTCCATTTCCAACTCCGCCAATTTGTGCGCCGTGCCGCAATAAATCACTGCGTCAAATTCAAATTCGCCATTTGCTGTGAAAATTTTCCAGCCGTTTTCCGTTTGAACAATTTTTGTGACGGCAGAATTCAATTTCAACGAATCGCCAATTTGCGCCGCAAGCGCGTCCGTCAAAACCTGCAAACCTTCGTCAAACGAAAACATTTTTGCCCAGCTGCGCGCGATTTCACCGGATTTTTTTCTGTCCTTTGCACCGAAAATTTGTCCGCGAATCAGCGAGCCGTATTTTTGTTCCTGCTCAAGCAACTTTGGAAACGCGTGCCGGACGGACAATTTTTCCGGGTCGCCCGCGTAAATTCCCGCGACGAGCGGATTGACGGCGCGCTCCAAAAATTCGCGATTCAGCCGCCGCGTCACAAATTCGGCGACGCTTTCGTCCGCGCCATCGCGCCGCGCCGGAACGAACGGCTCGCGCAAAACGGCAAATTTGGCTTTGACCGAAAATAAATTTGTCATGAAAAATCCGAGCGGCGACGACGGCATGGCAACCGGTTTTTTGTCGCGAACGAGATAACGGTTTTTCGCCGCCGGATTGGTATAAATCCGGCGCGTTTCCAAATTCAAATCGCGGACGAGTTGCGGAATTTTCGACGACGTTTCGAGAATCGTATTCGGCCCGAATTCGGTGAGAAATCCGTCTTTACGAATGGATTGAATTGCGCCGCCCGCGCGGCTGGCCGCTTCAAAAACCGTGACCGCCACGCCCTTGCGTTTCAGATAAAACGCAGCCGTCAACCCCGTAACACCCGCACCAATGATTGTGACGGATTTCATTTCAATTTTTAGCCACGGATTGAACACGGATGAAACATGGATTTATGTCGCGCAAACCAAAAATTTATCCGTGTTCAATCCGTGTTTCATCTGTGGCTCAAATCAAATCGTTTTGGAATGTTTGCGTTCGCCTGACGCAAGTGTATTGTCAAAAATCATTGCGATGTTGCGGATGAACAAACGTCCGGCGTTGGTGACTTCAAATCCACTGGGTGTAGTTTGAATCAAACCGTCCGCTTCAAATGATTTGAGCGCGGCAAGTTCGTTCGCAAAATGTTCGACAAATTTGATGCCGAGTTTTTGTGACATCGCGGCGTAGTCGAGCGACAAATCGCACATGACGCGCATGATGGTTTCGCGGCGGATTTTGTCTTCGGCGGTCAAAACGTAACCGCGAGCGAGCGGCATTTTTTGCGCGTCGAGCGCGGAAAAATACTGCGGCAATTCTTTTTCATTCTGCCAATACACGTCAGGAATCTGCGAAATCGCGCTCATGCCGAAGGAATAAATGTCCGCGTGGCCGCGCGTGCTGTAACCCTGAAAATTCCGCTGCAATGTTTTGTTCTGCTGCGCGGCGACAAGTTCGTCCGTCGGTTTTGCAAAATGGTCCATGCCAATGTAAATGTATTTGCCATTTTCGGTGAGCCGCTCGATGACGTTTTTGAGCAATTCCAATTTTGTTTCCGGCGACGGCAAAATTTCCTGTTCCAGAATTTTTTGCGCGGGTTTGATCCACGGCACATGCGCGTAGCTAAAGACGGCAAGACGGTCAGGCTGCATCGCCAAAACGGTTTCGAGCGTGTGATTGAATGATTCCACTGTTTGAAACGGCAGGCCGTAAATCAAATCGAAGTTGACGGATTTGAAACCGAGTTCGCGCGCCCAATCCAAAGTTTGCCGCGTCATTTCGCGCGGCTGGATGCGATGAATTGCTTCTTGCACTTTTGGTTCAAAATCCTGCACGCCGAGCGACGCGCGGTTGAAACCGATTTCACGCAGCGCAACGATGTGGTCGTGCGTCAAACGGCGCGGGTCAATTTCCACGCCGGCTTCAATGTCGTCAGCAAATTGAAAATGTTTTTTGATGATTTCGCCGAGTTGTCGGATTTCGTTCGGGCGCAAAAACGTCGGCGAGCCGCCACCCCAATGGAGTTGGACGACTTTGCGTTTCGGATTCACGCGCGCGGCCATTTGCGCGACTTCGCGTTCGAGATAATCGAGATACGGTTTGCTCTCGCCGTGATTTTGCGTGATGACGGTCGTGCAACCGCAAAACCAGCAGAGCGTTTCGCAAAATGGAATGTGAAAATAGAGTGACAAGTCGCGCTCCGTTTCGTTGTTCGCGGAAATTTTCTGGAATAATTCGTCGCGCGAAATTTGGTCGGTAAATTTCGTCGCGGGCGGATAACTGGTGTAACGCGGGCCGGCCACGTTGTATTTTTTCACCAAGTCCAGATTGACGTTCAGTTGGCTCACAAATTTATTTTAGCCACAGAGGCACAGAGGCACAGAGAAAAACGATGGCAAATTTAATGAATGGAAGTTCCAATTTCTGAAGTTTTTGAATTCTGTTTTCAAACTCTGCGTCTCTGTGCCTCTGTGACAAATCTTTATTTGAAATTACGAACGGTTTCAACGAGCGCGGAAATGTTTTCCAGTTTCGTTTCCGGTGGAACGCCGTGGCCCAAATTAAAAATGTGTCCGCGCGCGCCGCGCATTTCGGTCAAAATGCGGTTCGTTTCCGCCGCGACGATTTTCGGTTCGGTCAGCAGCAAGGATGGGTCGAGATTGCCTTGCACGCCGATTTGTTCCGGCAGAATTTTTCGGACTTCGGAAAGCCGAACGCCGGAATCAATGCTCAAAATATTCGCGCCGGTTCCGGCGAGCGCGTCCCAATTTGTGTGAACGTCCTTGGAAAAAACAATCACGGGCACGGTGCTTTTCAGCGCGGAAATGATTTGCTTGATCCAATTTGCGGACGCGGCGGCAAAGGCTTCGGCGGGCAGCAATCCGCCGAAACTGTCGAAAATCTGCACGGCGTCCGCGCCGGCGAGAATTTGCATTTGTAAATGGCGCGTGACAGCGACGGTTAATTTTTTCAGCAGCAGCGAAAAAATTTCCGGCTCGGAATAAAACAATTTTTTGGCCTGCGTGAACTCGTCCACACTGCCGCCTTCAAGCATGAAGTTGGCGAGCGTCCACGGCGAGCCGGCGAAACCGATGAGCGCGGTTTTTTCGCCGAGTTCCTTTTTGACGAGTTGCAATGCCTGCGCGACGTAATTTAATTTGTCCTGCAACGCGACGACGTTCAGTTGCTTGATGTCTTCGACGTGGCGGAGCGCGTAATCCATCTGGATGCCGCCGCCGTCGCGGAATTTGTAACCTTGCCCCAGACCTTCGGCGACGACGAGGATGTCGCTGAAGATGATTGCCGCGTCGAAATCAAATCGTTGAATTGGCTGAATGGTGACTTCGGCGGCAAGTTCGGGCGTGCGGACGAGTTCGAGAAAATTGTGTCTGGCCTTGAGTTTGCGATATTCGGGCAAAGCACGTCCGGCCTGGCGCATCAACCAAACCGGCGGGCGGTCAACGGGCTGGCAGTGGGCGGCGGCAAGAAATCGCTGGCGGTTCGTCATTTTCGTCCGGCAAGATACTGGAAATTTTTGCGACGGCGAGCGCAACTTTGTCCGCGCGGCGGGTTTTAACTTTGAGCCATGAAAGGCGAATTTTCAGACATGGAGCTTGAAGCGCGGCTGACGAAGGCGCTGGCGAAATTGCCGGACGCGCTCGTGCCCTCGAATTTCACCGCACGCGTGATGCAAGCACTTGATTTGGAGGAATCGCGCCACACCCGCGAGTGGATTGTCCGCTGGAACTGGCACGTTCTTTTGCCGCGCGCGGCGGTTGTCGCTGTTGCGATTGGATTTATCGGTTTAGGTTTGCACCGGCACGAACTCGCCGCGCATCGCGCGGTGTTGGCCAAAAATGTCGCGCTCGCGGCCACCGCCCAACCGTTGCCCAGCGTGGAGGCGTTGAAAAACTTTGACGCCATCCAGCGCATGAGCCAGCCGCGCGCGGACGAAGAATTGCTGGCGTTGTTACAATGAAATGGTTTTGGCAGGCGCGATGGTGGCTCGCCTTTTGCGCGGCGGGACCGCTTTGCGTTTGTTCACTGAACGCCGCCGATTCCACGAACGTTCCGGTTGTTCAATCCATTTCCACCGCGCATTCACCCGTGGATTTTTTCCGTAAATTGCTGGTCATGTCGCCGGACGAACGGGAAAATTATCTGACCAATCGCCCGCCGGAAATCCGCGAGCGCATTCTCGCCAAAGTCAACGAATACGAAGCGCTTGACCCAGACGAACGCGAATTGCGATTGCGCGCGACGGAATTGCGCTGGTATCTGATGCCGTTGTTGCACACGTCACCGACGAACCGCGCCGCGCGTTTGGCGCGCGTGCCGGATGAAATTCGCCCACTCGTACAAGACCGGCTGGATCAATGGCAAATCCTGCCGCCGACCATGCAACAGGAATTTTTGGAGAATGAACGCATCCTGCGTTACTTCGCGCACGTGGATACGACGAACATTCCGGCGGAAGATTCATGGCGCGAACCGAGCGACGCCGAGCGTTCTCACTGGAATTTGCTTTCGGAAGGTGAACGACGCCAAATCACCGCCGGTTTCAACCAATTTTTTGAGTTGAGGCCAGATGAAAAACAACAAGCGCTCAATACATTGTCCGATTCCGAGCGCGCGCAAATGGAAAAAACCCTGCAAGCGTTTGACCAATTGCCACCAAATCAGCGAACAGAATGTGTCAACGCGTTCGCAAAATTCGCCAGCATGAACGCGTCCGAACAGGCGGAATTTTTGAAGAACGCCGCGCGTTGGGCGCAGATGTCGCCCAAAGAACGACAGGTTTGGCGCGATCTCGTCGCCAATGTTCCCGATTGGCCACCGTTACCGCCCAGTTTTGTGATGCCGACGACAATCACTAACCACAATTGACAGCCAACTTTCAAATTTCAATTTTCGTTCCCACGTTTTAATTTTCCATTGTGCATCCGATTGCATTTCAAATTGGTTCGTTCAGCGTCCATTGGTATGGAGTGATGATTGCGTTAGCCTTTCTGTTTGGGTTGTGGACAGCTACGTTACGCGCTAAACGTGAAAAAATTCCCAGCGAGAAAATCACCGACATTGTGCTTTGGCTGATGATTGGCAGTATTCTCGGCGCGCGCATCGTTTATGTGACGACGTATTGGAAAGAGGAATTCGCCAATCAGCCGCTCACGGAAATTTTCATGATTCAGCACGGCGGACTCGTTTATTACGGCGGGCTCATTGGCGCCATCGTTGCGGGCGCGATTTATATCCGCTGGAAAAAACTGCCGTTTTGGAAAACCGCCGACGTGCTCGCGCCCAGCATCGCGCTGGGCAGCGTTTTGGGGCGGACCGGTTGCCTACTCAACGGTTGTTGCTATGGCCGGCCAACCGATGTGCCGTGGGCAATTCGCTTTCCTTCCGACCATCCAACCGGTGGTGTGCCCGTGCATCCGACGGAAATCTACGACGGCCTTTTGAATCTTGGATTGTATCTTTTCCTTGCGTGGTTGTTTCGCCGCAAAAAATTCGATGGCCAGATTTTTGCGACTTATTTGCTGTGTTACGCTGTCACGCGCTCAATTGTCGAATACTTTCGTGGCGACTATTCCAATCTCCATTACCATTTCGGCCTCACACCCGCGCAATGGATTGGCGTCCCGATTTTCATCGCGGGACTATTTCTTGCAGCAATTCTTTCACGGCGCATACCCGCGAAGTGAAAAGCAATTTTTGACAGGATTAACAGAATTTTGCAGGATTATCGTTGGAAATTTTTAATCCCGTGAATCCTGTAAATTCTGTCTCTCCAATTTTCCTCGCCGGACCGACGGCTGTCGGCAAATCGGAAATCGCCCTCGCGCTCGCCGAAAAAATCGGTGGCGAAATCATTTCCGTGGATTCCATGCAAGTCTATCGCGGACTCAATATCGGCACCGCAAAACCCAATGCGGATGAACGAAAAAAAATTCCCCATCACCTGATTGATGTGTGTGATTTGACGGAATCATTCGACACCGCGCAATTTGTCCGGCTCGCACAAAAAGCCGTTGAGGAAATCCAATCGCGCCAGCGCGTTCCCATTTTCTGCGGCGGCACCGGACTTTATTTCAAAGCTCATTTGAGCGGACTCGGCGAAGCGCCGCCGGCCAATCCCGAATTACGCGAGAAACTTGAAACGTTGCCTTTTGAAAAACTGTTGCAGGAATTACGCGAAAAAGATTCCGTAACTTATGAAAAAATTGATAAAGAAAATCCACGGCGCGTCATCCGCGCAGTGGAAGTGATTCGGTTGACGGGAAAAAAGTTTTCCGAGCAGCGTTCAGAGTGGAAAACCCATCACTCGTCACACGTCACTCGCCACTTTTATTGCTTTACGCGACAACAATCCGATTTGCACGCGCGCATCAACATTCGCGTGGATGAAATGTTTCGCCATGATTTGGTCGAAGAAACGCGCGAATTGTTGAAGCACGGCTTGGCGGAAAATAAATTCGCGATGCAAGCCATCGGCTATCGTCAAGTCGTCGAGCATTTGCGCGGCGAGCGCGATTTGCCGGAAACGATTGAACTGGTGAAAATCAAGACGCGCCAATTCGCCAAGCGACAACTGACATGGTTTCGCCGTTACGGAGATTACGAGTGGATTGAATTGAAACCCGACGAATCTTTGAAAAATGTTTTGTCGCGGCTTATCGCTTCAAATCGCGCGGCGTGATCTTGAAGATGTAATACGTCGCGGGATTCGTGCCGATGTTGCGCAAGCCGTGCAATTCATTGGACGCTTCAAAAATGATTCCGCCGGTCGTGACGATATTCGTCTTGTCGCCCTGAATCGCCGCGAGCGTGCCTTCCTTGATGACCATCAATTCCTCGTCCGCGTGCCGGTGCGGCGGATGCGGCATTTGCCCCGGATTCAACGTCGTGATGTGGCACTCGAATTCCGCGAGCGCGGGCGTGGGCGCGTCAAAAACTCCGCGCGCTTCGCCCACTTTGGTCGGTGCCGGCTTGAGATCGTTCCAATTGAAAACGCACGAGTGCATGACCGGTTTGCCAGCGGATTGAGCGAACGTCATGCTGGCAATGGCAAAGGAAATGGAAACGGCGGCAACCAATAAATCGCGACGGGTGATTTTCATGCCTGATTTCCACTCTAAAATGAAATCAAGTCAAGCGCGCAAATGCTGTGATTTCACCATTATGAAAATGACAGATGGATTGAATTGAAACCGGACGAATCGGTGGAACAAATTGCTAACCTCATTCAATCAAAAATGTGACGTTCACATTCGCTGACACACTAATTTGTCCCACGGAAATTGTGCCTTCTTCGGATTCAGACACGCCGCCACCATTTTGTGAAGCATTCTGATACATTCCACCGCCGCCACCACCGCCCTGACCCCAGCCATTGCGCGATAAACTCGACCAGCCGCCAAAATCATTTTCATTCACGCTGTTAGCTTTTCCCAGTTTTACGCCCAATTCCGAAGCCATCGCTTCGGCTTTTTCTTTAGCAGCCTGAATCGCCATCGCTCGTGCCTTGTCCCGATATTTACGCAAATCAGAAGTCCGAAAATCAATTCCCTGAACGACGTTGACGCCATTCGTAATCAGACCGCTTAATACACCGTCGAAACTCTCGATGTTCGTCAATTTGATGCCGATGCTTTTACGCACAACATAATAAAGAGGCTTGGTGGACAGCACACCATTATCGTGATTGGCCACAGATAATCCCGTGTTCGGATCAACGTAAGCTTCATCGTCTCTCAAATAAACCGGCTGGATGCTGATATAATCTGTCTTCACGTCTTTTTCTTTCACGTCATTGCGTTTGAGAAAATCAAGCGCGCCTGAAACGTGCTCATCATTTTGCTTTTTGGCTTCCTGAAGGTCTTTATCACGAGTCTCGATTCCCACATTCAAATAAATTTCGTCGGGAACAACTTTGATTTCGGCTGAACCGGACACGCTGATTTGCGGTTTCTCTTGCCACATTTGTGAGAAAGCTGGCGTCAGCATGAATGTCAACAATGCGATTATAAGCGTAATTTGTTTTTTCATGGTTGTATTCGTTTGCAAGATTTAGACGCAACAGCACTCGTTCTGGATTCAAATTCTAACTATTATTTCAACTTTCCCTCGGTCGCTTCATAACAACTTCGATTTCAGATTTGTTTTTGGCAATCGTGTTCGCGGGCAAAATACCGCGCCAGAAAACGTTCGGGTAAATCACCGCGCCGCGCCCGATGACGCTGCCGGGATTCAGCACGGCGTTGCAGCCGATTTCCGCGCCGTCGCCCAGCAGCGCGCCGAACTTGCGCAGGCCGGTGTCAAAGGGCGCGCCATCCACTTCCACTTCGATGTTGCCGGGGAACATTTTCAGATTGGAAATTTTCACGCCCGCGCCGAGGTGCGCCTTGTGGCCGAGAATGGAGTCGCCGACGTAATTGTAGTGCGGCGCCTGCGCATGATTGAACAGCAGCGCGTTTTTCAATTCACTTGAATTGCCGACGACGCAATGGTCGCCGATGATGACGTTTTCGCGCAGGTAGGCGTTGTGGCGGATTTGACAATTCTTCCCGATGATCGCCGGGCCTTTAATCATCACGCCGTCTTCAAGCACCGTGCCTTCACCGATGAAAACGTTTTCGCCGATGTAGGCGCGGCCTTCGCATTTGTTGCGCAAGTCCGGCTTCAGGTTTGCAGCGAGATAACTCTCGATTTTTTTGAGCGCGTCCCACGCGAACGGGCAATCGGCAAAAATCGCGGCGTGTTCGGTTTGCTTGAGGTCAAACAGGTCGGCGGGTTTGAACATGCAAGCAAACTAGGCGAAACGGCGGCGGCGGAAAAGCGTGATTTTATTCCCGCGCTGCTTTACTTGTCCTTGCCGTTCCTGCGAAACTGAATGGATTGAAGGACAATGCACGGCGTCACGTTTCTCCAAGACCTCGCGGTGGTGATGATTGTGGCCGGACTGGTCACGATTATTTTTCACCGGCTCAAACAGCCGGTGGTGCTCGGCTACATCATCGCGGGCGTAATCATCGGCCCGCACACGCCGCCGTCCCCGCTCATCTACGACGAGGGAACCATCCAGACGCTTTCGGAAATGGGCATCATCCTGCTGATGTTTTCGCTGGGACTGGAATTCAATCTGGGGAAATTAAAACGTGTCGGCGCGCCCGCATTCATCGCGGCCATTTCGGAAATCGTGCTGCTGTTCGGCGTGGGTTTTGAAATCAGCCGCTGGTTCGGCTGGCCGACGATGGACGGAATTTTTCTGGGCGCGATGCTATCCATGTCCTCGTCCACCATTATCGTCAAGGTGCTGGGCGATTTGGGCAAGACCCGCGAACGGTTCGCGCAATTGATTTTCGGCATTTTAATCATCGAGGACATTTTGGGCATCGCGATGATTGCGCTGTTGTCCGGCATCGCGATGACCGGCACGTTGAGT
>DASZXH010000046.1:0-16984 GCA_035545995.1 Verrucomicrobiia bacterium
TTTGAACTTGAGAACCGGAATCATTTCAGATTTATTATGCAGCCCGCAATTGGCTGGTAGGATACTCAAGTGGCCAACGAGGGCAGACTGTAAATCTGCTGGCTTACGCCTACACAGGTTCGAATCCTGTTCCTACCACCATTCTTTCCAGAATCACAATCGGCTTTGACACGGCCGGTTCGCTGGCGTAGTAATTTAGGGCATCGGCAAATTCAGAGACGCCGCGATAATATGATTCATTTGCGCAATCCAAACAGACCGGTTTTGGCCAGCGGGATGAGACGTGGTGCTTTCACGTTGATTGAATTGCTGACAGTCATTTCCATCGTGGGGATTTTGAGCGCATTGGTGTTGCCGGCACTGACTAACGCTCGGGAAAAAGCGCGCAGCGTATTATGCCTGAACAACACCAAGCAACTGACATTGGCATGGCAACTTTATGCGGACGACCACGATCAATTTCTTCCCTACAATCTCGGCAGCAACAATGGGAAAGGCATTTCCACCGTGCAAACGAATTTGAACTGGGTGGATGGCGTGATGACGTGGGGATTGGAACCGGACAATACCAACGTGGAAAAATTGGCGCATTCCGGTCTGGGAATCTACATGAGCCGCGCTTTCAATGTGTATCATTGCCCGTCAGACCATGCGTTGAGTTCAATTCAACGGCAGGCCGGTTGGACGGCGCGCGTGCGGAGTTATTCGATGAACGCGATGGTCGGTGACGCGGGATTGGCTTCAGCGAGCGGTTACAACGTGAACAATCCGTATTACCGGCAATTTTTCAAGATGACGGCCATCCCGAAACCGGCTGAAATTTTTGTGTTCCTCGACGAACATCCCGACAGCATTGACGATGGTTATTTTGTGAACCGTGCGTATTATCCTGAATGGATTGATTTGCCCGCGTCGTATCATAATCGCAGCACGGCGTTTTCTTTTGCCGACGGCCACAGCGAATTGCATCGCTGGCATGTGCCGAACACGTACCCTTCGCCACTGCCGGATGCCGCCGATTTACCGATTGACCTTGATGACAGCGATCAATCCGACTTCAATTGGGTGGTGCAGCACATGAGCGTTTACGACTGGTAAACCGCAAATCACAGATAGCGGTGAATCGTTTGCTCATCGCCGAAGGTTCCGAGCAAATACAATTTATCGCCGCGCGTCCAAGTCGCGGTGGTGAGTTTGTTGACTTTGATGAATTGCGGAGAATTCTCTAACTGCAAATTTTTGATCGAAGCGCGATCCACGACAAAGAGCCAAAGGTCGCTTTTCTCACCTGAAGACAGCGGTTTGCCGGTTTGAAAACAAATCATGGAGACTTTCGCGCTTTGCCAATCTTCGACCGCGCAACCACTGGCGGCGATTTTTTGAAGACCGGCGGGCAAATCATAATCCGCCGGCGCTTTTTGTTGCGCCAGGTAATCACGGATTTGTTTCAGATCAGCGGATTCAAAATCCATCGAATAACCGCGCAACGCGGTGCTGACCATCCGGCTGCGATAATTTGCGAATGTATCGTCGCTTGGTGGTTGTTGCCGGAAGAAAATAAACAGGCCAATCAAAATGGCCATAACCGCTGCCGTCGTAAATACCAGCGCGCGGTGATGAAAAACTTTTTGTTCCTGAACAGCGCGCTCGGAAGTGATTTGTTCCTTGAGTCCGGCGGGCGCGGAAATCTGCTGGAATTTCGAGCGCAGCATTTCCTGCCGCGCACAATGTTGTTCCAGCCAGCGCGACAACTCCGCGTCCTGTTTTACCAAAGCCAGTGCCGCGGCGATTTCCGCGTCCTGCGCGTCCGCCGTTCCGGGCCGGTAAAGCAGCAAAATGTTTTTGGCTTCGTCGCGCGTCATAAATTGGTTTGTCCTCCGGCGGCGATGTCCTGCGCCAGCAATTGTTGCAGATGCGCCAAGCCGCGTGAAAGGCGCGATTTCACGGTGCCCAGCGGCACCTGCAAAATTTCGGCGATTTCGTTGTAGGAACAATCCTGCAAATAAAACAGCGCGACCGGCGCTTGATAAATTTCGTCCACGCGCGACAGCATTTCCAGCACATGCGCCGTGTCGAGCCGATTGGCGGAAACTGGTGCGGCCGGTGGCAAATCAGCGGACGCCATTTCCAGTTCGACGTGCGGGAAACGGGTTTGCCGCCGCCGCGATTCCAGAAATTCGCGGTGCAAGGTGGTGAACAGCCAGGTTTTCACTTTGGATTTGTCGCGCAATTGATGGCCTTTGTTTGCCCAGATGTAAAACGTTTGTTGCGTCAAATCGCAAGCATCCGCCTCGCTTCGCGTGAGACTGAAAGCGAATTGGTATAACGGCTCGTAATGCAGAGCCACCACGCTTTCAAAATCCACGTTCCCAGCCATATCGCGACATCGAATTAAGAGTTCATAGATTAGCAGATGTTCCCGCGATTGCAAAATAACGGCGTGAAAAATCATCAGCCCCACTGGAACAAATCATCCGGTCAATCGTCTTAAACCGAGTGGAGAATCATCTGCAAAAACGGAGCGCGGGGCGAAATGAAATTCGTTCCTCCGGTGACGTCCCAAAATATCATGCGCCCTGCGCCTGTGTTTTGCCGGCCACAAAAAAATTCCGGTCCGGTCGCGTGCCGCTGATGCAATGGACTTCCGGCTTTTGGCATCAACCGATTGAAAATTCAAAAAATGAAAACGATTAAAAATACGATTCAACTTTTTGGTTTGAGCATGGGCGTTATTCTTTGCGGCCACGCCATTTTGGCTTCGGCGGCCATCGCCCATGTGACTGTCAACAATTCGCCCACAGGATTCGTGCCGCAGGTGACGACCATTAACGTCGGCGACACAGTCATTTGGACATGGCCGGTGGGTTCGGTCTTGCACAACGTTACTTACACCGGCACATCAACAAATTGGCCGGGAAATTCGGTGACGATGAGCGCCACCAGCGTCCCGCTGACATTCACAAATACATTTAACACCGCCGGTGATTTTCCTTATGACTGTTCCATTCATCTTTTTACCGGCACAATCAATGTGACGGCACCGTCGGCCCCCATTGAAATCAGTTCGCTGCGATTCCTGTCGCCGTCAGATTTTCAATTCACTTACAGCGCGAGTCCGAATTCGAGTTACATCGTTCAAAAATCATCCGACTTGACCCAGTGGACGAATGTCAGCACCAACCTGGCTGCAAGCAGTTCTGTATTGTTCGACGACCCAAATGCGACGGGAAGCGCCGTGTTTTACCGTGTCCAACTGTTGCCCAATCCGTGATTCGCCCGCGCTTTGGGCGCTTGAATGTTGCGGTGGCTGATTTTGGATTTCACGCATCAAGCGACGGGAAAAACTGTGCGAGCGTTTGTAATAATTTTTATTGCTGCTTTTAGTCCGTTGATTTTGCCGCCAACAAAATCGGCGGAATTGCCGTCACCTTCCGCCAACGAGCGCATTTTCCCGGCGAAAGGCGTGATTCGGGGAATCAATCTCGCTGATAAAAATCTGACCATCGAGCACGGCGCGATTTCCAATTTCATGGCCGCGATGACCATGCCGTTCAATGTAAAAAATACGAATGAATTGAAAGGTTTAAGCGTCAACGACGAAATTTCCTTTCAACTTCACGTGACGCCAACGGACAGTTGGATTGACCGGATTGTCAAAACCGGCACGGTCGCCGCCAACGAAAATCCAATGCCGGTTCAACCATCGCCGGAAAATCCGTTGTGGGCTTGCCAATTCACAAATGAACTCGGTCAGGCCGTCAGCTTGAACGATTTTCGCGGGCAGGCATTGGCCGTAACTTTCATTTACACGCGCTGTCCGCTGCCGAACGCCTGCCCGCGCCTGTCAAAAAATTTTCAGGAAGCGTCGGAAAAACTCGCCGCGATGACCAATCTGCCGGCCAACTGGCATTTTCTTTCCATCACCTTCGACCCCGAACATGACACGCCGACGACGTTGAAAAATTACGGCGAACTTTACAATTACAATCCCGCGCACTGGAGTTTTTTGACGGGGTCGCCGGATAAGATCGCCGAACTGGCGCAGCTCGCGGATTTGCGATACGAACCCGACAGTGGTTTCATCAATCACGACTTTCGCACGCTCATCGTGGATGCATCCGGCCGTTTGCAAACCATTTTTCCCGTCAGCGGCGACCTCTCGGATTCCATCGTCGCGGAAATGATTAAAGCCGTTTCGGCCACCAACCAAACGGCTTTGTTGCCATGAACAGGGACTTGAATCAGCAGTGAAATCAAAACAAACAATTTGCGCGGCGTTGGCAATCAGCGTTGTCGGCGTGATGATTCTTTTTCTAGTTTCGTGCTCGACTTCATCAGTGGTGACGGTTCAGCCGCTGGAAATTCCCGGCGCGCATTACGTCGGCAATCGCGTCTGCGCGGATTGTCATTCGGACATCACGCGCAAATTCGACGCCAGCCCGCACTCGCGCGTCACGTTTGCCGACGCGCAAATGCCGACGGAAACCGGCTGCGAATCCTGTCACGGCCCCGGCAGCCGCCACGTCGAAACCGGCGGCCAAAGTCAGTTCATCATCAATCCTCACAAAAATCCCGAATCCTGTTTTCGCTGCCATTTGGAAGTTCACGCGGAATTTGAATTGCCGACGCATCATCCGGTCATCGAAGGCCACATGAATTGCGTGCAATGCCACGACCCGCACGGCAATGACATTTTCAAACCGGCGGGCGGATTGCTCATGGCGCGGCAAAATGAATCTTGCGCGCAATGTCATCGCGAGCAAACGCGACCGTTCGTTTTTGAGCATGAAGCGATGCGCGAAGGCTGCATGACCTGCCACAATCCGCACGGTTCCGTCAACCGGATGCTGCTCGTTCAGGCCGACGCAAATCTTTGTTTGCGCTGCCACGCACAGGTGCAAGGCCCCGCCGTGCCCGCCGGCCACATTTACATCGGCAAGGTTGATCACACCGTGTTTTTGCAACAAGGCGTTTGCTGGAGCTGTCACACCGCCATTCATGGCTCGAACGTTGACCCGAACATGCTGTTTTGAAAATGCGCGGCCAAATCAAATTTCTATTGTTGATTTCGGCGACATTGTTTTCATTTTCATCGCTCGCGGCGGAAACCAACGCGGTAAAATTCCCATTAGTGACAAATCAGACAATTATTTTTGACCGCGATGTCCGTCCCATTTTGGAAACGTCGTGCCTTCGTTGTCATGGTCCGCAAAAATCCAAAAGTCATTTCCGGCTCGACAGCCGCGAAGCCGTGTTGAAAGGCGGCGACGAAAATCCTGATGATGTCGTCCCCGGTCACAGCGACAAAAGTAAATTGATTCTTTACGTCACACGAGCAGTTCCCGACATGGAAATGCCGCCAAGCGAAGCTGTCGCGTTGACGCCGCAGCAAATCGCCGTCTTGCGCGCGTGGATTGATCAAGGCGCAATCTGGGAAACGCCGACCAATCATTTGATTCTGGAAGCTGGAACATTTGCTTTTTCGATGGATTCGACATTGCGCTACATCAACGTAAATGGCGACAAGCAAAAATTCCGTGAATTGGAAGGCGCCAAAGGCGGTTCGGCGGCGGAAGTGGGAAATTTTTCCTTGTCACAATCGAACAATCACGGCGACACGTTCACGGCTGAAGGCCATGCGAAACCAAAAGATAATGATTATCAACTGACGCTTTCGCTGGACAAAGATGAAGTCGGCTTTGTGCGCGGCGGTTTTGACGAATGGCGGCAGTATTATGACGACAGCGGTGTTTATTACGCCGGATTCACGCCGCCGGCAACTTCATTGAACACCAATTTATTTCTCGACATCGGAAAATTCTGGGTGGATTTCGGTTTGACCGTGCCGCGTTTGCCGCAAATCACGCTCGGCTACGAATATCAATTCCGCGACGGCACAAAATCCATGCTTGAATGGGGCGCGGTCACGCAAAATGGCGTGACCAAAAATATCGCCCCGAACGCCGAGCAGATTGACGAACACACGCACGTTCTAAAGCTGGACGTCACCTATGATTTGGCCGGGTGGACGTTTGAGGACAACGCGCGCGGAGAATTTTATCATTTGGGACAAGACCAGACGAATGCGACGGTTTATTTTGGGAACAATCTCCAAAACACGCGCGAAAGCGACCATTATATTCAGGGCGTGAACACGTTTCATGTGGAAAAACAAATCAAAGATTGGTGGCTGTTGTCCGGCGGCTATCTGTATTCCACTTATGACGGCGATTCGGAATTGAATCAAACGACGATTGACACGGTTGGCGCGGCGTGGGATTCCAGCGTTACGCTGCATCGCAGTTCGCACGTTTTAAGCGTCGGTAGCTTGTTTCATCCGGCAAAAAGTTTGAGCATTTCCGCCGGTGTCCAAAGTGAATGGACGCGGCAGGAAGGTTTTGGCGACGTGGATTTGGGCTTTGAAGATTCCACCGTGATTCCGCCCGTTTTTTTGCCATTACCCGGAACGGTTGACGCCAATCTTGACACGACCGAAGTTCAGGAAAATCTCGACATCCGTTTCACGCAAATCCGCTACACCGTTCTTTTTGCCGACGCGCATTTTCAACAACAAAGCATCGGCCAATTTGAGCAAATGGCCGGCACCGGCATTGAAGATTTCCTGCGCGACACCGACGCCAACAACAATCTCTACAACGTGCGCGCCGGTTTCAGCACTTCGCCTTTTCGCTGGCTGGAATTCAATGCCGACTATCGCCGAAGTGACAGCGACACCGGTTACAATAATCTTCAGGATCAATCTCTCGCCGGTGGTGAAGGATATTCCGCTTTCATCCGGCATCGTGACATCACGACTGACGAAGTGGAATCCAAAATCGCGCTGCACGCCGCGACCTGGCTGAAATTCACGCTCACTTACGATTGGAATTCCTTGGATTACTTCACCACCACCGATCCCATCAGCGACCCTTTCGCCGGTGTCATCACGTCCGGCGGCGAAATTTTTGCCGGACATTACAAAGCCAATACTTACGGCTTTGCCGCCGTCATCACACCGACTCCGCGATTGTATTTGTCCGAATCATTCACTTACAGCAACACGCGCACGACGACCGCGCAAAATGACGATCCGTCGCTCGTTCCTTACAGCGGAAATGTTTATTCATTGTCGGCAAATCTGGGTTACGCATTGAATGCAAAAACCGATTTCAACGCCGGTTACACATTTTCAAAAGCTGATTACACGCAGGACAACGCCGCCGCCGGATTGCCGCTCGGCATCAATTTCACGCGGCACGAATTGTATGCCGCGGTGAAACGGCGAATCACCAAACAACTTTCCGGCGCGCTGCGCTACCAATTTTCCCAATACAACGAACTCGGCGGCGGCAATCTGAATAATTTCACCGCGCACGGAATTTTCGCCACGTTAAGTTACGCCTGGCATTGAACAAAAAAACTCCCGCGATTTTTACATCGCGGGAGTTTGTCATTTCACCAACCAATTTAATTAACGCTCACGTCAATTTTCTTTGGCTTGGCTTCCTCGGTTTTCGGCAGCGTGACGGTCAGCACGCCGTCCTTGTAATCCGCTTTCACCTTGTCCGATTTCACGGGTTCGGGCAGCGACAATGCGCGCTGGAATTTTCCGTAGAACCGTTCGCGCCGGTGAACTTCCGTTCCTTCGCTGACTTTTTCTTCGCTGCGTTCGCCGGAAATGACGAGCGCGCCATCTTGCAGCGAAACATCAATGTCCTCGCGCTTGAGTCCCGGCAATTCCACACGCACGGTGTAATTATCCTTGTCCTCGGCCACGTCGAGCGCGGGCGCCCAACCGCGCAGCGGCGACTCGAACAAGCGGTCGAAATTATCCTGCAAGTTGAACAGCCGGTCAAACGTCGGCCAAGTCAAGGTCGGTTTTTGATATTGCACAAGTTTCATAATTTTTTTCCTTTCGTTAAATGTTAATCAGAACAACAACTTACTTTAAGCTTCGCAAATGCCAAATAACAAAAACAGCATAAAGCGTTTAAAATAAAGCAATTTTCAATTTTTCAAGCGCCTTTTCATTGGAAACTTATGGCACAATTGTCGCTTGAACTGTGACAAATAGTCGCTATTGATTTTAGGCGAATTTCAAACAAAAAAACCTCAAGCAAATCGCTTGAGGCTTCGTGATTACAGAAGTTCAAATCAATCGAACGCGTGGCCGGCGCAGCAAAGCACGTCTTTGACTTTGTGCCGGACAAGTTCTTTCACTTTCGCGCGCGCCGGGCCGAGATATTTGCGCGGATCAAATTCTTTTGGATTCTCAAAAAATACTTTGCGAATCGCCGCCGTCATCGCCAGCCGCAAATCCGTATCAATGTTTACCTTCGTGCAGCCGGTGCGCCGCGCGACTTCGATGTCCGCTTCCGGCACGCCCGCCGTGTCTTCACCCATCTTGCCGCCGTATTTGTTGATCTCGACGGCCAAATCTTTCGGCACACTCGAAGCTCCGTGCAACACGAGCGGATAATCGCCCAGCCCTGCGTCCGACAACGCTTTTTTAATCAATTTCAAGCGTTCCAAATCCAAATGCTGTTCGCCTTTGAATTTGTATGCGCCGTGCGAATTGCCAATCGCCACCGCCAGCGAATCGCAGCCCGATTCTTTCACGAATTTCACCGCTTCATCCGGCTCGGTGTAATGGCCGCTGGTCGAATGTGCGCCGCCTTCTTCGCCTTCGTCAAATTGCGCGCCGACCAAATGGCCAAGTTCGGATTCCACCACGCAATTATGTTTGTGCGCGTATTCCACGACCTTTTTGGTGATTTCGACGTTTTTCTCGAACGGCTCGTGGCTCGCGTCAATCATCACGCTCGTGAACCCTTCGTCAATGCACTCCTTGCACAACTCGAACGAATCGCCGTGGTCCAAATGCACCGCAATCGGAATCGTGGACAAACTGACCGCCGCCTCGATAAGTTTTTTGAGATAAACCGGATTGGCGTATTGCCGCGCGCCTTTGGAGATTTGCAGCATCACCGGCGCTTTTTCCTCTTCGCACGCCTCGATGATGGCCTGAAGCAATTCCATGTTGTTCACGTTGAACGCGCCGAGCGCATACTTGCCTTTCAACGCCTTCGCAAAAAGTTCCCGTGTATGTGTTAATGGCATAAAATAATTCGATTTTTCGGACAGGCCAAAAGGATAAATCAATCCGCCCAAAAGGAAATCAAAATGTGCGACTCAACAAACCACGCGCAATTTCCGGCGTTCAACGGAAAACGTCACCGGCAAATGGCCAACCCATTCGCCGTCCAATTCAAAAGCCGCTTTGCCATCGCTGAACAACTCAAATTTATCGGCGCGAATGCGTTGAACAATTTTCTCCGGCAATTTTCGTTTGAAAATCAACGCGGGCAAACAGCGAATCAACGTCGGGAAATTGACTTTTTGAAAAATGCAAACGTCGAGAAACCCATCCGTCAAGTCCGCCTGTTGAAAAACAGAAATCGGCCCGCCATAAAATTTGCCATTGCCGATTAAGATCAATTCACCGATGAAATTCTGCCCATTCGTCAAAATCTTGACTTGCGATTTTTTCTCGCGCAACGCTTTCAATCCGGCGATGACGTAGGCCAACGGGCCGATTTTTTTCTTCACTGAAAAATCCACCAATTCAATCGCCCGCGCGTCAAAACCCGCGCCGGCCAATTGAACAAAATATCTCCGTTCGGTTTTTCCGTTTGCTGAAAATTCCGCGCGCGGCAAATCAATTTTCCTTTCATTTCCGTGCCGCAAAATTTCCCATGCGCGTTCGAGTTTCAGTGGAATTTTCAATTCGCGCGCAAAAACATTCACCGTGCCAAGCGGCAAAATTCCGAGCCGCGCACGGGCAAATCCGTCCGGCGCGTCGCCGATTCCGTTCAAAACCTCGTTGACCGTGCCGTCGCCGCCGGCGGCGACAATCAAATCAAATTGGTCAGCCACGGCTTCCGCCGCCAGCCGGCGCGCGTCGCCCGGTGCGGTCGTGGCTTTGAACGCCGATTGCCCGGCCATCGCGTCCAGATGACGGCGAAAATGCCGCGCTTTGTTGCCACGCGCCGCCGGATTGAAAATGACACAGGTGCGCACGCGCAAATGATTTTGGCGGGAACAATTTTAGTCGAGGAGAAAGCGTTGCGTTTCGCCGCGATTTTTCGGAAACTGAAACACCATGGACGACGTGACGAAATGGAAAGTTGCCAAATGGCCGTTTTTGCTGATTGATTTATTGCTGCTGGCGTTCGCGTATTTCGTCGTCTGGAAATCGCCGCATCCCATTTCCAGTACCGCCGCCACGCTGTGCATCGTCAGCGTCGCGCTCGGCGCAATCGTCGGTTGCCTGCCGTTCATTTTGGATTATCGCGCGATGGGAAAAGTCATCGAAGTCAACGCGCTCGGCGCAGTTTCAGAAAAAATTCAAAATCTGGAAAAGTTCACCGGACAAATTTCTTCCGCCACCGACCAATGGGCGCGCGTTCAGGAAGCGACGCAAGGCAACGCCGATAAAACCATCGCCGCCGCCAAACAAATTTCCGAAAAGATGGCCGCCGAAGTCCGTGAGTTCAGCGAGTTCATGAAGAAAATGGACGACAGCGAGAAGGCCGCGTTGCGACTCGAAGTCGAGAAATCCCAGCGTGGCCAGACCGAATGGCTGCAAATGATTGTCCACATTCTCGACCACATTTTTGCGCTGCACAACGCGGCGGCGCGTTCCGGTCAGCCGAAAGTCGCCGAGCAACTCGCGCAATTCCAAAACGCCATACGCGGCACGATTCGCCGCATCGGTCTTGCCGTGCTCGTTCCCGCGCCGGACGAACCGTTCGATTCTGAGCGCCATAAACTCGTTGACGCGAAATTAAAACCGCCCGCCGACGCTGTGGTCGGCGAAACCTTGACTCCCGGTTACACGTTTCAAGGAAAACTATTGCGACCGGCGATTGTCCGTTTGCGCGAAAAAATTTCGACCATCGAATCCACAACCAAAAACCTTCCGCCGCAAGAACCGGAAGCAACTGCGGAAACTGAACTTTCGCTGGATTAAATCGTTTCCGTTCGTCGCGCCGATAAAAAATGCAGCCAACGATTGGTCATCGGCTTCGAGTAAATTTTCCCCAGCGCGCGCGCGTAAAGCTTTAATTGCGGCGAATACATTTTGATTCTTTCAGCCAATTCATTTGTGTCAATGCCATCCGTTTTGAAATCCACAACCCAGATTTCCTCCGGCAATAACACGACCAAATCTGCGACGCCTTGCACCACGACAAATTCATTTCCCAAATCCGCTGACGATTGGGTTTCAAGAATTTCATCCAGCTCCCGCGTGGAAAATTTTGCCGTGAACGGCAATTCGCGCCGGATAAAATCTTTTTGCGAAAGAATTTTTTCTCCAATTTCTGAACTCCAAAACGCCGCGATATTTTTCAATTCCAAAACCGCGCGTTCATCCGCCGCCAAATAATTTTCCTTTTCCAGACGCCGCGCTTCCACTTCAAGCGATTGCAAATCCGTCGCGCTTTCAAAATCAAAATGCTGGAGAAACTGATGCGCCGCCGTTCCCGCGTCCGCCGCGCTCAATTGTCGATTGCGGATTGCGGATTGCGGATTTTGAGTTCGCGCGCGGCCTGCTGAAAACTTGAAACTTGAAACTTGAAACTTCCGTTCCGCCTCGTCGTCCAATTCATCCGCCTGTTGCCGCAGCGCGGTGACGGAAGTTTTTGCCGCGCGTTTCGTCGCCGCGGCAAATGCGTATTCCCAATCAAAAATTTTCTGAAGCTTCGATGCCGTTATTTCATTGAGCGACGGCAAATCCATTTCCGCTTTCCGCTTTCCGCTTTCCGCTTTTTCCACCGTCAATTCTTCATCATCTACAATTCGCCAGCGCAGATTTTCCAATTCGCCATGCGTTTCATTTTGGACGTGGTGGCCGTCTGCAAAGACCTTTGGACTTTGGACTCGAAACCAAATTCCAAGCCAATCCAAAAAATTCCGCGCGGACAAAATTTCCCGCGACGAAATTGCGCCCGCATTTTCAAAAAACGTTTCCCATTTTTTTTCAGAAATGCTGGCGGTCAAAATTAAATTGTCGCGCGCGCGGGTCAACGCGACGTAAAACAATCGCAATTCCTCGCCGCACAATTCGCGCCGCTGATTTTTTTGCGCCAGCCAATACGACAAACTGGGATAACGTCCGCCGGCATTCGGCGGTTTCACGCGCGGGCATAGACCAAATTGCTCGTCCAAAATGATTTCACCGCGCAAATCCTGTTCGTTGAAATTTTTTCCCAAGTCCGCGAGCGCGACGATGGGAAACTCCAAGCCTTTGCTCTGATGAATGCTCATCAGCCGCACGGCATTTTCTTCCGCAACCAGCGCGACTTCCGGCTCGGCCTCGATTTCGCGCTGCGCTTTCACAAAATTCAAAAATCGAAAGAGTCCCTGCCGCTGAAATTGGTCAAATTTTTCCGCGAGATGCAAAAATCTCTGGACATTTGCAAATTTTTGCGCCCCGCGCGCTTGCGCTTTCAACCAATCCGCGTAATGCGTTTCATCCAAAATTCCCTCGAGATATTGTGACAGCGAAATCTGTTTCGCCATTTTTCGCCAGCGTGAAAAGCGCTCAAGAAATTTGTCAATTTTCGCGCGTAATTCATTTTGAATTTTGAATTTTGAATTTTGAATTAAATTGAGCGCGAACCAAAATTTTCCATCTTTTTGAAGCAACCGGATTTCCGCCAATTCGTCGAGCGCGCAACCGACGAGCGGCGAGCGCAAAACCGCGATGAGCGGAACGTCCTGCAACGGATTGTCGAGCAATTCCAAAACGCTCAACAAATCGGAAATTTCCGAACTGTCGTAAAAACCGCCGCGTTCGACGTGCAACGGCACGCCGATTTGCTCAAATTGTTTGGCGAAGATTTCCGATTTGCCCGACGGCGCGCGCAAGAGAATTGCCATGTCGCGCCAATCCGCCGCGCGAAAAATTCTTTGTTCGTCATCCCAAACTTCGTGGCCGGAATTTTTCAATTCGCGCAGGCGCAACGCCAACATTCGCGCTTCTTTTTCTGATTCTTCCAAATCCGCCAAATCGTTGTCCGTTTCGGAATCGTCGTTGCGATTTTTTTTGAAGCGCAAAAGCAAGTCCGCGCGCGGCGACGAATCTTTTGCGATGCTGAATTCCGCGCGTGCTTCGGGCGAACCGAATTTTAGTTTTGTATCTTCGTCGTAATTCACACCGCCGATTTCTTCACGCATGAGCGCCGTGAAAACTGAATTCACAAAATTCAAAAGCGATTCGCGGCTGCGAAAATTTTCCGTGAGCGGAATGGTTTGCTCATTTTCTCCGCGCCAGTTTTGGGCGTAATCACGGAAAATTTTCGGATTGGCCAGACGAAAACGGTAAATGCTTTGCTTCACATCGCCGACGAGAAAACGATTCGCGTTTTTGCCATCGCGCGAAAGCGCGGAAATGATTTTGTCCTGTGCGGCGTTGATGTCCTGATATTCGTCCACAAAAACGAATTTCAATTTTTCGCGCCAGTGATTGGCAATTTCAGTCGGCGTTTCGCTTTCAAAATTCCAAAGCAATTTCAAGGCGAATTGCTCCAAATCGTGAAAATCCAAAACGCCGTCGGCGCGTTTGCGCGTGGAAAAGGCTTCGGAAAATTTTCGTGCCAATTGCAACAACGTTTTTATGTAACCGCGAATCCAATTCCAATCTTCGGCGAGCGGGTCGTTTTCTTTTGTGGCGACGAGGGAATTGAGAAATTTCGCGTCGTCAAAAAAATCTTCGAGCGGTTTGCGCAAAGCGGTTTTCTTTCGCGCGGGATAATTTTCATCGGTGGCGAGAATTTTTTGGAAAAAGTCCGCTGAATTGGATTTGAGAATTTCCAGACATTCGGCGGCCTTGGAATTTTCGGCTTTCAGATTTTCCAAAACCGGCAGCCATTCGGCGCGCCAATTTGAAACGGCTTCGGCAAACCATTCGCGCCATTGAATCGGTTCGGCTGAAGAGAAGTTTTCGATTTGCTGCGCCAGCCATTTTTCAGAATCGGCGCGGGTTTGGATGTAATGATGCAACCGCAAAATGAGCGCGCGGATTTTTTCGTCGAGGCCATTGCCGTAAATTTTTATCAACTCCTGAACGGCGAGCGAAAATTCATCCGCATTTTCGTAATGCGAATTGAAAATTTCTTCGAGAGTTTCGTCGGCGAGCAGGCGCGTCTGGCCTTCGTCCAAAATGGAAATTTGCGGGTCGAGGCCGAGTTCGTGAAAATGTTCGCGCACGAGCTTAAAACAAAAACTGTGCAACGTGCCGATGTGCGCGATGTCGAACAGCGCCAGTTGTTCGGACAAAAATGAATCGGAATTTTCGCGCGATTCTTTTTCCAGCGCGGCGCGAAGGCGCTGTTTCATTTCCGTTGCCGCGGCTTCGGTGAAGGTGACGATCAGAATTTCATCGAGCGAAACTTTTTCGTCGCAAATCAGATTCAGGCAGCGCGCGACGAGCGTGTGGGTTTTGCCCGTGCCCGCGCCGGCCATGACCAAGACATTTCCGCGTGCGGCGACGGCGTGTTGTTGCGCGTCTGTCAGAGAATTTTTTTTGCCCGCCGATTCCATGTGGCAAAAATTTTAGCCACAGATGGGCACAGATGAAACACAGATTTGCCGAAAGAAAATGCTCGCGCAAAGATCGCGAAGTGGACGAAGAGAATGTGTAATCTACCTAACTGTTAGGCTCATCTTTTGGTAAATTATGCCAATCAAATGTCCCTATGATGCCTTGAACATAACAATACAAAAAAATCAGCCCAGTCAAAACGCCACTCTGAAGTAGGCCATACTGCAAAAAAAGAACTACTTTCCAAAACAGGAAATACCCAAACAAAACAACGGCACAAACACGACTCTTTTTTGATATGCCAAAGGCCAAAGCTCCAACGAATAAAGCGCCGACAAGATTCCATAAAATACCCGAAAGATTGAATCCTAAAATGGACACTCCCAACAGAGGCAAAAGACTGATAATGAGTGTCATTGAAGCTGAAATAGTGCCGGCAACCCAAGCTATCTTTATTCGCCTTAAAGCACCTTTAGTTTTTGTAGTCATAGAGCAAAGCAGGTCGCGCTATCTCATTTCATTGTTGCGACTCTATTTCGCGTTTTAGTTTCTGTCCAGCGCAATTTAGACACGAATTTCACAAATTAACACGAATTGAAATTGAATTTGTAAAAATTATTGGAATTCGTGTCAAATTTTTCGCGTGTGTTCGGCGGGGAATTGGCTTACACATTTTTTATGTCAGAAAGTTTGCGGCTCAAAGACCAGCCGGCCAGCGAGCGTCCGCGTGAACGGCTCGCGGCGCTGGGCGCGGATGCGTTGAGCCACGCGGAGTTGATCGCGATTTTGTTGCGGACGGGTTTGAAGGGCGCGAACGCGGTCGAAGTCGGCAGGCAACTGTTGCAAAAATTCGGCACGTTGAATTTGCTCGCACAGGCATCGGTCGCCGATTTGCAAAAAGTCAAAGGCATTGGGCGCGACAAGGCGGTGACACTGGTGGCGGCGTTTGCGCTGGCGCGAAAGATGGCGGTGGAACTGCAATTTGAATCTCCAGTCTTGGATAATCCCGAAAATGTCGTGGCGTTGTTGCGCGCAAACAATTTGGTGAAGAACGTCGAGACGTTGCAAGTGTTGCTGCTGAATTCGCGGCATAAATTGATTCGTGTGGACGAAATCACGGATGGCACGATTGACACATTGCTCGTGCATCCGCGCGAAGTTTTCAAAAGCGCGATTGCGGCGAACGCGGCGGCGATTGTTTTGGCGCACAATCATCCGAGCGGCGATCCGTCGCCGAGCGAGGCGGACATCAAAGCGACGCGTGATTTGATTCGCGCGGGACAGCTTTTGAAAATTGAGGTGTTGGACCACATCATCATTGGCCGCGCGACACCGGAGCGCGCGAAGGATTATTCGTCGCTGCGCGAGCTTGGGCATTTTCATTCCTGATTTCAACCAAAGCTGAACGGCTTTGCCCGTTTTCACCGATTTCAGCGCGGTGTTCAATGGTTCACCCACAATTCCCACTGGCCGACACGCGTCACCAGACGCAATGACGGCATTTCATGATTTTGCTGAAACTGTTCGACCGTATTTCTGAAACCGACCAGCCAGACGCGCTGTTGTCTGCGCAGCAATTCCGCCAGCGCCTGGCCATCAGGCAAAAGTAGCCCGCCCAGCCGCTCGCGATTGCCGGGAAATTCAAACGGCACCTGCGTCAAATCCATGCCGCCGAAATAAGGCCGGTTCGTCGCGGAAATCACACCGCCGGAGTAGAACGGCAGACCTTGCGGCAATCTGCCCCAACACACGACCGCATCGGCAGGTTGAACATTTTCCTGCAATGCGCGGCCGAGCGGTTTCAACGTTTGATTCCACCCGAATGCGGTTTCAAATTCGGGAATTTCAGCAACGACCACGAAAAATCCAAGCAATGTCAAGGCAGCCGTCATTGCCGCCGTCTTTTGCCGCTTCCATTTTGAAGCCAGCCAAAAAAGGGAAATGCCCGTCACCGCCGCGATAACCATTTGCCCTTGCAGCCGTGCGGACAGGTTATGATGGAAAGCAAATTTTATCACGAGCGGGTAGATTGCCGCGGGCGCCAGCGCGCTGATCAAGCCAATCCGCCAGGCGATTTTCGGCGTGGATGAGACACCGTGTTCGCTCGCGAAAAATTTCCGGGCAATTAAAATCGCCAGCGCCGGAAATATCGGCAGGATGTAGGGCGGTAAT
Organism: Verrucomicrobiia bacterium; assembly: GCA_035545995.1. Taxonomy (GTDB): domain Bacteria; phylum Verrucomicrobiota; class Verrucomicrobiia; order Limisphaerales; family UBA11358; genus UBA11358. Next base: position 16,781 of record DASZXH010000046.1, read on the forward strand.
TTCGATTGTGACAACGAGAATAACACGAAGGTGAAAATCGCCCACACGCTCAACAACAGCCACGCTTCCTTTGAATTTTCATCCAAACTGCGCCAATGATTTCGCCGCCACAACCAGCCCAGTAAAATTGTCCACGGCAACAGTCCGGCGGCCAGAATGGCAAAAAAGTAAAAGGCGCTGCCATGCCGATTTTTGATGGTGGTG
>DASZXH010000047.1:0-56182 GCA_035545995.1 Verrucomicrobiia bacterium
TCAACTTAAAATCGCCCCGGCCTTTGCAAAGCTGCCGAGGTAGCCCGCAGTGATTAAGGTAAAATGTTGCGCGGGTCAAACATAATTGTCGAAAAAAGTAAAAAATTTTTCCGTTTCAGTAAAATGTTGCGTCGCTCTTCCAGCTCTGGCTTTCTATTGGCGTGCCGACTCAATCGCCGCCCGCGCCGAAAGCAGAACGCCGCCGCCTGAAAATTTTTTATTCGGGGCGCGTTCAAGGCGTCGGCTTCCGTTACACTGCCAAAACCGTGGCGACCGGTTTTGAAGTCAGTGGCACCGTTCGCAACCTGCCCGATGGCCGGGTCGAATTGATTGCCGAAGGCGCACGGGGAGAATTGGAGGCTTTTCGCGACGCCATTCGCGGCGCGGGACTTGCTGGCTTTATCCGCGACGAAACTGAAATCTGGGGTGAAACACTCAATGAATTTCGCGGATTTGAAATTGTTCATTAAGTGATGAAATACGCGATTATCGCCGACATCCACGGAAACTGGGAAGCCTTTCAAACCGTTCTGGCTGACATCAAAAGCCAAAACGCGACGCAAATCGTCTGCCTCGGCGATGTCGTCGGTTACAATGCAAACCCCAAGGAATGCTTGCAGGTCGTCCGCGAAATGAATATCCCCTGCGTCAAAGGCAATCACGACGAGTATTGCTCCACCGATGACGTGCTGGAAGGATTCAATCCCAATGCCGCCGACGCCGTGCATTGGACGCGCCAGCAACTTTCCGCCGAGGAACGCCAATGGTTGCGCGACCTCAAATACACCCGCATGATCGCCAATTTCTCCATCGTCCACGCCACGCTCGACGCGCCGCAACGCTGGGGTTACGTTTTCGACAAACTCGCCGCCGCCGCCAGTTTCCCGTATCAAACCACGCCGATCTGTTTTTTTGGCCACACGCACGTGCCCGTCGCGTTCATGCGCGACACCGCCGTGCGCGGCGGCACTTACTCAAAGTTCAAGATTGACCCGGCCAAAAAATATTTCATCAACGTCGGCGCCGTCGGCCAGCCGCGCGACAACAATCCCAAGGCTGCCTATGTTATTTACGACATGGACGCAGGCACGATTGAGCTTCGCCGCTTGGATTATGACATTGCCACGGCACAGCAAAAAATCCGCGCCGCCGGCCTGCCCGAACGCCTGGCCGAACGCTTGGCCTACGGAAGATAATTTTTCTTCTGACAGGATTAACAGAATTATGCAGAATTTTTCAAATGATTCTGCCTAAACTTAATCCTGTGAATCTTGTTAATCCTGTCTTCAACTTTGCGCCCCATGCGCCTCTGCGGTGAATGAAAATTTTAATTCTCAAACCCAGTTCGCTCGGCGACGTCATTCAAGCGTTGCCCGTTCTGCGTTTGCTGAAACTCCATTTCCACGCTGCCGAAATTTTCTGGTGGATTGACGCCGCGCTCGCACCGTTGCTCGAAGGCGACCCGGATTTGACCGGCATCGTCCGCTTTGAACGCCAACGCTGGGCGTCGCCGGTTCACTGGCCGGAAATGTTCCGCAGCATCCGCTGGATGCGCGCGCAAAATTTCGACCTGGTGATTGACCTGCAATGCCTCGCCCGCAGCGGCGCGTTCGCGTGGCTGGCCAACGGAAAATTTCTTGTCGGTCTCGACGAAGTTCGCGAAGGCGCGCGCGGATTTTATGACATCGCCGTCCCGCGCAAATCATTTCACACTCATGCGGTGGATTGGTATTTGTCCGTGCTGCCGCCCCTCGGCGTGCCGGTTCATAAAAATTTCCAGTGGTTGCCGGAACACCCATTAAGCACCACCGTCAAATCCAGATGGAAAATTGGCGATGCCAATTGGATTGCCATCCAGCCCGGCGCGCGCTGGCCGAACAAACGCTGGCCGGCCAAAAGCTTCGCGGAACTCGTCGGGTTGCTCGCAAAAAAATTTCCCGACGCACATTTTGTCGTTCTCGGCAGCAATGAAGATATATTGCTCGGCGAAGCCGTTTCACAAGCCGAGCCGCAACGCACCTTGAATCTATGCGGCAAAACTTCCCTGCCGGAAATGATCGAATGGCTGTCGCTTTGCCGGTTGATGATTACCAACGACACCGGCCCGATGCACGTCGCCGCCGCGCTGGGCAAACCGCTCGTCGCATTGTTCGGCCCGACCGAACCGCGCCGCACCGGCCCTTACGGCCAACTTGAAAATGTGTTGCGCATCGAATTGCCGTGCGCGCCCTGTTTGAAATCTCATTGCTCGTGGAAAAATCCCAACGAATGTCTGCGCGCTCTTTCCGTTGAAACCGTTTTCGCCCGCGCGGAAAAATTGCTCGCGCCAAATTTGATTTCACAAAAGGCAACGAAGTGAACGAAGATTGATTCTTTGTTTCCTTCGTTGTCTTCTGTGAAAAATTGAAAGTTGTGCCGAAAAATGAGTTCATTGATTTAACTTCCGTTTCACCCACGCCTTCGCTTCGCGTTTGGTTTTTAATTCGTCCGCAAGTTGCAGTTCGCGGATTTCGCGCAGCAGTTCGCCGAGCGCTTTGCTCGGTTTAATTCCGAGCGCAATCAAATCGTCGCCGGTCAACAGCGGCGGTCGAATCGCGGGCTGATGTTTCAACGCTTCCGCCTGCGCGGCCAAAAATTCGTAATGCTCCAGCGAATTGTGCGAGCCGAGGCAGTCCAGTTTATGTAACTCTAATTCCAGCGGAAACGTCTCGCGCAAGAGCAGCCGCCGCAACGTCGCCTTGCGCATCTGCTTCACGTCCTTGAACTGCATGTGATGTTTCACGCACGTAACGATTTCGTCCGTTTGCTTTTTTGGAAAACGCAGCCGACGCAAAATTTGTCCCGCCATTTCCGCGCCGATTTTTTCGTGACCGTAAAAATGAATCGCGCCGGTCTGCGAATCCGTTTCCGCCGTCACCGGCTTGGCGATGTCATGTAACAAAACCGTCCACGCCAACAACGGATTTGAATTGGGCGGCAAATGTTCCAGCATCAATTGGATGTGATTGAACACGCTGCCTTCGGGATGAAAATCCGGCGATTGTTCGCAATCAATCGTTGCGGCGAGTTCGGGCAAAATTTGTTCGAGCAATTTGCTGTCGCGGAGCAAGAGCAAGCCACGCGCGGCGGAATTTGTCTCCCTCTCCCCGCTCAAACGGGGAGAGGGTCGGGGTGAGGGGTTTTGAATTTTGGAAACATTGGCCTCCTCACCCCTACCCTCTCCTCCAGCAGAGGAGAGGGAGAAGTCTGCGTTTGGCGGCGAAAATAATTTCAGCAATTCATCGCGAATCCGTTCGGCGCTGATGAGTTTGATTTTCGGCGCGAGATTTTGAATCGCGGCAAATGTTTTCGGCTCGATTTCAAAATTCAATTGCGCGGCGAAACGGATTGCCCGCAGCATCCGCAAATGGTCTTCGCCAAAACGTTCTTCCGGCTGGCCGATGGTGCGAATAATTTTGGCGCGCAAATCTTTTTCGCCGCCGACCCAATCGTGGATTTGCTTTGAAGTCGGGTCGTAGAAAAGTCCGTTCACCGTGAAATCGCGGCGGAGCGCGTCGGATTGCGCGCTGGCGAAAACGACTTTTTCCGGTCGGCGACCGTCCTGATAATCCGTTTCCGCGCGAAAGGTGGCGACTTGAAATTGTTGTTTGTTTTCGACAACGACGATGACGCCAAATTTCTTGCCGACGGCAATCGTTTTGGGAAACAATTTTTCGACCTGCTGCGGTTTCGCGTCCGTGGCGATGTCAAAATCGTCTGGTTCGCGTCCGAGCAAAAAATCGCGCACGCAACCGCCGACCCAGAAGGCGGAAAATCCTGCGGCTTGCAATTGTCGCACAATTTTTACCGCAATTTTTTTCATTTCTCGCCCCAAATGCTTTTCAGATGCGCGATGCTGGCTTTGACGGCTTCAACGGGCAGCGCGGGACTTAATTCAAAAACCTTGATGTGTTCCGGTTTGACGAACGGTTTGAGCGCGGCGAAATCAATCATGCCGCTGCCGGGCGGGCAATGGTCTTGCGCGGGAAATTGCACGTCGTGGATGTGAAATCCGGCGAGACGCGGCGCGAGCGGCGCGAGAAAATCCTGATAGCGGATGAAGCCGAGGTTTTCCTTGATTTGCGCGTGGCCGCAATCATGCCAGTAACCAATGTTCGGGCTGCTAAATTCACGCAGGAAATTTTCAAAATCGCCGTCGAGCGGAATTTCTTCGACGGCTTCACGATTTTCGCAGCCGAGTTTGAGTCCGCGCTTTTCGGCTTCGGGCAGAATTTGCCGAAGCATGTCTTTGGTATGCGCGAAGAATTTTTCTTTTTTGGCTTCGCGATTTTTTTGCGCTTCGGCGAGCAGCTTTTCGTATTTCGGCGAGTTGCGTTCACCACGTTCCAGCATTTCCTTCAATTTGCCGGTGTAATCTTTCAATTCAATGCTGCCGAGATGCAGCACGATAAGTTTGGCTTTGACGCGCGCGGCAAATTCGATGGTCTTGAGCGTGTGTTTGAGCGCGAGTTCGCGGTCGCGCGCGTCTTCGGCGGAAAATTCGTAGAGATTGGGCGACGGTTTTTCGACACCCATCGGCAGCGGACAAAAATTATGAACGGTGGAGATTTTGATTTCGCCGGCGTCCACGGCTTCGAGAATTCCCGGCACGAGCGCGAGCCGGATGCCGTGGCTCAATTCGGCGTATTCAAAACCGAGATCGCGAATTTCGCGCAACATCGTGCGGCCATCGGTGTGGCGCTGGGAATTCCAGCAGGTTGAGAACGAATACATAAAAAAACCGCGCGCATCGTAATCGGACACGCGCGGCTTTGGAAGTTGCAAATCAAATCACAGGTCGGCGTAACGCGCCGCGAGCATCGCGGAGAAGCGCGCGACTTTTTGTTTGCGACGGCGGCGTTCACTCGGCTTTTCAAAATGCCGATGACTGCGCACGGTCTTGAGCGTGCCTTCGCGGTCCACTTTTTTCTTCAGCCGCCGCAACGCACGATCCACCGGCTCGCCTTTTTTCAGTTTAATTTCTGTCAACGCAACTCACTTCCTTTCTCGCGCGGGACGAAAGCCCGCAAAATAAATGAGTGCGGAGGATAGATTTTCGACCGCGGATGTCAATGCGCAAAAGCATGATTGCAATTGAAACTCCGCCTGCTATGCTGACAAAACTTTAAGAATACAAGGAATAGAAATGAAAGCGGTTAAATCCAAAGGGACAATTGATCCCAAACTCAAACAACAAATCCAGGAACTCATTCAATCCAGAGGCGGCGGTTACAATGAAGCCGAAGTTGCCGACATCATCGAAAACGCGCTCAAATTGCTGACCGACGTGAAGGACACCGGCGACGTGCGCGTGATTCAGACCGCGCTGCGCGAATTGCGTTATTCGTTCCGGCTTTTTGCGCCGTATGCCGGCAAACGCAAGGTTTCCATTTTCGGTTCTGCGCGGACGAAGCCGGACAATATCGAATATCAACAGGCGGCGGACTTCGGCAAAAAAATTGTGAAGGCCGGATTCATGGTCATCACCGGCGCGGGGCCGGGCATCATGCAGGCCGGACACGAAGGTGCTGGGCCGGAAAACAGTTTCGGCGTGAACATCCGCCTGCCGTGGGAACAAGGTGCGAATCCGATCATCGCCGAGGACAAAAAACTTATCACGTTCAAATACTTTTTTACGCGCAAATTGATTTTCATCCGGCACTCGGACGCGATTGTTTTGTTTCCCGGTGGCTTCGGCACGCTGGACGAAGGTTACGAAGCCATCACGCTCATGCAAACCGGCAAGAGCCAACTCATGCCGCTCCTGCTCATCGAGCGACCCGGCGGCGATTACTGGCACACGTGGAACAAAAACGTGCGCGAACAATTGCTGCGCAACAAACTCATTTCGCCCGACGACTTGAATCTTTATCACATCACCGACAACGCGGATGAAGCCGTGAAAATCATCACGCGCTTCTACCGGAATTTCCATTCTACACGCTTCGTGAAAGATTTGCTCGTCATCCGATTGAAAAATGCGCCGACCGAATCCGCGCTGGCTGCGATGAACGAAGATTTCACGGACATCATCGTCGAAGGCAAAATCAGCGCCGTCAAACCGTTGGCAGACGAAGTGGAAGACAACGACCATCTGCAACTCGCGCGCATCGCTTTCAATTTCAATCGCCGCGATTACGGACGCTTGCGGCAATTGATTGACGTGTTGAATGGGTTGTGATTTTTGCGGTTTTTGTCAGCACGTTTTTAACTAGGAATTTCAATTCAAAATTTGGATGGGCAGAGATTGAAATGCGAAACACAGTAAAAATTGTGAAAAATAGACCGCAAGCTGTGGTCTAATGTTAGACGCTATGGACACAACGCACCCAAAAGAGATTTTTTTGACGACGGCTAATGTCGGAATGTTTCCGAAGTTCAAGCAGCTATTAGACGACGGCAAGATTATCGCCGACAGCACTGGCAGATTGCGTTACAAGCACGGAGCACCAGTTGGCAGATTGATTTTGATGCGGGTCTTGAAAGATGGTACACCAAAATATGCGGAATCAGCCGAGGAGTGGTTCGACCCCGACAGTCCGAAGGCTCAACAGTTTGTTTGGCCATGATAGCGCCTAATACTCATAAGCTGCAAAAATTTCCTGCACGCTCGACACCTTTCTCTCCCGTTGTTAACATTTCCACATGAATCACCTCGCTTTGCTCAAATGGTTGGGAAAATTTTCTTTTTCATTCTTGTTTTTCACTTTCACGCTGTTCGTCGTTCAATTTGCAACAGCGCAGACGCAGCCGGTGGCCATTTCAGTTTCCGATGAAAGCAACGGCAAAGAGTTGCCGCCGCGATTTCTGGGCTTGAGTTTTGAATCGTCCACGCTGATTCCCAAAGACGGACATTACTATTTCACGCCGCAAGACACGGCGATGGTCAACACGTTCAAAACGCTCGGCATCAAAAGCCTGCGCGTCGGCGCGAACGCCGTGGACGATTCGCGCATTTCCGTGCCGGACACCAATGACATTGACCCGTTGTTCGACTTCGCGCGCGTGGCGGGTGTGAAAGTGATTTATTCCTTCCGCCTGAAAAATGGCGACCCGACGAATTCCGCGCGGCTGGCCAGTTACATTGCCACGCACGACGCCGATGCGCTGGATTGTTTTTCCATCGGCAACGAACCGAATTTTTATCTCAAAACGTTCGACGCCTATTTCGCGCAATGGAAACCGCATTTCGACGCCATTCTAAAATCTGTGCCGGACGCGCAATTTGACGGCGCGAGCGCCATCGGCCCTTACGCGCTCGGTTTGGCCAAAGCCGTTTTTGCCACCGGCCATCTGGCGATGGCGAGCGACCATTATTATTTTCTCGGTTCCGGTCGTGCCGGAGAAGAAGACCCTGCCGCCAATCGTGTCCGTTTTCTTTCCAACCGGCTTCACGGTGTTTATCAACACGCTTACAACGAAACCGGCGCGAAACTCGCGGCGGAAGGCGTGCCGTATCGGATTGACGAATTGAACAGTTGCTACAACGGCGGCGCGCGCGGTTCGAGTGACACTTATGTGTCCGCGTTGTGGGTGCTGGACTGCATTCACTGGTGGGCGGCGCATCACATTTTGGGCATGAACTTTCACACCGGCGAATCCGTGGGACGCGACGGCACATTTGGCGCGGCAAATTACGCCGCATTCGTCCATCTTCCCGATGGTCATGGACTTGAAATTCGTCCGCAATCTTATGGCTATCTTGCTTTCAGCCAAAGCGCGCACGGCCAGCCGCTCGTGGTGAAAATCAACTCAAACCTGAAATTTGATTTCGACGCCTACGCCTATCGCGACCATGACAATTCCATTTATCTGACGCTCATCAACAAAAGTTTCGGCACGAACGCGCAACCGGCAAAAGTTTCATTGCAACTGCCCGCGAACGTCAGCGCACAAAATTATCAGCGCATGGATTTGAACCAAAAAGACAATGACATGGCCGCTAAAACCGGCCTCACACTCGGCGGCGCACCGATTGACGCGCAAGGAACTTGGGCAGGGCAATGGCAACAAATTGTCGGAACCAATTCGGCTAATGTGACGGTTGAAGTCGCGCCGCTCTCCGCCACTATTTTGCATTTTTCGGCAGCAAAATGATTCAATGCAAATTGCATCACCATGCCTACAATTTTCCAAAAGAACGGATTCAAATTTTTCTTTTACAGCAACGAGCATCGCCCGATTCATGTTCACGTCCGTTATGGCAACGGCGAAGCTGTATTTGATATTGAAAGCGAAGTCGGATTGCGCGAATCGAAAGGGATTAAACTTCACGATTTATCTAAAGCTGAAAAACTTGCGGAACAAAATAAAAAGCTGATAATTGAGAAGTGGCATGAACACCTTGACTGACAGCGCGGTTGCCGCCGTTCACGAAAACGGACTCATCGTCGTGCGCATGGAAAACGGTGAGGAAATCCGCTTTCCCGTCGCGCAAAATCCGCGTCTCGCGTGCGGCACACATTCGCAACTGAATCAGATCGAAATTTCTCCGTTCGGCTTGCACTGGCCGGAACTCGATGAAGATTTGTCTTTTCGCGGCCTGCTCGAAGGCGACTACGGCCAGTTTCAGAAAAAAGCGTGACAAATTTGTCGTGGACAGAAATTGAAAGGTAAAATACAGTGAAATTCACAAAATGAAATAGGCTCAACTGTTAGGCAACCTTTTAAATTTTATGACTACGATAGATACATTTAACTTTATTGCCAGCATTGTTTCGATTGTTCTGGCTATTGTTGCCATTGTTCTTGCCATTTTGTCTGACAGACGGGCTTCCGAAAGTCACCAGAAAACCGTTGAGGCTCTTAATCAGATTGATAAGCGTGCTGCCGTCACTGAATCCGTAGTTGGAGAGCAATTCCAAAAGATGATGGAGACAGTTTTAACTATCGTTAAGACAGCAACAGCAGATAAAGAAATTCAGAAAGCAGAAGTTATTGCAAAAGGAATGCAGGGACAGACTGATGTTCAGAAACAACTTTTTGGAATTTTACAAGAAGTCATTCAATCCGGTGATAAAGAAAAATCTGATGCCTTTGTAAAAATCTTTGAGTCTATTACAAAAAATACCAGTCGCGGAGGACAAACCGGCATTTGACAAAATTTCTCAGAACATGATAGACCTGCAAATCCTCGACACTTTCCCTTCTCATTGTTAGCGTCTCGAAATGAATTTCTTGGTCACTGGCGGCGCGGGTTTCATCGGCTCGCACGTTTGCGAACGGCTCTTGCGCGACGGCCACAGTGTCTGGGCGTTTGATGATTTGAATGATTTCTACGACCCGCAACTTAAACGCAAAAATATCCGCGACATCCAATCGCTCGCCAAACCGTTTGAGTTTGTCCACGGTGATTTGACAGATGTTGCCGCGCTCGACGAAATTTTTTCTTCGATTCAATTTGACCAAGTCATCCATCTCGCGGCGCGCGCGGGCGTGCGGCCAAGTTTGGAGCAGCCGGCGTTGTATCAGCGTGTCAATGTGGAAGGCACGGTCAACCTGCTTGAAGCTGCGCGAAAAAATGACGCAAAAAAAATTATCCTCGCTTCGTCGTCATCAGTTTACGGCGTGAATTCCAAAGTGCCGTTTGCGGAAAGCGACCCGATTGTTTCCGCCATTTCGCCTTACGCGGCGAGCAAGCTGGCGTGCGAAGCGCTCGGGCACGTTTACCATCACGTTCACAAAATGGACGTGACGATGCTGCGTCTGTTCACGGTTTATGGCCCGCGCCAGCGACCGGACTTGGCCATCCGCAAATTCGCCATGCTCATCACAAACGGCAAACCGATTCCGGTTTTCGGCGATGGCGGCACGGCGCGCGATTACACCTACGTTTCCGATACGGTGGACGGAATTGTTGCGGCGACAAAAAAAGAATTTGGCTACGACATCTTCAATCTTGGCGAATCGCAAACGGTGAAATTGAGCCGCTTGATTGAATTGCTCGAAGCCGCGCTGGGCAAAAAAGCCGTGATTGACCGCAAGCCGAACCAGCCCGGCGACGTGCCGATCACGTTCGCCGACATTTCCAAGGCGGGTGAAAAGCTCGGTTATCATCCGCAAATCAAAATCGAGCAAGGCATCAAATTGTTTGCAGAATGGTTTCAAAAAAGCCAAAGTTAGCCCCCGCATGAATTCATCGTCGCCTATGACCCGTCCCGTGCTGAATGAAGCGCTTGACGCCTGGAAAAAAATTCTCGCCGAACGCGGTTTCGCGACCGACGCGATTTGGATTTTCGAGGAGAATCTTTGCTTTGAAAAATCGCGCGCCGAACGCGGCGGTTTTCACGTCGGTTTCCAGACCAAATTCACGCCGCCGGATTCCGACGCGCTGGACATCGCGTTCGACCATTTCAGCGAAACAGACGCGCGTATCGTGCTTTATCGGCTCGGCGAAATTCCGGGCAAATCCATTTGCATCCTGCTCTGCGATTCATGGTTTGAAAATAAAAACGAGGCGGATGGTTTTATGCGCCGCGATGATTGGAAAATCTCTTTTCATCCCGGCCAGAAAGAGGAAATCGAGGAAATCACCGATTTGAAACGCTGGTTGAACCGCGTCAAGCGCGGGCGCGCGTTTCACGATTTGGATTTTTGCATGACGCTGGCGACGATTGACGAAATCAAAATTCACGGTCGCCCGCTCGCGCATTACGAGCGTTTTGCTGAATCCATGCTGAATCGCCTGCGCCGTTTTCTGGGTCAACCAGCTTGACGCATCCGCGGCGGGCGCAAATCGGGCGGTGGCGCGTTCGTGTTCTGCGGCGCGTTTTCTTCTTTGAACGCCGAGCGCAAGAGCCAGTGCCGTTTCAATCCTTGAATGAAATCGTCCGTGTCCACGACAATTTTGGAAATGCTGCTCAACATATTGGTGTTGGATTGCACCTGCACGTTGAGATTGCTCGTGAGGTCGGAAAGATGAATCAAAATCGCCGTGAGATTCGTGTCCGCGCCGGCCAGAACCGAATTCGCGTTGGTCAAAATGCCTTGCAATTGTTCGTTGCCGTTGGTGCCAATTGCCCAATTGACCATGCCGCCCGGCTCGCGCAATTGCGCGCTGATGTCGGTGAAATTCGTCAGCATCGGCTGCGTGGAAACGATGGTCTGGTTCAAATTGGACGTGGCGAGCGCGGCGTTGGCAAGCGTGGCGTTGGCGTTGTCCAACACGTTGGCGATTTTGTTCGTGAGCGCCAGAATTCCCGGCAACGCTTTTTGGACTTGCGTGATCATCGCCTGCGCCTGATCGGTCACGGACGGTGATTCCGCGACGACCAATTGATACGCGTTGGTTCCGACGCTGTCGCGGGGATTGTACGGCTCGTAACACTGCAATTGTTTGTTCCACATCGCCGTGATGTGCGAACGGTTTTGTTTCACGTTGATGGCCGGAATCGAATCCAGTTTCATTTCCGCCATTTGTTCCACGTTGGACGGCCACAAGGTTGTGGCATAGACGCGAAAAACGAGATTGGAATTTTCATCGTAAAGATTTTCCGCCAGCCGCCAGTCTTGCGGATCGGAAAGTTCTTTGGCCTCCTCCAGCGACAAGGTTTCCAGCGGATGCGTGAGATAGGCGTTGCAACCGTTCGTGCCGCGCGTGATTTCCAGCGAACGATTGCCGAGCAAATCCGAATTCACTTTGACCAGCGAACCTTCGCTCCAGATGTATCCGTAATACGGGTCTTTTTGCGGCGTGACCTGGTTGACGAAAAATTCAATCCGCACATTATACTTTGAACGCGGCGGCATGGCGGTGATGCCGCTGATTTGGCCGACTTGAAATCCCATCAACACCACCGGCGCACCGACGGTCAAACCCGACGCGTTGCTGACGTAAGTGTAAAATTTCGCCTTCACCAGAAACCAGCCGTTGGTCCGCGCCTTGTTGAAAACATAGTAACCAAAGCCGAACAGCAACAGCGCGGTGGCGAAAAACACAAACCAGCCGACGAGGCGTTCCATGCGGTTCAAGCGCGTGCGCAATTGCGGAGTCAAATCTTGCAGTGGCATAAAATTTAATGATTAGAACATTGAAACGTTAAAGTGGTTTAGCCGTGGGCACTTATTTCTTCCGGCTCGGCCAATAATTCTTTGACAATTGGATCTTCGGTTGTGGCGATTTCCGTCCAGAAACCGAGCGGCATAAATTTTTTTTCGTGCAACAACGCGAATTTACGCCGCGCATTTTGCCACGGGCGCAAATCTTCGGTCGAAACAATCAGCGTCAACGGTCGTCCACCGAAAAATTCGTGGCCGCGCCAAAGTTGATCCAGAAAATGCAACAGCCACTGGCGATGCCGCGCGCCCAAGCCGTGCAATGGATTGTCGAGCAGCAGCAATTCGGGTTTGAGAATCAGCGTGCGCGCCAGCGCTGCGCGCAAACGCCAGCTCGCCGCGACGTTTGGCGGCGTGAGGTCGGCAATCGGCGACAATTCCAAAATGTCCAGCAACGTTTTTACAGATTCCGCCGCCTGTTCCGGCGTCCAATCTTTTTGATAGCGCAACGGCAGCGCGACGTTTTCGGCAATCGTCAACCGGTTGAACAATTGGCCACCTTGAAAAACGAAACCGACACGCAGGCGTTCAGCCAATTGCGCTTCGCCGAACGATGCCGTTTCGCAACCAAACACGCGGCAACTGCCGCCGGCGGGATTCATCAAACCCGCCCCGAGCATCAGCAAATCGCTTTTGCCGGAATACTGCTGGCCGGCGACCACCCAAAATTCCGCCGGCAAAATCGTCCAGTTCACTTTCTCGACCACCATGAGCGAAGGTTCGCGCAACGCCGCGACCGCCGCGTCGCGGATTTCCAAAATGGGCGGCTGGGAAATTTCGCTCATGAAAACAGATAAATCACGATGAACAGCGCGTCCACAAACACGCAAACGATGACGCCTTGCGAAATCGCGCGCACGGCCACGCGCGAAACTTCCTCGAGCCGCAGCGGTTGCGCGAGACCGTGATAACACGTCACGATGGCGATGAAAAATCCGAACGCGGTGGTTTTCAGCGCAAGCAACACAAAATCTAGCCAGCCGAGCGCACTGGTGATTTGCTTGAAATAATTGTCGGGCGTCAGCGCCGCATTTTGCAAAAAGGCAAACAGATAACCGCTCACCAGCGTGCCGATAATCAAATAAACCGTCAGCGAAAAAATGCCGAGCGCCATGCCGATGACGCGCGGGACGATAAGATAATGCACCGGGTCAATGCCCAGCGCTTCGAGCGCTTCCACTTCGCCCAGCGCGCGCGCCGTGCCCAGTTCAATCACATTCGCCGTGCCGACGCGCGCCAGCACCAGCACCGCCGCCAGCAGCGGCCCCAATTCGCGCACGACAACAATGACCATCGTTGAACCGAGATAATTGATGGCGCCGACCTTTTCCAGCGCGGTGACGGTTTGTCCCACGACCAAAAAACCGAGCGCCAGCGCGATGAAAATGAACATCGGCAGCAAGGCGACACCGGCGCGCGCGATTTCCTGCCGGATGCGCGGCCGAATGACATTTTCGGCCACGCCAGATTTTCGCAAAATAACGCCAAGCGTGATGAGCGCGAACGCGCCGAGACCTTGCACCGTGAGCAGGAATAAGAGCAATTTCCGTCCGAGATAATCTGTGTAAGTGCGTGGCAACGGCGCGGGCCCCAGCCATCGCTTTTCGGGCAAATGAAATATGTCGGTCAATTTTCCCTGCACCTCGTCAGCGTAAAACTCATTTGTGATATGGTCAAAATAGTTTTTCTTTCCGCAGGTCGTCGCTAAACTTTTTCCGTGACATACGCCGAAGCCAAAAAACGCCATGCCCAACTTGCCGGTGAAATCCGCGCGCATGATCACGCCTATTACGTCGAGGGCAACGCGAAAATTTCCGATCACGAATATGACCAGCTTTTCGGCGAATTGCAAAAATTGGAAAGTGAATTTCCCGAATTGGTCACGCCGGAATCTCCCACCCAACGCGTCGGCGGCGCGCCGAGCGAAAAATTTGTCCGCGTCAAACATCTTGTCCCGATGCTGTCGCTCGACAAAGTTTCGGCCAGCGAAATTCCGAACAGCGAGGAAGAGCGGAATCGCGAAAAACGCAATCGCGCGCAGGACGAAAATACGCTGGCGGAATTGCGCGCGTTCGACGCGACGATTCGTAAGCATCTTGGCCGTGATAAAATTCAATATGTCATCGAGCCGAAAGTGGACGGCGTATCCATCAGCGTCCACTATCGCAACGGCAAACTCGCGCTCGGCGTCACACGCGGTGACGGCCAATTTGGCGATGACATTACAACGAATCTCAAAACCGTTCGCTCAATTCCGTTGAATTTAGATTTTAGCCACCGAGGCGCAGAGACACAGAGAAAACAAAAAACTCTTTTTGAAGATGACTCTGTGTCTCTGCGTCTCGGTGGCAAAACTCCAACTCTTCTCGAAGTGCGCGGCGAGGCTTATACGTCCATCGCTGATTTCGAGGCGTTGAACAAAAAACTCGAAGCCGAAAGCGAAAAACCATTTCCCAACGCGCGCAACGCTACAGCCGGCGCGCTCAAGCAACTCAATCCCAAACTCGTCGCGCAACGTCCGATTCGCGCTGTGTTTTACGCGACCGGCGCGGTGGACGGCATCGTATTCAAAACCCATTCCGAAATGCTCGAAACGCTCGCCGCCTTCGGTTTGCCCACGCAAAAACTGTGGTGGGTTTGCGATGGCATCGAGGAAGTTTTGAAAATTTACGCGGACAAAATTGTCGCGCATTACGATGAGACAAAAGATTTGCGCCGCCAGTTGCCTTACGAAATTGACGGTATCGTGCTGAAAGTGAACACGCTCGCGGACTGGGCGAAAATTCCCGGACGCAGCCGCGCGCCCGGCTACGCCATCGTCCACAAACCCGTGCCGTGGATTACACCCGCCGAAACGGTTTTGAAATCCATCACCGTGCAAGTCGGGCGCACCGGCGTCCTCACGCCCGTCGCCGAACTCGAACCGGTTTTTGTGCAAGGCTCGACGATTTCGCGTGCGACGTTGCATAACGAAGACGAAATTCGTCGCAAAGACATTCGCATCGGTGACACGGTGGTGATTCGTAAAGCGGGCATGGTCATTCCCGAAATTTACGAAGTCGTGAAATCAAAACGTCCGCGCGACGCGAAAGAATTTGATTTGTTCCAATATGTCGGCGGCAAATGTCCGGTTTGTGGCGGCATGATTTCGCGCGACAAAATTTCAACGAGTGGCGACGAAGAAGTCGCGTGGCGCTGTCAAAACATCGCGGGTTGTCCGGCGCAACTCATGCGGCGCGTGGAGTATTTCGCGGCGCGCAAGGCGTTGGACCTCGAATCGCTCGGCGGCATCGTCGCGGACAAATTGGTCGAACGCGGCCTCGTCAAAGAGCCGCTCGATTTGTTCGATTTGAAATTGGAGCAGCTTGCCAAATTGAATCTCGGTACGGACAACGAACCGCGCGTGTTCGGCGAAAAAAACGCGACGAAAGTTTTGGAAGCGTTGGCGCGCGCTAAAACCGCGCCGCTTTCGCGCTGGATTTTTGCGCTGGCGATTTCCGATGTCGGCGAAGCGACCGCCAAACAACTCGCCGCCACGCACGAAAATTTGGACGCACTCGCACATTCCGAAGTGTTGCGCGACATCCGCGATTTGGGCGAGAGAGAAAATGAACGCGCCGAAATCAGTCCGCGCTCCCGCAAAAATCCGCCAAAAGACGAAAAGGAAAAAGCAAAACGCGAACAACGTGACGCCGAATTGAAAAAAGAAATCGGCGAAATTGAAACGCGGCTCGAATCCGGCGGATTGAAAGCGAAAATGGTGGAAGTCGGCCCCGTCGCAGCGGCAAGCGTGCTGGATTACTTCGCGTCGTCCGCCGGAAAAAAAGTTCTCGCCCGAATTCGCGAATTGGAAATCAAACCGCAAAGCGAAAAGACAAATTCCGCCGTGCCGTCAGGCGCATTTGCCGGAAAAATCTTTGTGCTGACCGGCACGTTGCCGACGTTGACGCGTGACGAAGCGACGGCAAAGATTGAAGCGGCGGGCGGCAAAGTGACCGGCGGCGTCAGCAAAAAAACGGATTACATTCTGGCCGGCGCGGAAGCCGGTTCAAAATTGGACAAAGCCAAAGAATTCGGAATACAAATTTTGGACGAAGCGGAGTTTTTGAAAATGTGCAAATGAGCTTTTGACAAGATGACGGAATGAATAAAATGCCATTCCGAAAACTTTGTCGTTCCGCCCCCTCCAAAAAAATCATTAACACCTCAGCAAATTTGTTATCCAAATCAAATCTAATTTTCGACAAATGGAGTATCAGAGAAATAATCCATTTTCCAATCAATGGAAATAGGCGCTCCGCGAATTTCACTCCAGGAATTTTTTTGTTCTTTGCTCAAAACAGCCAGAAGCTCGGAATCTTCGTCTTTTTCAACTTCCTTGATTACGCGAGCAATGCTTTCAATTTCAGATTCCAAATCTGTCCGCTCTCTTTGACGGGCAGGCTGAATTTGTAATCCAAGAAATCTGTGACGCAGCGGAGTCAATAATTCGTCATCCGATTTTGCGACATCCTTCAACTGATTCATTTGGTCTTTCGTCAAATTTAATTGTTGAGCCGCGTTGGTATCCTCAAGCAAGACAATCGGCCCTTTCATTTGAAAATATAATTGGCTCAAATTTTTTTGTTGGGCTGGCGACAGCGTATTTTTGAGAACCATTTCCCAATTTTGATGAATCAGCTTGGAAACCTTTTCATTTCCTGTCCGACGAATTTTTGTCCGTTCTTCATCTGATTTTGCGGCTTCCAAGAGTTGTTTTTGCAAACGGCGATGCTCAACAACGGCGGGAATGTTCGTCGGAGAATCTGTCATTGCAGATTTCAACGTCGCAATCTGTTCTGGCGTGAGCTTCAAGTTGTCTTGAGCTTGTTTTGTCGAAAGCAAAAAGTACTTGGAAGTGATGGCGTTCCGTTCAAGAGCAGCATAACGACGCGCGGAATTATCGTCGGCAAACAAATTACCAGCCGCGATAACTAGAAATGTTACGAACAAATAATGTTTCATAAACTTGTCACGTTTTTTTGCCAAAATTTACACAGTCAAGAATTACGAAATTTGCACAGCCTCGCAAGCACCGTTAGGCGCTTAAATTTGCTGTGAATTCATTTCAAATGCTGACGGAACTCCGCGCAGGCTTTGGTGATGTCAGATGAATTGAGAATCGCCGAGACGACGCAAATCCGTTTTGCGCCCGCCGCCAAAACGTCGTCGAGATTTTCCAGATTGATTCCACCGATGGCGAACCACGGGATGTTCACATTTTCATTCGCCCAGCAGACATATTCGAGCGTCACGGGCTTGGCAGTTGGTTTCGTGCCGGTGGCAAAAATCGGGCCAATGGCGACGTAATCGGCTCCGGCGGAAATTGCGCGTTGGGCTTGGGCGGGCGCGTGAGTGCTCAAACCGATTTTGAGTTGAGAGTTTTTAGTTGAGAGTTGAGAGACGTTGGTGAATCCAGTGTCGAAAAAATCTTCCTGTCCCAAGTGGCAAATTTCCGCGCCAATTTCGCGGGCGATTTCCAGATGGTCGTTGATGACGAGGCCGACGTTGGCGCGTTTGGTGACGGGTAAAATTTTTTCGGCCAGCGCGCGGATTTCATCAGGCAAAGAATTTTTGGCGCGGAGTTGAATCAAATCGCTGCCGCCGTCGCAGAGTTGTTGCGCGACAAATTCGGGCGCACGGCCATGCAGATAGGCCGTGTCCATGAAGGTGTAAAGTTTGCAATCGGCGAGCGGCTTCACGCGGAAAAATTTAACAGAAGGCAACTAAGAAAACGGAGAAATAAATTTTCCTTTGTTCGCTTTGTTCGCTTCTGTGAAATTATTTCAGACCGGCGAGGTAGCCGAAGCGTTTTTTGAATTCGTCGGGCGTCACGTTAATCACGGCGGCGAGTTTGCCAAGTTGTTTTTCGTTTTCAAAATCTTCGCGTTCGAGGCGAATCATGTAGGCTTGGGCACATTCAAAGGCTTCGCCGTCCACGTTGACTTTGCGGTTTTGCATCCGGCCGGTTTTCGGGTCGAGCATTTTCTCAAACGGCAGCGGAATCATTTTGCCGTCCACGAAACTGATGATGGCGCCGTATTTTTCGGCTTCGCCGGAAAGTAAAAATTTCACGGCGGCATAGCCGAGGTCGCGCGTGTATTCGGCGTCGAACGGAATCGGGTCGGCGCAGCGCAATTCATAGCCGAGGTCCTTGTCAATGAACGTCATTTTGATGCCGAGTTTTTCGAGGCGTTGCGTCAACAATTCTTTCATCAGGCGGCCAAATTCAATTTCACCCAGACGCAAATGGCCGTGGTCGTCGCGCACCACTTTGCCAAACCGTTCAATCTGGCCTTCGGGCAGCGCGGCAACAATGCCCTTTTCACCGAGCGATTCGATCAAACCTTCGGCGAGCACGACGAGACCGTAATTCGAGCCTTCGGCTTTGCGTTTGATGATGGAGCCGATGATGATGTCACAAACTTCGTCCACAGTCACGGTGCGTCCGCGAAATTCCTCGGAGATGACGGACAGGGTCGCGGCGGCGGCTTTGCCGATGCCGAGCGCGAGGTGTCCCGCCGCGCGCCCCATGCTCACGATGATATACCAGCGCGACGTCGTGCGTGCGTCTTCCATCAGATTGCGGACGAGTTGCACGCCGTAATGCCGCGCGGTTTCGTAACCAAAGGTCGGCGTCGAGCCGGGCAACGGCAGATCGTTGTCAATCGTCTTGGGCACGTGCGCGACTTTGATTTTTCCATTGCTGCGTTTCGCCACCACGCTCGCGGAAAACGCCGTGTCGTCACCGCCAATCGTTACCAGCGCCGTGATGCCGAGATTTTCAAAAACGGTGAACAAATTTTTCATCTGCTCCTCGGACTTGGTCGGGTTCGTGCGCGCCGTGCCGAGAATCGAGCCGCCCTTGATGTGAATGTCCTTCACGTCGCGGATGGACAGCGGTTTAATTTGCGTCGTGTCGCCTTGCGCGATGTGCTTGAAGCCGTCGCGGAAGCCGATGACTTCGTAACCTTGATTGATGCCTTCAATGGTGGCTGCCGCGATGACGCCGTTCAATCCCGGCGCCGGTCCGCCGCCCACCAAAATTCCAAGTCTGCCTTTGCTCATGTGATGAATTGATGAATTTTGCGTTTCGCCATTTTGACGGAACGTTTCATCAGCCTACGCACAATTCGGGAAAAATTTCAATTCCATTCTTGCCGCGACAAATTCACAATGCGCGGAATGAATCGAGCTGTTTTTCTCGACCGCGATGGCACGCTCATCGTGGAAAAAAATTATCTGCACCGCCCGGAAGACGTGGAAATTTTTTCCGGCGCGGGCGCGGCGTTGAAAAAAATGGCCGACGCCGGATTCAAATTGATTGTCGTCACGAACCAATCCGGCATCGGGCGCGGCTATTTCACGATAGCCGAAGCGGAAAATGTGAATCGCCATTTGCAAAATGAATTTGCGCGCGCTGGCGTGAAATTTGAAAAAATTTACATTGCGCCCGAAGCGCCCGGCCAGCCGAGCCGCGGACGCAAACCGTCGCCGCAATTTTTGTTCGACGCGCGCGACGAATTTGGGCTGAACCTTGCGGAAAGTTTTGTGGTCGGCGACAAATTGATTGACCTCGAATGTGGCTGGAACGCGGGCGTGAAAAAAAGTATTCTTGTCCGCACCGGTTACGGCGCGGAAGTGGAACGCGAATCGCTTGCAAAGATTGCGCGTGCAGTGATCGTGGATGATTTGAACGGCGCGGCAAATTATATCTTGAACGGAAAATAAATCCGCCGATTCGCAGCTTTACGCAGATTAAATTTTTTCAAAAAATCTGAGGAAATTAACGCAATCTGCGGACAAAAAATTATGTGTGGAATCATAGGTTACGTCGGAAAGAAATCGGCTTCGCCCATCCTGCTTGAAGGCTTGCGGCGGCTGGAATATCGCGGTTACGACAGCGCGGGCGTGGCTGTGCTGCATGACGCCGATTTGCTCATCCGCAAAAAGAAAGGGAAAATTGACGAAGGCATCGCGCCATTGTTGAAATCCGAACCGGCGGCTGGAAATCTGGGTATCGCGCACACGCGCTGGGCAACGCATGGAATTCCATCCGACAAAAATTCACATCCGCAAACCGACGCTTCGGAAAAAATCGCCGTCGTTCACAACGGCGTCATTGAAAACTACGACGCGCTCAAACAAAAATTGCTGAAGCTCGGCCACAAATTTACTTCCGACACGGACACGGAAGTGCTCGCGCATTTGATTGGCGGTTATTACGAGAAACGGCGCGGCAAAAATGGCGTTGCGGGCGACGCGCTCACCCTGGCGGTTTGCGACGCGTTGCGCGAAGTCATCGGCACTTATGGACTCGCGGTCATCTGCACGGATTTTCCGAACACCATTGTCGGCGCGCGACGCGGTTCACCGCTCATCATCGGCATCGGGAAAGATGAAAATTTTATCGCCAGCGATGCAAACGCCATCGTCGCGCACACGAAAAAAGTCGTTTATCTCAATGATTACGACGTGGCGACCATCACGCCGGAACGTTTCGATGTGCAAAATCTCGGCGCGGACACTGCAAACGTGCAGATCAGCAATCTGGAATTTTCACAGGAAGACGCCGCGCGCGGCAAGCACGCGCATTTCATGCTCAAGGAAATTTTTGAGCAACCGCAAACCGTGCGAAACGCGTTGCGTGGACGATTGGATTTTGAAGGCGCGACGGCGAAATTCGGCGGCTTGAACATGACGGCGGCGGAATTACGCAACATTGACCGTATTGTCATCGCCGCCAGCGGCACGAGCTGGCACGCGGCGCTCGTCGGCGAATATCTGATTGAAGAACTCGCGCAAATTCCGGTCGAAGTCGAATTCGCGCACGAATTTTGTTACCGCAATTGTCCGCTGGAAAAAAATACCGTTTTGCTTGTGCTCTCGCAATCCGGTGAAACGGCGGACACGCTCGCCGCGTTGCGCGAAGCCAAACGGCGCGGCCACAAAGCGCTGGCGATGGTCAACGTCGTTGGCAGCACGATTGCGCGCGAAGCCGACGGCGGCATTTATTTGCACGCCGGCCCGGAAATCGGCGTCGCGTCCACAAAAGCATTCGTTTCCACACTGACCGTTTTGTCACTGCTCGCAATTCATCTTGGCCGGATGCGTTTGCTCGCCGCGCCGCGCGCGTTGGAAATTCTTCGCGCGCTGGAAAAATTGCCGGAACAAATCGGAAAAATTCTCGCACAAAACCATTCGCTGAAAAAAATCGCGAAGAAATACGTCAAGGCGAACGACTTCTTTTTCCTTGGGCGCGGCTACACCTTTCCGATTGCGCTCGAAGGCGCGCTCAAGTTGAAGGAAATTTCATACATCCACGCCGAAGGTTATTCCGCGGCGGAAATGAAACACGGCCCGATTGCGCTGATTGATTCAAAAACGCCGACGGTTTTTCTCGTGCCGCAAGATTCGATGTATGAAAAAACGCTGGCAAACCTCGCGATGATTCGCGCGCGCAAAGGTCCGATTATCGCGCTGGCGACCGAAGGCGACAAACAAATCAAAAAAGTCGCGGACGATGTGGTTTTTATTCCGAAAACATTGGAGCCGTTGAACCCGATTTTGGCGAGCGTGCCGTTGCAATTATTCGCCTATCACATCGCCATCGAGCGCGGTTGCGACGTGGATAAGCCGCGCAATCTGGCCAAGAGCGTGACGGTGGAATAATTTATTGTTTCCGAAATTTTTCCAGTTCGGCGATGAAAGCCTGCGGTCCGCCGGACAAATAACCAACTTGCCGTCCCATTTCTTTTCCGTCTGAATTTAGAGCGATATAAGTTGGAAAACCGTCCACTTTGAATTTAGCCTGTAATTCTTGATTGGATTTCTTCAGCGCTTCACTTTGTTTTATTGCATTCGGGAAATCCAACATGAACATCACCAGATTGGTTTTGGCGTAGGCGGCAAACTCCGGCTGGGATAAAACGTCATTATCAAACTTCATGCACCAGACGCACCAATCCGAGCCGGTGAAATCCAAAAGCACGATTTTATTTTCAGCTTTGGCCTGCGTCAGTGCGTTCGGCAAATTTGTCGCCCACGGCAATTCCGACACGCGCTTTTCCACCGCTATTTCCACAGGCGAAGGCGTAGGTGTAGCCGCCGGATTTTTGGGAGTTTTGGCACGCATCGCTGTCATGGCATCATGCTCAATTTTCTGCATTTCCTCGGCGTTTTTTGCAATTTTCATCTCTCCCTTTGGCAGTGAAAATTCCCTGTCAGGTATTGGCTGGTTGATTTCCACTGCGTCATAAACCTCATCTTCCAATAGTTCGCCAGCCCGATTTCGTTTGATTAGGCCGAGTGTTACTCCATCGCTTTTCCTAAAATAAAAATCTGTTTCAGCACGAATATAATTCGTGCCCAATTCAATTCTTTTTTCTGGAGAATATTTTTCATAGTAAACATCTGCTGCTGCTTTTAAGAGCGGTTCAGTCATGGTGCGGGCGATAATAATGCAATCATTTGTGCCAACCATCTCCGATTTTAGAATCTTGAAGTCATAAGGATGATTAACCTTTGTGGCAATTGTTTTTTCCAAATCTTCTCCGTCTATAAATTCCATTTTGATTATCTGCTCATACACGAAAAAGTAATTGCCCGTTTTCAGTTTGTATTCTGTTAACTGGAAATTTTTCACTGAATGGACATTTTTTGTTTCCACAAATCCATCGGCATTTCTTCTTTGAAGAAAATCCGTGTGTTCGTTGTCATTCGTATTAGCGAATGGATTAGTAATTTGCGAAAGTATGGAGCCAGATTTTTCGGCCTGAAAAAAGGCCAAGTCCTGATTTATTGATTGCGCCTTCGCCAAAACTTTTTCTGGCGAATCTTGCAGCCACCAGTCGTCCGGCAAAGATTGCGCGCCAAAACACGAAATTGCAAAACTGACAACTGGCAAAGGACAAGCCAAGAACGCCAGTCGGGAAAGTGCTTTCATAATCAACATCTAGCATTTGTCTATCTAACATGCAAAGCGCAATTTTGGTCAAAATCTGTGTTTCATCCGTGTTTAATCTGTGGCTTAATTAAGCCCCGTGAAAGTTATCGGCATTATTCCCGCGCGGTTTGCTTCGACGCGGTTTCCCGGCAAACCGCTCGCGCTCATCGCGGGCAAACCGCTCATCCAACGCGTCGTCGAACAATGTCAAAAAGCGAAGTTGCTTTCGGAAATTATCGTGGCGACGGATGACGAACGGATTGCGAACGTGGCAAAAAAAATTTGTCGCGTGGAAATGACGGCGTCGAATCATCCGACGGGTTCGGACCGGATTGCCGAAGTCGCCGGGAAAAATTTGTGCGACGCCGTCGTGAACATTCAAGGCGACGAGCCGTTGATTGACCCGAACGTGATTGATGCCGTCGCAAGCGCGCTGACAAATTCCGAAATGTCCACCGCCGCCACGCGCATCAAAAATCTGGACGAATTGGACAATCCGAACGCGGTGAAAGTGGTTGTCAACGCCGCCGGTCGCGCGTTATATTTTTCGCGGCGCACGATTCCGTATCTGCGCGAGGCCGCCAGTCGTTCGGCAAGCGAACAGTTGGCGGCGTTTCCTTTTTTGAAACACCTCGGCATTTACGGCTACCGGCGCGAAACGTTGCTGCGGCTGGTGAAATTTCCCGTGTCGCCGCTCGAAAACGCGGAAAAACTGGAACAACTCCGCGCGTTGGAAAACGGAATTTCCATCGCCGTCGTGAAAGTGGATTACGACAGCATCGGCGTGGACGCGCCGGAAGATGTTGAAAAAGTTGAGAAACTTTTGGCGAAACATTAAATTAACACTCCATGAAAAAGCTGACTTACGAAATTGTGATTGAACGCGAGGAAGACCCGAAAGCGGGTTATTCCGTTTATTGCCCTGATTTGCCTGGCTGTTTTTCCAATGGCGGCTCGGTCGCCGAAGCCAAAGCGAATATGCGCGAGGCGATTGAACTGCATTTGGAATCGTTGCGCGCTTTGGGAAAAAGAATTCCCAAGCCCAGCCATCGTTTGGTCGTTGAAGAATTAACCGTTCCCGAATTTGCGTGAGCCGATTCCCAGCCATTCGCGCGGCGGAGTTATTGAAATTTTTGAAAGACAACGGCTTTGTTCCGTTGCGGCAAGCGGGCAGTCATTTGACGCTTTACAATCAGGAACGCGATGTGGCTGTAACTGTTCCGATTCACAAAGGCCATGATTTGGGTCGTGGCTTGACGTTGCGAATTTTGAAAGATGCAGGTTTTACAACGGACGATTTCTTGAATTGGCGATGAAAACGTGGCGTGGACGCGCCAGAAGACGTGGCGAAAGTGGAAAAGATTTTAAGCCACGAATGAAACATGGATTAAACACAGATTTTTTGACGTGAATTATACGAATTTGCACTAATTGATTTTCATTCGCGTTAATTCGTGAAATTCGTGTCAAAGTTTTTTCCGTGTTGCATCCGTGTTCAATCCGTGGCCAAAAAAGAATTTAATTTGAAATGAAATTCATATTCGTAACTGGCGGTGTAGTAAGTTCGCTCGGCAAAGGTTTGACGGCTGCCGCGCTCGGCACGTTGCTCGAAAATCGCGGCCTCAAAGTCGCGCTGCAAAAATTCGACCCGTATCTGAACGTTGACCCCGGCACGATGTCGCCGTTTCAGCACGGCGAAGTTTATGTGCTCGACGACGGCGCGGAAACCGACCTTGACCTCGGCCATTACGAACGGTTCACCAGCGTAAAATTGTCGCGCCTGAACAATCTCACGAGTGGTCAGGTTTATCAGACCGTCCTCAACAACGAACGCGAAGGCAAGTATCTCGGCAAAACGGTGCAAGTCATTCCGCACGTCACGGACGAAATCAAAAATCGCATTCACGTTCTCGCGGAGAAAAGTGGCGCGGACGTCATCATCACTGAAATCGGCGGCACGACGGGCGACATCGAAGGTTTGCCGTTTCTCGAAGCCATTCGCGAATTTGCGCTCGAAGTCGGATATAACAACGCGATTTTCATGCACGTCACCTATGTGCCGTTCATCAAAGCGGCGGGCGAATTGAAAACCAAACCGACGCAGCAATCCGTCGCCAAATTGCGCGAAATCGGCATCATGCCGCACCTCATCGTTTGCCGTTGCGAAAAACCGCTCGACAAAGATTTGCGTCAGAAAATTTCGTTGTTTTGCAACGTGCCCAATGAAGCCGTCATCGAGGCGAAGGACGTTGACCATTCCATTTACGAAATGCCGCTGATGTTGCAACGCGAGCGCATGGACGATTTGGTTTGCCGCCTGTTGCAACTCACCACGCCCGCGCCGAACATGGTGCACTGGCAGGAAATCATCCGCAAACTCATCGCGCCGCAACATCGCGTGCGCGTCGGCGTCGTCGGCAAATACGTCGAATTGCAGGACGCCTACAAATCCGTCTATGAAGCCATCATCCACGGCGGCGTGGCGAACGATTGCGGCGTGGAAATCGTGCAGGTGGATGCCGAGGACATCGAGAAAAACGGCGTGGACAAAACGTTGAAAGGACTCGGCGGCATTCTCGTGCCCGGCGGATTCGGCGAACGCGGCGTGGAAGGCAAAATTCTCGCCGCGCAATACGCGCGCGAAAATAAAATTCCGTATCTCGGCCTCTGTCTCGGAATGCAAATCGCGACGATTGAATTCGCGCGCAATGTTTTGAAATTGCCGAAAGCTCATTCGACCGAATTCGATTTGAACACGCCGAATCCCGTCATCGCGATGCTGGACGAACAGCGCAAAGTCACCAAAAAAGGCGGCACGATGCGGCTCGGCGCGCAGCCGTGCCAGTTGATTGTCGGCTCAAAAGCCGGACAACTTTACGGCTCGTTCGTCATCAACGAACGCCATCGCCACCGCTACGAATTCAACAACGCCTACCGCGACAAGTTTGAAAAAGCCGGCTTCGTTTTCAGCGGCCTTTCACCCGACGGCAAATTGGTGGAAGTCATCGAACTGCCCGACCATCCGTTTTACCTCGCGAGCCAGTTCCATCCCGAATTTTTGAGCAAACCGCACCAGCCGCACCCGCTGTTCAAAGGCTTCATCGCCGCCGCGCACGAATACATTCATCACAAGCCGTTGTGAAATTATGAGCGTGATCGCCGACATATCGCGCGAAGCGGCAAAAAGAAATTTGCCGTTTTTGCTGATTGGCGGTTATGCGGTTTTGGCGCACGGATTTGTGCGGACGACGGGTGACATTGATTTTCTTGTTCAAAAATCGCAGGCCGCCGGATGGCGAAAACTTTTGGAAGAGCTGAAATTTGTCGTCAAATTTTCCGGGCCGACATTTTTGCAATTCAATCCGCCGCCGGAAGAAAAATTGCCGTTGGATTTGATGTTCGTATCCGACGAAAATTTTGCCTCCATGTTTGCAGCAGCCAAGGACATTGAAACCGACGGAGTGGCGGCGAAAGTGGTTTCCTTGCCGCATCTTTTCGCGCTGAAATGTCACGCGTTCAAAAGTCGTCCGCATCGCGCGATGAAGGACATTGAAGATGTGGTGCAATTGGCGAAAATCAACAGACTGGACTTGAACGAGCCGGATTTGCGCGCTATTCTTTTGAAGCACGGTGGCAACGAATTTTATGAACTCCTCAAGCGAGAACGCGACGCACTTCGTCATGAATGACGCGGCGGGTTTGCAGTTTCCCGATTGGAATGGCATGAAGTCGCACGAAATTCGCATGACCTTTGAAGAAGCCGTGCGTTGGAACGACGAAATGCTTTCGTTATTTCCGCGAAAAAAACTTTCCCGCAAATTGGAAGCAGAACGTCGTTGTGACGTGGAATTTATTCTTTGATCTTCGGTGACCTATTCCGAAGCCATTCAATTTCTTTACGGCTTGCGTTTGTTCGGCGCGAAGTTTGGGTTGGAAAATACGTTCAAACTCGCCGCGCTGGCGGACAATCCGCAGGACAAATTGCGCTTTATCCACATCGCAGGCACGAATGGCAAAGGTTCGACGTGCGCGATGCTGGAAAGTGTTTATCGCGCCGCCGGATTACGCGTCGGACTTTTTACGTCGCCACATCTGGTTTCGTTTCGCGAACGGATTCAAGTCAATCGCCAACTGATTTCAGAAAACGAAGTCGTCCGGATCGTTGAAGACTTGCAACCGTTGTTCAAACAATTTCCCGAAAATCATCATCCGACATTTTTTGAAGTCGTCACCGTGCTCGCGCTCAAATTTTTTGCGGAACAAAATTGTGATTTGGTGATTTGGGAAACCGGACTTGGCGGGCGGCTCGATGCGACGAACATCGTCACGCCGTTGGCGAGCGTTATCACGAACATCGCGTTTGACCATATGCAATGGCTCGGCGATACGCTGGAAAAAATCGCGTTTGAAAAAGCGGGCATTATCAAATCGGAAATTCCTGTCGTGACTGGCGTGAACGAGCCGGAAGCGTTGGTAGTGATTGAACGCATTGTGAAAGAGAAAAATGCGCCGCTGGTGAAATCAGAAGTCAGAGGTCAGAAGTCAGAAGTGTCGTTGCTTGGTGAACATCAAAAACAAAATGCCGCGCTCGCGCTGGCGACGGTTGACGTTTTGCAAAAGCAAATTCCGGTTTCAGAAAGGCAAATTCAAGACGGCTTGCAAAATGTGAATTGGTCGGGGCGGTTGCAGTTGATTGAAAAAGGCGGGCGAAAATTTTTGCTCGACGGCGCACACAATGTCGCGGGCGCGAAAATGTTGCGGACATTTTTGAACCAATTTCCGCAAAAAAATCCGTCGCTGATTCTCGGTGTTTTGCAGGACAAAAATTGGCGGGAGATTTGCGAAATCATCGCGCCGCTGGCCGGACAAATTTTTTGCGTTCCGGTTGCAAGCGAGCGGACGGCGAATCCAAATGAACTCGTGGAAGTTTGTCGTCAAATCAATCCGCGCTCGGAAATTGTTGCATGCAGTTTATTGGTAGAAGCGTTTGAGAAAATCGGCTTACGCCTTCGCCTTGACGAAATGGCTTCGGCGACACAAGCGCGGGGACGCTCGCCCCACCAAGATTTTGTTGTCATTACCGGCTCGTTGTATCTCGTGGGCGAGGCGTTGGAGTTGCTCGGATTTTCTCCAGCGAATCAAACCGAGCGCGCGCTGAACGAATGGTCGGCAACTACCGCGCCGCGATAAGCGGGCGGCAAGTCGCGTCCAAGCGCGACTTATAGTTTTGCGGCGGCGTTGACGGCGCGGCGGTGGATTAGTAAGGTTAATGCGCTATGGCTTACGCAGACACTCTCCCGGCGCAACGCAAATTCGGACAGACCTCGCGTCCCGATGCGTGGTGGGTGCAGCCGCTCCTCGTTTTTCTCGGTTTCGGCGCGTTCATCGTTTATTCGACCTGGGCGGCGTTTCATCCGCTTTATCATGGCAACTGCGCTTACTGGTTCGGCGGCAACGGCGCGGATTATCTCTCGCCGTTTTTTTCGCCGGAAATTTTTGGCTACTCGCCGCACGCGCTGCTCGGCGGCAAACCAAGTTGGTGGCCGTCGTTCCTGATTTTTTCGCCTGCGTTTTTGGTGCTGTGGGCGCCGGGTGGATTTCGTTTCACCTGTTATTATTATCGCGGCGCGTATTACAAGGCGTTTTGGGCGGACCCGTTAAATTGCGCCGTCGGCGAGCCGAGAAAAATTTATTGGGGCGAACGGTATTTGCCGTTGATTCTGCAAAACATTCATCGCTACTTTTTTTATCTGGCCGCGCTGTTTATCGTATTGCTGGCGCATGACGCATGGAAGGCGATGTGGTTCACGGACGCGCTGACGGGCAAAGCGCATTTTGGTTTCGGCGTCGGCACGATTGTTTTGATTTTGAATCCCATTTTCCTCGGACTTTACACGTTTGGTTGCCATTCGTTCCGGCATTTAATCGGCGGATTTTTAGATTCCAAATCCAAAGCGCCGTCCTGCGCGAAGGCTTACAATTGTGTCAGTTGCCTGAACAAAAAACACATGAACTGGGCGTGGGTGAGTTTGTTCTGGGTCGGATTCACGGATGTTTATGTGCGGTTGTGCGCGATGGGAATTTGGCATGATTGGCGAATTTTTTGATTTTGATTAACCGCGAACCACGCGAAATACGCTAAACCTAGATTCAAATTTTTCGTGTGGTTCGCATATTTCGCGGTTTGAAGAAATTTTAGAGCAATGGCTAACAATTACGAAATTCACGAATACGACGTGCTCGTCATCGGCGCGGGCGGCGCGGGCTTGCGCGCGGCGATTGAAGCGAGCGCGGCGGGTGTCAAAGTCGGGCTGATTTGCAAATCGCTGCTCGGCAAGGCACACACGGTCATGGCCGAAGGCGGCATGGCGGCGGCGATGGGCAACGTGGACGACCGCGACAACTGGCGCGTGCATTTCGCCGACACGATGCGCGGCGGCCAATACGTCAACAACTGGCGCATGGCCGAATTGCACGCGAAGGAAGCCGCCGCGCGCGTTCACGAACTCGAAGCGTGGGGCGCGGTGTTTGACCGCACGAAGGACGGAAAAATTTTGCAACGCAATTTCGGCGGACATCGTTATCCGCGGCTCGCGCACGTCGGCGACCGCACGGGACTCGAATTGATTCGCACGCTGCAAGATCACGGAATTCATCAGGGCATTGCGATTCACATGGAGCAGACGATTGTCACGCTGCTCAAGGACGGCAATCGCGTCGTCGGCGCGTTCGGTTATGACCGCGAGCGCGGACGTTTTCGGATTTTCAAGGCGAAGGCCGTTGTGCTTGCGACGGGCGGGCTTGGCCGCGCGTATGCGGTGACGAGCAATTCGTGGGAATGCACCGGCGACGGCATGGTGCTGGCGTATGAAGCGGGCGCGGAATTGATGGATTTGGAATTCATCCAATTTCATCCGACGGGCATGGTTTGGCCGCCAAGCGTCATGGGCATTCTCGTGACCGAAGGCGTGCGCGGCGAAGGCGGCGTTTTGAAAAACAAGGAAGGCCGCCGCTTCATGTTCGACGACATCCCCGACAATTACAAACCGCAGACTTCGACCGACCCCGAAGAAGGCTGGCGTTACACGCAGGGCGACAAAAACGCGAAGCGTCCGCCGGAATTGCTCACGCGCGACCACGTGGCGCGCTGCATCAATCGCGAAGTCAAGGCCGGTCGTGGCAGTCCGCACGGCGGCGTGTTTCTCGACATCGCGTGGATCAAGGAAAAAATTCCGAACGCGGCGGAACACATCAAAAAGAAATTGCCTTCGATGTATCACCAGTTCATGCAACTGGCAAATCTCGACATCACGAAAGAACCGATGGAAGTCGGTCCCACGACGCATTACGTCATGGGCGGAATTCGGGTGAACGGCGACACGCAGGCGACCAATGTTCCCGGACTTTTTGCCGTCGGCGAATGTGCCGCCGGTTTGCATGGCGCGAATCGTCTCGGCGGAAATTCGCTTTCCGATTTGATTGTATTCGGCAAACGCGCGGGTGAATTTGCCGCGAAATTTGCAAAGGAAAATTCCGCCGGTCAAATCAACGAAGCGCAAGTGGAAGCCGCCGCGCGCGCCGCGCTTGAACCGTTTGAACGTGGTGAAAAATCCGGCGGCAGCACCGAAGGGCCGTATCAAGTGCAACACGATTTGCAAGTGATGATGCAGGATTTGGTCGGCATCGTCCGCCGCGAAGATGAAATAAAACGCGCGCTCGACGGCCTTGAGAAATTAAAGCAACGCGCGGAGAAAGTCGCCGTTTATGGCCATCGCGAATACAATCCCGGCTGGCACACGACGATTGATTTGAAAAATCTGCTGACGGTGAGCGAAGCCATCGCGCGCTCGGCGATTGACCGCAAGGAAAGTCGCGGCGGCCATTTCCGCGAAGATTATCCGAACAAAGACCCGGAAGCGCAAAAATACAATACCGTGATTTCCAAAGCGCCGGACGGTTCGATGCAGTTGCGGCGCGAGCCGATTCCGCCGATGCCGGACGAATTGAAAAAAATCATCGCGGAGATGACGAACTAAAACCATTCACACGATGAACAAGCAGGTCACTTTCAAAATTTGGCGCGGCGACGCGAACGGCGGCAAGCTCGTGGATTACACCACGGAAATTTCCGAAGGCATGGTCGTGCTTGACGTCGTCCACAAAATTCAGGCGACGCAGGCCAACGACCTCGCGTGCCGCTGGAATTGCAAAGCCGGCAAATGCGGCTCGTGCTCGGCGGAAATCAACGGCATCCCCAAACTCATGTGCATGACGCGCATGGACACGATTGACACCAGCAAGCCGATTACCATCGAGCCGATGCGTGCGTTCCCTTCGATTCGCGATTTGGCGACGGATGTTTCGTGGAATTTTCGCGTCAAAACCAAAATCAAAAAATTCAAGCCGCGCAAACCCGACGCGCCGGACGGCACGTGGCGGATGCAACAGGAAGACGTTGACCGCGTGCAGGAATTTCGCAAGTGCATCGAATGTTTTTTGTGTCAGGACGTCTGCCACGTTTTGCGCGACCATCACAAGCACGACGAATTCATCGGCCCACGCTTTTTGGTTTATACCGCCGCGCTGGAAATGCACCCGCTCGACGTGGAAAACCGTTTGCCGGAATTGAAACAATCGCAAGGCGTCGGCTTCTGCAACATCACCAAATGCTGCACGAAAGTCTGCCCCGAACACATCACCATCACCGACAACGCGATTATTCCATTGAAAGAACGCGTCGTGGATGAATACTACGACCCGCTCGGCTGGCTTTGGAAAAAGATTCGCCCGAAAAATTAAGAGTTTTTCTAAAGACATTTGGCTTCTTTCGACTAAATTGTTTTGTGTTCGATTTGGATAAATCGAAAACTTTGCGGCATAATTTCTCCAACATTGAAAGCCGCATCAGCAAATAATTTGAAAAAGAATTCTCCGCGCTGGCGGGACAGTGAAGCCGCGTCAAGAACATTTGCCGCACTATTTGGCGCGCTGCTTGGGCTGGCGTTATTGAAATTCGGTAATCCTATCATCCTGGCAAAATTAGTCACGCCGCCGACAAATTTTTACGACTGGATGATTAGTCCGTGGCCACTAGTCATCGGCTATTGGCTGCTCATGCCGGTCGCAATCGTCGGGTTTTACATTGCGCACTGGAAAATCAACATACCAAAATGGTTGTTAGCCTTGCCCGCAATCTGGCTCGGCTGGCAATTTATTTCGGCAATCACCACCGTTGACATTTCTTTGACGTGGACGGTGCTCGTGCATTTCGTGACCTGTATTATTTGCTTTTATCTGGGATATTTTTCGTTGAGCCGGCTCAAAGAGTACCGTCCTTTTTGGCTTGGCGTTCTTGGCGCGTTCATCGTCGTGCTGGCCGTTGGGTTGCGGCAACGTTTCGGCGGCCTCGCCGAATCGCGCGAGTATTTTTTGGCCTACGTTTATCCGCAATTGAAAAACGTCGCGCCGGAATTTCAGAAAAAAATGTTCAGCGACCGGATTTTTTCAACGCTGTTTTATCCCAACACATTGGCCGGAGTTTTATTGCTCCTGCTGCCGGCGACGTTGGTCGTTTTTTGGAAAAATAAAGGCTGGCCAATGGTTGTCCGTAGGGCAATCGTTGGAATCATCGGTGCGGCGGCATTGGGCTGTCTGTTTTGGTCCGGCTCAAAAGGTGGCTGGCTGCTGATGTTGGTTCTTGGATTGATTGCTTTGCTGCAATTGCCGTTTCAAAGGAAAATCAAATTCGCCCTGCTTGCCGCGACGTTGATTTTCGGCCTTGTCGGATTTGCGTTGAAGTATTCGGCTTATTTTGAAAAAGGCGCGACCAGCGTTGGCGCGCGCTTTGATTATTGGCACGCAGCGGTTGAAACCGTCGAAGCCAATTCCATGCTTGGCAGCGGACCGGGAACTTTTGGAATCGTCTATGCGAAAATAAAGCGACCGGAATCTGAAATGTCCCGCATGACCCACAACGATTATCTCGAACAGGCTTCAGATTCGGGATTACCCGGTTTCGTCGCTTATTTTTCGTTTTTTGCCTGGGCCTTGATTTGGAGTTGGCGGAAACTCGCGACGAATCCAAACCCGCAATTATTCGCCATCTGGCTGGGATTGTTCGGTTGGAGTTTGCAAGAGCTGTTTGAATTCGGACTCTACATTCCCGCAACGGCTTGGATTGCTTTTGCGCTGCTGGGCTGGCTGTTAAATCGGGCGGGAAATGAGTTCGACAAAAAAATCCCGACGCGTTAATTTGACGCAATCGAAAATGAAAATCCTTTTTCTCAATGGACCAAACTTGAACTTGCTTGGCCAGCGCGAGCCGGAGATTTACGGAACGAGCACTTTGGCGGACATCGAAAAGCAGGTGCGCGAGCGCGCCGCCAAATCGGGCGCGGAGATTGATTTTCGCCAGTCCAATTCCGAAAGTCAGTTGGTGGAATGGATTCAGCAGGCCAAAAACAAATTTGACGCCATCGTCATCAACGCGGCGGCTTACACGCATACCAGTGTCGCGCTGCGGGACGCCATTGCGTTTGCAAATGTCCCGACGATTGAGATTCATCTCTCGAACATTTACGCGCGGGAAGAGTTTCGTCAAAAATCGCTGATTGCACCGGTTTGTCGTGGTCAAATTTCTGGTTTCGGTGAAAAATCTTATATTTTGGCTCTGGAAGCCTGCATTGACGTTAACGTTTAAGATTTTTGCTGGATTTTTGGCTGATTCTTAGTCTCCAATTGGTGCTTGACGTCATTTCCGTTTCCGAATAGGATTTCAGCCAGTTCAAAATTTGAATGAGGATTTTGGGTAACTCCTGTCACTTTAACGACTAAACGGACTAAAAAATCGTGGAAATCAAAGATATTAAGGCAATAATTGATTTAATGAAGAAAAACTCCATCACGGAGTTTGAATTGGAGCGGCAGGATTCCAAAATCAGATTGAAACGTGGATTGAATGGAGGCGGCGCTGCCATTTCGCAAGAAGAAAACAGCCCCATAGTTTCTTTGCCTCTTCAACCGGCAATTTCAGTTCCTGTGGCGACGGCTCCATCATCTGCGACGACGGGCGAGATTGAGATTAAATCGCCGATGATTGGAACCTTTTATCGCGCACCTTCTCCTGAAGCCGCGAGCTATGTCGAAGTTGGCGCAGAGATAAATCCTGAAACGGTGGTCTGTATCGTTGAGGCGATGAAGGTGATGAACGAAATCAAGGCCGAGGTGAAAGGAATCATCACGCAAGTTTTGGTTGAAAATGCCAAGCCGGTGGAATTCGGCCAGCCCTTGTTCAGGGTGCGCCCGGCTTGATTTGCGCGGATTGCAGGCGTTTTTTTGATTTCATAAAAATCCATGTTTGAAAAAATTTTGGTGGCCAATCGCGGTGAAATTGCCGTTCGGATTATCCGCGCTTGCAAGGAATTGAATATCCGCACGGTGGCGGTTTATTCCGAAGCGGATGTCAACTCCATGCATGTTCAATTAGCGGATGAGGCAATTTGCATCGGCCCGCCGTCGTCGTCGGAAAGTTATTTGCGGATAGACCGAATCGTGAGCGCGGCGGAAGTGGCGGACGTGGACGCGATTCATCCGGGGTATGGCTTTCTTTCAGAAAACGCTCATTTCGCCGAAGTTTGCGAAAGTTGCAACATTCGGTTTATCGGTCCAAGTCCGAGAGCGATGAATTCGCTTGAAGACAAAGCCATCAGCCGCGCGCTGGCAAAAAAGGCCGGTGTGCCCGTTCCGCCGGGTTCAGAAGGCGTGGTTGAGAAAGAGCAGGATGCCTTGGCTATCGCCAAGCGTATTGGTTATCCGGTGATGATTAAAGCTGTGGCGGGCGGCGGCGGACGCGGAATGCGCGTGGCGCATAATGACCCTTCATTAATCAAAGGTTATCACACGGCGCGTTCGGAAGCGGAAAAGGCTTTTGGTAATTCTGGCGTCTATATCGAAAAATTCATTGAGAACCCGCATCACATTGAAATTCAGATTCTCGGCGACCACAAAGGTCGTGTGATTCATTTGGGCGAACGCGATTGCTCGATTCAACGGCGCAATCAGAAATTGATTGAGGAAGCACCGTCGCCGTTGCTCGAACATAAATTTAGGAAATTACGCGATAAAATCGGCAAAGCGGCGGTGAAAATCGCCGAAAGCGCACATTACACCAACGCTGGCACGGTCGAATTTATCGTGGATAATCACGGCAACTTTTATTTCCTTGAAGTCAATAAACGCATTCAAGTCGAGCATCCCGTGACCGAGGAAGTCACCGGCATTGACCTCGTGCGCTATCAAATCCTGCTGGCGATGGGTGAACCGCTGCAACATTCGCAAAGCGATATTCAAATCAAAGGCCATGCGATTGAATGTCGCATCAACGCCGAAGACCCGTTCGACGAATTTCGTCCCAGCCCCGGACGGGTGGAAATGTATTATCAACCCGGCGGACGCGGTGTGCGCGTGGACACGCACGCTTACGCAGGTTACACGATTCCGCCGACATACGATTCAATGATCGGCAAACTTATTGCCACCGGCAAAGACCGGCGCGAAGCGATTGACCGCATGAGCCGCGCGTTGGGCGAATACATGATTACCGGTATTAAAACGACCATTTCCTTTCAGCAGGCCATCATGCAAGACCCGAATTTCCGGCGCGGCGTTTATTCCACCAGCTTTGTTGAGCAATTGCTGGGCGGCGCGCGGCGCGAGTTGATTGAAGAAAGAACGTGATTCGAGGGCATTTGGTTTCAACTCCTGTAAATTTTTTATTTTAGTTTGACACATTCCAAAGGCCGTTTATCTTTTTTGAAATCTAAAAGTTATGGCTGACATTCCTCCGATTACTCCCGGTATGCCTGCGGGCGCTGTGCCGCCCAAAAAGGAAACCGGCAAGGTTCAACCCAAAAAAGAAACTGTTCGCATCAATTTGCCGCCGAAACCATCGGCGGCGCCAACCATCAAATTGCCGACACTGCCGCCCGGTGGCCCGACTGGTGCGCCGAGTGCGATGCCGGCTCCTGTTGCCGCTGCTCCCGCCGCGCCACGCGCTGCTGCACCAGTGGCGCAATCGCGTCCCGCGCCGGTTGTTCAGCGCGCCGCGCCGGTGAGCGCGCCGACCATCAGCCCTTTGGATAAAATACTCGTTTTTGCCGCCGCGATTGCAGGGCTGTTCGCCGTCGGCAGCGTGTTGTATCTTTGGCTGGGAATTTCCATAGGAGAGTAACAAAGTTTTAATTTTCACGTTGAAACATCCTTAAAGTCGTATGGCCTCACCATTGATTGTCACGCTCACACAGGAAAATTTTGCGCAACAGGTCTTGCAATCGCCGGTTCCCGTGCTGGTGGATTTCTGGGCGGAATGGTGCGGCCCCTGCAAAATGATCGCGCCTTTGCTGGATGAACTGGCCGACGAATACGATGGCCGGGTGAAAATCGGCAAAGTCAACAGCGATGAAAACCAAACGCTGGCCGCTGAATATGGCATTCGTGCCATTCCTACGCTATTGCTTTTCAACAAAGGCCAGATTACCGATCAAATTGTCGGCGCGCGCAGCAAGCGCGATCTTAAAACCAGCCTCGACCGCGTGGCGGCCTGACGGCGCGGCGTTATGCCGTTCATCGTCTCGCCCCGACAATTCACCCAACGCGCGGAATTTTACCGACAACTGGCGCAACTCACGGCTGCGGGCATCGGTGTCACCCACGCGTTGGAACAATTGAAAAGCCACCCGCCAGCACACTCCTATCGCGTGCCAATCCAAAAGGTTTTGGAAAAATTGATGCAGGGCCAAACTCTTTCTGAAAGTTTGCACTATGATAATTGGCTGCCTGATTTCGATGTAACCATAATCGCAGCCGGTGAACGCAGCGGACGTCTGGATTCCTGTTTTCGGATGCTCTCGGATTATTACAGCCAACGCGCCAGCCTCACGAAACAAATCATTTCGCGGCTCATCTACCCGGCGTTCCTGATTCATTTTGCCGCGTTTGTTTTTCTCGTCGTATTGCCGTTCGCCGGCTCGCAATTTCATGCCAGTCTGTCATTATTGTTCATCAAAGCGGTATTGACGCTGCTGCCGATTTATCTGCTCGTCGGGCTAATTATTTTTGTGAGCCAGAGCAAGCACGGTGAAAAATGGCGCGCCGTCATGGAATCCGTTTTAAATCCCGTGCCGATGCTCGGTTCCGGTCGCCGCGCGCTGGCGCTCGCGCGTTTGGCTGCGGTTTTGGAAGCTCTCATCAGCGCCGGCGTAAATATCGTTGAAGCGTGGAATTTTGCCGCGATTGCCAGCAATTCACCCGCGTTGCGCCGCACCGTTTCAGGATGGAAATCAAGCCTCGCCGCCGGACGGACGCCCGCCGAACTCGTCGGCTCGTCGTCAATTTTCCCAACGACATTTGCCAACCTTTATCACAGCGGCGAAGTCAGCGGTAAACTGGACGAAACCTTGCGCCGGCTTCACATTTTCTACGAGGAAGAAGGTAGCTACAAAATTCAAATCATGGCGCAATGGACAACTTATGCGATTTATCTGCTCGCCGTGCTGGCCATTGCTTACAAGATCATCCAATTTTACACAGGCTACTTCAATCAGGTTTCAAATGTCATGAACGGATTCTGATTCCGCTTTGCCGTCCATCGTTTCGCAGTTAATTTCTTCACGTGACTCTGAACGAAATTTTATCGAACGAAGAATTACGCCAGCGCGAATTTCCCGTCGCGCGCGAAAAAATTTTCCTCGCGCACGCTGGCGTTTGCCCGTTGCCGCGCCGCGTTGCCGACGCCATTGCCGATTGCGCCAAACAATCCACGCTCGGCGATCAGGAAGCGTTCATGCTTCATCGTTTGGGTGACGCGCGAAAATTGGGCGCGCAACTTTTGAATTGCCAGCCGGAAGAAATCGCACTTGTCGGGCCGACCTCGCTTGCGTTGAGTTACGTCGCCGCCGGATTGAATTTTCGCCGGGGCGACAACGTTCTCATTTATCACGACGATTATCCGTCCAACGTCTATCCGTGGATGGCGCTCGCCGAAAAAGGCGTGGAAGTCCGGCTGCTCAACACGCGTGGACTCGGCATTATTCGCCAAAAAGACGTAATTGGCCAGATTGACGAAAATACCAAACTCGTTGCGCTCGCGTCGTGCCATTTCATCAGCGGCTTTCGGATTGAAATTGATGCCATCGGAAAATTTCTGCGCGAACGCAGCATTCTGTTTTGCCTCGACGCGATTCAAACGCTCGGCGCATTTCCCACGACGGTCGAGCACGTTGATTTTCTCGCCGCCGACGCGCACAAATGGCTGCTCGGCCCCTGTGCGGCGGGAATTTTTTATGTTCGGCGCGAACTTCAGGAAAAACTGAATCCGCCGATTTATGGCTGGCACAATGTGCGGAATCCCAATTTTGTCGCGCAGGAGCAAATCGTTTTTCAAAAAGACGCGCGGAAATTTGAAGTCGGCACGCAGAATCTGCTCGGCCTCGTCGGTTTGATTGCGGCGATGGAATTGACGCTGGAAATCGGCGTGGAAAACATCGCCGCCGAATTGCTTCGCAAACGCGCGTGGCTCGTGCCCGCGTTGCAGGCAAAAAAATTCAAGGTTTTGAACGCGGACGTGAAAATTGAAAACGCTGGCGGCATCGTTTCATTTTATCAGGACGGAAAAGATTTGACGGAATTGCACAGAAAACTTTCGGCGGCGGGCGTTGTGGCGTCGCTGCGCGTAAATCGTGCTGGACAAAATTTCATCCGCCTTTCACCGCATTTTTACAATACGGACGCGGAATTGGAGCGGGTATTGGAATTGCTATAAAAGTTCAAAAAAGATTGTGCTGAACAATCCGGATTGCTGGTTCAAACAAATTACATTCTATGAAACGAATACTGTTTTGGACATTTATAATATTGGTTGTTGCCATAGCTTTATGGGCATCTTTTGCCGCCAATCAATTGACCAATGACCAAAATATGCTCATTTGGGCTATTATTCTCTGCATGGTGTGCGTGGCGATGGCATGTGGTTTGGCTTACTTATTGTTCTATTGCTGGAAGAATCGAATTGCCATGATAGCTGGCCGTTATGGAGGAGGGAGGCAATACTCTCGCGATACACAACCTTTTAGGTATTGGGGTATAATGATTTTTTATTTGGTATGTTTGTGGATTTTAATGGAAGGAATATGTATGTGCATATCAAAGGCACTAACGGCAGCCAAACATCTACTACAATGAAGTAAAAATTTACGTTAATTATCAAATGAATAAAACATTTACCAATTGAAACCTGAAATTGAATCATGGCCTTTTTCTTTACGAACCTTGTCGTATTGGCCTTTGTCGCTTTTGGTTCATGGCGGTTGAGCGGCTACGATTCGCGGTTGACGGGCGAAAATGAAAAGGCCAACCGCACGCGGCGAGGCATTCGCTGTGGCATCACGCTATTGCTGGTTGAACCGGCGTTCTGGTGTTTGTGGCAATACGCGCAGCACGATGACCGAGCGGCAGGAATGTTGTATCTCATTTTTGTCCTGCCGCAAGCGTTCATCTGGGCCGGTTGCCTTTCCGAAATGTTCGCACGCGGATTCCATTGGTTGATTGACCCGGAAGATGACCGCGAATTTGACGCTGACAAACAAGTTCGTGATTTGGACACGCTTGCTGCGTTGATTAGAAGTGGTCGCAAGGAAGAAGCCATTCAATTGTGCAAAGAACTCAAAGAATCCGGCGACGCCAGCGTGCTGGCGATGGAAACGATGTTGGAACATTTGGGCGTTCCGCAAAATCGCGTTCAGAAACCAAAACCGTTGATTGAAGCGTCGCGTTTGCGCGAGCAGGGACGTTTTGCGGAAGCCGAATTGATTTTGAGTTCGCTGTTGCAGGAAAATCCGGGCAACGTGGATGCGGCCTTGATGTTGATGCGGCTTTATGCGCAGGACTTGAAGCGCAGCGACAAGGCTTATGAAGTTTTGAAATCGTTGAAGGAGCAGCCTTATGTTTCCGCGTCGCACATCGAATTTGCCTCGCGTTCAATCCACGAATGGCGAAATCCGCGACCGCAGGAAGTTGCCGAAATTTTGCCTGAATCGGTTGAGGAATTGCTGGCGCAAGGTTATTTCGGAACGGCGGTTGAGATTTTGGAGCAGAAAATCAAAGAGCAGCCGCAGGATTTCGATTTGCATTTGAAACTGTCTGAAATTTACGCCGTGCATTTTGACGATTTTCCGCGCGCGGAAAAAACTCTCCGGCAAATGGAGGCATTTTTCACTCCCGCTCAAATCGAATCGGTCGGAATGAAATTAAAAGAATGACAAAAGGCTGGTTCACAACAGAATTGAATTGTTAATTCAAGATTCAATTGTCAATCGCGGCGGCTGTATTCCTGAATCGCGGCGCGCCACCACGGAGCGAGCGATTCGGTCGGGCGCAGCCACGATTGCCGGTGCAGCCAGACCATCACGCTTTGGTCGGCCA
The DNA here is from genome assembly GCA_035545995.1 of Verrucomicrobiia bacterium. Lineage (GTDB taxonomy): Bacteria > Verrucomicrobiota > Verrucomicrobiia > Limisphaerales > UBA11358 > UBA11358. The sequence goes on from DASZXH010000047.1 coordinate 40,553, forward strand.
TGACGGAAAGTCTTTCGGCGGCGGTCAATTGATCCGGTCCTTCGGCCAGCAATTTTTCACCGAGCATTTGAACTTTCCGGCTGCCCGCGCCGAGTTTGGAAAATTGCTCGGCGTAAACCGGGTTCAATTGTTTTTCGCGCAGGAGCGAGACGTGAATGGCGTTGACGTAAGGGTCGAGCGCGGCCTCAGCCAGACCGGCGTGTTTTTGGCGCGGCGCATTGTCACCGGCGCTTTCGTGAATTTTCATGCGTTTACGCAACGAAATGATTTCCGCTGGCGGCTGCGTTTCTTCCGGCGTGAGGAACATACCAAGTTTTCGCGTTTGTTCACCCAAACTTTTGCGGCTGGTGAACACGCTCAATGGAACGGATAAAATCATTCCGGCCAATACGGGCGTGAACCACCAGAATAATGCCGGTTCCAGCCGCCACATAAAAGTTCCCCAAACCAAGCCGACCAACGTGTGTCCCCAATGCCGTCGGACGGCAAATGCCCAAGTGGTTCCGTCGGCGGCGCGTTTCTGCGTCGTCCAACCGACACTGATGCCAAACAAATTGGTGATGACAAAGCGCGTGTGCCAGAGCATCAGCAATGGCGCGTGCAGCGTGGAAAAAATGGTTTCGCCCACGACGCTGACGGTGGCGCGCGCCAATCCGCCAAAAGCGCGACGGCGTTTTTCATCGAGCGCGAGGTCAATGAGCGACAGAAATTTCGGCAGCATCAAAACCGCCATGCAAATGACGAAAATCAGAAAGGCGTGCGCGGTGCCGCTCAAGTTGATGACGTGCGCGCGCACGGTGATTTCGGAAAGGCCGGTGTATGCGTGATACCAGTAAATCCAATTGAACATGAGCAGGAACGCCAGCCAAAGCGGGCTGGCCAGATAACCGCAAATGCCGAGAAATAAGTGCAGCCGGCTCACGCCGCGCAATCCTTTGGCGAACAGAACGAGCGCGTGTTGCAGATTGCCCTGACACCAGCGGCGTTCGCGCTGCGCGTTTTCAATCATGTTCTGCGGAATTTCTTCGTAGCTGCCTTCGAGGTCGTAGGCGAACCAGACTTCCCAGTTTTCGCGCAGCATCAGCGCGGCCTCGACGAAATCGTGGCTTAAAATCTGGCCGCCAAACGGTTTGTGGCCGGGCAATTGCGGCAAATCGCAAAATTGCATGAACGGCTCGGTGCGAATCAGCGCGTTGTGTCCCCAATAATTTCCCAAATCAAGCGTCCAATAATTTAATCCGGCGATAAATACCGGCGCGTAAAGGCGATTGGAAAATTGCTGGATGCGTCCGAAAAGAGATTCAGAATTGACGATGGCGGGAACGGTTTGGATCAAACCGGTGGTTGGCTGCGCTTCCATCAACTTGACCAAATCCACGAGCGTTTCGCCGCGCATGATACTGTCGGCGTCGCAAACCATGAAATAGCGGTAGCGGCGTCCCCACGCATTGAGAAAATCACGGACGTTGCCGCTCTTGCGGGCTTCGTTGAAAAGCCGGCGACGATAATAAATTTTGCCCAATGCGTTAAGTTCGCGAATCAAATCGAACCAGCGACGTTCCTCCTCGACCCATTTGTCCGGGTCGGTCGAATCGCTCAAAATAAAAAAATCGAAGCGCTGCAACTGGCCGGTTTTGGCAAGCGATTCGTAGGTCGCGCGCAAACCTTCATAAACGCGCACGATATTTTCGTTGTAAATCGGAAAAACAATCGCCGTGCTGACACCGTCAATCTTTTGATTTTTGAAATCTTTCAAGTGCGTGATGCGTTGGCGTGTGCCTAAAATCCGCACGGCAAAACCATATAAACCGTGCATACAACCGATGGCGGCGAACGCAAAAAGGATGATGAAAAGAATCAACAAAACGGTGCGCGAGTTCGACCAGCCGGTGCGCCACAACAAATCGGCGAACAACAAAGAAACCAGTCCCGCGAGCACAATTGCAGTGGAATAAAATACGAACAATCTCCAGCCGCGGTGAATTCTGGGCGCCGGGACAACTTGGATTTGCGGCGATGAACGGGAAACCGGCATGGTTCAATGATGCGTGATAATAAAAACGGCCACGAACAACAATATGAACAAGGTCCAGACAAAAATCATTTTGAAATAAGGCAAACGTCCGAGATTGGTCAAGGTGGTGATGGGGCCGAGGTCTAGCGGACGCGGCGTCATTTGTGACACTTGAAAATCCGGTCCGGCGCGCAAAAAGGTTTCACGCATAGCGCTGACGAATTCCTCTGGCCACGGTCCTGGACGCAAAAATTGTTCCTGCCATTTGCCGGGCATATCGGCCAGCAACAAGGCAAGACGTCCACGCGTTGAGACATTCGGGTTGCTTCGCTCCGGCGGTGTCTGCAAAACTTCGCTGAACCACTCATTGACGTAACGTTCCATTTCCTCGGCGGCAATTTGTGTGGCGGAATGATTCGGTTCGGTTGGCGCGCGTTGCATCGCGCGCTCAATCACGCGAAGCACGAGTTGGCCGAGCAAGGCTTTGTTGCGGATGCGCAACGCATGAAAATAGTTTTCAACTTTCGCGTAGGCGGCGTTCCATTCTTCCACCGTCCGTCCGGCGAGTTTTTCGGGAGTGGTGGCTAAAACATCCGCGACGTTCACAAGGGACTCCATTGATAAACCCAGGTTTCACTCACGACATTGGTGCCGCTCTGGAGCGTGCAACGCAAATCCACCGGATTCACGTTGCCGGGACTGGGTTGCATTTTCAGAATCACGCGCCATGTTCCCAAATCCGTGCAGCGGATGACTTGATTATCCAAAATGACAGCGTTGGTGCTGCAACTGGAAACGGCCGCGGGCGGATTATTTTCGGGAATGGCGTCGAGTTTGGGGCCGTCGAAATCAATGATGATTTGTCGGCAATCTTTGCAACTGGGATCAAGTCCCAGTCGCGTGGACACGACACGATTTTCTGAAAGTTTCGCGTCCGCGTTGCCCGATTGCCAATGCAGCGTGTAACTGAAACGCAGCGGTTGCAACGGCGCGGGTTTGTTTTTCGGGTCCCAGAACGCGACGATGTTGTCCAAGCCTTCGTAGTGCGTGGACAATTCAACCAAGTGTAAATCGCCGTCGCCCCAATTGCCATTCGGTTCCACCCACACGCTGGGTTTAAGCTGCGGCGAATCGAAATTATCCTGATACGCGGCAAATGAACGCTCGCGTTGCAACAATCCAAAACCGCGGATGTCCGGCGCGGAAAAAATTTGGTGACGCATCACCGCCGGATTGTTGAGCGGACGCCAAAAAACTTCGCCGTTGTTCATGTGGACGAGCAGACCGTCGCTGTCATGGACTTCCGGGCGATAATCATCAAATTTACGCTCGGTGTTTTTGCCGAACCAAAACATGCTCGTCAACGGCGCGAGCCCCAGAGTTTTGATGGCCGCCGTGTTCGTATTGACGATTTGGATGTCCCATGACCGGCGGAGATACAAAACCGCCGTCACGTCGGCGACGGTCGTCTCGCCCGGACGGATGAGAAATTCATACGCGCCGGCGCAACTCACGCTGTCCAGAATCGCAAACAATCGGATTTCATCATCGCCGCGATGCGGCTTGCCTAGCCACCAATCGGTGAAAATCGGGAATTCTTCCGGCCGGTCTGATTCACCGCAATTGATTGCCAGCCCGCGCGCGGATTGACCGTAACGCTGGTTTTTGGCGACCAACCGGAAATAGCTCGCGCCGAGAAACGCGCCCAATTCGTCCAGTTGATTGGTCTGGTTCAGCGCATACAAAATGCGAAAGCCGGCATAACCCGTGTTGGCCGGAATTTGATTTTGAATCTGCAGTTTGCCGTAATCGAAAAAATCCTGCACGAAACGGATGGGCTGCGTGTGCGCCAGCATGAATTCATTCACGCGCACCGGCTCCTGATAAAGGTAGCCCGGATGGAAAAATTCGATGCGAAAGGGCAGATTATCATCCGTCCACAACGCCTTGTCGCGCCGGAACCGGATTTCGCGCCATTTGTCGTAATCCAGATTGTCCTGCTGCAACACCTTTGGCAAATCCGCGCGCGGCGAACGAAACGGCGCGCTCGCCCGTGCCAATGCCAATTGCGACACATAATCCAGATTGACTTCCGTGGATTCCGTTCCGCCGTAAACGGTTCCCGTCAACGTAATTACAACAGTTAAGACTAAACAACTTCGTCGCCACATTCGGTAAATGAGAACCAAATTACGCGAAATATGCAAGCGTCGCGCGCCTTTATTTACAATAATTAAATCTCCTTAATTGATTGTTATGCAATCGTTTCCACCAAATCCAGAAATGGTTATTTTCCGAGCAAATCGGCGACCATCGCCTTTTCTTCCTTCAATTCATTTTCCGTCGCGGTAATTTTGGATTTGCTGAAATCGTTGAGCGGAACATTTTGGACAATTTCCCATTTTGAACCGTTGCTGCGAATCGGGTAACTGAAAATCAAACCTTTCTCGATGCTGTAATCGCCGGGTGAACAAACCGCGACGCTGAACCAATCGCCGGATTTCGTCGGCATGGTCAAATTGTGGACGGTGTCCACAACGGCGTTCGCCGCGCTCGCGGCGGAACTCAATCCGCGCGCTTTGATGATGGCCGCGCCGCGTTGTTGAATCGTCGTGATGAATTCACCTTTGAGCCACGCTTCGTCCTTGATGACATTTGGAACGGGCTGACCGGAAATTTTTGCGTTGAAGAAATCCGGATACATCGTCGCGCTGTGATTGCCCCAAATCGCCAGATTGGAAATCGTCGTATTGTCCACGGTCGCTTTTTTCGCCAATTGCGTCACGGCGCGATTTTGGTCGAGCATCGTCATCGCAAAAAAGCGGTCGTTCGGAACGCCCTTGGCATTGTTCATCGCAATCAGCGCATTCGTGTTGCACGGATTGCCGACGACGAGTACACGCACGTCGCTGGCGGCATTTTTGGCGATGGCGTTGCCTTGGCCGGTGAAAATTTTGCCGTTGATGCCGAGCAAATCTTTGCGCTCCATTCCCTGTTTGCGCGGCACAGCGCCGACCAGCAACGCCCAATTCACGCCGCGAAAACCTTCGTCCAGATTTGCCGTTGGCACAATTCCTTTGAGCAGCGGAAACGCGCAGTCATCCAGTTCCATGCAAACGCCGCCGAGCGCGGCTTGCGCTTTTTCATCAGGAATTTCGATGAGATGCAAAATGACCGGCTGTTCCGGTCCGAACATCGCGCCGCTGGCGATGCGAAAGAGAAGTGAATATCCGATTTGACCGGCAGCGCCGGTGACGGCCACGCGAACAGGTGCTTTGCTCATAAGAATTGGAAGGACAGTGTAATTTAAGCGCTTCATTTCACAAGCGCGGAAGAATTTGAAAATTTTTTCTTGGCAAAAAAAAAATTCGGCGTAAAACAGGGCTGCTCTTTGAAAGCGGCGGGAAATTTTCCGCCACCTATCGCAGTTCAATGTCAGGGAATCCGGTGAAAATCCGGAGCGGTTGCGCCACTGTAACGGCTACAAATTCCAAAGCCACTGCCGCGAGGCGGGAAGGCGGAATGAGGTTGGAAGCCGAAGTCAGGATACCGGTTGGATTGCGCTCGTCAGTTCCGAATGTTTCGGAACGCTTCTCCGCAAAGAGAAGGATGAGGCCAGCCAAATGAACTGTTTTCGTTTGGATTCGTTGAATGCCTTCATTTCCCGATTTGCGGAATTGAAGGCGTTTTTGTTTTAGACGCGAATTACACGAATTTTCACTAATTGTATTTGTAGTGGGAATTTCTTTGTGATTCGTGCTAATTCGTGAAATTCGTGTCTTCAATTCCCTCTGGTCTCTCAACCAAAAACCCGTTCGCGTGGAAAAATTTTTACGCGGACAAAATTGAAAGATCAGTTAAATGAAAAAAATCAGTTCGTTGCTGGCGATTGCCAGCTTGTTTGTTTTCGCGCGTGTTCACGCCATTTCTTTGGACGACATCCAGATTTGGGCTGGCTCCGGCACGAATCGCGCCGCGCTTGTCATCGAATGGAGCGTGCCTGAATCCACCAACTATTCTTCCGTGCCGGTTCCGGTCGCGGACAAAACGCTGGTTTGGGGCTATCGGTTTAATGGCACGGCCACGGGAACGCAAATGTTGCAAGCGATTTTGACGGCAGACCCAAAACTCTACGTCGTCGGGGAAATTTATCCGGGGTTTGGAACTTTTGTTGAAGGTGTCGGTTACAATCTCAACGGTGACGGCAACATCGGCATCACCGATGGCTCGAACACCAATTTTTTCCCTAATGGATTTCAAACGAATGCCACTGTGGATATGGATTCTGCGTATCCGCTGAACTCCGGCGATTTGTTTTGGAGCGGCCTCTATGGCCCAAATTGGGAAACGTGGCGTGAAACGAATGAACTCGGCGGTTTTTACACCTCGCCCAATCGCGGCACGAACGCCTATTGGACGCCGACCGACACGGAATATTTCAGCGCCGGTTTTCAGGGTCAATGGCAGTATTCCGGCGGTTTGGATGCTGCGCCATTGGTGGACGGTTCCTGGGTCGGTTTGAGTGTTGCCGCCGGCGAATATGAAGGTGACACCAATGCGCCTTACAATTTACACAAACACGCGCCGGTTTCGCCCGACGGCACTTATGTCGCTTACGTTTGCAACACCAACGATTTCGCCGTTCAAGTCGTCAGCAGTAACAATGTCAATACCAGCACGGCGACCGGGCAAACCTATTATACCAACGTGCTGGCGGTGCTGGGTCGCCCGACGCTGAAATTCAAAAATGGCGCTGGCTTCTATGGCGATGGAACAATCCACCGCGTCAAAGTTGACGAGCCGGCGTTTTGGACTGACCCAAATTCCAACAACGTGATCACAAAAATCAATGCCGGCGGCCAGATTACGGTCAACATGGGACGCAAAATTTACCATAACCCCAACAATCCTTACGGCATTGATTTCAACGTCTTTGGCAATTCATTTTATGTGGCGACAGGTGGGCAGGGCAGTGGCGGGTTGATCAGTGATTCGACGGATGAAGGTTCCGTTACATTTAGCGGTAACTCTGGAACTTACGGTCATCCCACCACCGTTTCCGTCAGTCAGGACGGCACGAATTGGTTCACCTATCCTTATGTGTCGGTTCTGACTCCGGACAACGCCTATCGCTGGGATGACGCCAATCATATCTGGATGGACGAACAAATGGATGAGACCAAACCGCTCAACCCATCACTTAATTTTTCTGCCGGCACGACAATCGCCGCCGCGCTGGATCAATTTGTCGGCGCGTATGGCGGCACGGGCTACAATTTGCAAGCGTCTGGTTTGCCGTGGATTCAATATGTCCGCATCAATGCCGGAACAAGTTTAACCGACAACAACTCGGGAGATTACACCGTTATTGACGCGATTGGCGCGGTAAATCCAGTTGTCGTTGGCGACGCGCTGTCCATCACGCCGGACAATTTGATTTCAGGCATCACCAATTTGAATTTTCAAAAGCCGAGCGATTTGAACCAAACTTTGATTTCGCTCAATTTTGACTCTGTCAGCACGAATGCGAAAATCAGCGCCGTCAGCTTGCATGATTTTTCTCCGTTCGCTCCGGTCATCGGCAACATTTCCAGCGCGTATCAACTCCAGGCGCGTTCGCTTATTGATACAAATGCCGTGGCGTTGCAGGCGGACATCGGCCTGCGTGTCGGTGATAATTATTCCGGCGATGGCGGCGATTTGCGCGTTTACCAATGGTGCGGCACCAACTGGATTTCGCAGTCGTTCGTATTCAACACAAACAACGCCGAAGTTCTGGTCACAGGCGTGACGAATTTTACCGCGTTCGTCGTTTCGCAGATTGTGCCGCCACAATTAAACATCCAACCGACGGCGAATGGCTTCGCGTTCCAATTTATGCCAGTCGCCAACTGCCAAAACGTTTTGGAACGCTCCGCCGACCTCGTGAATTGGACGCCGATTGCGACAAATACACCGGCGGATTCGCAACCTATCACGTTGCAGGACACAAATGCGCCAACGGACAAGGCATTTTATCGCGTGCTTCTAAACATCCCGTGAAATGTTGCAATAAAAATTCGCAATCGCAATTCACCGGCGCGTTCGCAGCGCGCGGACGCGCCGCGCGAAATTTTGCGTTCACACTGATTGAATTACTTGTCGTCATCGCCATCATCGCGATTTTGGCGGCGATGCTTTTGCCCGCGTTGGCGCAGGCCAAGGCCAGGGCCAAAGGTATTCAATGTTTGAGCAATCTCCGGCAGATGGGTATTTCCGCCAACATTTACACGGGCGACAACAATGACATTTATCCCATCGCTTATTTTTATGACTGGGATGCCGGCATCAGTTATTGCTGGGATTTGACGACGTTTGACGACGACCCGAACCGCGTCGTGCCCGGATTGCTTTGGGAAGGGCGGGGCAACACACAAATCCAGCAATGCCCATCATTTAACGGCAGCGCCAATTGGGCGGACAATCCTTACACCGGCTACAATTACAACACCAGCTACATCGGCCACGGTCAGGACGAAGACATTGAGCAACCGGCGAAAACGTCCGCCGTGCTACATCCGGCCAAGACGGTGATTTTTGGCGACGGCCAATATTCCGGTGGCGCGGATAAATTCATGCGCGCGCCATTTCCGAATCCCGGCGACGCCACCTTTTACGGACGCAACGCCGGCACGCAGGGGTTTCGCCACCGCAATCGCAGCAACGCCGCCTTTTGCGACGGTCATGCCGAATCGTTGCGTGACTGCTGCACAAATTATTCAGAAAGTTTTCCCATCGCGCCCGGCACCGGCTTTCTTTCAATTAGCAACTCCATGTATGACCTCAATTAAAACAACCATGAACAAACCACGCTTCTTGCTTTTGGTCGGCATGATTCTGGCCGCTGCGTTATCGCGGCTGATTCCGCATCCACCCAACTTTAGTCCTGTCGCCGCGCTCGCTTTATTCGGGGGCGCGCAATTTTCCCGCAAATGGACGGCTTTTCTCGTGCCGCTGGCCGCCATGTTTTTAAGCGATTTGATTTTAGGATTGCACGCGCTGATTCCAGTCATCTACGGCTGTTTCGCGCTAATCGTTTGTCTTGGATTTTGGCTGCGCCGAAATCAAAACGTCTGGCGCATCGGCGGCGCGGCAGTAGTGGGCGCGGTTTTATTTTTCGTCGCGACCAATTTTGGCGTTTGGGCAATCGGCTCATATTATCCGAAAACCGGAAATGGACTGCTGAATTGTTACCTCGAAGCCATTCCGTTTTTCTGGAACACGCTGTTCAGCGATTTGTTTTGCACCGCGATACTTTTCGGCGCGTTGCACGCGGCGGAATGGCGCTGGACGGTTTTGCGTCCGGCGGCAACGACAAACTGAAATGATTCCGTCACCGGAAAAATGTCCATTGTGCGGTCGGCCGAACGATTGCCAGCTTTGCACCAACGCCGCTTACAAAGGCCCATGCTGGTGCGCGCAAATGGAAATTCCCGACGCGCTGCTCGCGCGAGTGCCGCGGGAATTTCAAAACAGAAATTGCCTTTGCCGTGGTTGCGTGGTGGAGTTTCAGCGCGCGAAAAATTCCGGCAGTTCCAGCGCCGCACACCCGGAAATTTTATCCGCATGAATTCTTCGCCGCGCCGCATTGTTTGCCTTTCCGCCGAAGCCGCCGATTGGTTTTGGCGAATCGGCGCATGGGAAAACGTCGCGGGCGTCACGGCATTTTTCAATCAGCCAAAAAACGCGCCGCCCAAACCGCGTGTGAGTGGATTCAGTTCCGCGAATTTGGAACAGATTGAGAAACTGAACCCTGATTTAGTCATCACGTTTTCCGACGTGCAAACAGATTTGGCTGCCGAACTGATTCGTCGTGGATTTTCAGTTTTTGCCACGAATCAACGCACGCTGGCAGAAATCGAAGATACGCTCGCCTTGTTGGGAAGAGTGGTTGGCTGTGAAAATGAGGCGGAAAAACTTCTGCGCGAATTTCACGAACGGCTCGCGCCAATTAAAAACAGTTCAAAACATCCGCGCGTTTATTTTGAAGAATGGAACGAACCGATGATTTCCGGCATTTGTTGGGTAAGCGAACTGATTGAACGCACCGGCGGCGAGGACGTTTTTTCCGAATTGAAAACCAAACGCGCGGCGATGGAACGCGTCGTTACGTCCGAACAAATTTGCGCGGCCAATCCTGAAATCATTCTCGCCTCATGGTGCGGCAAGCCGGTGAATGTTGCTGAAATCAAATCGCGCGCCGACTGGCAAAGCGTTTCCGCCGTTCGTTCGAACTGCATTTTTGAAATTCCCCCAGACGATATTTTACAACCCGGTTTCCGGCTGGTTTATGGTTTCGAACAAATGAAACAAATTATCGGCGCAACTTAAGCGCCAATCTGTTTCTGAATCGCGCCACAGATTTGTTTCGACCACTTTTCCAAGATTTTTACGTCGCGGCCTTCGACGAGTAGACGCACTTTCGGCTCGGTGCCGGAATAACGCAACAATAAACGTCCGCCTTGCGCGGACAATTCACGTTCCGCGTCGGCAACCAATTTGTTCACGCCGTCGAGTTGCGCGAATGGAATTTTCTCACGCACTTTTATATTGGCGACAAGCTGCGGAAAACGTGTCCAGCATCTTGCCAATTTCGAGAGCGGCGAATTTTTTGCGCGCATGATTCGCAAAATTTGGAGCGCGGCAACCAAACCGTCGCCGGTCGTCGCGTAATCGCGGAAAATCAAATGGCCGCTTTGCTCGCCGCCGAAGTTGAAGCCGTTCTTCAACATTTCATCAATCACATTTTTGTCGCCGACGGGCGTGCGAATCATTTTGCCGCCGGCTTTTTTTATCGCGGCTTCGAGGCCGGCGTTGCTCATCACGGTGGCGACCAGCGTCTTTTTCGCCAGCGATTTTTCGGCAATCATGTCGAGCGCGGCGATGGCCATGATGTCGTCGCCGTCAATGAGATTGCCTTTTTCGTCGCAGAGCAAAACGCGGTCGGCGTCGCCGTCGTGCGCGATGCCGAGATGCGCACTGTGTTCGACAACTTTGCGGCAAAGATTTTCGGGAAACATTGAGCCGCAATTTTCGTTGATGTTTTTTCCGTCCGGTTGATTTCCAAAAACGATGACTTCCGCGCCGAGTTCGCGTAACACGCAGGGCGACGCTTTGTAGGCCGCGCCGTGGCCGCAATCCAAAACGATTTTCAAGCCTTCGAGCGTGAGATTTTTCGGGAAGCCGGCTTTGGCAAATTCAATGTAGCGGCCCAGCGCGTCGTCAATGCGGACGGCTTTGCCGATTTCATCGGCGGTTGGCCGGACTTTCTCAATTTCACCGCTGAAAACGAGTTGCTCGATTTCGTCCTCGATTTTGTCGTCCAATTTGTAGCCGTCGGCACGGAAAAATTTGATGCCGTTGTCGGCGTAAGGATTGTGCGAAGCCGTAATCACGATGCCGGCGTCCGCGCGCAAGCTGCGCGTGGCGTAAGCGACGCCGGGTGTCGGCAGCGGGCCGATGAACAACACGTCCACGCCCATCGAAAGGATGCCAGACGAAATCGCATTTTCCAGCATATAGCCGGAAAGGCGCGTGTCTTTGCCGATGACAATTTTATGTTTGCCGTGGCCGCGCGCTTCTTTGTTCAGATTTTTGAAAACGTGCGCGGCGGCGCGTCCGAGTTTGAGCGCGGTTTCGGCAGTAACGGGTTCGACGTTCGCCGTGCCGCGAACGCCGTCAGTTCCGAAGATTTTTTTCTGCTGGTTCATTTCTCAAGATGAAATCACGAACGTATGCAAATGGACACAAAGATTTTCAAGCGTGGAATTTGGACGGAATCGCGTTTTCAATGTTTGGGCGGCGCAATAACGGTGACTTCCGATGGATTGACATCCACGAGTGTCACATAAGGCGGCGTGGAAATGTCCACGGGAAGCTGCGAATTTTTTCCAGTTTCGATATTCGTCAAATTCACGACGGCGTGGATTTGATTCATTTGCAATTTAGCGATGGTTTCAGGCGGGCCGCTGACTTTCACAGCGACGACGGCGGGCGCGAGATGAAAGTCTTGCGCATTGGTCGTTCCCGAAACCAAAAGCACCGGCAGGTTTTCAAACGTCAGCGCGCTGTCAGCCGCGGTGGTGGGCGCCGGTGTTTCATCGCGGGTATTATGGACGGTCAACCACACGGCCACGGCCAGCGCGATGGAAAATAATTTCCATTTCCAATCGTTGGTAATCCAGTCGCGAGCCATGGCGGTTCAATAAATGATTTGTTTCACAGTTGGGCGCGGTTCACTTTTGGTGACGACCGCCGGCGCGGGCTGGCGGCGTTCGCCGGAACGTTTGCGAAGCCATTCAATTAGATTGCGCGATTTGGCCGATTGAACGAGCACGGAGGTCAGAAACGCGCGCAATTCTTCCAGCGTCACGCCGCGCACCAATTGGCCTTTGTAAGCGTGCGAAATCGTGCCGTTTTCCTCGGAGACGACAATCACAACGGCGTCGGTTTCCTCGCTCAAGCCGATGGCCGCGCGATGGCGCGTGCCGAGCGACTTATTCAAATCCTGCCGTTGCGTCAGCGGAAAAATGCAGGCGGCGTAAGCAATACGGTCACCCTTGATGATGACACCGCCATCGTGAATCGCGTTGTTCGGAAAAAAAATCGTTTCTAGCATTTCCGGCGTTGCTTCGCAATCCACCGGCACACCGGATTCAACGGCTTCGTGCAGTTGAATCGTTTGCTCGATGGCGATGAGCGCGCCGATTTTCACTTCCGCCAGACGTTCGCAGGTCTGGATGATGACTTCAATGTTTTCGCGTTGCTCGTGCGTGGTGGCAAAAAGCGGCAGGTTCCCCAACTCAGCCAGCAACCGGCGCAGTTCCGGTTGAAAAATCACCAGCGCGGTAAAAGCTATGCCCGCCGCGCCGTAACCGAGCAGCGAGCGCAACACTTCCAAATGCAACAGCCGCGTCAACAACGCCAGCGCCACCCACAACACGACGAAGCCGACGACGACTGACCAGCCGCGCGTACCGCGCAGGAAGCGCGAGGTGTAATAAATCACCACCGCGAGGATTAAAATTTCCAACGCGGGACGCCAACCGTCTTGCAGGTAAGTCCACATTATTTTTCTCGTCGTTGCAGCAGTACCTCGGCCATGCGAATTGCCTGAACTGTTTCGCTCACATCGTGCGTCCGAATAATTTGCACGCCGGATTCCATTGCCAGACAGGCACATGCGAGCGAAGCCGGCAACCGTTCCTTCACCTCCGCGCCCAAAAGTTTTCCGATGAACGACTTTCGCGAAACTCCAATCAGCACCGGACGTGCCAATGTTGTAAGACGCCGCAGGTTCCCAAGCAACTGCAAATTATGCTCTGACGTTTTGCCGAAACCGATGCCCGGGTCAAAAACAATTTGCTCCGGCGCGACGCCCGCCGCTTGCAATTCCTTCAACTGCACTGAAAAAAATTCACCGACTTCGCGGACGACGTTTTTGTAACGTGGATTTTTTTGCATCGTCAACGGCGAGCCCTGCGCGTGCATACAAATATAACCTGCGCCGGATTCCGCGACGAGTTTTCGCATTGCTTGATTCCGCTGATTTGCTGCAACGTCATTGACAATACTCGCACCGGCTTGCAATGCCACGTGCGCGACGGCGGGTTTCATGGTGTCAATCGAAAGCGGGATTTTAATTTTCGCGGCCAATTTTTCAATGACTGGAATGACGCGGCGCAATTCCTCTTTTTCCGAAACTGGTGTCGCACCCGGGCGCGTGGATTCGCCGCCAATGTCCAAAATCTCCGCGCCAGCGTCCGCCAATTTCAGCGCGTGTTTGACGGCAGCATTGGGATTCGAAAATTTTCCGCCGTCCGAAAACGAATCCGGTGTCAAATTGACAATGCCCATGACGATGGTTGGGCGCGGAAAAACAAATTCAAATTGGCGGGCACGAAATAACATGAATGAAGAAGGTTGAAGGCAGAATGCAGAAATTCTTGCGCGAAGTGTCCAAAATGTTTCTGCATTCTACATTATTCCTTCTGCCTTTCTATTAAACTTTGGTTCGGAAATACGCAATGGTATCGGTCAAACCGTTGGCAAGTTTCACTTTGGGTTCCCATTTCAGAATTTTTTTCGCTTTGGCAATGTCCGGCTTGCGCTGTTTCGGGTCGTCCTGCGGCAGCGGTTTGTGGACGATTTTGGATTTGGATTTGGTCGCGCGGATGATTTCTTCGGCGAATTGCAGCATCGTCAATTCCGTTGGATTGCCGATGTTCACCGGCAAATCATAATCGCTCATCATCAAACGATAAATGCCTTCAATCAAATCCGAGACGTAACAAAAACTGCGCGTTTGGTTCCCCTTGCCAAAAACGGTGACGGGTTTGTTTTTCAACGCCTGTGAAATGAACGCGGGCACGACGCGACCGTCGTTGATTCTCATGCGTGGGCCGTAGGTGTTGAAAATTCTCACGATGCGCGTCTCGACTTTGTGTTCGCGATGATACGCCATCGTCATCGCTTCAGCAAAACGTTTTGCTTCGTCGTAACAACCGCGCGGGCCAATGGTGTTGACGTTGCCCCAGTATTCTTCGACTTGCGGATGGACGAGCGGGTCGCCGTAAATTTCGGAAGTCGAAGCAATCAAAAATCGCGCGCCTTTGTTTTTGGCCAAACCCAAAGCTTTGTGCGTGCCGAGTGAACCGACCTTCAAAGTTTGAATCGGCAGTTCCAAATAATCAATCGGGCTGGCGGGCGACGCAAAATGCCAGACGTAATTCACGGGACAATCAAGAAAAATAAATTCGGTGACGTCCTGCTGGATGAATTTGAAATTGGGATTGCCGCCGAGGTGCGCGATGTTCTCAACACTGCCGGTGACGAAATTATCAATGCCGATGACCTTATGGCCGCGCGCCAGCAGTAAATCGGTGAGATGCGAACCAAGAAATCCGGCGGCGCCGGTGACGACGGAGGTTTTTTTCATCGTTAAATGGTTAAATCGTTAAACTGTTAAATCGCGAAGCAAAAGGGTATTAAAACGATTCAACGATTCAACGATTAAACGATTTGCATATTTTATTTTGCGCCAGTACCGGTGAAAACGACGGGAATAGTTTTCAGCAGGATTTTCAAATCCAGCCAGAGCGACCAGTGGTCAATGTATTCGAGGTCAAGCCGCACCCAGTCTTTGAAATCTTGAATTTTATTGCGTCCGCTGATTTGCCAGAGGCAGGTGAGGCCGGGTTTAACGCTCAAGCGGCGGCGGTGGGCGAGGTCGTTGAAGCGTTTGACTTCATAAACCGGCAATGGACGCGGGCCGACGAGGCTCATCTCGCCGCGCAAAACGTTGAACAGTTGCGGCAGTTCGTCGAGGCTGTATTTGCGGAGAAATTTGCCGACGCGCGTGACACGCGGGTCGTTCGTCACTTTGAAGACCGGGCCGTGCATTTCGTTCATGGCTTCGAGTTCATGTTGGGACTGCTCGGCGTTGGTCGTCATGGTGCGGAATTTGTAGAGCGTGAACGGCGCGCCATTGAGACCGGAGCGTTGTTGTTTGAAAAAAACCGGGCCGGGCGACGTGATTTTGATGGCGAGCGCAATCAACGGAAACAGCCACCAGCCGA
>DASZXH010000048.1:0-84355 GCA_035545995.1 Verrucomicrobiia bacterium
GATTCGCAGCGCGGTCAGTCAGGCGATGCAACGCCGGCTGGCCAGCAGTCAAATCAACAGCAGCACCGAAAAAATCCGGCGGTTGCTCGATGAATTGCAGGAGCAGCGCGCCGAAGAGCAAATCGCCAAAACGCGCGGCGACCTTTACAACCAAATTTTTCACGACATGAACGGTTCGTTGACCATCATTTCCGGTTTCGCGCAAATGGTGAACGAGCGGCTCAATAAAAATCCCGATTTGCGGATAGAATTGAAGGATTTGGAATTTATCAAAGACCGTATGCGCATCATCGCGCGGCAGACGGTAAGCTGTATCGAAATCACGCGCCGCTACCGCGAAAGCATACGTTACCAGCCCAATGAAAGCGCGCCCAGCGTCAGCATCAATCAATTGCTCAAAGATTTGGACCAACTGGTGCGATTACATCCGAGCCTGATGGAAAATGAACTTGTCATCACGCCGCCGGTTGAAAACGTCGCTGCAAAAATTCATGGCACCTATCTGATTCAAATTCTGCGAAATTTGGCCATCAACGCCCTTCAATGCACGCCGCTGCCGCACCGGGTTGAAATCGGCGGGGAAACGTTGCGCGAGCCGCTTGACCTTACGAAATTCAAGGACAACTCCAACGAACGATTGTTGTATGTCGAGACCTTGGAGAATACCGCGCCGCTGTTGAAATTATGGGTGCGGGACAACGGGCCGGGCATTCCGCCGGAAGTATTGCCAAAAATCTTTCAGGCCTATTTCACCACCAAAGGGCCGCGCGAAGGCACGGGTCTGGGATTGAACATCGTGCAGCGGTTCATCAAGGAAGGCAACGGCGCGTTGCACTGCCGCACAAAATCCGGTGAAGGCACGACGTTCACGATTTATTTGCCGGGCGTGGAGCTGGCGAAACAAACTTAATTCGCCAAATACTCGCGCGGGTCAGTAATTTTTCCGGCAATCGCACTCGCGGCGACTGTTGCTGGTGATGCAAGAAACACTTTCGATTCTTTGTCGCCCATGCGTCCGGGGAAATTGCGATTCGTCGCGCTGATGCAATTGATGCCCGGCTTGTTGATGCGGCCAAAGGTGTCAACGGGTCCGCCCAAACACGCGGCGCAACCAGCATTTTCGGTCATTTGCACGCCGGCGTCGGTGAGAATTTCCCAAATCGTTTTTTCGCCCCAGCGCGTGCTTTGCAAATCGTGAACAATCTCCGGCGTCGCGGGAACGCCGAATGTGTCAATCGTCACTTTGCGTCCGCGCAAGATGCGCGCGAATTCCACAAAATCGCTCGTCTTGCCGCCAGTGCAGGAACCGACATACGCGCGGTCAAGTTTTGTGTCGCCCATGTCCTTCGCTTTTTTGCGCTGGCCGGGATCGGGATGACACGCAACGGTCGGTTCGAGCTTGCTCAAATCCACGATAAGTTCATAAACGAATTTTTCGTCCTTGTCGCGTTCGACCGGCGTGTAAGTGGATTTCGTTCCGTTTAATTTCACGCGCGCGTCCACGTATTCCTGCGTGCGCGAATCAAATTCAAAAATGCCGTTCTTGCCGCCGGCTTCAATCGCCATGTTTGCAATCGTCATGCGGTCATCAATTGAAAGATTGCGCGCGCCTTCGCCATCGAATTGCATCGCGCGATACGTCGCGCCGTCGAAACCGATTTCGCCGATGCAATGCAAAATAATATCTTTAGCCATGACGCCGGGCTGCAATTTGCCTTCGAGCCGGAAGTGCATCGTCTCGGGAACTTTGATGAGCAACTTGCCCGTGCCCATGACGAAGCCCGCGTCGGTATTTCCAATTCCCGTCGCAAATTGATTGAACGCGCCCGCCATGCACGTGTGCGAATCCGTGCCGAACAAAACTTCGCCCGGACGTGTGTGGCCTTTGGCTGGGAGCGCCGTGTGGCAAACGCCCGCGTAATGCGAACCGTATTGTTTTTTCAAATGACCTTTGCTCGCGTCGAAATGCCAATGACCATTCGGATCGTCAATCACGTCGTAGAAATACGGCAACTCTTGCTCCTTCACGAAATCGCGCAAAATGTCCACGTTGCGATTCGATTTGGAATCGGCGGTGAAAATGTAGTGGTCGGGAATGATGACGATTTTATTTTTGTCCCAGACTTTCGCGTCCTTGCCGAACTCGCGTTTGAACACGCCGATGGTTCCCGGCCCGCAAACGTCGTGCGTCATGAGCACGTCGGCGTTGACCCAGATGTTGTCACCCGCCGCGACTTTCGATTTGCCTGAAGCCCGCGCGAGCAATTTTTCCGTCAATGTCATAGGATGCTAAAATAGCTGACACGCGTCGGAACTTCAACTGAACAAAGCAAATGAAAATTCGCTGTCATTTTGATTTTAGCAGATTCAATCCTGCAAAATCCGCATCGCAAAATTTTCTCAAACCGCTTAATTCTCCTTTATTTACAGGCATAAATTGAGCCTCGCAACGGCACCATTCCTGCTTAACGCGAGGGAGTTTTGATTCGTACCCGGGAAAATCGCCCGTTTGCGTATGGATTGAACATCCCTATGCGAAGAAAGATATTGGTCGTTGATGACGACCCGGAACAATTGGAAATCGTCCGCTGGAGCTTGAAGAAAGCAGGCTTTGCCATCGGCACCGCCGCCAACGGCGTGGACGCGCTCGTCAAAACCCGCTCCGTCGTCCCCGACTTGATTGTGCTGGATTTGATGCTGCCGGAATTGAACGGCTTCGACATCTGCAAAACGCTGCGGAAAAATCCCACCACCGCCGCGATTCCCATCATCATGCTCACCGGAATGCGCAGCGAATTCAGCCGGCTGGCTGGATTGGAAGCGGGCGTCAATCTGTTTCTCAACAAACCTTATGCGCCGGAGGAACTGGTGGCGCAAGTGGAAACATTGTTGAAACAAACTTACGCTCCGTCGAAAGCGTCCAATAAATCCAAAACCGAGCGGGCGAGATTATAGTTTTTTACTTCGTTTTGATTCGAAACGCGCTGGCGTTCGCCATTTTCTCCAAATCGCCGCCGTAAAATTTTTCGCGATACTCGTCAGTTTCGAGCAAGTGCTGCGTCAGTTCCTTTTTGTCGCGCTTGATGATGAATTTCAATTCGTCCAAATCGCTCGACCAGTGGAAGCCGTTGAAAAATTCCGCGCCCGCGAATTGCGTCTTGTAAAGCGCCGTCTGCGAATAGCACGTGCCGAGGTAAAGAAATTTCACGCCGCTGTCGGCGAACAATTCGACCGCCGCCGTCATCATGAACATGCCGAGATTGCGCGCGTAATAATTCAAGTCGTAAAACGCGTAATAGTAAAACACGAGCGATTTGTCCTCGATGTAAAGCGTGGCGACGCCAACCTCCTTGTTCGTCTCCAAATCTATGAACACGAGCAGATGCGAAATGATGGGCGACGAAAAAAGTCCGTCGAGCCGCTCGAACGTCATCACGTCCTTGCCAAATTTGATGTCCGCGTAGGTCTTGAAAAATTGCCGACGCTCCGGCGTGTAATCGAAATCTTCGCGCGCCACCAATTCGATACCGATGCCTTTGCCTTTGCGGATGATGCGGCGATTCTCCGACGACGGCTTGAATTTCTGCAAATTCACGCGCACCTGCCGACATAAATAAAACCGGTCCAGATTGCGTGATGACGGCAAAAAGCCCGCGTCAAAAATGTCCGCCGGCGATTCGCCGTCTTCCGGCACCGCCCAAATCGCGTAAGGAAATTGGTAATGCTCGTAGTCGGAATTTTGTTCGGAGAAAAGGAGTTTCATTTTGCAGCGACAATTCGTGAACGAAAAATCCGATAAACAAGAATTTGGCCAATCAGCAATCCAACAGTCATACAACAATACGAAGCAAACAACCAAAAGCCTGTTTCAGTTGTTTTTGGCAAACAAAGTGCACTTCCAATTGCCAATCCAGCTATCACGAAATTAGAAATGAATAACGATTGAAGTGGGTCATACCACCAATTTAGACCGTGCCGATTCCAAGAAGGACGTGGAAGCGTTTCGCCTTTTCCGCTACGAATGGAATAAAAAACAGTGCCTACCGCAAATACCGGCATCATTGCAAGAATGATTGTGCAAAAAATAATGTCAGGATTCATTTGTTTGAGTTTGTCGGGTGACATTGAAGAATAGCCGCCAAATGCAGCAAGAATTACCAAGCTGACATTTATGATTTGCCAAACGTATTTCATTCAACGACCCGCAGATTACGCTGATTGAACAGATTTTAAATTAAAATCTGTGTTTCATCTGTGTCAATCTGTGGCCAAAATTATTTTCCGTTTACATTTTTCCGGCGTAAACGCAATCGCCAATTCGTCAGCACGTCGTAGGTCACGGATTTTTTTAGCGCAGCGATGTCGCGCACGGTGATTTCTTCGTTACCCTGTTTGCCCATGATGACGGCTTCGTCCCACATTTGCGCCTCGGGAATGTCCGTGATGTCCACCATCAACGCGTCCATCGCGATGCCGCCGACAAGCGGCGCGCGGCGTCCGTGGATGAGCGCGCAACCTTCGTTCCGCACGCGCGGAAAACCGTCGCCGTAGCCGATAGGCAGAACCGCGATGCGCCGTTCGCTCGTCGCCGTGTAACGCATCCCGTAGCCGACGACTTCGCCGGGCTTCAATTTTTGAATCGCCGCGATTTTGGCTTTTACCGACATCACCGGCTCGATGCTGGAAATTTTTCGGCAAACCTGCGACGGAAAAACGCCATAAAGCAAAATGCCCACGCGCACCATGTCCAAATGCGCGTGCGGCAAATCGAGAAAGCCGCCGCTGTTGCAGGTGTGCCGCAACGGAATGGAAACTTTTTTCTCGTCGAGCGCGCGAAGAACTTCGTTAAAGCGCGAAAATTGCAGATTGGCAAACGCTTTGTCCGTTTCATCCGATTGCGCGAAATGCGTCATTACGCCTTCGAGTTGCAGCGATTTTTCCGCGAGAATTTTCTTGACGAGCGGCAACGCTTCGTCCCAGCGCGTGCCGTAACGGCTCATGCCCGTATGAATTTTCAAATGCACCGGAACGCGTTTACCAAATTTCGACGCAACTTTTGCAAACAAGCGAATGTTGTGCGGCTCGTTCACGCAAACCGTCAAATCATGCGCAACGCACCATTCCAGTTCCGCTTCCTGCCGTTCGCCGAGCAAGAGCAACGGCGCGGAAATCCCCGCGTCGCGCAGTGTCATCGCTTCTTCGAGCGTGCTCAAACCAAAACCCCACGCACCTTCTTCAATCGCGACGCGCGCCACGTCCAGCGCGCCGTGCCCGTAAGCCTCGTCCTTCACGACGGCCATCAGGCGAACGTGTTTCGGCAAATCGCCGCGGATGAGTTGTAGATTTCGCCGCAGTTTGCCCAAATCAATTTCCGTCCACGCCGGACGCAACGGAAAATTTTCGGAACTTAAATTCATTTACTGAAAATATGATAAAAAACCGCAACACGAATTTCACGAATTAACACGAATGAAAAACCAATTTGTGAAAATTTGTGCAATTCGTGTCAAACTTTTCCCGGCGGCCACAAACTTTGGCCGACATCAGTGCGAAAATAACTGCCAACGACGCGGATTTTGCGGATGTTCGCGTAAGCTTTCGCAATCGCCGCGTCCAATTTCGGCGCGAGCGCAATCACGTCCGCGATGCGATGGCCGGCGGCAAACAAATTTCCATCCGTGCTGCGCGCGACTTCGTTCCACCACACGTCGCAGTCAAATTTGCCGGAAATTTCCAGCGGCAATTGCGGTCCGCGCACTTGCGTGAACGGATAACCGTAACCGGCCAACGTCAGTGAGCAGCCGAATTTCAATTTGTCATTGAACTGCAAATTTAACTTTTCGTTTCGCGCCGTTCGCAAAACAATTTCCGCCGGATTTTTCAGCATCCGCAAAATCATCGGACCGCTCGTGACACCAATGCGAATGTTGTATTCGATGACGTGCCAGCGGCGAGGCGCCGCGGCCACTTTAATTGCCGTCACCTGAATTGGTCCGTGATAATTCACTTCGCGAAACCACGGCAGCAACGGTTGTAAAAGTTCGCGCGCCAGACCGTATTTGTCCTTTTCATCGCGTTCAATAATTCCGCCGAGCGGCGCACCGGCGACAATGCCCTGATTGCCATTGAACGCATATTTGTATTCCTGATTGGTGACGAGCGAATAAATCTCGCCGCCGCTGACGAGCGCGATGTGTCCGGCCTCGGCACGTCCGAGATATTCCTGCAAAAAAACGCCTTCGGCATAATTCACCTGCCGCAGCCACGCGCGCGTGTCGGCAATGGTCTCGCACAAAATCGTGTGGATCGGACTCGTCGGCGAGCAGAGCGGATTTTTGATGACGAACGGCTGCGGATTTTTTTCGAGAATTTTTTCGGCTTCAATCCGATTGGACGCGACGAATGCTTTCGGAAAGAGGATTTTGAATTTGGCGCAAAGCTCGCGGGCGAAATCGCGTTCGCGTTCAATCCGCATCGCCTCGCCGGTCGGCGAAAAAATACCGACGCCCGACTTGACCAAATCTTTCGCCCACGACTGTTGCGCCCAATCAATGGATTGCGGAACGACAATGTCAATTTTGTTTTCGCGAACCAGCGGCAAAGGACTTGGAAAGGCGTCGCGCGAGAAAACTTTCCCGACGAGCGTTGGCGGGAAGTGTCCATATTGGCGCGTGAGATACGTCGAAACATTTGCGCCGCCGTCCGCAAGCGTTTGCCCGATACTGTGCGCGAACGAGCCGACGCCGAGAATCATAAAGCGCGCCGGGGTTTTATTTTTTGATTTTGTGGAAGCCATGATTCTTCGCCACAAAGTTTTCCCGAATTTCAAAGCTAGCGCAATGCCAAGCTCGCCCCGGCGATTGATTTATCCGGTTAAGACGGCAAAAGGAAATCAAACCGCGCACGGTGCAAGAATTGCCTCGCTCATGCCGTGGACGATTTTTTTGTCCGCTGGAACAATTGTTGCCAGAACACCGCCGAGCACCGGACGTGCCGCGTCGCCTTCACCAGAAACAAAGTAATACGGACACAACCGCGCACGGCCTTTCATCGGCACGATTTCGTTTTTGTCGAAATCAAAATAATTAGCCTCAACCAATTTTGGCTTTTCAAATTTTTGTAAAACGAACGGAGATTTTTCAAAATTTGAAATCGCCGCGTCAATAGCCGCACTCCAATCCGCCTGCGACAAATCGCTGCCGAGAAAAACGCCGCGCGCGCCCCACGCCTTTTCCGAAAATCCGGAAACTTTCAAAATCAAGTCGCGCTCTTTTTGCGAAAGCGATTTCAATTGCTGCCAATCCGTCAGATTCAATTCGGGAATCGCCGCGTGCGGCGGCAGCGGCGTCGGGTCAACGAGCCAGGTGTAAGGAATGATTTTCTTCAGTCGCGCCAGAAAGCCTTCGCCCAATTCCTGTCGCCAGAAACTTTGCAGATTGCGATTCCACAACAAAGCGAACAGCATTTTTTCCTCGAAAATCGGTTTCGGCGGCGGCGTCAGACGAATTTTCTTCTCGACAGCCAGTTCAAAAATCCGTTTTGAATTCGGCACATTCGGCAAATCAAACAGTTCAAAAAAACGATAAACTGCGTCGTCGTCGGAAAAATCTTCAAATTTTGAATTTTGAATTTTGAATTTTGAATTGCCGACTTGGGCGGCAATCCATTCCATTTCCGGCTTGTAAGTCGCCGCTTCTTCAGAAATAACGATGTGAATTTGTTTCGCGTCGCCAAAAATTGCCTCGAATCCGCGAATCATTCCGTCTGCACCGCCAAGAATTTCGGATTTTGGATTTTGGATTTCAGATTTGGAGTAAGTTTGGTTGAGCCACGCCGTCAACCCGATTCCGCCGGGAACGGAATCCAATTCCGTGACGCTAAATCCGTTTTCCGTCAGCAAAATGTCGGGGCGAATCACGCGCGGAAAATCGTTTTTGAACGCGGGCGAACGCTGGAGTTCAATCAACTCGCGCGGCTTGCCCAAATCCAGCCAGCGCGCAATCCATTCCGGCTGCTTGCCTTCGACGGATTTGCGATAAAGCAAATTGACGGCGCGATAAAATTGCAGCAGCACACGGCCCAGCGATTCGATTTCTTTCGCCATGTTCTCGCCCAGCGGAAATGGTTGGGGCGAAATGCGCCAATTGAGACCGGCGAAA
This sequence comes from Verrucomicrobiia bacterium, assembly GCA_035545995.1. Classification (GTDB taxonomy): domain Bacteria; phylum Verrucomicrobiota; class Verrucomicrobiia; order Limisphaerales; family UBA11358; genus UBA11358. The sequence goes on from DASZXH010000048.1 coordinate 8,160, forward strand.
AGTCCGGCCGTTGGCATTTGGTCGCGAACGAATCGGGCGCGAGCGGCGGGCGAATTTGAATTTGTGGCAGTCGTGACGTTTTCCACGGTCGCGGCAATCTAATGCAACCAGAGAGCGCGGTAAAATTGATTTGTGCCTGTTGTCGTCGAAACCGAGAACGGCAATGAATTGCTCGAAAGCACATTGGTGCTGACGTTTTGCCAATGAATCAAATCAACAGAGGATTGGAGCGTGTATGTTTGATTCGATTGACCATCGAGCCAGAAATTAAATTGGCCGTTGAGGCTACTGTCCAAACGCAGACGAAAAACCGACGTTGGCGGCAAAACAAAAAGCGCGATGCTTTGCGCCGGCAACATGGCATTAACGACATTGTTGCTGAACGGCAAATCGGCAATTCGCATGAGATTATTCGTCACCAGTTGCCAACATTGCGCAGTTCCAGCGGCGGAAAAATTTGTCAGATTCAACGTCACTGGCGTTGCGTTGTTCAAATCCTTGTTGATGACCATTACGGTCATCGCACCGTCGTTGGTGCGCAACGCGGCAAATGCGGCAAGACTGTCAGGATTGGGAACGGTGGCTAAAATGCTGGTGTCGCCAAACGCGGAATTATTGCCGTCGTAATTGCGATACATTTTCATCGCCTTGTAAGTCGGCGTGTCGCTGGCCGGCGTTGTCCAACGCGTGGCAAGGTCAAGTCCTTCGCGACCAAAAATTCCGAGGATGTCCGCCTGCGCCGTTGCGCCATTCATGTAAGCTTCCGCGCCCCAATTGTATTCTGTGACGCCGATTTTTGTGCCGGGATAATACGTGGCGACCCAGTTTTTCATCCGAGGAATCAGCATGATGACGCTGTTAATCCAACTTGGGTCAACGTAATTGGCATCCCAAAACTGGCGGGTTGATTGATTGCGCAACAAAGCCGTTCCCGTAGTAACATCGGTTTGCGAATAGACGTTTCCTTCCTGCGGATAACAATGCAGCGTGAAATAATTCAATAATCGCTGGTTTGTGTTCATTTCATATTGATGAAATTGGTTTAAGAGCCACGGCATATAATCCCAGCCGCCATTTGCGCTACGGTCGGGGTAATCTGCGGAATTATAATCCTGCCGGGTGTTTGACCATTGTTGATCGTAGCCACTATAAAAATATCCGGGCCAACCCCATTCTTCCGGCGCCACAATCAACGCATTAGGGTCGTTGGATTTCACCATACCTGCATAATCCACCAACTTTGACCAGATTTCCTGCATCGTTGGTCCGACGGGATGAACATCCTGATGTGTCGAAGACCAAAGACTGTGCTCGTTGTCCATGATGTAATAACGCACACCGCCGTTCGTCGCCGAACCCCATTTGCCGATGAGATGCTGCACGTAACTTTGCTGAAAGAGCGAATCGGTCGGGAAATTCGCGTCGTTTGGATTATTATTTGTAATCGCCAAACCCGTCGCTGAGGAAATGCCATTGCCGGCATCCGGCAAATAGGGATCGGTGGAAGTCTGCGGCCCGTAATTCGTGACCGAATAGCTGTAAAGAATGCTGCGCCCGGGACCTAGTTTGGGCGACCATCCAATCATGGGAATGGTAATCATCGGTTGCGCGCCGGCGGCCTTACTATTGGCGACGTGGTCATCCGCCGCACCACCGGGTGTCGAATCCGTTTCGGGGTAACTCTCAAAATACCAGTCCGCGTCAAGATTATGCGCGTTGAGTTGCCAATTGTAACGCGTTTCGTTGTTGCCACCTGAACGGTTTAACGGAGAATTCAAATCCGCCAATTGATTCGACGACGCAAAAGCAACGCCATAGATCAACGGACTTATGGAATGACGATTTGCCAACGCGTCAATCTGCACGGCTACGTTTGCGTTAGTCGAAGGTTGCGGTGGCGGCCCGGATTGAAGAATGATGTCATCCACGTAAAACGTCGGCTGCGCTTTGCCTAACGCATCTTGAATGACAAAACCGGTAAAATTACTTTGTCCGGCGACACCCAGTGTCGAAAGTGGAACGTTGAATTGTTGCCACGTATTAGTAAACAAAGGACCGATTGAAAAACGTTGGCTTAAAGCAAAATTGTTGGTCGTGCCGACGTGCAGCAACCCATAAACCTGCAACTTCTGGCCTCCACTTGAACCTCCGTTGAGCCAAAAACTGATATTGGTGAACGACGTGTCGCCCACGTCCGAGTGAAAGATTTGCAATCCATCCCAGGCATTTGCGATGGTAACACTGACCGAGTCGCTGCCGGAATGAACCGGCGAAGTGTTGGTGTAATTGTGAGTCGCCCAACCCCAATCCTGCCAGCCGTTTTCCAACGCATCGTCATAAATGATTTGGTCGGCACGAACGGTAAACGGAAAAATTAAAAATAACGCCAACGGAAGAAATGAGCGCCATTTGATAAAAAATTCTTTCATAACAACTTTGGAGATTACTTTAATAAAAGATAATTCTGCACGTTTTGTGCCAGAATTTTTTAGACGCGTACCTGTCCACTGCCAAAGCCCAACCATTTGTAACTCGTCAATTCATCCAAACCCATCGGGCCGCGCGCGCCGATTTTGTCCGTGCTGATGCCGATTTCCGCGCCCATGCCAAACTCGCCGCCGTCTGTGAAGCGCGTGCTGGCGTTCCAATAAACCGTCGCCGAATCCACTTCGTTCAGAAATTGTTTCGCGTGTGTTTCGTTTTTGGTGACGATGCTGTCCGAATGCGCCGAGCCGTAAAAATTGATGTGGTCAATCGCCTGCTGAATTCCGTCCACGACGCGCACGTTCAAAATGTAATCGTTGTATTCGGTGAACCAATCTTGTTCGGCGGCAGTTTTCAGTTTCAAGTTTTCAGTTTTCAGTTTTGAATCCAAAATCTGCCGCGTCGTTTCATCAATTCGCAATTCCACTTTTTTCTCCGCGAGTTTCTGTGAAATCTGCGGAAGGAATTCTGCTGCGATTTTTTTGTCCACGAGCAGCGTTTCCATCGCGTTGCAAACAGCGGGACGCTGAACTTTCGCGTTCAACGAAATTTCTTCGGCCATTTTCAAATCGGCCTCGGCGTCCACGAAAACGTGGCAGACGCCTTTGTAATGTTTGATGACGGGCACTTTTGAACATTCGGCGACGGCGCGAATCAAGCCTTCGCCGCCGCGCGGCATGCACAAATCTACGTATTGCGTGAGCGAAAGCAAAACCGGAATCGCTTCGCGGTCGGCGACCGGAACGACTTGAATCGCATGTTCGGGAAAGCCTTTGCAGGCGGCCTTTCCTGCCTCAATCATCGTCTGGGCAATAATCTGATTCGAGTTCAACGCCTCCTTGCCGCCGCGCAAAATCGTCGCGTTGCCGGATTTGAAACAGAGGCTCGCGGCGTCGGCGGTCACGTTTGGACGCGATTCGTAAATGATGACGACGACGCCAATGGGCGTGGAAATTTTTTGCAGCTTTAACCCGTTTGGGCGAACGCGTTTGTCCAAAATTTTTCCGACGGGGTCGGGCAGCGCGGCGACTTCGCGCAAACCTTTCGCCATTGCGGAAATCCGTTTGTCGTCCAATTTCAAACGGTCGAGCATGGCAGACGACAGGTTGAGTTTTGCGCCAATTTCCATGTCGCGCGCGTTGGCTTCTTTAATGGCTGACGAATTTTTTTCGAGCGCCTCAGCCATCGCGAGCAGACAATCGTTTTTCTCGTGGGTGGAAAGTTTGGCGAGTTCGCGCGACGCGGCTTTGGCGTTGCGCGCCAATTGCGTCATCTGTTCGGTCAAATTCACGAGGGTGAATATACGTTAATTCCGCAAAAGTTAAAACGTGGAAACAACCGCGTTGCTTTTATTTCGCGCCGGATTTGCGAGCCGGTTTTTTGGACAAATCCGCGTTATCATTGAGCGTGTAATTCTGTGGCCGATGAGGTGGATAACGGATTGTGCCGGCGCTGGCGGTGCTTTTCCCAATCCGATGCGGCGGCAGCGCGAGTTCTTTGGGCAGGGAAACATTGGCGCGCATTAATTTTTCGATGATGGCGTCCCGGATGAATTGCGAGCGGTTCCGGTAGCCGGCTTGCGCCAAACCGGCGTCCAGTTCGCGGAGGAATTTTTCATCCACCGCGACTGGCAGCAGTTTTTGACCCGGCGCGCGCTGACTAGGCATTGGCCTTATATACACCTTCTTTTCCGGCGACAAAACAAAAATTCCGTTGACATATTTATATATTAAATATATACACCAAGCACCAAAAGGGCGCGTTACTTTGAAAAAATCGAAGAGCAAATTACTTTTAGTCCGCGTATCGAAGGCGCTTTTGCCTTGTCTGGATGAATGTGTCAAAAAAGACGATTCCAATCGCTCTCAATTCATCCGCAGCGCCATCCGTGAAAAACTCGCCCGTCGCCGGCTTCCGATAAAATGAAAAACTACCATGTCCGCCGCTTCCGTTAAACCAAAGGTTTTGGTGATTACAGAGCAAACCAGTGTTTTGATTCAATTACTGAACCGCCTGACGCGCGCCGGCTGCGAAGTGACGGCGGCGCGAAATGGAACGGACGGAATCAAGCTGATTCAGGACGGGAAATTCGATTTGATTGTGCTGGGCGTTGATTTGCCGGACACTAGCGGTTTTGAATTGTTTCAACAATTGAGGGAAAATCCCCATTTGCATTTCACACCGATTGTTTTTATTTCCAATCGTTCAAATGAAAACGATTGGCGACGCGGTTTGGAATTGGGCGCCGCCGACTACATTGAGAAGCCGCTTCAAGGAACGGCTTTTGTCCGGCGAATTTTATCCCATCTTAAAACCAGCCCTAAACGCCGCGCGGGTCATGGTTGAACCCGCGCGGCCTTTTTTATTGCGTCCGCCAGTTGCTCCGGCGTCCAGGCATTGCCGTCGAATTGACAGAAAATTTTTCCGTTCGGGTCGAGCACGACCGTCCGCATATTGTGCGAAATGGTCGCGCTCTGTCGCATGACCATCAAATCCACGCGCGGCGCGAGTTGCGCCAGCGTGTTGGTGGACGCGGCGGCAAAAAGCCAGTGATCGGCGTTGGTCCCGCGATAAAGACCGGCATAATTCGCCAGCACTTCGGGGCTGTCAAATTCAGGATCGAACGAGATGGAAAGCAATTGCCAGTTGGCCGGCGCGTTTGTGTCGGCCAAAAGCATTTCCCTGGCTTCTTCAAAATTCCGGTTCATGCGCGGGCAATAATCCGGCAACGGACAGCGCGTGAAAAAGAAGGTGAACGCCAGCGCCTTGCCATGAAAATCCGAGAAGTGGATGCGCTTGCCGCTCTCTGCCATCAATTCATAATCCGGCAAAACGTCGCCTTGTTCGAGTTCATCCGAAGCCACGTGAATTAACACTTCATTATTTGTAACTTTTTCAATCTGATGAGCCACGAAATGAACGTTTTCAATCCACGAATTGGTTTCCGTCACCATCAATCTGAACGTGATTTCGTCACCCGCCGAAAGGCCGTTCAGTTCGTTCGTGTCTCTGACATTGAAATCCATCGTCATGCCCGGCATGTAACCGGCAATGGCATCGTGCTGGATGGTGGCGGAGCGTCGGTCGGGAGCGATTTGCCGCATGATGCCGTGTACATCGTAAGTTTTTACGGACGAATCTTCTGACGGCTCTGGTTTGCAACCCGCCAAAATGAATATCAAACCGGCCAAAAAAAGATTTAGATTTTTCATAAAATTATTTTCGCAATTCAGCGATTTTCTTGACGACGGCATCGGCCACGTTTTGGCTCAATCCGTCGAAATAAGCCCGGACATTTCCGCGCGGGTCCACGATGGCGATGCGCTCCGTGTGCGAAAAATTTCCGGGCATGTAAGTGAATGGGTCGTCCAAATCCGCCGCGAGAAAACTCGTGCCAATCAAATTGTAAAGTTGCGTTTTCTCGCCCGTGAGCAGCAGCCAGCGATTTGTGTCCGCGCCGAAGCGTTCGCCGTATTTCGCCAGCACGTCCGGCGTGTCGTCGCGCGGGTCAACTGTCAGCGAAACCAGTTTCACGTCCGGCTGGTTCGTCGTGAGTTGCTGGATTTCCGCCATCTGTTTGTTGACGACGGGACACGTCAGCGAGCAACTCGTGAACAGAAAATCCACGACCAAAAATTCTCCGGCGACGTCTCCGCGCGTGACTGTCTTGCCGCTGCGGTCGGTTAGCGAAAAATTCACCAATTGCCGCGCGTGGTCGGGTTGAATCACAACCGGTTGCGCGTGCGACAATTCATCCAACGAATCCGACGCCGTTTGGTCGCGGTGATTTAACACGACCAGCAAAGCGCAAAAGCCGGCTCCAATCATCAAAGACCCGACGACAGCAACGATGACAAACAATCGTTCATCATTTGGCCTTCGCTTACGATTTGAAGCCAGCTTTTTTGACATAATTCCCCAATTAAGTTGTTAAAACACTATTCTTCCACCGTGCCGATGACACGATAAAACCGCGCGGAGTTGGTCGCGTTGTTGTCCGTGATGGAATGAAAATGGTCGTCGCCTTCCACCGAACCGTCAATCGTTTGCCAATTGGTCGAAGTCAAATCGTCGTTGTATTGCAGGACAAAACTGTCACCGCCCGTCGCGCCAAAAGTCGCCGTGGTCGTGTTGTTCGTCACGTTCAGCGAAGCGATGTTCACGCCCGCCTGCCAACGAAAATAATAAATGTCCGACGGCGATTGAATCGGTCCGCCGTCAACTCCATTTGTGGAATTGTCGAACGCCTGAAAACCAATCGTGTAAATGCCCGGTTCGTTGACATTGAATGCGCGCCCGTGAATATGCCCGTAAGGGTCGCTGCCGGGCGAACCGTCATTTTGACCGGCGCAATACGAGTTTGTGTCATCCGTTGTGCCGACCGGAACGCTGAACGTTGGACTCGTCGCATTGGTCTCCCAATAACTGAACATGCCGCCGGGCTGCCCTTGCACGGAAACGACGCGAATGAAAATCCACGAACCGAGCGCGGGCGCGTTCGCGACCGGACCGCCGTTGAGCGGCGTTTGCGCCAGCACCGCAATCGTCAATCCGCCGGGCTGATAATATCCGGCATACACGCCGCCGTTCGTGTAAGTCAGCGTGGAAATAAAATCGCTCGCCGGACCGCCAACGGTCAATTGCGTGTCGTCGAAATACAATTGGTCATTTTGATTGGTGCCGACTGCGCCGACGAACAAATGATAATGCCCTTGCGCTTGAGATTGAGAAACGAACGCGATGGTTCCGACCACCGCCAGAAGATTCAGAATAATTTTTTTCATTTTACAAACAGAGTTAATTTTTACCGCCCGGATTCACGAAGCGCGAACCGGACGCAATGAGAATTGATTTGGTTTGAACCCATGTGGCGGCCTGTGCATGGAAATCGGCATATAAATAATTTGCCACGTTGCCATGCCGTATTACCGCCACTTCCAGTTGAAAATTAAAGGACGAATCGCTGCCGTCATCGTAACTCGCAAAATGGAAATGGTCGCTGTCAATATAAGTGTCAGCGCATTCCGCCATGAACAATGTGTCTGACGGCGATGGCACGCGGGTGATTTTCGAGTAATCCACCGGCGGCGGCACAATTGCAGGGTCAGCGGGCGGCGGCACGAGAAAATCATTTAACGCGTAGCTGTAAGGGCGCGTGAGATTTTTATCGCGCGGACATCGCCAGAGATTGGTGCCGCTGGTGTAAGGTTGCAATGTGGCCACCCACGATTCGCTTTGATGTTCCGAACGCGGAAACGCCTGCTCAAAATCGTCCGCATACAATTCCGACGCCACGCCGATTTGTTTGAGATTATTCAAACAATCGGTCGCCCACGCCCGCTCTTTGGCTTTGCTCAAAGCGGGCAAAAGCATGGCCGCAAGAATGGCGATGATGGCAATGACCACCAGCAATTCAATCAACGTAAATGCGCGACGGCATTTCATTTTGCATTTGCCGAACACAATGCGCGTCCGGTTTTCGGAACAATGGAATTCGCCGGAGCTTTCAACTCCGGCTCATGGAATAACATTCAAGACAAACGCCTTGAACCAACGTGAAGGAGAAATTACGCGGCGCGCGGCGGCGGCGTGGGCGGTTTTTGCGGAAGTAATTCTGCAAAATAGTTGATGGGCGAAAATTGAAGGAAATGTGACGGCGCAATCAGAATGAAATTTTCTTTGGCTGGTGGAAATTCAAGCTTTTGCACCTGCAACGCTATTTCACTTTTTTGCTCTGATTTTTTTCCGGCGGCAATCGCTTTGCAAAGCGGGCAGGGGTGCTCGCCATCAAATGTTTGAGAAACCGCTGCGGATACAGATTGCGTGCACAGATTGTTCGCCAACATCGCCGTCCATGCCACCGTTTGCAACAAAGCCCAATGTGCGCCAAGTGTTGCCACGAGCGCAACGACTACGAACACTTTGCCGAGCCTGAAAAACACAATAACATCCTCGTGAAAAATTTCACAAAGTCAAGGCAATTAATTCCATTCTTCGCCACCTTCGCGTTCTTCGCGCGACAAATTATTTTTCCGAAATCCAAACCAAAGTTCCGACTGGCAACAAATCAAACAGCGGAATCAAATCTGCATCCGACAAATGAATGCAACCGTGCGACGCCGGTTTGCCGACGGAATTTTGATCCGCCGTGCCGTGGATGTAAATGTAACGCGCGTGCGAATCCACGTCGACGCTGCCGTCGAATCCTTTGTTCAAGCCGGGTTCGAGACCTTCCAGCCACAAAATGCGCGTGGTGATTTTGGCGTCCGCAAATTCCGGCTGCGACGTGTGGCCGACGACTTTGCGCGCTTTGAAAACCGTTCCTGCCGGTTCGCCCGCGCCGATTTTTTCCGCGATGCAATGCAATCCCAACGGCGTGCAATTCGAGCCTTCCGTCTGCCCGATGCCGAAACGCGATGTAGAACAGAAAAATTTTCTTACAAATTTATTTTGCTCAAATAGCGAAACGATTTGCTCGGCAATGTTGACGGTGAGAATGAATTGTGTTGGAGAAATTGAATATTTCTTACAAGTTTGAACAAAAATTTCTGGAAGAGAATTCATTGAGTCTTTTCAAGAAATGAAACTTCAATTGCCCGTTTTTGTCGGTCAATTTTCTCAACTTTGACTTTTACTCGGTCTCCAACCTTTAATTTTTCAGCAATTTCAGCCCACGGCTGTAACCCGACATTTTTAGAACTCAATTGCGTCGCAATTTCACCATCCAATTCCAAAATAGCTCTTGTCCAATTGGTGTTTTTAATTATCCCAAACTTTTCTTCGCCTTCATGAATTACATTATCAATTTTTAGCCACGGATCGGTTTCAATTAGTAAATTCCCAATTAATTTTGCGCCTTCACATATTTCGTAAGAATGTCCCGCGTGAATTCGCGGAACGGCAAGTTCAATTGCGATGAAAGTTACATGAACAGAAGCAACTTCGCCCGGTTTCAGTTCTGTTCGACCGATAAGTTCGATTACACAACCAAAATGGTCTCCGTCAATTTTAAACAAACCGCCACGATAACTGGAAAACAGCGGACTTTTCTTTCCGCCTTGTTCAGTCGAAAGAAGTGAAAACTTACCTTCGTAGTGATGCATGGCAATTCATTTCAATTTCTTCACGAGCACTTTGGAATTTCTTCCGCTTTGATCGTATTTTTCGCGGCGCGCGGGCGGCAAATCATCGGGCGTGCCTTCGGCAAAACCGCCTTTGCTTTGAAAATACGTGAACGCCTGCGTTGAAAGTGTAAGCAGTTCGCTCAAATTCAATTCGCGCGCCTTGTTCTCGACGAATTGAATCAGCTTGCGTCCGATGCCCTGATTTTCGTGCGACGCGCTGACGTAAAGGCACGCCAGCTCGCCTTTTTTCTGCTCGGGATAAACGTGCAACGCCACGCACGCGACCGGATTTTTATCAATCTCAAAAATAAAATAATCGCCGAGCGATTTTTCAATCACCGTCCGCGTGCGTTTGACCAATTCGTCGGCTTCGACGGCTTGCTTCGTCAGCAATTGAATTGCGCGAACGTCTTTTTTCTTCGCCGCCCGGATTTGTTGATACTCGTTCGCGTAAATCAACGTGCCGATGCCGTCGTTGGAAAAAACTTCCGCGAGCAACCCTTCGTCCACCTTGCCGTTGATGACGTGGACGCGAGGAATTCCAGCCTTGCACGCGAGCGCGGCGTGTTGCGCTTTCGATAAAATTTCCGGCGCAAAACCCGCGCTGTTCATCTGCAACATTTTTTCCAATTCCACAACGAGCATTTGCCGGATCAATTGGCCTTGATAAATCAAACCGTCCTGCGCGGTGATGAAAATCAATTTGATGGCCTTGAGCGCGTCGGCGACCGCGACCGCGACGCCGTCGGAATTGACGCGATACGTTTTGCCGTCGCCATCGAAACCGAGCGGTGGAATGACCGGCACCACGTCCTGTGCGAGCAACGTTTGCAGCAACGCCGTGTCCACGCGCTCGACTTTGCCGGTGAAAAGATGGTCCACGCCGCCGATGATGCCCATCGGATGCGCGATGATGACGTTCGTGCTCGCCGCGCGCAAATCGTTCGCGGAAAGACCTTCGAGAATTTCGTGCGTCAGCCGGTTCGCCGCCGTGAGCGCGAGCTTGAGCGTGTCGGCGTCGGTCACGCCTGCGCCCTGCAAATCGGACGGAGAAATTTTTTGTTCATCGCCGAGCGCCTTGATTTGCGCCGACGCGCCATGCACGAGCACGACACGGATGTTCAGCGAACGCAACACCGCCACGTCCAGCAGCAGCGTCGCGAAATTTTCGTCCGTGACGATGGCGCCGTCCACCGCGAGGACGAATGTCTTCTCACGGAATTGCGGAATGTATTGCAGGATGCCCCGCAGGTCGGTCAGTTTCACAGCGCAAAATAAATAAGCGGTTTAGCGCGGGATTCAATAAATAATTTCAACGGAGATTTAGACAGAATTAACAGGATGGACAGGATTTAATTTTGATTTGGCAAATCTCTGAAAAAAATCCTGCATAATTCTGTTAATTCTGTCTCAAGGATTTTTTCAATGCGGCAAGGCAACGCTCGTTTTCTTTCGGTGTGCCGATGGAAATGCGAATCCATTCCGGCAATTGATAACCGCCCATCGGTCGCACAATCACGCCTTGTTTTTGCATCGCGTCAAAAACTTTTTGTCCAGCGCCAACGCGAACCAAAATGAAATTCGCGAAGGACGGGACAAATTCCAATTTCAACTCGCGCAATTCGCGGCTGAAAAATTCGAGGCTGGCGAAATTGTTCGCGCGGGTTTTGCGGACGTGTGCGTCGTCGTCCAGCGCGGCGAGCGCGGCGGTTTGCGCGAGCGAATTGACGTTGAACGGCTGACGAATTTTTTCAAACGCAGCAACCAATTCAGGATTCCCGATGCCGTAGCCGACGCGCAATCCGGCGATGCCGTAGATTTTGGAAAACGTCCGCATCAAAATCAGATTTTTGCGCGCGCCGAGGCGGATGAGCGGAACCAAATCCACCGCGTCGTCCAAAAATTCGATGTAAGCCTCGTCCATCACGAGCAGCACATCGTCGGGAACTTCGTTCACGAGCTTCACGACTTCTTCGCGCGGCGCGAGCGTGCCGGTGGGATTGTTCGGATTGGCGACAAAAACAATCCGCGTTTTAGGCGTGATGGCGCGCAGCATTGCGGGCAAATCGTGTCCGTAATTTTTTGCCGGAACGGAAATGACGTTCGCGCCGAACATTTTGGCGACAATCGGATAAATCGCGAAACAGAATTGTGAAACGACCACGTCATCGCCGGGCGCGAGCAAAGCGTGCGCGACGAATTCGATTATTTCGTTCGAGCCGTTGCCCAAAATCAAATTCGTGGTTTCGACGCCGAGTTTCGCCGCGAGTTTTTGTTTGAAATAAAATGCGTTGCCGTCGGGATACAAATTCAAAGTTGGCAGTGCTTTTTGAATCGCCGCGAGTGCGAGCGGCGACGGGCCGAACGGATTTTCGTTCGACGCGACTTTGATGATGGAATCGGCGGGTAAATTGAGTTCGCGCGCAACTTCTTCAATCGGTCGTCCCGGTTGATAAACCGGCAGCGTTTTCAAAAATGGAGACAAATTCATGAGATTTATTTTGACACGGATTGCACGGATTTTCACTGATTATTCAATTTCATTCGTGTCAATCCGTGAAATCCGTGTCTGAAGTTTAGAGCGATTCGATGATTTTTTTCACGTTCACATTTTTGGCGACGATGTCGCGGATGAGCGAAATTTTTTTGGCGTCGGTCGGGCGCGTTTTGACGGTGAGATTGTGAACTTTGGAGGCGACTTCGTAGCTGTCGGCCTTGGCGAGCAACACGGGAATCGGCATGGTTTGAAGCGCGTTGAGCACGTTTTCGGCGGGGCGCAAACCACCGGTCAAAATGATGCCGGCCATTTTCTCCTCGCTGTGCGGATTGGTCAGCGCGCCGGCGGCGAGCAAAATGTCCTCGCGGTCGCCGGGCGTGATGAGCAGCACGCCGCGTTTGAAAAATTGCATGGCGTTGTGCGCGCCCATTGCGCCGACCACCACGTCGTCCACGAGCGAATTGAGCGTGGGCGGCTGGTTCAGCAATTCCGCGCGCAGTTCTTCGCGAATCAAATCCACGGATGGATTGGACAAAATTTGCTCGTGCGGAATCACGCCGAGCAGTTCCAAACCCTTGCGTTTTAATCCACGCCGGGCGAAATCGGAAATGTAATCCACCTTTTCGCCGAGCACTTTGTTCAAAATGACGCCGATGATTTCGACGCCTTCTTTTTCAAAGAGCGCCTGATTGAGCGCGATTTCGTCAATCGGTTTGCCGATGCCGCCTTGCGAAACGATGATGACTTTGGCCTCAAGCAATTTGGCGACGCGCGCGTTGGACAAATCGAAAACGGAGCCGACGCCGGCGTGGCCGCTGCCTTCGCACAACACAAAATCTTTTTCCCACGCGACGCGGTCGAACGCTTTTTGAATCCGTTTGACGAGCGCGTCGTTGTTCGAGGCTTGCAGATATTTGCGCGTGAAATCCGGCTCGACGGCAATCGGACTCATGTCCACGAGCGGCGTGTTGAGGCGATAAACGGCGTCCATGAGCACGGTGTCCTCGTCAATTTTTTCGGATTCGATTTCGACGAAACGCTGGCCGACGGGTTTGATGTAGCCGACGCGCGGAAAATTTTGTCGCAACGCGGCGATGAGGCCGAGCGACGTGGTGGTTTTGCCGTCGTTCTGGCGCGTGGCAGCGATGAAAACGCGCGGCGTGGTGGTGTTCATTTATTCGCCCGGCAATTTGGCATCCGCGCCCGGATAAAGTTTTTGATAATCGGTGGACTGCACGGCGACAATCGCGGCGACGCCGAGAATGTCGTGCGCGCTCGACCCGCGCGAAACGTCGGCTGCGGGACGATTCAGGCCAAGCAAAATCTGGCCGTAGGAATTGGCGCGCCCGACGAGGCCGACGAGTTTGCTGGCGATGTTGCCGGAATTGAGGTCGGGGAAAATCAAGACATTCGCACGCCCGGCGACTTTGCTTTCGCGCAATTTGCGTTCAGCGACTTCCGGCACGAGCGCGGCGTCCACCTGCAATTCACCATCGAAATCGGCTTCCAGAAAAAGCTGTTCTGCCTTGCGCCTTGCTTGAGCGGTCGCGGCTTGAACTTTGCCAACACTCGGATGCGACGCGCTGCCTTTGGTGGAAAAGGAAAGTAACGCGACTTTCGGACGGATGCCGAGCATGTGCCGCGCAAGCCGCGCGGTGGAAACCGCGATGTCGGCAAGCTGGTCCACCGTCGGGTCGGGAATGACGCCGCAATCCGCCATGAACAACACGCCGTCTTCGCCGATGCGCGTGTCCTCGACTTCCATGACCATGCAACTCGACGCCGTGTGGATGTCCGGCGCGACCTTGATGATTTGAAACAGCGGGCGCAACACACTGCCCGTGATGTGCGACGCGCCGGAGATCAAACCATCCGCTTGATGCATCGCCAGCATCATCGCGCCATAAAAATTCGGCTGCAACATCGCTTCGCGCGCCTCGTTTTGGCGCAAACCCTTTTCGCGCCGCAACGAATAAAACCGCTTCACAAAATTCTCCAAATCCTCGCTCGCCGCCGGATTGATGACGCGGATGCCGTCGAGCGAAATGTTCAAACCTTCGGCGGCGGATTTTATTTTTTCCGGTTCGCCGAGCAAAATCGGCACGCCGAGCCGCAACGCGTAGAACTGCCGCGCCGCCTGCAAAATGCGCGGCTCATCGCCTTCGGGGAAAACCACGCGTTTGGGATGACGTTGTAACTTTTCGATGACATTGCCGATGAAACGCATGAACACAGATTAGCGATGGAAAATGAAACTGCAAAATGAAATTGCCACAGAGACACAGAGTCACCGAGGGAAAAATCTTTTTTAATTTACTCTGTGTCTCTGTGTCTCTGTGGCTAAAATTGTAAAACTCACTTTGACTTGATTGACTTGAATATAAATGCTCGTTATGTTTTGCATTTCAATGCAGGAAGTCATCGAGAAACTTTTGGTCTTGCAAGACCGCGACCGCAAAATTTACCGCGTTCAACAGGAACTCGCCCACATTTCACCCGAACGCGAAAGCCTCAAAGCCAAAGCCGCCGCCACGCAAAATCAACTCGACGCCGCGAAAAATCGTGTCAAACAAATCGAATCTGAACGCAAACGGCTCGAATTGGATGTCGAAGCGAAGAAATCGCAGATTGAAAAATACGCGAACCAGCAATTGCAGACGCGCAAAAACGAGGAATACAAGGCGCTCGCGCACGAAATCGAAAATTGCAAAGCCGACATCAACAAGATTGAAGACAAAGAAATTGAATTGATGGAGCAGGGCGAGGCTGCGCAAAAAGAAGTCGCGCACGCGACCGGCGAAGCGAACGCGGCGAAAAAATTGGTGGACGAGCAAATCGCGCAGTTGAATCAGCGCGAGGAAAACTTGAAGAAGGAATTGGCGGAATTGCAAAATGGCCGCGCGGAATTGGCAAATGCGGTTGACGATTCCACGCGCAGCCGCTACGACCGATTGTTGAAAAGCAAGGGCGACAATGTGGTCGTGGGCATCGCTCACGGCGTTTGCGGCGGCTGCCACATGAAATTGCCCGCGCAGATTTTATTGAACTGCCGGTCACAAAAGGAAATCGTCGCGTGCAACAATTGTGGGCGGATTCTTTATTACACGCGCGACATGGAATTGGCGGCGGCGGAATAAATTCAAAAGCTCTCGACAAATTAATTTAAGTCAGCCATACCATCATCAGTTTATGACTCATGGCCAAGACATCGCGTTGTGGATTATAGCTATTTGTTTGATTATCCAAACGGTTGTAAGCGTAAGAAACATGGTTTCCGCCAAAAAGTCTTTGACTCGTTTTGATGACTTTCGGAATAAGAATAACCTTCAGAATAACCCCGAGCGCAAAGCGATTCAGAACGCGATGGCAACAGGTCAATATAATGAAGCTCTGAAGATAGCATTGAATCGCCAACGAACACATCCGGGCGACCCATACGGATGGTATGACGCGGGCGTCTGTTATTATTACATGAAGGATTGGGATAAAGCGCGAGCACAACTTCTGGAGGCTCAAAGAATGTGTCCCACATGGGAAAAAGAGTGGACAGGACCATATCTTCGCACCATTGAAAAACAAACGGGTGAAACAAAAACCATTTAATCGTTTTTGATTATCTCGCATTGTATCTGCACTTTTGTGGTCTGAACTTGTAAATTCGTTTTTCGGAGTTATTATTTTTAAGGTTTTGGAAGGGCGGAGAATCGCTTTCGGTTTTGCCGGAAGAGGAAAGTCCGAACACCACAGGGCGCGATGCCGCGTAACTCAAGTCCGTGCGATTGAGATACACGCGGGCGGAATAAAATTCCGACGGACAGTGCCACAGAAAACAGACAGCCGGCGCAAGCCGGTGATGGTGAAAAGGTGCGGTAAGAGCGCACCGCGCGCACGCGCAAGCGTCGCGGCACGGAAAACCCCATCGGGTGCAAGGCCAAATAGGAAACCAGAGCGGCTCGCTCGCGTTTCGTGAAAGCGAAACCGGTTTCGGGTATCGGTCGCTGAGACAAATGATTCTCGCCGTCCGCAAGGGCGGAACAGAATTCGGCTTACAACCCTTCCAAAACCATTCCTATTTTTTCGGCGGCCATTCCAAGTCCGGCCGGACTTTTCCATTGTAAACCGGTTGCGAATTCTGAAATCTTTGCGGCGATAAAACCATCGGCGCGCTCAAATTGCCGACACGATCCACCGCGCGAATGGAAATGGCTTCGGGCGCGGGATTCGGCAAGAAGAAATCCGTCCGGTTCGCGGGCAAAAGTTCCGTTGTCCAACTATCGTTTGTGCGAAATTGAAAAACCCAGCGCGTCGCAAGTTCGCCACTGGTTTCCCAGCGAACGCTCACGCCGGAGTTTTCAATCGCCGCGAATAATTTCGGTTTGTTCGGCGGAACCGAATCCAGCCACGGCGACGGCGGCACGAGTGCGGGCTGGTTGAATTGCGTCCGCAAAATTTCCGCCAACGCCGGATTGTCCGTGACGCTGCGCAAATGGAAAAAGATTTCGCCGGGCGAATTGATTTGCGCGCGAGTGATTTGAATTTGGCGTGCGATTTCGTTCGCGGAAAATTTTCCGCCGACACCGGCGGCGTTGAGTCCCGGCCAGAGATTCCGGTGTTTGATGTTTTGCGCCGACCACCAATTCAGCAATACCGGAAAACTTTGTTCGCGCTGGTCAACCGGCCAGTAAAGTTGCGGTGAAAAATAATCAAGCCAGCCATCAACGAGCCACAAACGCGAGTCGGCGTAAAGTTGCGCGTAAGCGTCCATGCCCTGAATCTGCGGCGGATTTTTCGGTCGCCAGATGCCGAACGGACTGACGCCGAATTTCACCCACGGTTTCGCGGCCTTGATATTTTGATAAACGCTTTGGATGAATTGATTGATGTTCTGCCGCCGCCAATCGTCGCGGGTTAATCCGGTTTGGACGCCGAATTTTTTCCAACTCGCGGCGTCGGGAAAATCCATCGGTTCGCCGGCGTAATTCTTTTCGGGGTAGGGATAAAAATAATCGTCGAACTGCACGCCGTCCACGTCGTAGCGTTTCACGACATCCATGACGACGCGCAAAACGTAATCGCGCGCGGCGGGTTCGCCGGGGTCGAGCCAGCGCTGGTCGCCGTATTTGCGGACGAGTTCGGGATGCGTGCGGGAAATGTGATTGAACGCGGGCGGCGACTTGGCCTGCGCGCGTTGGGCACGGAACGGATTGAACCACGCGTGCAATTCCAATCCGCGCTTGTGCGCCTCTTCAATCGCGAATGCGAGCGGGTCGTAAAATGGCGACGGCATTTTGCCTTGCGCGCCGGTCAACGATTCCGACCACGGTTCAATCGGCGAGGCGTAAACGGCGTCGCACGCGGGGCGCACTTGAAAAATGATGGCGTTCAAATGTAATTGCGCCGCGCGGTCGAGCAGCGAAATCAATTCCGCTTTTTGCTGCGCGGTGGTGAGGCCGGGCTTGGACGGCCAATCGGGATTGATGGCGACTTCCGTGAGCCACGCGGCGCGAAATTCACGCGGCGGCAACGGCGGGACGATTGACGCGGGCTGATAAATTTCATCCGCTGCGAACAACGTGGCAGATGCGAGCAAAATGAAAGCGGCAAAAATTTTGATTCGGGACTTCATCGAATTGCGCACGCAGATTAAGAGGCTTTTCAATCGTGATTGGCAAAGTTTTTCTGCGGTTTTGTGAGCTATTTGACAACTTATCTCATTTATGATTCACTTTGGCCGTTGCAGCCTAAACCGGTTTGCCTTCCTGCGAGCCGGTGCGGGAGACCCAAATTCCGAAGTGAATTTTCGGACGGGGCGAACGAAATCAGGCAACTGATTTCAAGGCCACTTTCAAGGCCAAGCCCGACAGCTAATCTCGCCGGCAATTGGAAGGGCGAATTCTTTGGAGACGCAATGCGGCTTCACATTCACCCGAAATTAAAACATAAAGTGTAAAAGCATTTATGAATGTGTTTGGTCTGGTGAAAAATGTGGTGATTGGCCGCGCGAAGGATTTCGCCGATAAAAAATTGTTCCATCGCGCGTCGCTCATCGCGATGTTCGCGTGGGTCGGGCTGGGCGCGGACCCGGTTTCTTCGTCGTGCTACGGGCCGGAATCGGTTTATGAAGCGCTCGGTGACCACACATATTTAAGTTTGTTCGTCGCCGCCGGCGTCATCCTCACCATCATTGTGATTTGCGCGAGCTATTCGCAAATCATCGAACAATTTCCGACGGGCGGCGGCGGCTATCTCGTGGCGAGCAAATTGTTGTCGCCGACGGTCGGGATGATTTCCGGCTGCGCGTTGATTGTGGATTACGTGCTGACGATTGCGACGAGCGTGGCGGCGGGCGCGGACGCGATTTTCAGTATGTTCCCACCCAGTTGGATTATTTACAAAACCGAGTGCGCCGTGCTGGTCGTGATTTTTCTGACCCTCATCAATTTGCGCGGCGTCAAGGAATCGGTGCTGATTTGGGTGCCGGTTTTTTTGCTGTTCATTTTCACGCACGTTTTCGCAATCATTTATGGCGTCGCCGTTCACTTCGCCGATTTGCCGGGCATCGCCAGCGGCATTGTCTCGGACACGCGGGCGACCACGGGGCAAATCGGTTTGTTCGGATTGATCGCCATCATGACGCGCGCTTACAGTCTGGGCGCGGGCACTTACACGGGCATTGAAGCCGTCAGCAACGGCCTGCCGATTTTGCGCGAGCCGCGCGTGCAAACCGGCAAGCGCACGATGATTTACATGGGCGCGTCGCTGGCGTTTCTCGTTGGCGGATTGCTGCTGGCTTATCTGCTGTATCACGTCAAGCCGGACCCGACCAAAACCTTGAACGCCGTTTTGCTCGGCCAAATCACCGCGCTATGGCCGCCGTGGATGGCAAAACTTTTCGTCGTCGCCGCGCTCACGGCGTCGTCGCTGCTGCTGTTCATCGCGGCGGAAACTGGATTTCTCGACGGCCCGCGCGTGCTGGCGAACATGGCCGCCGACCGCTGGATGCCCGCGCGTTTCGCCAACTTGAGCGACCGCCTCGTCACGCAAAACGGCGTCGTGCTCATGGGTGTTTCCACCATCATCGTGCTGTTGCTTTGCGGCGCGTCCGTGAACGTGCTCATCGTGCTTTACAGCATCAACGTCTTTATCACGTTCAGCCTCTCGCAACTCGGCATGGTGCGGCATTGGTGGCTCGACCGCGCGCGCGAACCACTTTGGAAACGGAAATTATTCATCAACGGCTTCGGCCTGTTGATGACCGGCGGCATTCTCGTTTCGCTTTGTATTTTCAAATTTTTTGAAGGCGGCTGGGCGACGCTGCTGGTCACCGGCGTCCTGATTGCCGCTTCCTTCGGCATCAAACGTCATTACCGACGGACGCAACTCCGGTTGCAACGGCTGAACGATTTGGTCGCCGCCACCTCGATTGACGAAGCCGCCGTCAAAACATCGGAAGTAAAATATAATCCCAACGCACGCACGGCGGTTTTCCTCGTCAACGGTTTCAACGGCCTCGGCTTGCACACGCTGCTTGCCGTCGTGCGAATGTTCCCGAAGGTTTATGAAAATTTCGTTTTCTTGCAAATCGGCGTGCTGGACGCGGGCAATTTCAAGGGCGCGCGCGAAGTGGAAAATCTCCGCGAACATTCGCGGCGCGAAGTGGAGCGTTACGTCGCCTACATGCGCCAGCAGGGATTTTACGCCGAAGCGCACATCGCGCTGGGCACGGACATCGTGGATGAAGCGACCAAACTCTGCGCGGATATCGCCCGACGCTTTCCGCAATCGCAGTTTTTCGCCGGACAACTGGTGTTCAAAGACGAAAGTTTCTTCTCGCGCCTGCTGCACAATCACACCGTCTTTGAATTGCAACGGCGGCTTTACCAAAACGGCTGGCCGATGCTGATTTTGCCGATTCAGGTGTGATTAAAAATCCCGCGATTCACCCGGATTCAGCAAATGCAACCGCTTGCCCGCCGCGTGGAATTTTTCCTGCGCGACCGCGTGGTTGATTTTAATCGGCGGAAATGTGTCGTAGTGAACGCCAAGAATTTCGTCGCATTTGATGAACTCCGCCGCACGAATCGCGTCGTCCACGCCCATCGTGAAATTGTCGCCGATGCACAGCGCGGCAAACTTCAATTTTGTGGATTCGCCGATGAGTTTCAGGTCAAACGTTAGCGCCGTGTCGCCGGAGAAATAAAAATTGCCGTCCGCGCTTTCCACCACAAATCCGCCGGGATTGC
Organism: Verrucomicrobiia bacterium; assembly: GCA_035545995.1. GTDB lineage: Bacteria > Verrucomicrobiota > Verrucomicrobiia > Limisphaerales > UBA11358 > UBA11358. The sequence goes on from DASZXH010000048.1 coordinate 28,508, forward strand.
CACCATACGCGCCGTCGGGCGTCGCACTGGAATGAATCGCGTTGACGTATTTGACACGGCCAAAATCGAAATTGAAACCGCCGCCGTGATTCATTGGATGAATTTTCGACGCGCCCTGTTTCTTTAGCCAATGAGAAACTTCAGGATTGGAAATAACAGTCGCGCCGGTGCACTTGGCAATTTCCACCGCGTCACCGACGTGATCGCTGTGTCCATGCGAGACGAGAATGTAATCCGCCGGCACGGATTTCACATCAACGGCTTTCGCGAACGGATTGCCGGTAAAGAACGGATCAAACAACAGTGTTTTGCCGCCGACCACGACCGAAAAACAAGCGTGGCCGTAGTAAGTGACTTTCATACGCGCTGCCTCAAGCCGCCGTGCTCATTTCCGCTTCGGGCGTGTCGAGGAATCCCTGCAAGTGCCGGACGCGCGTCGGGTGGCGCAGCTTGCGCAACGCTTTCGCCTCGATTTGGCGGATGCGTTCGCGGGTGACGTTATACATCTTGCCGATTTCTTCGAGCGTGCGCTCGTAACCGTCGAGCAATCCGAAACGCATTTCGAGAATCTTGCGTTCGCGTTCAGTCAACGTCGTCAGCACGTCGCTCAATTTTTCGCGCAACAAACTGTAACTGGTCACATCGGACGGATTTTCCGCCGATTTGTCTTCGATGAAATCGCCGACACTCACGTCACCATCGTCGCCGACGGGTGCGTGCAACGAAACGGGCTGTTGCGCCATTTTCAGCAGCGCGTGAATGCGCGCGACCGGCATGTGCATTTCATCCGCCAATTCTTCGGGAGTTGGTTCGCGGCCAAGTTCCTGCGTGAGCTGTTTCTGCGCGCGCCAGAGCTTGTTCATGATTTCAATCATGTGCACCGGAATGCGGATTGTGCGCGCCTGGTCGGCAATTGAGCGCGTAATCGCCTGACGAATCCACCAAATCGCGTAAGTCGAAAATTTGTAACCGCGACGATATTCAAATTTCTCGACGCCTTTCATCAAACCGATGTTGCCTTCCTGAATCAAATCCAGAAATGACTGGCCGCGGTTCGTGTATTTTTTGGCGACGGACACGACGAGCCGCAAATTCGCCTCGGCCATGTGGGTTTTGGCCTTCAATCCACGGTCGGCGGCGTCCTTCAAATCCTTGAACGCCTTGAAAAATTCTTCGCGCGGCATTCGCACGAATTGTTCCAGCGTCTGGATTTTCGCGCGCTCGGTTTCAATCGCCGCGCGGCGTTCCGGCGTGACGCGGAGCGATTCCAATTCCTGCAAATGACGCAGGCTCACCTGAAATTTTTCGTGGATGTTACCGGCCACGATAATCATTTCTTCGATGACTTTCTGTTTGTAGTAAAATTTGGCGAACATGTCCTGCAACTTCACGCTCATCTTTTTCAATTCGCGTTGCAGTTTTTCCTTGCGCCCTTTTTGCGCGGCCTTTTGCCAGACGAAATACTTCGCGTCCACTTTCTGGTCGAGCGCGTGGACTTTCTTGATGAACTTCCGCAAATCGCGCAAATGGCCGTCACGATTGGCGACTTTTTTATCCACAATCACGCGGTCGAAACGTTCCTTCGGCGGGTCGGACAACAATTTTTCCGCAATCGCAATATGTTCCTTCGCCGTAAAACCGAGGCTATAAATGATGGTTTTCATCGCTACCTCGGCTTCTTCAATCTTTTTACAAATTTCAACTTCCTGTTCGCGCGTGAGCAAAGGCACTTTGCCCATCTGGTTCATATACATGCGAACCGGGTCGTCCAAAATTTCCAGCCGCGCGTCCTCGTCGGCTTCTTCCTGTTGCGACTGCTCGGACTGTTTGGAACGCTCGGCGCGCTCCGCTTCGGCCTGATCCATGACGATTTCCACGTCCAAGCTGCGCAATTTGCTCAACAACGCGTCGAGGTCATCCGGGCTTAAATTTTCCGGCAGGATGTCGTTGATGTCATCGTAAGTGATGTAACCGTGTTCCTGCGCCAGATGTAAAAGTGTCTTGATCGTTTCCGTCAAATCCACCGAAGATTGCATCGGCGTTGCCGGATTCGCATGACCATTGGTGGACAATTTTTCAGCGACGGCCGCGACCGGTTGAGGTTTTAATTTTCCCGTATTTTCCGGCAGCCGGTTCGCTTTGCTTGAAATAATGAAACGCCGACGCACTGGAACTTTTTTCGTTCCGGCATTTCGGCGACTGCTACGCGATGCTTTACCCGCTGTCGTTGTTTTCCTATTCAGCATAAATCATTTATGAGACCACGATGACCCGTTTTGGTTCAGAGAAAATCACAGAAGCTCTCCGCCGAAAGAGTCGCGCCGACCCTTGAAAATGTCCACTCGCCCATTAAACTTCAGGAGATTGCGAACACCAGAAGACCGACACGGCCTTATGTTAGCTCACTTTTTGCGGAATTCAAGAAGAAACCAATCGCGAAAATACAACGATAAGCCATTGTAAAACAACAACTTGAATCGGTTTAAGGCCTGAATTTCACCAATCTTTGACCGGTTTATCAGGGTTTGGCGGCGGATTTTTAGGTTTCATTTGCAACAATTGCTCATCGCCCTTTTGCGCGTCCAATAATCGTTTTGCCTCTTCCGGCGTCATCGGTTTGGCCTCGGCAACTTTATTTTCACCATTTTCTTGATTTTGCTTGTCCGCTTGATTTTTGGCTTGCTCCGACTGCTGTTTATCCTGCTGCTGTTTCTGCTGGTCACTTGAATTCTGTTGTTGCTGATTATCCTTCGACTGCTGTTGTTGAGATTGATTCTGCTGCGAATTGGAATTCTGTTTCTGTGATTGATTATTTTGCGATTGTTGCTGCTGCGATTGATTCTGCTGGTTCTGTTGATTTTGTTGTTGCTGATTTTGCTGTGATTGCGACTGCTGTTGTTGCTTCAACAATTTTTCCAATTTCTGCAACTTTTCGTCATTCGGGTAAATTTTCAAACCTTGCTCGACATTTGTCAGCGCGACGGGAATGTTGTTGGAAATGTAAAACTGCGCGCCGCTGTTGAAAAAATCATCGGCGGTTTGCGCGAACATTTCTGACGCCGCAAAAACCAGCAGCAAAGGCAACAAACTATTTTTGATTGGGTGTGGCAATTTCATCAATCTGCTCCAATTTTTTCGTGTAATCCTCAAACTGTTTCGCGGCGATGGATTTTTGCAATGGCGCGATGATTTCCAGCGCGCGATGAAATTCCGCCCGCCGCACCGCGTCGTCCGCCTGACTTTTCGCACGCAACATCGCCGCGCGGAATTTTTTAATCTGATCAATCGCATTTTTGGTGAACGCGAGATTAAAATTTGCGTCGGCGTCGCTTGTGTTCAAATTCACCGCGCGCTCGTAACTTTTTTGCGCGATTTCCAAACCGTTCTGCAAACCGTCCAAATCTTTTGCGCCTTTCGCCGATTGAAATTGTGTGTTGCCTAAATTGAAAAACGCCTTTTGTTGCAACGGCAAATCCGGCGACAACGTAACCTGCTGGAACAAGCTCTGCGCAAGGTCAAAATTTGTCGCCCGATACGCCGCGTCGCCCGCGTTGAAAACCAAACGCAAATCGTTCGTCCGCGTTTGCGACAACTGCTGAAATTCCGCGAGCGCGTTTGTATAATTTCTCGAATTGTAATCACGCAACGCGCTGGACGGCGACGCGTTTGCGACAACCGGCAAAAATAAAATCGCAATCAGCGCGGTAATCGTCGCCGTTTCGACTTTGGACTTTTTTCTCTCCGGCAAAAACATTTCGGCCAGCAACAACAAGATTGCCATTCCCAAAGGCCAATGAAATTGTTCGTGATAGCGGCGGATCAATTTTTCCTTGCCGACGGATTTCGGCAGCGGTTCCAATCCCTGCGAATACAACGTGTCAATCGTGTCCGCGCCGCGCAACGGCAGGTAAAACCCGCCCGTCACCGACGCAATCTGTTGCAGCAACGCTTCGTTCAAATGCGATTTAACGACGTTGCCGTCCGGGTCGCGGACGTAATCGGAATTTCCGTTGGCGTCGGTGATGCGAATCAAATCGCCCGCCGCCGTGCCGATACCGACGGTGAAAATTTTCAATCCAGCTTTCGCCGCGTTTTGCGCCGCTGCGAGCGCGCCTTCGTCGTTGTCCTCGCCGTCGGTGAACAGCACGAGCGTTTTGTAATGGCCGTTTTCCTTGAACGCGGTGAGCGCGGTGTTGATGGCCGCCGCCAGCGCCGTGCCGCCCTGCGGAATGGAATTCACGTTCAACGCCTGCACGCTTTGTTGAAAGGCCGTGTTGTCAATCGTCAGCGGACATTCGAGAAAAGCGTCGCCCGCAAACGCAACTAGGCCGAGCCGGTCAACTTTCGCGTCCTGCATGAGTTCGAGCGCGGCGAGTTTCGCGCGTTCCAAACGGTTCGGCGCGATGTCTGTCGCCAGCATGGATTTCGACGTGTCAATCGCCACGACGATGTCCAGACCGCTTTGCTCGACTTCCTGCAAATCAAACCCGATTTGTGGCCGTGCCAGCGCAACAATCAAAAACGCCGCCGCCAAAATCAAAAATGCGAAACGCGCTTTTCGTCGCGCCGATGAAATGCCCACGGTCAGCGACGAAAGCAATCGCGCCTCGATGAATTGCGTCAGCAATTTTTGCCGCGACTGCTCGCGCCACCAGAAAAACAGCGCCAGCGCCGGTGGAATCACCAGCAACAGCCACAGCAGATGGGGATGTTCAAATCTCATGGCAACCTCCGCAAAATGGTGTGCGCCAACGCCAGTTCAATCAACAACAGCGCGAATCCGCCGACGAGCAGCCACGGAAACAATTCCTTGAATTCCGTGTATTTGCTGATGATCGCTTCGGTTTTTTCCAGCTTGTCAATTTCGTTGTAAATCTGCCGGAATTTTTCCGCGTTGTCCGCGCGATAATAGCGTCCGCCGGTTTTGTCCGCGATTTTTTGCAGCGTTACTTCATCCACATCCACCGGCATGTTTTGGTAACCAATTTTTTGTCCGCCCATGAACACCGGCATGGGCGCCGAACCTTGTTCGCCAATGCCGACGGTGTAAACCTTGATGCCCAATGCTGCCGCCGCATCTGCCGCTGTGAGCGGATCAATCTTGCCGGAATTATTTTGGCCGTCGGTCGCGAGAATGATGATTTTGCTTTTTGCCTTTAAATCGCGCAGACGATTCATGGCCGTCGTCAACGCGTCGCCGATGGCCGTTGCGTCCGAATCAATCGTGCCGATGTCGAGCCGCGCGAGATTTTCCTGAAGATAATCATGGTCGAGCGTCAATGGCGTGGCGATGAATGCTTGCGCCGCGAACACGACCAAGCCGATACGGTCATTCGGACGTTTATCAATAAAATCACGCAACACCGATTTGGCCATGTTCACGCGATTCACGCGCTCACCCTTCACCACAAAATCTTCCGAAATCATGCTGCCCGACAAATCCAGCGCGCACACAATATCAATGCCGCTCGCTTTCACTTCCGTCGTACTCTTGGTCAAACGCGGCTGCGCCAGCGCGATAATCAACAGCGCCAGCGTCAGCCAGCGCAACGCGGCGAGAAATGCGCCGGCGCGCGAACGTCTTGCGCCGCCAAGTCCCGCGACCAATTTCACCGACGAATACACAAACGCCGGCGGCACGCCGCGCCTGCCTTTTAGCCACGCCAATAACGGCAGCAGCAAAAGTAGCAGCAGAAAATATGGATGCACGAAAGTCATGCTGGAATTTGACTTTGAACTTTGGATTCAGGACTTTGGATTTCTTCGCGCGGCTCGGTTTCTTCGACCAACTTCACCGCCGCGCCGTGCAACGCGCGCAATTCATTTTCGCCCGGCTCGTATTTTGCAAATTTCACGAGGTCGCAATTCTCCAAAAAATTTCCGAGCGATTCTTTTTGTTCTGGCAACAGCAAATCCGTCGCGCTCAATTCGCGCAGAAATTCTTCCGTCGTGCGTTCCGGCGCGCGAAAACGGAAGCGTTCCTCCAGATACGCGCGCGCCGCGTCGGACACCGCGATGACGAACGGTTTGGGATTGGCGATGAGCGCCAGCGCCTCTTCCAATTTTTGTTTCGCACGGACGTGTGCCGGAATCGGCGGCGGCATCGGCGCGTTCGCCTTTCGATATTTCAACCAGCGCCGGACAAGCCATGCGACGACCAGCGCAATCAAAATGGCCAGTCCCCACCAGACCCAAATCCAGACGTTCGGAATCTCCACCGGCGGCTTGATGTCGTGGATGTCGTTCGCGGCTTGAACTGTTGAATTCGTCGTCATGGATTTCAGCCGCGCAATCGCCGTTTCTCACGCGTCTCGAAAAATTTTCCCAGCGCCGCGCCGTAAGGTTCATCCGTGCGCAACTGGATGGAATCAATCCCAGACGAACGGAACTGCTTCAGCAGTTCGCCGCACTGTTTTTCCTGCCGCAAGGCAAATGCGTCGCGGCTGCTGGCATTGCCGGTGTTCACTTCCAAAACCTCGCCCGTCTCGGCGTCCTCTAAAATCAAGCGACCCAGCGCGGGCAATTCCGTTTCATAACGGTCGGTGATTTGCACGGCGACAACGTCGTGCTTGCGGTTCGTCTGGCGCAGCATCGTTTGCAGCGGCAACGGCAAACGCCCGCCGCCGTCCACCGTGAGAAAATCGGAAATAACGACCGTCACGGCCTTGTGCGATTGCACGCGCAGAAAAAATTCCAGCGCCGCGTTCAAATTCGTTCCGCGTTTTTTGGGTTCAAAAAATAAAACTTCGCGAATCACCCGCAAAACGTGACCACGCCCTTTGCGCGGCGGAATAAATTTTTCCACTTCATCCGTGAACAGCAGCAATCCGACTTTGTCATTATTGCGAATCGCCGAAAACGCGAGCACGGACGCGATTTCCGCCGCGAGTTCGCGTTTCGATTGCGCGCGCGAGCCGAACAAACCGGAACCGCTCACATCCACGATGAGCATGAGCGTGAGTTCGCGTTCCTCGACAAATTTTTTGATGAACGGATGATTCATTCGCGCCGTGACGTTCCAGTCAATCGCGCGCACGTCGTCGCCGGGCTGATACTCGCGCACCTCGTCGAAATTCATGCCCTGACCCTTGAAAACGCTGTGATACGCGCCCGCGAGCGTTTCCGTCACGATGCGGTTCGTGCGAATCTCGATCTGCCGGATTTTTTTGAGAATCTCGCGGGGAATCATTGACTCAGACAATTAATTCAAGGAGTTCAGATTATTTGAGAATCGAACTATTTGTATGATCAACTTCTGTGACCTGTTTAGTATCCAAATCAATTTCCAACGTTGTGCTGTAGAAGTTTAAATTCATAGACAGCACGATTTTTTTGCCGTCGTATGATTTTACAAACATACGATAACGTTCCCCATTAAACTTAATCGCCAGTGGAACTTCTTTTTCGGATTTGGATTTGAAATCAATCACGTAAACTACACCCGTCATCATTCCTGCCTGAGGCTTTTGTTGGCTCTGAGCAATAAAAACAATCGTGCTGCCGTCCGGTGTTCTAGCAAAACCTTTGCAATCGTCGCAAAAATAATCAATACAGTCAGAGAGCTCGTAGGTATGCCCTAAAGCAATTAGCTCAAAAGAAGATGGGCCACCATCGGCCATAATGACTAATGGCTCGTGCCTAATTACTTCTACATCTGAATCTTTGTAGATTGCTTTTTTGCTTGGCAGCTCAACGCATCCGCTAGCAATTATCATTAAGCTTGCCAGAAATAAGAAAGTTAGTTTACGCATTTTCACGGCACGGGCAGTTCATCAAAAATTTTCTGGATGACCGTTTCGCTGGTTTTTTCTTCGGCTTCGGCTTCGTAGGTGATCGCTACGCGATGACGCAGCACGTCCATGCCGATGCTTTTCACGTCCTGCGGCGTCACGTAGCCGCGACCTTTCAAAAAGGCGTAAGCCTTCGCCGCCAGCGTCAGCGCAATCGTCGCGCGTGGCGACGCGCCGAGCTGGATGAATTCGCGCACGGCGATTTTATATTTGTCCGGCTCGCGCGTGGCGCAGACCAAATCCACGATGTAATCCTTCACCTTGTCGTCCACGTAAATGTCGTTGATGACTTCGCGCGCGCGGAGAATTTGTTTCGGGTCAACAACTGCGCTCGTCGTCGGCGTCGCGGAAGTTTTCGCCATCAAATCCAAAATCTTCCGCTCCTCGTCGCGCGCCGGATAACCGATTTTCAATTTCAACATGAAACGGTCAACCTGCGCTTCGGGCAACGGATACGTGCCTTCCTGCTCAATCGGATTTTGCGTGGCGAGCACGAGAAACGGCTCTTCCAATTTGTAAGATTGGTCGCCAATCGTAACCTGTTTTTCCTGCATCGCTTCGAGCAAAGCACTTTGCACTTTTGCCGGCGCGCGATTGATTTCGTCGGCGAGAATCAAATTCGCGAACACCGGCCCGCGCCGCGTGGTGAAGCCGCCGGATTGCGGATTGTAAATCTGCGTGCCGATGACATCGGCGGGCAGCATGTCCGGCGTGAATTGCAGGCGCGAAAATTTGACGTTGATGCAATTCGCCAGCGATTTGACCGCGAGCGTTTTCGCCAGACCGGGCACGCCTTCGAGCAGAACGTGGCCGTTGGCGAGCAGCCCGATGACTAATCGCTCGGTCAGATATTGCTGGCCGACGATGACTTTGCCGAGTTCCGTGAACAGCGGATGCGTGAACGCGCTTGCGTCCTTCACCGCTTCGTTGATGGCGTTGATTCCTGTGCTCATGTTTTTGCGATTTTACAGAAAAATGGACAACGAGCCAGCCCAAGTGTTCAAACCGAAATAGACACGAATTTCACGAATTATCACAAATGGCTTCTGCGGATTTGAATTCGTGTAAATTTGTGAAATTCGTGTCTAAAATTTTTCTCTCACTTTCGCAACGTCGCGGGCGATTTGTGCTTTCAATTCATCCGGCGAAGCGAATTTCTTTTCCTCGCGCAATTTTTCTCCGATTTCTATTTCCAATTCCTGCCCATAAAGATTGCCGTTGAAATCCAAAATGTGCGCTTCAACGCGCAATTCCAATTTGCCGGTTGCAATCGTCGGACGAAAACCGATGTTCAACGCGACGCGATAAAATGTTCCGTTCAAATTCGTGCTGCCGGAATAAACGCCGTTTGGCGGAAGAATCAAATTGGCCGCGTCCAGATTCGCCGTTGGAAAACCAAATTTTTGGCCGAGTTTGTCGCCTTCGACAATTTTCCCGCAAATCGTGTAAGCTCGGCCAAGCATTTGACTCGCTGCATCGAGATTTCCCGCGCGAATCATTTCGCGAATTCGTGTGCTGCTGACAATTTCGCCATCGAGAGAAACCGCCGCAAGTCCGTGAACTTGAAAATGCAATTCACTTCCGAGTTTTTTCAGCAACGCAACGTCGCCGCTGCGTTTGTAGCCGAAAACGAAATCCGCGCCGACGCAAATGCTGTGAATTTTTCCTAATTGCTTCGCCAAACTGCGAATAAATTCTTCGCCGGTTTGCTCGCTGAATTTTTTGCCGAACGCAATCAGCAAAATGTTTTCCACGCCGAGCGATTCAATCACGCGTAATTTTTGCGGCAGCGAATAAATCAACGGCGGAACTTTGTCCGGCGCGACAATTACGTTCGGATGTTTGTCAAAAGTGAGAACGAGCGGGATGGCATCATGTTGATGCGCATCAGAAATTGTCTGGCGAATGATTTGCTGGTGGCCGAGATGCACGCCGTCAAAAAAACCGATGGCGAGGCAAACTTTTTTGCCGTTCGCCTTCAGTTCATTTGCCGCGTGGATGATTTTCATGACGACGCCAATTTCAGAAACGGAATCACAAGTTTTTCCAATTCGTTCACCGACAATTTCAAAATTTCATCGAGCGGCTTCGCGTCGGCCACGTCAAATTTTCCTGAAACGCTGCGGCGCAATGTGGCTAGATGTGCACCGCAGCCGATTTTCTGGCCGAGTTCATGCGCCACGCTGCGGACGTAAGTGCCTTTTGTGCAAGCCAGCCGAAATTCACCGTGCGGCTCAGCGTAATTCGTGAAGCGAAAATTGTAGATGTGAATCAAGCGCGGCTCGCGTTCGACCTCGATGCCTTTGCGCGCGAGTTTGTAAAGCGGCACGCCGTCTTTTTTAATCGCCGAAACCATCGGCGGCGTTTGCATTTGGTCGCCGATGAACTGCACGGCGAGTTCGTTTAATTGCTCCAATGTCAGCGGCGGAATAGGTTTTGTTTCGAGAATTTCACCGTCGGAATCGTAGGAATTGGTCGCGACGCCGAATTTGATTGTGCCTTCATAAACTTTGTCGTCGCCCATCAATTTTTCGGAGAGCTTTGTGCCGCGACCGAGAACGATAATTAAAAGTCCGGTCGCATTCGGGTCGAGCGTGCCGCAATGCCCAACTTTTTTGATGCCGAATTTGCGGCGAATGGCGTCCACGACATCGTGAGAAGTCGGGCCGGCAGGTTTATCAACTAGAATCGCGCCATCAAGAGCGGAAAATTCTTGCATGAAAGAATCTGAAGTTATTTTTTGCGCTTAATTTTGTAACGAACGGGTTTCGTCACAGACAGCGATTTGAATTTTGATTGTGGCGCGTCGCGCAACGCAATTTCTTCATAGCCGTTTGATTCGTTATGTGCGTGATAACCATTTCCATTTGATTTTGGAATCACCGCTTCTTCGCGCAAGCGCTGGAGCGCAACCCGGCAGTATTCGGCATTGTTATCAATCAAAACGCATTTACGGTTTTGAGAAATTGCCGCGACGCCAGTTGTTCCGCTGCCGCTGAAAGGGTCAATGACCAATCCATCCAGCGGGCAAAGCAGATTGATAAAAAATAACGGCAAATCCACCGGAAACACGGCGGGATGACCGCGATTTTTTCCGACGAGCGCAAGGCTGATGACGTTTGACGGCAAGACGGTATGCTTGCCAACCCAACGCGAAACATTACGGCCAAATCCACTGGCGTTGACGGAATTGTGGCGCGACAAATCATTTTGTCCCAATTTTGCCAAACGCGAAGTCACCCAATCGCCAATCGGCTTGCGGACAGCATCGGCGTTGAAATACGGGCGTTCCGATTTTGAAAGATGGAAACAATACTCCCAGCCGTCGCGCAATCGCGTCGGCCAAAAGCCCGGCATCGGATTGGTTTTGTGCCAGAGATAATCGTCAATCGCAAACCAGCCGCGTTCGCTCAAAGCCTCAATCGTTTGCCAGACGTAACGATGCCGAACCCCATTGACTACTTTGTCTTTGATGTTCAAAACCAAACTGCCGTTTGGTTTGAGTGCTTTGTAAAATGGTTCGTGAAAAGTCAGAAACCAATCCTTGAATTCGTCGGGGTGAATGCTGTCGTAGTGATTTTTTCGTGCATCCGCATAAGGCGGCGAAGTGACAATCAAATCAACTTGACCGGCAAAGTCGGTCAGCACTTGTCGGTTGTCTCCGCAAATGACCGAACAATTTGTTGGATGTTCAGTCTTCATCATTCAACACCTCCGAACTTTTCTTGCGTTGCGTGACAAATTGCTGAAATTTCAAGGAGTCAAGTTTTCCGGTTTCGGAATTAACGAGTCCAAGTTCTTTCAATTCTTCCGCAAGCAACTTGCCGCATTTTTTGCGATGGTTTAACGAGTGAAATGGCAAAAATTCGCCGACTGTTTGCAGTGCGACACGATAAACCTCTTCAGCTTCCAATCCGCAGACATACGGAAAGATAAAACCCGGACTCCAAACTTCGCAATTTGGCGAATATGGATACCCGTCACGATTTCTGCGAACGCTTCGTCCATCTTCATACGAAGTAATAATTCCACGTTGAGGCGTCGCATAGCAAACGACGCAAAGATACGGACGCGTGAGATTCTTGTCTTCAAGAGCCATGCTTTCCAAGCGGCGAATCATTCCACCGACATCTTGTCCGCCAACCGTGTCCGACGATTTTTTAACGGAAATAAAAAGTCGCAAACCTTTTGCAAAAGTTGGCGTGTCCACTTCCGCTTCCGCGTCGCCTTCGCGTTTTCCATCAGCAACATTGCTGAAATGCAAACGCATCAATTCAATCAAAAGAAATTGGTAAAAAATGCCAATTCGCATTCGATGCCTCTGCATTTCGTGAGCGACGGCATCCAACTCGAAAATTTCTTCCAATTCGCACTTGCTCAAAAAATACGGATTCAAAATCGGGTCGCTGCGCTCTTTCAAATGTTGCAAACAAAGCTCAACAAGTTCTTCCGGCGTTTTTGGCAATTCAACCGTATTGCCTTTTTTGTCTTTCAGGCAACGCTCGTAAGCACGAGTGATCGCTTGAGATAATTGAACAGTTGTAACTGATTTTTTCGGGCGCGGAAAAAGTTCGTCTTTCGCGAGATAATCATCTCTTCTCGGATAATTTTGAATTTTGACGTGCGCCATGCAGTCAGGCTAGACAACAGTATGTGAGCCGTCAATTCACCGTCTTCAACGCGCGCTTCACGGCGGCGATGACTTTGCGCTGGACCGAAAGCGGTTTGCCGGGAATCCGCGCGCCCGCCGCCGCCGAATGTCCGCCGCCGCCGAATTGCGCGGCGACGTCGCTCATGTTGAGTTTCACGTTTTTCGAGCGTAAACTGATGCGCGTGAGTTCCAGCTCGATTTCCTCGAACACAATCGCGACCACGACCGGTTCGATGTCGCGGATGTGGTCAATCAAGCCTTCGGTCTCGTCGCTGTCCGCGCCGGTGCGCGTGAAATCTTTTTTCTTCAACCACAAGTAGGCGATGCGGTCGTTGTCCGCGAGTTTGAATTTGGTGTAAAGATGCCGGAGCAGCCGCGCGCGGGAGAGCGGATAGCTTTGATACACTTCGTCGCAAATTTTCGCCAAGTCCGCGCCGCGCGTGACGAGTTCCGCGCCGGTGTGAAACGTGCCGGGGCGCGTCGTCGGATATTGAAACGAGCCGGTGTCGGTGGAAACGGCGGTGAACAAACAATCCGCGATTTGTTTCGTGATTGGCCAGCGCGCGACTTTGAGCAGGCGAAAAATCAATTCGCCGCAGGACGGTTCACGGCCGGAAACCCAGTTGATGTCGGCGTAGCGCGTGTTGCTGACGTGATGGTCAATGTTGATGAACATTTTCCGCTGGCCGATGCAATCGCGGACTTTGCCGAGCCGCTCGAAGCTCGCGCAATCGGTTGCGATGACGCAATCGAATTTTTTTCCGCGCTTCGGTTTTTCAAATAAACCGGCGGGGTCGAGAAATTTCAATTTCGGCGGAACGGCGTCTTCATTCCAGCAAACGACGCGCTTGCCCTCGTTGCGCAACGCGAGCGCGAGGCCGAGTTGCGAGCCGATGCAATCGCCGTCAGGCCGGACGTGGCCGACGATACAAAACGTTTTATGTTCGCGAACGGCTTCGAGAATGCGGTCAATGATTTTCGGATACGATTTCACGATTTGTCTTTTTCGTCGGCGAGCGAAGTTTTTTCCAATTCCTCGATGATTTGCAGAACGCGATTGCCGCGCACGATGGAATCGTCAAAGACAAATTTCAGCGTGGGTGTGTATTTGAGGACGACGGCCCTGGCGACAAGTCCTTGAATGCGGGCGCGATGGTCGTTGAGCGCCTGAATGCCGCGTTTCTGCTGGTCGGGATTGCCAAAAATGCTGATGAACACAACGGCGGATTTCAGGTCGCCGGCGACGTCCACGTCATTGACGGAAATCAAGCCGCATTCGTTGACGTGAAATTCGCGGCGGATGGCTTCGCCGATTTCGCGCTTCAACAATTCGCGCACGCGTTCATGTCGCAGATTGGGCATATCACAACTTCGCCGCGACCTTTTCGACCGCGTAACATTCAATCATGTCGCCAACTTGATAATCGCTGAAACCTTCGATACGGATGCCGCATTCCATTCCTGCGCGCACTTCGTTGACTTCATCCTGAAACCGGCGGAGCGATTGCGTGACGCCTTCATAAATCACGTCTTTGCGGCGGCGCACGCGGACTTTGCCTTTGACGATGCGCCCACTCGTGACCATCGAACCGGCGACGGGCGCGCCTTTGGACAATTCAAAAACCTGCCGCACTTCCGCCGAGCCGGTGACTGTTTCCTTGAGAATTGGTTCAAGTAATCCGGCAAGCGCGTCCTTCACCTGATCAATCAATTCGTAAATGATGGCGTAAAGTTTGATTTGCACGCCGCTGTGCTTCGCTTTTTCGGCGGCGGTGTTGTCCACACGCGTGTGAAAACCGAGAACTACGGCATTGGACGCGGACGCGAGCGCCACGTCGTTTTCGGTGATGGTGCCGACGTCGCTGTGCAAAATTTCGAGCGAAACTTTTTCGGACTCGATTTTCTTGAGCGCGTCCACAATCGCTTCGACCGAACCCTGCGTGTCCGCCTTGACGACGACTTTGAGAACTTTGCTCTGCGCGGCTTCGAGCGACGCGAACAGATTTTCGAGCGTGATTTTCGAACGTTTCTCCAAATCCTGTGTTTTGTTTTCCAGCTCGCGCTGCTCCGCTAATTCGCGCGCGGCCTTTTCATCCTCGACCGCGCTGAATTCGATGCCCGCTTCCGGCACTCCGTTCAAGCCGAGCACTTTCACCGCGACGGACGGACCGGCTTCCTTGAGCCGCTGGCCTTCTTCGTTAATCAACGCGCGCACGCGACCGTAAAATTCACCGCACAAAATCACGTCGCTCACGTGCAACGTCCCTTTGCGAACCAAAACCGTCGCCGTCGGGCCGCCCGGTTCGACGCCGGATTCAATCACGTTGCCCTTTGCGTTGCGATTTGGATTCGCCTTCAATTCGAGCAAGTCCGCCTGCAACAAAATCATTTCGAGCAATTTATCAATGCCCTGTTTGGTCAGCGCGGAAACTTCGACGAAAATCGTGTCGCCGCCCCAATCGTCCGGCACCAATCCTTTGTCCTGCAATTGCTGGCGGACTTTCAGCGCGTTCGCGTTCGGATGATCAATTTTGTTGACCGCGACGAGAATTGGCACTTTCGCCGCTTTCGCGTGCGCGAGCGCTTCCAAAGTTTGCGGCATCACACCGTCGTTCGCCGCGACGACGAGCACGACGATGTCCGTGACGTTCGCGCCGCGCGCGCGCATCGAGCTGAACGCCGCGTGGCCAGGCGTGTCGAGAAACGTGATTTGCGCGAGTTCATTTTTGCGTTCGGGATGCGGCACGGAAATCGTGTAAGCGCCGATGTGCTGCGTGATGCCGCCGGCTTCGCCCGCGGCGACATTCGCCTTGCGAATCACGTCGAGCAAACTTGTTTTGCCGTGGTCAACGTGACCCATAATTGTCACGACCGGCGCGCGCGGCTTCAATTCCTCCGGCTTGTCCTCGAAATCCAACTCGACTTTTTTCTCGACGGCGTGAACGACGCCCGCGCCGCGCTCGCGTTTCTCGACTTCAAAACGGAAACCGTATTTCGCACAGAGTTGCTGCGCGATTTTCTCGTCAATCGCCTGATTGACCGTCGCAAAAACGCCGAGCTTCATCAAATCGCCGATGATGAGAAACGGCTTTTGCTTGAGCGCGGTCGCCAGTTCGCGCACGACAATCGGCGGTTTGAGCGTGATAACTTCCGCGGATTCCGGGGCGACAAATTTCGGCTGCGCGGGCGCGGACGGTTTTTGCGGTTGTTGTCTTTGCGGCGGGCGATTGTCGCGGTCACGTTGAAAATCACGACCGCGCGGTTCGTCGCGTCGCGGTTGCGACGCGCCCGGGCGCGAGGGCGGCAATTTAACCGAACCGATTTTTTCGCCCAAACGTGGTGATTGCGGACGCGAAGGCAATTGAATAAATCCAACTTTCTCGCCAACTTTTGGTCCAGTTGGCGGCGGCGGAACTGATTTCGGTTTTTCGACGACGGGTGGCGGTGGCGTGACTTCCACTTTCGCCTCGATTTTTATTTGCGGCGGTGGTTCAGGCGGCGGTGGCGGCGCGGAAATGATTTGGATTTTTTCCTCGACCGGCGCGGGTTTCGGTTTTTCAACAGCCGGCGGCGCGGCGAGTTTCGCGGCGATGTCAGGATGATCTTTCAGCAGCTCGCCTTCGAGCCATTCGGCGGAAATTTTATCGAGCGAACTGGACGGAACTTTGGCGGCGGCAATGCCCAGCGACTTGGCCTTGGTGAGAATTTCCTTGTTCTCGAGGCCATACTTCTTCGCGATGTCGTAAATACGAACGGGCATAAAAATCTTTTCGCGCCATGAACCGGATTGTGCAATCGGCCTTCATGGCTAAATTACAAAATTAAAATGGGTTCCGGGCCACGCCATAAAATCAATTGTTCACCGGCAGCGTGCGGCTTTCCGCATGAGCGCGTGCTGCTTTCAAAATTTCACCGGCCTTGTCGCCGATTTGCTCGATGCTGCTCAAATCATTTTCGTCGGTGGATAACAAATCTTCCAGCCGCGTCAAACCGGCATGAACCAGCGCGTCGGCCTGCTCGCGGGAAATTCCCGGAATCGCCGCTAGCGCGTCAATCGCCTCAGCTACTTTTTCCTCAAAACCTTTCGTGACGACTTCCTCGGCGTCAATGTCCACTTCCCAGCCGGTCAATTTGGAAGTCAGTCGCGCGTTCTGGCCGCGCTTGCCAATCGCCAAAGACAATTGGTCTTCGCTCACCAAAATTTTCAACCGTTTACGTTTTTCGTCCGCGTCAATGCTCTTGAGCTTCGCCGGCTCAAGCGCTTTGGTGACAAACGTTTTGATGTCCGCCGACCATGGAATCACGTCCACTTTTTCGTTGTTCAATTCGCGGACGATGTTTTTCACGCGCTGGCCGCGCATTCCGACGCACGCGCCAACCGGGTCAACTTTCGGGTCGCGCGAATACACCGCCATCTTCGTGCGGAAACCCGGCTCGCGCGCGATGCCTTTGATTTCAATCGTGCCGTCGCTGATTTCCGAAACTTCCAGTTGAAACAGTTTGATGATGAAACGCGGGTCGGCGCGCGACAAAATGATTTCCGGCCCGTGCGGACCTTCCTCGACGGCTTTGACGTAGCAGCGAATCCGTTCGCCGACCTGATATTCCTCAATCGAAACGCGCTCGCGGTTCGGCAGCAACGCCTCGTATTTGCCTAAATCCAAAATCACGTCCGAACGGTCAAAACGGCGAACCGTGCCGCTCACAATGTCGCCGACGCGGTCTTTGAATTCCGTGAAAATGAGCGACTTCTCCGCCTGCCGGATTTTTTGCATCAACGCTTGTTTCGCGTATTGCGACGCGATGCGGCCAAAACCCGTCGGCGTCACTTCCTTTTCGATTTCGTCACCGACGTTTGCGTCCGGCTTGATGCGGCGCGCGTCGAACACGGAAATCTGGTCGTGCTTGGAAATGACTTTGTCCGAAACAATCAATTTCGCGAACGCCTTGATGTCGCCGTTTTTCTGGTCAATCTCCACGCGCAATTCGCGCGCCGGGCCGACCGCCTTTTTCGCCGCCGACAACAACGCCTCCTGGACAGCGCCGACGAGGACATCACGATTGATGCCCTTTTCGCGCTCCCAGAATTCCAGGACAGCCAAAAAATCCGCGTTCATAACTTTCGCAACGGCGTTTGCCCGCATCGCGTCCGGCGAACAAAAAAGCCGGAAGATGGTTTATCTCCGACTTTGGCGCGCTGGACAAGCCAGCAAACTTTACCGTTCTTGGACGAAAGAATAAATTTTTGTCAGTCCCGCGTCAAGCGCAATTCCAGCTTGTCAAATCAAAGGAAAACTACTCTTGATGAGTGTGAAAATTAGAAATAGATTGCCACTATGAAATATGTATCTGCATTCATTTCATTTTTGTTTGTATTTGCAGGAGTATTTTTTCTTGCTGGTTGGTTTCTAATGCCACATTTGCCGCCAGTTCCAGACCACCCAATCTCTGTATTTGAGGCCGAGTATTGGAAAGATAATTGGATTGGTTATTTGCTTGGTGCAATTTTTGGATTTCTATCTGCGCGGTCGGTTATCAAGAAAGCAAGCCGAGGGAAAAAAGACTGATGCCGGCCACATATTCCAAAACATTCCGCAGTGGCACGCCAGAATATCCAACCGCACGCTTGCTTGTGGAGCGGATGCTGGCCGAGTTGGTGAATTTTCGGCAGTGGAGTTGGGTTACATTTGAAACGAAGCCCATGAAACATTTTGTAGAAGTTGCGCTTGAGGACAGCGATGCACTAGTTATCAATATAGCTTATGGGTTTTCAGAAGATTATCAGTCGTTGTTTGCTCGGCAAAAAATAGTGATTCCAGATGGTTGGCAAGTGAGCGAGTTCAAGAAAAAGAGTTGGTTCGCAGCAGGCACGATGCTTCTGACAACAGACGTTCGTGATATTGACCGTGTCTCCAAGTTTGTTGAGCAACTGTTTCCGGCTTTATATGGCGAGAAGCCGGACTATAAATTGAGCGGAATTTATCAATCCTGACTCAATTTAGTTTTTTAAGTTTGTGCCGCAAAACTTTTCCACATTTTCGTCGGCAACGAGCCGAGCACGATAAATCCAATCTGGCTCGCCACGAACAGCATCAGCCATTTGAACGCCGCGTCGGTAAAACCGTAACTGTGCAGGCCGATGCCGAGCATGTTTACGCCGAACCACGACCAGCTTGTGACGATGTTGCCGAAAATCGCGCAGCAAATCAGCCCGCGCTCGCGAATCATTCCGCCCCAGCGCAAGTGCAAAATCAGCGCGTTCCACAGCACGATAATGAGCGCGCCATTTTCCTTCGGGTCCCAGCCCCAAAACCGTCCCCACGATTGATCCGCCCAAATGCCGCCCAAAACGGTTCCGACAAAACTGAACAGTGTCGCGAAACAGACAATTCCATAAACCATTCGCGCGAGTGATTTTGCCGTCGCTTCATCCAGCGTTTTGGTGAACACGCCGCGAATGATGTAAATCAATGCGAGAAATCCGGCGACAAACGTTGAAGCATAGCCCGTCGTCACCGCGACAACGTGCGTTGCCAGCCAGAAATTCGTGTCCAAAACCGCGCGCATCATTTCCATCGTATCGCCGTCCAGCGCGAGATTTTGCGCAATGATGAGCGTGATGAAACCCATGCCCGCCGAAACGACCGCGCCGATGCCGTTCTTGTAAAATTTTTCCAGAATCATTCCGAGCAAACACGCGCCCCAGCCGATGAAAATTGCCGACGAATATAAATTCGTCACCGGCGGCCGGCCTTGCAACACGATGCGATAAATCAAACCGGTCGTGTGAATGAAAAATGCCAGCGCGATGAGCCAGACAGCCGCGCGCCGCAATGTTTCCGACAGATTAAACCACGAAAAAATCGCGAGCAGCCCGGCCAAGACGTAGATGACCATCGCGTTGTAAAATGGCTGCATCTGGTTGAAGAAAACTTCCGCGCGCGTTTTTCCCAGCGCACGCGAAAAATCAGGAACAAGAAATGAACGCAAATCCGCGAGCGCGGAATTGAAACCGGCGATGTTTTGACTTTTTAGCGCATCAGCCATCGCCGCGTAATTTTCAACCGCCGGGGAAATTTTTCCGCCTTTCGCCGCTTCGAGCAAAACCGTGCCGACATCTTTCCAATCGCCGGAAGCATTTTCGGGTGGAACAATCAGCGGCGGCTCCAGCCGCGACATATAA
This sequence comes from Verrucomicrobiia bacterium, assembly GCA_035545995.1. Taxonomy (GTDB): domain Bacteria; phylum Verrucomicrobiota; class Verrucomicrobiia; order Limisphaerales; family UBA11358; genus UBA11358. The sequence goes on from DASZXH010000048.1 coordinate 48,132, forward strand.
TCGAACCGCTGCAATTCGCCGAGAAATTCGTTGAACGTCCGTTGATCATATTTTTGTCCCGCCTGCTGCGCGCGAACGGCGGCGACACCCGCCGGAATCAGCTTTTCGTAGCCGGCCAGTTCCGATTTCCAGTTTTGCGCGTCCTGCGGCTGAACTGCATTTTTCAATTGTGCGTAAAGCTCCAGCCGTGCGTGGACTTTCACGACGGCGTGTTCGTAAGCGTTGCGGCTCGCGCTTTCAATTTTTTCCACGCGCTCGTTTTCCGCGTCGAACGCCTGAAGCGACGGCGAAATTTGGTTCCACGAATAATGTTCGCCGTCACAATTTGTTTTATTCATTTCCGGCAATTTAAGAAACGTAATCAAGTCGGGATTGTCCACGCGAAAGACCGGCCAATCGTCCGCGATTTGCGGATTCATCGTCACGTTCGCCAGCCACTCGGTCGCCGAAATGATTTTCGGATTTTCGTTCCAATTTTTCCACGGTTCGAGATTGAGCGTCTGTTTTTCGCGGATTTGCAGCAGCGAATTTCGCGCGAGCGAATCCATCGGCTTCACGCGACCGTTGAAAACGAGCGGTAATTTTCCAAATTCGTTGAACGCAAAACCGTTGTCCTTCGGCGGCTGCAATTGACCGAAAAACCACACGGCCATGACGCACATCAATAAAGGTGGAAACCATTTTTGGATAAATTTTTTCATTTGCGTTTTGATTTAGTGAAATGAATAAAACATCGCCACAAACCCATTCCCAAACCAAAACCAATAAAAAATCCAATAAAAAATCCAATAAGCGCGCCAATCGGTCCAAAGAAAACTCCTGCAAGCTTTCCTATTAAAAGTCCCAGAAAAATATATGCAAATACAATAATGACATCAAAGAGTGACATATTCACTTTCGTTTCGCGATGAAGCCGATGAGATGGAACATAAATTGAATCACGAGCCCAGCGGCGACCATCGCACAGCCGACGTAAGGCGTCAACCAGCCCGGATTGCGGACGACTTGCAGCACTGACGACGGCGCGATACCCACCTGCTGCGCCATTTCGCCGGCGGTCATTTGATATTGATAAAACGTCAGACCGGTGTAACGCAGTGGCGCGTTCATGTAAATTTCCACCTCGCGATTTTCGCCGGTCTGCGGGTTTTGCAGGCGCACGCGGCTGCGAAAATCCTTCGGGATGTCCGTGCCTTCATAAACCGTGTGCGTGGCCTTGAGCAGCGTCAGTGAAAATGGAAAATACGTCCGCTGCGGTCGCAACTCGAACGTGAATTTTTTTCCGTCCGCGAAAATGAACTGCGGCTGCGTCAAATCGCCGACGATTTTTTGCGTCATTGGCGCGCCCAGTTGTTGCGCGTAATTTTGTTGAATCGCAGCAATCATTGCATCATCACTCGTCCAATCCGAAACAATCCAATCACCCAGCGAACTATTTGCGCCAATAATTTCAATTTCCGCCGTCGGCACGTTTTTATCGTCCATCGTTTTGGTTTCAGCCAGCGGATGGAAGTCAAAATTCGCGGCGACGCCGTTCGTCGTCAGCGGCGGACCGTTTTGCAACATCGGCGCGCGGAATTGCGGTTCGGAATTTTTCCAGAAATTTTTCACACGAATCCTGAACGGCAGACTTGGGTTTTGAATCTCACCGCCGCGCTCGAGCAATTTATCGGGAACGGCGACGACCTGCTCGCTGTTTGAACTGTTTTCACTCGTGAAAATCAGTTCGTAATTCCGCGGGCTTTCAGAATACGATTTGGTCTCGCCTTCGACGAAGTGCATTTGTGTTTCGCGCGACAGCATGTCGGTCACTAATTGGCCGACGAGCAGCAAGATGACGCCCGCATGGGTCAGTTGGATGCCGATTTTTTTGACTGAAAGTTGAAAACGATAAATGTGCGCGCAAATTAAATTGAGCAGCAGTATCGTGCCGATGAGATAACCGCCGGGCAGAATAATTGGGATTTTCCTGCCGAACAAGTCAAGTCCAAGAACAATCCATTGGCGAAAATAGCGCGCCTGCGCGTTGTAAAGTCCCTCGTCCACCTGCGCGAGCGTACCGACGAACACGAGCACAATGGCGAACGCCAGCAGCACGACGGTGAGACGCAGCGACGTGAAAATTTTTGCGAACCGGCTAACGAACATCGGGATATTTTGCCGATTGAATGAACTTTAAGAAAGCGTCTTTTTGCTGCGCGACGATTTGTGGGTTACCCATCAATTTGTAAAACCACGTCTGGCTGTTTTGCGGAACAATCGCGCCGACGAGCCGTGCCGGTTTGCCGGTTTTGGAATCCGTGCCGGTGAAATCCACGACCCGCGCACCACTGGCATCCGTAGAACTTAACGGGCTAGTCAAAATTTCTGCAATCGGTTGCAAGCCGAGTTGTCCACGCCAACGGTTGACGTTGGCAGCCAACCCGCCCGCGTCGCCGGGAAATTCAGCGGCGTTGACTTCCGCCTGCGCGCCGTTGGTTTCAATTAAAAATTGCGCGAGCAAAATCGAGGACGACGGCGCGACGGATTTCCAGTCAGGCGGAATTGTCCAAATGGAATTCAAATTTGGATTGGCATTTTGATTTTCAGCTGCGGGCGTGCTTGCCATTTGCGTTGAAAAATTTTGCGGCGTGGCGTTTTCAACAAACGAAACGGATTTCAAAAATTGCAGGAAATTATTTTTTTGCAAAACAACGAAAGAATCTTCGCCGGTCATTTTGAAAAACCAACTCGTCGCTCCGCGCGTTAATTCAGCGACCAAAATCCGCGCGCGAAATTTTCCGTCAATCAGCGGCGCTTCGCTGGCAATTTCAAAAAGTTTCGCGACATTATTTCCGACGGCAACGGTTTCGGCAGCAGTTTCATTGGTCAATGCGGGCAATTGCATCTGGTCGCGCCACATGTTGACTAGCGCCAGTTCATCTTCGCCGGCGGGCAGGGGAATCACGCCGACATCTGCTGCCGGGCCGCCGGCGTTGGTGATTGAAAAACTGGCCACGCGCATTTGCGACGGTGCAATTTGCTGCCAGCCGTTTGGCAAAATGAATTGCAATTGTGGTTGGTCGTTTCCGTTTTGGGCTGGCGGAGTCGTTTGATTTTGCGTCGATAAAGAAGTTGATTCGTTGGGAATTTGATAGACTTTGACTTCGTCGCGTTTGCAGCCAACGAGCGCGAAAACGGCGGCCAGAAAAATCGCGGCGAAAAACGGCAACTTCATCGAATGATTTTATGATATTTTGCGGCGGCGGCAAGCGGTTTGGTTCCTTGCCGCGTGAAAAACTTGAATTTGTCGCGAGGCTGGCTTATCTAACTGGACAAACGAAAGGAACATTATGAATGCAGAAATTGGCATCTCGGAAAAAAATCGCAAAGCAGTCGTCGGCAAACTCGTCACGTTGCTGGCGGACGAATACGTGCTTTACACCAAAACGCGCAACGCGCATTGGAATCTGGTCAGCCCGGATTTTCATTCCGTGCACGTTTATTTTGAAACGCTTTACGAGGAATTGGAAGAAAAGGCGGACAGCGTGGCCGAGCGCATCCGCAAATTGGGACATTATGTGCCGGCGTCATTGAAGGATTTTTTACAACTGACGCGATTGACGGAAAAATTGAGCGAACCGAATGACAGCCGCGGTTACATCAAGGAATTGCTGGCTGACCACGAAAGCATCATCATTTTCATCCGCGAAAATATTGAAGCCATCAACAACGACTACAAGGACGCGGGCACGGCGGATTTTCTTACGGGTTTGATGGAAGACCATGAAACGACCGCGTGGATGCTTCGTGCGCACCTTAAGTAGTCGCGTGGAATTGCCGAAGCAATCCAAAAATGCCGTTGGAAGCGATTTGAATGCCGACACAAAAAACGAGATAAGCGCTCAAACGATTCACGACCTGTTCGCCGCGCGCGCCAAGTTTTCCGAGCAACGCCGGCGTGAATGCGTAGCAAATGTAGATCAGCACACACATGACGACGATGGCCAGAAAAATAGCGGACAAGTTGACGAGATGATTCGATAAATCGCCCGCTTCGCTGTGCGCGGTCAAAGTGAGAATCACCGAAATCGTTCCCGCGCCGGTCGTCATCGGAAACGCGAGCGGATAGAATAAAATGTCCTCGGTTTTTTTCTCGTGGCTGGGACTCGAAGATTCGTGCGAATCCTGTTTGCCGTCATTCGACGCGAGCAATTCCCATCCCATCCGACAAATCAAAGTGCCGCCGGCAAGTTGCACCACCGGCAGCGAAATTCCGAACAGTTGAAAAATCCAACTGCCAATCAACAATGCGCCGGTGCAAATCAAAAAACAATAAAGCGTGATTTTGGCCGCCGCGCCGCGCCGTTCCGCGCGAGTGAGCCGATGTAAAAATGGTTCGACGATGAACGCCGTGCCCACCGGATTGACCGGCGGCAGCAACGCGAAAAAACCGACGAAGACCAGATTCAGAAATGTCAGCGTGGTTTCCATCCATTTTCAATTCGCACCTCAACTCACGCTCATGTTGAGCAAAAATTCGATGTTGCTCTTCGTCTTTTTCAATTTGTTGAGCATGAGTTCCATCGCCTCGACCGGCGGCACGCCCGTGAGCGCGCGGCGCAAAATCACGACGCGATTATATTCGTCGGGATGATACAGCAATTCCTCTTTGCGCGTGCCGCTGCGTTCGATGTTGATGCTTGGGAAAATACGACGGTCAACCAGCGCGCGATCGAGATGCACTTCCATGTTGCCCGTGCCTTTGAATTCTTCAAAAATCACTTCGTCCATGCGGCTGCCGGTGTCCACCAGCGCCGTCGCCATGATGGTCAGCGAACCGCCTTCTTCGATGTTGCGCGCCGCGCCGAAAAATCGTTTAGGCTTGTGCAACGCGTTCGCGTCCACGCCGCCGGAAAGAATTTTGCCCGAATGCGGTTGAATCGTATTGTAAGCGCGCGCGAGGCGGGTGATGGAATCGAGCAAAATCACCACGTCGCGTTTGTGCTCAATCATGCGCTTGGCCTTTTCGATGACCATTTCGGCAACCTGCACGTGGCGCTCCGGCGGTTCGTCGAAGGTGGACGAAATCACTTCCGCGCCTTTGCAGGAGCGTTCCATGTCCGTGACTTCTTCCGGTCGCTCGTCAATGAGCAAGATGAACAAATATGTTTCAGGATTGTTCTTCAGAATCGCGTTGGCAATTTTCTGCATCAACACCGTTTTGCCCGTGCGCGGCGGCGCAACAATCAAACCGCGCGTGCCTTTGCCAATCGGGCAAACCAAATCCAAAACACGCGTGTTCAATTCGTCCGGCGCGGTTTCCAAAATAAATCGCTTGTTCGGAAACAGCGGCGTGAGATTGTCAAAATGTGTTTTTTCCTTCGCCTTGTCCGGCTCTTCGGTGTCCACGGCCTCGACCTTGAGTAGCGCGAAAAATTTTTCCTTTTCCTTCGGCGGACGGATTTGACCCGCGATCAAATTGCCCGTCTGTAAATCAAAGCGGCGGATTTGCGACGGCGAAATGTAAATGTCTTCCGGGCATGGCAGATAATTGAAGCTCTGCGAGCGCAGAAATCCAAAGCCTTCCGGCAGAATTTCCAAAACGCCTTCGGAAAACAGAACACCTGCGCGCTCGGCATTTTTTTGCAGGATATGAAAAATGACCTCGTGCTTGCGCATCGTGCCGAAATTTTCCACGCCGTATTCCCTAGCCATCGCGTTCAACTCGCTCATCTGCATCCCCTGCAATTTGGCGATGTTCAGCGACGCGGCGATTTTGTCGCGCTGATAGCCGCGACGTTCCTCAAATTTCGTGTCGTCGTGGGTCGGCTCAATCGGTTTGGACGGCGGTTGCAACGCGGGCGTTTCCGGCGCGGCGGTTTCGACGGCGGGCGCATTGGCTTCCGCGACGGCGACCGGCGTTTCAACGTCCTTTGTTTTCGGTTTTTTTGAAACTCTTGGCATAAATAAAATAATTGATTGGCTGGCTGGGAATTCGATTGCCTCGCGGCAACGAACGGCGCAAACCGTCATTTGGACGGCCAGCGACCGGAAAAATTCAAAATGGATTTATCAAACCTGCGCTTGAGCGTGTGTTCTCAAAACGGCAAGGGAAATTTCGCAGTCAACTCGCGCACAAGCTGGTGCAGTTCGACCGCAATGTCAAAAACATTTTTAGACACGGATTTCACGGATTTGTACGGATTCCTGGAAAGCATGAAAAACAATCGGTGAAAATTTGTGAAATCCGTGTCTCTTTTCTTGTGCGGTTTTCCGTCCGGCGGGTGCTATAAATTGAATTGAAATGACGCCCACGACACTTGATTGCGAATTGCTCCGGCAATTTGCAAAAACAAATTCCCAAGATGCTTTTGGCGAATTGGTGAAACGCCACGTGAATCTCGTCTATTCCGTCGCGCTGCGAAAAACGAATGGTGACGAGCATTTAGCGAAAGATGTCGCGCAAGCTGTTTTCGCTGATTTGGCGCGCAAGGCCAATTCACTGTCACGCCGCGAAAATTTGTCCGGCTGGCTTTATACCAGCGCGCATTTTGCCGCCACAAAAATTGTCCGAACAGAAAATCGCCGCCGTGACCGCGACGAAAAATTTATGCGTGAATCCATTTCTGAAAATTCCGAAAATCCGTCGCCCGCCGATTGGGAAAAAATCCGGCCCGCGCTCGATGACGCGATGCACGAACTCAAAGAATCCGACCGCGACGCGATTTTGCTGCGTTATTTTGAAAACCGGCAATTCGCCGAAGTCGGCGCGAAACTTGGCCTCAATGAAAACGCCGCGCGAATGCGCGTGGAACGCGCGCTAGAAAAATTGCGCGCGATTTTTGCGAAACGCGGAATCACAACGGCAAGCGCGTTAGCCTCGGCGATTTCCGCAAACGCCATTCAACTTGCCCCCGCAAATCTGGCTGCGACGCTCACAACGACTTCCATTGCGGCAGCCGGAACCGAAACTTTTACGCTCCTAAAAATTATGACTGCGACAAAAATAAAATTAGCCTTGAGCGCAATCGTCGTTGCCGGCGTGGCGACGACATTTGTGGTTCAACAACAAATGCAAACCAAATTGCGCGGCGAAAATGAATCATTACGCCAGCAAATCGCGCAATTGCAAATGGACAACGAAAATTTTTCCAATCGCCTCGCCGAAATTGGCGACGCCAAAAAATTATCGGACGACCAATTCAATGAATTGCTGAAATTGCGGGGTGAAGTCGGGCCACTTCGCCAGCAAACAAATGAAATCGCGAAATTGAAGCAGGAAAACCAGCAACTCCATGCGCTCGCCTCAAATGCCGGGTCGAGCCAGCAAGAAGATTCAAACCCACCGATGTTGTATTCGCGCCATTTCAAAATTGAACCTGCGGTGTTCTTTCGGAATTTGCAGCAATCAATTTCAGCCAACGATGGAGAAACGCCTTCGCAAACGTTGGTTCGGTTTCTAAAACAAAATGGTGTGGAACTAAATCCGCCCGAAAGTCTTTTCTTGAACGAAACAAACGGAACGTTATACGTCCGCACTTCGATGTCAAATTTAGATACGATTGAAAATTTGATTGAAGTGTTTAACTCAAGTAAGTAAAGCGGCGGAAATTTCGCCGCCAATTCGCGGACTCAGTTAAACTTGCAGATTGAGCAATTGAACCAGCGTTGCTTTGACCTTCTTGAATTCGTCCGCCGTCAGCACGCCGAGTTTGGCGTCAAATCGCGCGAGTGAAATCGGTTGGATTTGTTGGAGATGAAAAACGCCGTTTTGCAAAAATGGTTTTTGGATTTTCAATTCCCAGCGATTGCCGCGAATGGCAGTTGTATGCGGAATCACCACGAGCAAGGCCAGTTCATCGTCGTCGGGGTAGTCGCTTAAAATGAGCGCGGGTCGAACTTTGGCGGCCAGCCCCAAATCCACGCGCCAGATTTCACCGGGAAGCGTTCTTTTCATCGTCGGCTTCCAGCGCGTCCAGCATTTGAAACCGTTCCAATGCTAAACGGTCGCATTCAGCGAGCGTGGCGGCGTCTTCTTCCGCCTCAAAAATGTGGCGGGCGATTTCCCGTCGTTCAGCATGCGACAGTTTCGGGATTTCGGAAATAATTTCCGCCTGACTCATGGTGGCAATTTAGTTTGGATTCGGATGATTGGCAAGCTGTCAATACGGCAGCGGAAATTTCGCCGTCAATTCGCGGACGCGGGCGCGGACTTTGTGCGCGGCGTCCGCATTTTTGATGTCCATCAGCACTTCGGAAATCATGTCGGCAATCGCAGCCATTTCTGTTTCCTTCATGCCGCGCGTGGTGACGGCGGGCGTGCCGAGACGAATTCCACTGGCTTGAAACGGCGAGCGCGTTTCAAACGGAATCGTATTTTTGTTGACGGTGATTCCCGCTTCGTCGAGCGCGATTTGCGAATCCTTGCCAGTGACGCCTTTCGCGCCGACGTCCACGAGCATCAGATGGTTGTCCGTGCCGCCGCTGACGAGGCGGTAGCTGTTGCGTTTCATGCCGTCGGCCAGCGCGGCGGCGTTCTTCACAATTTGCTGCTGATAATTTTTGAACGACGGTTGCAACGCTTCGTGGAAACAAACAGCTTTGGCGGCGATGACGTGCTCAAGTGGGCCGCCTTGAATTCCGGGGAAAACCTGCGAATCAATTTCTTTCGCAAATTTTTCGCGGCATAAAATCAATCCGCCGCGCGGGCCGCGCAAGGTTTTATGCGTCGTGGTCGTGACAAAATCCGCGTGTTCCATTGGACTCGGATGAATTCCAGCCGCAATAAGTCCGGCGATGTGCGCGATGTCCGCGAGCAAATACGCACCGACTTCGCGCGCAATTTCGCCCATGCGCTTGAAGTCAATGATGCGCGGATATGCACTCGCGCCGACGGTGATCATCTTCGGCTTGTGCTCACGCGCCATTTGCGCGAGTTGGTCGTAGTCAATCCGTTCGTCGTCTTTGCGGACGCCGTAGTGAACGATTTCAAAAAATTTGCCGCTGAAATTCGCCTTGTTGCCGTGCGTCAAATGGCCGCCGTGCGTCAAATCCATCGTGAGCATTTTGTCGCCGGGTTTGAGCATCGCGAAATAAACGGCCATGTTCGCGCCGCTGCCGGAATGTGGCTGGACGTTGGCGTGTTCCGCGCCAAAGATTTTTTTCGCGCGGTCAATCGCAAGCTGTTCGATGCTGTCCACGTTTTCGCAGCCGCCATACCAGCGTTTTTTCGGATAACCTTCGGCGTATTTGTTCGTCAGCACCGAGCCTTGCGCTTCCAAAATCGCGGGCGAAACAAAATTTTCCGACGCAATCAATTCGATGTTTTCCTGCTGGCGCAATTTTTCGTGTTGAATGGCTTCGGCAACTTGCGGGTCAACGTTGCGGAGACGCAATTGCAGCGGCGCGAGGCGGAAATCCAATTTGTTCACGCGGCGTTCGTGGCGTCCGCCTTCAAATTTCGCGGCGATAAAGGCGTCGAGAATTTTCTTTGCCTTTTCCGAATCCGTATTGCCGGCCAGACAAAGGACGTTCACGTCATTGTGCCGGCGCATGAGCGCGGCGGATGGTTCGTCAAAGGCTTCACCCGCGCGCGCGCCGGGAATTTTGTTGGCGGCGATGTAGACGCCCACGCCACTGGTGCAAACGAGCAAGCCGAGTTCCGCTTTTCCGTCCGCGACGGCTTGCGCGACGGGCTGCGCGAAATCGGGATAATCGTCCGCCGGGTCTTTGGTCAGCGCGCCGAAATCCTGCACAGTTTTGCCGGACGCGAGCAGATATTTCTTCAGCGATTCCTTCAAATCAAAGCCGCCGTGGTCGGCGCCAATCGCAAAATTGACTGGAGAATTTGTTTTGGCGCCGGTGGGCGCGGAAATAATTTGATGTTGTTCCATATATTTCAAAAGCGACGCGATGCCTTGTTCGATTTGGTCGCGGCAGTGCGCGTAAATTTCATAAGAACTGCCAATCGGGTCGGCGATGTCTTTTTCAAAATCATCGAGCGAATCATCAAATTCGCGCAGTAAAAAAGTTTTTTCCGCCGCCTGCGGATACAACAACCCAACTGTGTCCACGTGGCTGTGCGTCATGCCGAAAATAAAATCCGCTTCCCGCACTAAATCCGCCGTGAGCATCCGGCTGCGTTGACCGGAAATATCAATGCCGATTTCCCGCATCGCCGCGACCGAATGCGACGTCGGCGGCTGGCCGTCAAGCGCGCCGAGTCCCGCCGACAGCGCGCGAAATGCGCCGCGCCCGTCCGTCGCCTTCCGAAACAGCCCTTCGGCCATCGGACTGCGGCAGACATTGCCGGTGCAAATGAATAAAACTGTCTTCATCCCAAAAGTCTCACAGGAAAAATAAATTAAAAACGGGAAATTAAAAATTAAAAATTGGGGCAACCGGCGCGGCGAAAAATTTTAATTTGCGCCTTTAATTTTTCATCGGGCGCAGCGCAGCCAAACCTTCAATCAAATCCACCGCTCTCGCCAAAACCGGGTCGCGGATGAACGGTTTTGGCACTGCCGCGCGCGCCGGCGGAAAATTTTCGTCCTCGTCGCCGTCCTTGATTTTTGCGCGCACTAAATCCGCCTCGCTCGTGTGATCCACAAACGGCAGGAAATCATTCGTCGCGGCGGAAACCTGCTCTGATTCATTCGTGGACAGCGTGCCGAAAGGATTTTCGAGGAACCGTTTTTCATCGCTCGCGTTTGCGACAATCAAAACGTCCGGCGACAATTCCCTCGAATCGCCGAAAACCAAACCCGCTTTGGCCGCGCGCAAATCTTTCACCAGTTCAACCGCCGCGCCTCGCGTTCCATCATTAACCAAAATCGCCAGCGGCAGTTTTTCCTGAATCAGAAACGTTTCCGCTGCGCGCGCCGCGTCCGAATCATCACCCGTCGCGAAACGCAAATCCAAAACCGTTCCGGCGATTTTATTTGTCGTGGCCAGCGCGTTTTGCGCCGATTGAATTTCTTCCGGCAAATTTGTTTCCACACCGCCGACCAGCAAATACGCCACTTCATTTTCGAGCACGGCGGATTTGACAACCACGCCGTTCGTGGCATCCGCGCGCGCGGCCAACTGCGCTGCCAGCGAAATTGCCGTCGCCAAAAAACAATTCGAGAAATACCGAGTCATTAGGCGCATAAAGTGCGCTAAAAAACGCCAAAAGTAAAGGCGCGAGGAATCAATGAGATTTGCCACGGAGACACAGAGGCGCAGAGAGCAAATCATTTTCCCGGTGACCCTGTGCCTCTGTGGCAGAAAACCAAAAATAATTTGTCGGATTTCGTCCGGCAGCGGCGATATATTTCAAAAATGACCGGCGATTTGAATTTGCTGAAACAGTTCACGCGCGAACAGTCACAGGACGCTTTTGCGGAAATCGTCCGGCGGCATTTGAATCTCGTTTATTCCGCCGCGCTGCGCCAAGTCCGCTCGCCGCAACTGGCCGAGGAAATCGCGCAATCTGTTTTCAGCGATTTGGCGCGAAATGTCGGCAGATTAAAACCGGAAACAAATCTGACCGCGTGGCTTTACGCGGTCACGCGACGAACCGCGATTGATGTTATCCGCAAAGAATCGCGCCGCCAATTGCGCGAACAAATTGCCGTGGAAATGCAAAACATGAACGCGACTGAAAATTCCTGGACGCAAATCGAGCCATTTTTGGATGAAGCGATGGAATCGCTCGACGAAACCGACCGCGCCGCGATTTTACTCCGTTATTTTGAAAACAAAAATCTGCGCGAAGTCGGCGCAAACTTGAAAATTTCCGACGACGCGGCGCAAAAGCGCGTCAGTCGCGCCATTGAAAAACTCCGTGAATTTCTCTCCAAACGAAACGTGACGATTGGCGCGAGCGGATTGACAGTTTTGATTTCCGCCAATGCAGTTCAATCTGCACCGATTGGATTGGCTGCAACCATTTCTGCTACTGCTATTTTAACTGGAACGGCAATTTCAACTTCAACCGCTATTGCCACAACCAAAGTGATTGCCATGACCACATTACAAAAATCAATTATCAGCGCGGCGTTCGTTGCCGCCGTTGGAACGGGAATTTTTGAAGTGCATCAAGTATCGCAATTGCGCGACCAAAATCAAAATCTTCAACAACAGCAAGCGTCATTAGCTGAACAAATTCAGCAATTGCAACGCGAGCGCGACGACGCGACAAATCAATTGGCCGGATTGCTCGCGGAGAACGCGCAATTGAAATCCGGTTCAAATGAAATGGAACTGATGAAACTGCGTGGTGAAGTAAGTGCTTTGCGCAGCAGATTTGAGAAAAGTGCCAACAAAATAGAACAACCATCATTATCGTCGGCACAGGAGTATTACGAACGAGCGCAAAAACATGAAATGAATCATGAATATGAAGCCCAACTCGAAGACCTCAACAAAGCAATCGAACTGGATCCAAACATGGCTGAAGCCTATTTTGAGCGGGGCAATCTTTACGCGGAAAATTTGCCGAAAGAAAAAGGAGGTTATGAAAAAGCAGTGGCTGATTACACAAGCTCCTTGGAAATCAAGCCGAACGACGCCTCAGCTCGCTGGAATCGCGCGACTTACTATGTAAATGTGGGGAAATATAACGAGGCAATTGCCGATTGGACAACTTACATTGAAGGTAATACTGATTTTTCAAATCAGCTTGATGGAAAAACTAAATCAATTGCCGGAGCGTATTTTTGGCGTGGCCACATTTATCAAATGTATTTGCACGATTATTCAAAAGCGATTGCCGATTATACATCCGCTATGCAATTAAACCCGAATATTGAAGACGCGCATCGCTTGCGTGGACAATCTTACGAAGCGCTTGGTGAAGCAGAAAAAGCTCAACAAGATTTTACGATTGAACCTAAACGCAATTAACAGATTTTCAACTTCAGAACTAATAATGTTCAAAAGCTTTCGCCGCGATGTCCCGACGGAACTGCGCGCCGTCAAAATGGGTTTTTTCAACGGCGGCGTAGGCGGCGGTTTGCGCGGATTTCAAATCCTTGCCCAAAGCCGTCACGCCGAGAACGCGCCCGCCATTGGTGACGATTTGATTTTCTTTCAACATCGTGCCCGCGTGAAACACTTTTACGCCCGGCAATTTTGCCGCGTCGTCCAGACCGTGAATTGGCTTTCCTTTTTCGTAATTGCCCGGATAACCGCCGCTGGCCATCACCACACACACGCTCGCTTCCGGTTTCCAGCACAATTCAATTTTGTCCAGCGCGCCGCGCACGCTCGCGTCGAGCAATTCCACCAAATCATTTTCCAGCCGCGTCAGATAAGCCTGCGTTTCAGGATCGCCAAAACGCGCGTTGAATTCCAAAACGCGCGCGCCGGATTTTGTGAGCATGATGCCCGGATATAAAATGCCGCAGAAATTGATTTTCTCTTCCGCGCAACCGCACAGCCACGGAGTCAAAATTTGTTCGCCGATGCGTTTCAGTTCCGCGTCGCTGACAAACGGCGTTGGCGAATACGTGCCCATGCCGCCGGTGTTCAAACCGTTGTCGCCGTCGAGCGCGCGTTTGTGGTCTTGCGAAGTCGGAAACAATTTCACCGTTTTGCCGTCGCAAAGCACGTGGAGTGAAATTTCCACGCCTTCTAAAAATTCCTGAATGACAATGTTCGCGCCCGCTGAACCAAAACTTTTCGCGACAAGAATTTCGTCAATCGCGCGTTCCGCTTCGGCTTGATTCGCACAAATCAAAACGCCTTTGCCGAGCGCGAGGCCGTCCGCTTTCACAGCGCATTTGCCACTCAACTCCGCGGCGAATTTTTTGGCGGCGGCGGCATCGGAAAACGTTCCGGCGCGCGCGGTGGGAATGCCGTATTTCTCCATGAAGTTTTGCGAGAAAACTTTGGACGATTCAAATTGCGCGGCGCGTTGGTTCGGCCCCCAAATCCGCAAATCGTTTTTCTGGAACAAATCCGTGATGCCCAGCGCGAGCGGATTGTCCGGCCCGACGACAGTGAGTTCGATTTTCTTTTCCAGCGCGAACGCGAGTAGTTTCGGCAAATCTTCCGCGCCGATGTTCACGCATTCGACCAATGAAGAATTTTTTGCAAGGCGTTCCTGCGCGATACCGGCATTGCCCGGCGCGCAGAAGATGTGCGTGGCGTGCGGCGATTGCGCCAATTTCCAAACCAGCGCGTGTTCGCGTCCGCCCGAACCGATGACGAGGATTTTCATTTTTGCGCCCGCAGGTTACGCGGACTGCGCGGATAAAAAATAAAAAACTGAAAACGCATTGATTAAATACTCTGAATTGTAATCGTGTCAAAATTCATTTTACTAATGATAATTTAAGCTGAATTAAAAACGTCTTTCGACCTATTGACCATTTCCGGTTGTGGGTTCATAGTCAGCCGCGTATGGATGTTCTCACACTTTCCCGCATCCAATTCGGCCTGACCATCGGGTTTCATTATATTTATCCGCCGTTGAGCATCGGGCTGGGTGTCCTGCTCGTCATCATGGAAGGATTGTGGCTCAAAACGAAAAATCCGGTCTATCACCAGATGGCGCGGTTCTGGACAAAAGTCTTCGCGCTCACGTTCGCGCTTGGCGTGGCGACGGGCATCGTGATGGAATTTGAATTCGGCACGAATTGGGCGACGTATTCGCGTTTCGTCGGCGACGTGTTCGGCAGCGCACTGGCGGCGGAGGGGATTTTCGCGTTCTTCCTCGAATCCGGTTTTCTCGCGGTGTTGCTGTTCGGCTGGGACAAAGTCGGGCGTAAATTGCATTACTTCTCGACGTGCATGGTTTGTCTGGGCGCGCATTTCAGCGCGGTGTGGATTGTCGTCGCGAATTCGTGGATGCAAACGCCCACCGGCTATCACATTGTCGGCGAAGGAATGCACGCGCGCGCCGAGGTCACGAATTTTTGGCAGGTCGTCTTTAATCCTTCGATGGTCGAACGGTTGTCTCACACCATTTGCGGTGCGTGGTCGGCAGGTGCATTTCTGGTCGTGAGCGTGAGCGCGTGGTATTTGCTGAAGAAAAAACATCTGGACTTCGCACGTGCGTCGTTGAAAGTCGGTTTAACGGTCGCGTTGATTGCTTCGCTTCTGCAAATGTTCACCGGCCACATCAGCGCCCGAGGCGTGGCGGCTGATCAACCGGCCAAACTCGCGGCATTTGAAGGACTTTACAATACTACGTCGAACGCGCCGCTCGCGCTCGTCGGGTTTGTGGACGAAAAAGATCAGGAAGTCGTCGGCTTGAAATGGCCGGGAATGTTGAGTTTTCTCATCGGGTTCGACACCAAAACCAAAGTTATCGGCTTGAATGATTTTCCGCCGCAAGACCGTCCGCCGGTGCAGCCGTCATTCATATTCTTTCACGGAATGGTCGGCATCGGTATTGCGTTGACCGTGATTGCCGCGCTTGGATTTTTATATTTTCGCAAGGGTTCGTTGCCGGAACGCCGCTGGTTGTTGTGGATTCTGATTTTCTCCGTGCTCGGACCGCAAATCGCGAATCAACTCGGCTGGTTCGCCGCCGAAGTAGGCCGCCAGCCGTGGCTCGTTTATGGCGTCATGCGCACGCCGGAAGGTTTGTCCAAAGTCGTGCAAGCGAACGTCGTGCTCACGTCGCTGATTCTGTTCACGTTCATTTATTTCCTGCTGTTCGCCGTTTTCATTTACCTGCTCAACGACAAAATCCAACACGGCCCGCACGACGAAGATTTGATTCCGTCCGGCAAACTGGCCTTGCCGGAGCAATTCATTACGAATGAACACAAATAAACACGAATTCAAAAAAGCTGGACACGGATTTCACGAATTATCACTGATTCAAAATTCATTCATGTCAATCCATGTAATCCGTGTCGAAAATTTTTGCTATGAATTTTGACCTCAACACCATCTGGTTCATTCTCGTCGGCGTGCTGTTCACCGGCTACGCGATTCTCGACGGATTTGATTTAGGTATTGGCGCGCTGCATTTGTTCACGAAAAAAGACGAGGAGCGCCGCATCATGCTCAATTCCATCGGTCCGGTTTGGGACGGCAATGAAGTCTGGCTTGTCACCGGCGGCGGCGCGCTGTTCGCCGCGTTTCCGAATGTTTATGCGACCGCGTTTTCCGGCTTTTATCTCGCGCTGATTTTGCTGCTCGCAGCCTTGATTTTTCGCGCCGTGGCAATTGAATTTCGCAGCAAACGTCCTGAACACTGGTGGCGGCAAATGTGGGACATCGGCTTTTCCGTCGGCAGCATTTTATCCGCGTTGCTCATCGGCACCGCGCTCGGCAACATCGCGTGGGGCGTGCCGATTGACGCCAATGGCGAATTCGCTGGAACATTTTTGGGATTGCTCAAACCGTATCCGCTGCTCGTCGGCGTGACGACCGTCGCGCTCTTCATGATGCACGGCGCGATTTATGGCGTGATGAAAACCGAAGGCGAATTGCACGATAAACTTCGCGTCTGGGCGATGCGCTGCATCATTTTCTTCGTGATTTGTGCCGTGACGTTGACGATGGCGACGTTGCTCTTTGTGCCGCACATGGCCGCGCGCGTGAAAGAACATCCGTGGATGTTCACCATCGCACTCGCAAATATGCTTTCCATCGCCAACATTCCGCGCGAATTTCACCGTAAAAACGATTGGCTTGCGTTTCTTTCGTCCTGCGCGGCGATGGTCACGCTCATGGCGCTGTTTGCTGTGAACATTTTTCCTGACCTGATTTACAGCCAGCCGAATCCCGAAAATTCCCTCACGATTTACAACGCCGCGTCCTCGCCGAAGACGCTCGGTATCATGCTCATCATCGCGTGCATCGGTGTTCCCGTCGTGCTCGCCTATACCGTTTGCATCTATTGGATTTTCCGCGGCAAAGTGAAAATGGACCGGATGAGCTATTAAAAAAACTGTCCGCAGATTGCGCAAATATCGCAGATAAAAACAATCTGCGTTAATCAGTGAAATCTGCGGATTAAATCTTAAATCACTTTCGCTTCAGCTTTGCCTTTGATAACTTCGCCAATAATCCACGCATTATGTTTCTGCGCGCGGATGAATTTCAAAATCGCGTCCGCTTTTTCCGCCGCGACAATCGCGACGAAGCCGATGCCCATGTTGAACACTTGATACAATTCCTCGTCCGGCACGCCGCTTTTTTCCGCGATGATCTGGAAAATTGGCAGCATCTCCCACGAGCCTTTTTTGATGACGACATCTAAATTTTTTGGCAACACGCGCGGGATATTGTCCACGAAGCCGCCGCCGGTGATGTGGGCGAAGGCGCGAATTGCCGATTGCCGATTGCCGATTGCCGATTTGTTGAAACGCGCGATCAATTTCTTCACCAGCGGGCCGTAGCTGATGTGTTCCATCAACAATTCTTCGCCGATGGATTTTTTGAGTCCGGCAATTTTGTCCGTAAATTTGTAGCCGAGTTGCTCGAAGAAAATTTTTCGTCCGAGCGAATAACCGTTCGTGTGCAGGCCGCTCGATTCGATGCCGATCACCACGTCGCCGCGTTTCACGGTTTTCTGGCCGTTGAGCATCTTGGATTTTTCGACGACGCCGACAATCGTGCCGCTCACGTCGTATTCGCCCGCCTGATAAAATCCCGGCATCTGCGCCGTTTCGCCACCGATGAGCGCGCAGTTGTTTTCCGCGCACGCGCGCGCGAAGCCCTTGATGATTTCCGCGAAAACGTGCGGCTCCAATTTACCCGTGCCGAGATAATCGAGAAAGAACAGCGGTTCCGCGCCGAGCACCGCGATGTCGTTGACACAATGATTCACCAAATCCGCGCCGATGGTGTCGTGTTTGTCCAGCGCGAAAGCGATTTTCAATTTCGTGCCTACGCCGTCCACGCTGGAGACCAGCACAGGCTCGCGAAATTTTTTCACGTCGAGCGCGAACAATCCGCCAAAGCCGCCGACTCTGCCGAGCACCTCGCGGCGATGCGTGGACGCGAGCAGTTGCGGCAGCGTAGCCTTCACTTTATTTCCCAAGTCAATGTCAACGCCGGCGGCGGCATAGGCTTTTTGTTTCATGCACGGAAATTAAATCGGGAAATGGAAATACGGGCGAGAAAATTTCGCTACGCTGGCGTAGCAAAAAATTTACGGAACGACAAATTGGTTCGTTATCACGCTTTCGCGCAAGAAAATTGAATTCAAATTTGCAGAGCGAACAAATTCGACATGATCATCGGCAAAGGAAAGAACGCCACTTGGATTTGAACTGCCGTAATGAGAATCGTTTGACCAACTTAAAACCTCATTGGTCGAATAACCGAATAGTCCTGAACTGACTGGTTTGCTATTTGCCATAAGATAACGGTCGCCAGTAAGAATGGTATTGGCAGCATTATTTGTCGTCGCGTCCACGTTTACGAAATAACTCAAATTGGACTCGGAGAAGGTTGAAATGTTGGTTGCCACGAATTTTACTTTATCAATCGGGCAAATAAAAACTGAAAAATTTTTGGTGTAATCCCATAGCGGATGAAATTGTTCAGACGCGCGGCCTGTGCTAATTTTTCCCCGCGCGCCGCCGTTAGTTTCTGATAATTGCCACGGGAAATTGCCATTGTGGTCACCATTGAACATGAAAAGTCCAATT
This sequence comes from Verrucomicrobiia bacterium, assembly GCA_035545995.1. Lineage (GTDB taxonomy): Bacteria > Verrucomicrobiota > Verrucomicrobiia > Limisphaerales > UBA11358 > UBA11358. The sequence goes on from DASZXH010000048.1 coordinate 66,716, forward strand.
GCAATTTGTTTTTGATTGTTCATGCACATAGGCATAGTTGCTTTTCTTGGCCGATTGTGAATAGCGGGAAGTAACAATGCAGCTAAAATAAAAACCACCGCCAAAATTACCAACACTTCAATCAGCGTGAGTCCGCTGATTTTTGCTTTGGCTAGAAGCATTTTCATTGTTGGATAAAACGAATTTACTCCCAAAGTTAGCAGCAGCAAGTGAGAATTATTGCACAAACGGCAATTCCACAATTTTCGCTGCATTTTCGCCGGACGCCGTTTTCAAAATCAATTCCGTTCCGATTTGATTTGCTTCGCGACGCAATCCATTTGCCGACGCCGGAATGCAAAGGTCATTGAAGCATTGGCGTAAATTGCGGCAGTCACAGACCAGCCTTTGCCGGGTTTCAAAATGTTAAGCCCACGCCCACGCTGGCTTGTCCCTGCCAAAGCGTGGAACCGCTGAAGGTTGCGACCGTGATGCCGTTGGCATAGATGAAGCCGCCCTGTGCATCCATCACCGAGCAGAAGCCGCGGATGTCCGCGCGCAGGTAGAAATTTTTCGTGATAAACGCCTTTATCCCGCCGCCGACACCAAAACTAAACTGCGTGTCGTCACCATGATCGTCCGATGCATAGTGCGTGGCTCCGATGTCCGCCGAAACGTATTCCCGAAATCGGTCCGTGCCAAATTCTGCCACCCCGCCCACTTGAATCACATCAATCGCCAGGTCCACCTTGCCCAAGCCACCGTCGCCGTGGAAATCAATGCTGCTGTCCTGATGGCTCCAAAGCAGTTCAAACCGGCCGAAATAATCCTTCGGGGCATAATCTAAAAACAATCCATAAGCTCCCGAATCCTTAAAATCGTAATTGGCCCCGGTATTGGGATTCTGCACGTCGCCGCCAAAACGATAACCATAGAACGGCGAAATCCCGAACCGGGTTGTTTGGGCAAGCGGCTTCACAAAAGAGAAATCTGAATCTGAATCTAAATCTTGTGCACGGATCATCAACGCCGCGAAGCAACCCGACAGCACGAGCAAACTTTTCAATTGAGCGCGAAAAAGAAGGATTTTCATGGAATTGTTTTATTCTAATCACCGATTGATTTGGCTGACATGAGCATACAATCTCAAATGCCGGTCGCCGCCAAGTAAATAACTTGGCCATCAATCTTCGGGCAACAAGGGCCGGCACGCACGTCTTTCAAACAAACGATAACTCCACAATTTTCACCGCGCTTTCGCCCGACGCCGTTTTCAAAATCAATTCCGTTCCGATTTGATTGGCTTCGCGGCGGACGTAGCCGAGCGCGATGTTGCCAAATTTCGGCGATTTGACTGAACTCGTCACGAAACCAACTTCCTTGCCGTTGAAAAATAATTTGTCGTGCTTTTGCGGCAAGGTTTTCAAATCATCGGCCAGCCGCAAGCCACGCAATTCGCGGTTCACATGGCCGATGCTGTGGATGCGGTTGATAACTTCCTGCCCGATGTAGCAGCCTTTATTGTAACTCACAGCGTGATTTTCGATGCCACATTCGAGCGGCAAATTGGTTTCGTCCATGTCCGCACCAAAACGCGGGATGCCGTTTTCGATTCGCACAGTTTCAAACGCCGTCCAGCCGCAAGCGCGTCCGCCAATTTGTTTTGCCGCCGCAATCAATTTGTCCGCGACTGCGTCAAGTGAATTATTCGGAACAAATAAATCAAAACCGTCTTCGCCAAGCCGCGTGTGATTTGCTAAATAAATTTCGCCAAGTGTCGCATCGGAAATTTTTACCGAGCCAAATTGTTTCTCTGGAATTTGCGGAAACAAATCCAAACGGCGAATGACATCTTCCGCTTTTGTCCCTTGCACGCTCAACAAGCCGTAATGCGGCGCGGCGTCCACAATTTGCACGTCGTCGGCAACGATGAATTTTCCCAGTCGCGCGGAAATTTTTTCGGTCAAGCCCGGCTCGAAATCCAAAAGCAATTCGTCCGGCAAATTGAAAACGTTCAAGTCGCTTTCCATTTTGCCTTTGTTCGTCGTGATGGCGGCGTAACAACCATCGCCGACGCGCAATTTTTTTATGTCGTTCGTGATTTGTCCGTGCAGAAAACGGACTCTGTCTGCGCCAATCAAACAAATTCGCGAGCGAAAGCTGAAATCCAAAATGCCGACGGCTTCGCGCAACGCTTTGTATTCCGCGAGCCAGTCGCCGTAATCACCGACGATTTCCGCGCCGTTCAGTTCGGAAAAATGCGCGCCGAGACTGCGATGAAATTCCTGCAACGCTAATAGCTTCATGTCCGGCAAAATAATGTCACGAATTTGCCGCCGCAAAAAACGAAATCGCATTGCGCGAAGACAATTTTCACGGCACATTGCAGTCATGAATCTTGACACGCTTTATTCCGAACTCACGCTCAAAACCAAAGCCAAACTCGCGCTCGTCGTGCTTGACGGCCTCGGCGACATCGCGACGAAGGAACAAAATTATCTCACGCCGCTCGAAGCCGCGACAACGCCGAATCTCGACGCGCTTTCCAAAAATTCCGCGCAAGGCCGCATGATTCCCGTCGCGCCCGGCATCACGCCCGGCAGCGGTCCGGGGCATCTCGGACTGTTCGGCTACGACCCGCTGGAATTTCAAGTCGGTCGCGGCGTCATCGAAACGCTCGGCTTGGGAATGGAATTGAAGCCGGGCGACGTTTGCGCGCGCGCGAATTTTGCGACGCTCGACGCAAAAGGAATTGTTACCGACCGCCGCGCCGGACGCATTCCCACCGCGACTTGCGAAAAACTCGTTGCGCTGCTTTCGTCCAAAATCAAAAAAATCGGCGACGTGGAAGTCATCATCAAGGCCGGATTGGAACATCGTTTCGCGCTGATTTTTCGCGGCAAAGGTTTGGAAGGGCCGTTGACGGACGCCGACCCAAATCGCGAAGGTTTTCCGATTCCGACAGTTTATCCGCGCGACGAAAACAACGCCGCGCAGAAAAAAACCGCCGCGCTCGTCGCCGAATTTTACAAACTCGCGTTGCCGATTATCGCGAAGGAAAAACCGGCGAACGGATTTCTCATGCGCGGCATCGCGCATCAACCGCACATTCCGCTGTTTGAAGACCGCTACCAATTGAAACCCGCCGCGCTCGCGGTTTATCCGATGTATAAAGGTCTTGCGCAACTCGTCGGCATGAAAAAAATCGAAGGGCCGCAGACCATCGCGCAGCAATTCGAGCGTTACCTCGCGGAATACAACAATTTCGATTTCTTTTTCATCCACTACAAATACACGGACAAATATGGCGAGGACGGAAATTTTGCCGCGAAGCGCAAAGCGATTGAAGATTTCGACGCTGCGTTGCCGATTTTGTTGAAGAAAAAACCGGATGTGCTGGTCATCACCGGCGACCACTCGACGCCGTGCGCGTTGAAAGGTCATTCGTGGCATCCACAGCCGGTCTTGCTGCACTCGGAATTTTCCGGCTCGGACAAGCTGGAACGTTTCACGGAAACCGGCGCGAATCTCGGCTCGCTCGGCGTGTTTGAATCCAAATTTTTGATTCGCCTCATGCAGGCCAACGCGAAAATGTTCGATAAATTCGGCGCATGAATTTGCCGAACAAATTAACGGTCTCACGTTTCGTGCTTACGGGATTTTTTCTTGCGGCGTTGTTTTGTCCGTGGCCGATTCCGTTCCGTAACACTATCGCGTTGTTTTTATTCGGCTTCGCCAGTTTCACGGATTTTTTGGACGGAAAAATCGCGCGCGCGCGCGGACTGATTACGAATTTCGGGATTTTAATGGACCCGCTCGCGGATAAAATTTTGACCTGCTCGGCGTTCATTGCGTTCGTGGAAAGTTCGCATCTCAATCCAAACGCGCCGGTGAAAGTCGCTGCGTGGATGGTCATTATCATTGTCGCGCGCGAACTGGCCATCACCGGATTGCGCCTGCTCGCGGCGTCGAAAAATGTGGTGCTGGCGGCGGAGCGTTACGGCAAGCACAAAACGATTTCGCAGATTGTGGCGATCCTGGCGTTGTTGTTGGCAAACGCGTGCGACGAATGGAATCCGCCGATGCAAAGAATTTTCGTGGACTGGCTGCCGGTGTTTGCCAAAATCGCGCTGTGGGTAACAGTCGCGCTGACGGCTTCGTCGGGGCTGCTTTATTTGTGGCGGAATCGCGCGCTTTATTTGAACGACCTTTGAGGCAGGAAAAAATCAGCGGTGCGAAGTCAACGGCAGTGTTTCCCCGGAATCATTCGCGGTTTGATAAACGGCGGGCGGCAAGCCGGCGAGCGGATTGCGTTTTTGATGATGCTTGAACGCCGAGCCGACGAGCATTGCAATTAAAATCAATCCCACCACCGCGCCGGCGGCCGCGCCCCATTTCCAATTGAATTTGGAAAGCAGAAACAGCAGGTAATCAATTCGTGGATTGGCTGCTTCCACCAGCGGCGGCGGTTCGCTGAATTTCTCCGTCTGATTCAATTCCGCGTCGAGCGCCGCCAGCATCTGCGTTTCGTCCAGTTTGAGCACGCGGGCGTAATTTTTGACCGAGCCGCGGATATAAACCGGCGCGGAGAACACGGCGAAGTTTCCTTCTTCGAGCGCGCGCAGGTGGTCGGTGCGAATCTTGGTCACGTCCGCGACCTGATTGATGGTTAAATGCAGGGCTTCCCGCGCCTGACGAAGTTTTTCAGCAACCTGCGACATAATATTGTTCATGGCTCTTTTAATCGTTTTTGCCTGTTTTTTGCAACAACAAAGCATAAAGCGAACCAATTTTAACGGTTTTCACAAGCTTTTGCCGTTCGCAAATTCATTGATAATTCTTTCTCGCGCCATTCAATTTGTCAAAGACATGATTTCATTTCTCATTGAGGTTTGAAATGGTCACGGCTGAATCCGTTCAAAGTCGTTGCAAAAGGCAAACGCGCAATCACTGCGCACGACAAACTGCTCGCCTTGACCGCGCGGCAACGGCATATTGCGCCGCGAATCTATGCGGGCTTTTTTGTTCAAAGTCTGGGGTCTGGCCAAGCCTTATCACACGCGATTGTTTCTCGGCGCGGTGATGGGAATCATCAGCGGATTGATTTCGCCGCTGTTAATCGGGACGGTCATGTTCGTTTATGGCGCGGTCTTCCCGGCGGCGGATTCCGACGCGGCGCAATTACCCATGCGCCGGATGCCCGAATTCCTGAACGATTGGTTTCACGCGGCGCGCGCCGCGCTCGAAAGCGGCGTGCAAACGCATCGGTGGACGATTGCGTTGCTGATTGCAGCCATTCCGTTGATCATGCTTTTGCGCGGATTGTTCGGCTATTTGAACGTCTATTTTCTGCAATGGGTGGCCAGCCGGACGGTTGCGGATTTGCGCGTGCGCTTGTTCGCGCACTTGTTGCGGTTGTCCACCGGCTTTTACACGGAAAATTCCAGTGGCCAGCTTATTTCGCGCGTGATGAACGACACCGGTTCGCTCCAAAACATTTTGAACAACGCGACGTCGGTGATCGCGCGCGATCCCATTTCGCTCGCCAGCCTGCTCGGATTTTTGCTCTGGCAACAGCCGAAGTTGACGCTGTTGACGATGGTGCTGCTGCCGCTGGCCATGATCCCGATTTTGATTTACAGCCGCAAAGTCCGCCGTTCCAGCCGCGAAATGCAGGCGCAATCCGCCGAACTGACGCAAATCATGTCCGAAGCCTTCACCGGCCAGCGCGTCGTCAAAGCCTACAATCTCGAAGACGTCATGGCGGAGAAATTTCGGGAAACCGCGCGCAAATCCGTCAGCCATTTCATGCGCATCGTGCGCGCAATGGAAATTCCCGGCCCGCTCATTGAATTTTTTGGCTCGGTCGGCGTTGCACTGCTACTGGCTTATTTGATTTCCTATTCCCAATTGCGCCCCAGCCCGACGGATTTCCTGTCCATGATTGGCAGCATTTTCCTGATGTATCAGCCGATGAAAAATCTGACGCGCCTGCAAAACCAGATTGTTCAGGCGCGCGCGGCGACGGAACGCGCCTTCGCCCTGCTCGAAACAAAAAATTCCGTGCCCGAACCGGCGCAGCCGAAAAAATTGCAGGCTGCTGGCGCGGACATTCAATTCGACAACGTGAATTTTTCCTACGGCGAAAAAAGCGCATTGCAGGACGTTAATTTGCAAATCAAATCCGGTCAGCTCGCCGCATTCGTCGGCAAGACGGGTTCCGGCAAAACCACGATTGCCAATTTGCTTTTGCGATTTTACGATCCGCAGCAAGGCGCAATCCGCATCAGCGGAACTGACATTCGCGAATTTTCCACGCGCGATTTACGCAATCAAATTGCCGTCGTCACGCAGGAAATCATTTTGTTCAACGACACCATCCGCAAAAACATCGAACTCGGTCGCCCCGGCGCGACCAATGAAGAAATCATTTCCGCCGCGAAACATGCCTTCGCCCACGAATTCATTCTCGAAAAACCGCAAGGCTACAACACGATTATCGGTGAAAAGGGAGTGACGCTTTCCGGCGGCCAGCGCCAGCGCATCGCCATCGCGCGCGCCATCCTGCGCAACGCGCCGATTTTGATTCTCGACGAAGCCACCAGCGCGCTCGACACGGAATCCGAACGCGCCGTGCAAGTGGCGTTGGACGATTTGATGAAAGGCCGCACAACGTTGTGCATCGCCCATCGGCTCTCGACAATTCTTCACGCCGATGTCATCGTGGTGCTTGACAAAGGGCGCGTCGTGGAAACCGGCAAACATCAGGAATTGATTCAACACGATGGCATTTACCAAAAACTTTACGAACTCCAATTTAATCAATAATTCAAATGGCTGAAAAAATTCCCTATCTCGACCTGCCCGCGCAAATCAAATCGTTGCGCAAAGAAATTGACGTTGCCATCGCGCGCAACCTCGACGCCTGCTCGTTTTGCCTCGGCCCGGACGTTGTGCAATTTGAAAAAGATTTCGCCAAGTTCATCGGCGCGGAGCACGCCGTCGCTTTCAACAGCGGCACTTCGGCGCTGCACATCGCGCTGCTGCTGCTCGGAATCAAACCGGGTGATGAAGTCGTCACCACGCCGTTCACGTTTGTCGCGACGAGTTGGGCGATTTCCTACGTCGGCGCGAAACCGGTTTATGTGGACGTGGATGACGCGACGATGAATCTCGACCCGAAATTGCTCGAACGCGCCATCACGCCCAAAACCAAAGCCGTCCTGCCCGTGCACCTTTACGGCCATCCGTTCGACCTCGACCCGATTCTGGCGATTTGCAAAAAACACAAACTGCCGCTCGTCGAAGACACGGCGCAGGCGCACGCCGCGAAATACAAAGGCAAAATCGTCGGCACGTTCGGCGAGATTTCTTGCTTCAGTTTTTATCCCGGCAAAAATCTCGGCGCGGCGGGTGAAGGCGGCGCGCTGCTCACGAACAATGCTGAATTTGCCAAACGCGCGCGTTCATTGCGCGAACATGGCTCGACCGTGCGTTATTATCACGACGAAGTTGGATTCAACTATCGTATGGAAGGCATTCAAGGCGCGGTGCTCGGCGTGAAACTGCCGCATCTGCAAAAATGGACGGATGAACGCCGTCGCGTCGCGCATCGTTACCATGAATTGCTGGCCGACACGCCGCTGCAATTGCCGCGTGAAGCCGCCAGCAGTGAGAGCGCGTATCACCTTTATGTCGTGCGCCATCCGCGCCGCGATGATTTGAAAAAATTTCTCGAAGACAACGGCGTCGGCTGCGCGCTGCATTACCCGCTCCCGCTGCATTTACAGAAATGCTACGCGAATCTCGGTCACAAGCCCGGCGATTTTCCGGTCGCTGAAAAAGCCGCAAATCAATGTTTGAGCCTGCCGATTTATCCCGAATTGACCGATGCGCAAATCCAGCGCGTCGTCGCCGTCATCAAGGATTTTTTCAAGAAGAATTAAAGTAATCGCCGGCGCTCAAGTGTCGGGATATTCGCCCTTGAGCAACTGTTTGCGGTGCTTTTGATATTCGGCCAGCGAATCGCGGATGGCCTTGTGCGCGTCCGCGCGCCCCTGAAAATCGCCGACCACGGGATTTTTGCTTTTCTCCAGTTCCTTGTAGATTTCAAAAAAATGATGAATCTCGCGCAACGAATGCGGCGGCAGTTGCGAGATGTCCGTGTAATTTTCGTAGACCGGATCGTTCGCGTGCGCGGCGATGATTTTGATGTCCTCCAAATCCTGATCCATCATGCGCAACATGCCGATGGGCCGCGCCTTCATCACGCAACCCGGAATCACCGGCTCCTGCGACAGCACCAAAATATCCAGCGGGTCGTGGTCGTTGCAATACGTCTGCGGAATGAAACCGTAATTGCTCGGATAATGCACCGCGCTGTGCAATACCCGACTGATTTGCAGAAAGCCGGAAATCTTGTCCAATTCATATTTGATTTTGCTGCGCATCGGACATTCGATGAACGCGTTACATTCCAGCGGAATCGCGTCGCCCGGCGACAAGATGTGAAACGGATTGTTTGCGCTGATGGCTATTGAAACTTTCGTTGGCTTTGCTTGAAGAATTTTTGTTTTCGCGGCGCGATTTTTGTTTCCCATGAATTGAAAATAGCCAGCGGTGCTCGCGGAAACAACCGCAAACGGCTGAAAATTTTTCAAAAGCTTTAAGCTTGCTGATGTTTCTGGAATTAACGGACAAACGAATCCAGCGCGTGGCGGAAGTCGTCAAAATTTCTTCCGATAATTTTGCTGGACAAAGTTTGCGGCTAATTTGAAGGTTGAACAAATATTCATGGCTCAAAAATCACAAAGTCATTACTTTTGGATTCTGGGCGGAATTATTTTGCTGATTTTTAGCGTTTCCATGGCTCCGCTTCGCGGCATTTTGCAACATTCTCATTCTGATTTGGCGCAGCATCTGGCTCCGGCGGTAATTCCAATTATGCGAGCCGCTGGGCGAGGAGGAATTATTTTCATTATTATTGGTTTAATGCTGCCGATTCTTCAAAGCAAGGAACCAGATGGGGCTAATTCATCTTGGAAGAAAAAAATTTCTGCTATTTTTCTATTCCTCGGCCTTTTGCCTGTGCTGATTTATCCGTTCATCGTTCTGGCTGATGCTATGAGTTTGGCCGCATCACAATCAGAAAATGCTAATACTTTGTCTGCCAAACTCGGCTTGGGGTTTTTGTATGGCACGCTGGCCTATCCGGCAGTTTATATCCCGTGCTCGATTTTCTCACGGATGGCATTGAAAAAGAAAAAGGAGGCGGTGTCTCTTTGGTTTAGCACAGTTCCGATTCTTTATCTGATAATTCTCATCGGCTTTGTAATTGTAGGGCTAAAGTTGGATAAATAGATTTGTTAACGTTCAAAAACTTTGCCGATTGGTGTCTTCACGGTTTGAGGTTAAAATCTTTCGTGTCGCACGCGGATTTTGTCCATTTGCATTTGCGCGCTGGACGGGGTAATCTCAAATCATGAGCGAAAGAATTGTCATCGCGCCGGACATCTGCAACGGAAAGCCCGTAGTCAAGGGCACGCGCATCACCGTGCAGACGGTTCTGGAGTTTTTGAGCGCGGGCGATTCCATTGAAGAGGTATTGGAAGAATTCCCGTCATTGACGCGCGAGGATGTGCTGGCTTGCATCCGTTTTTCTTCCGAATTGATGGGGCATCAGTTTCGTGTACTTGAAGTCGCGTGAAAGGATTTCTTTTCGACGAAAATGTCCGAGCAAACTGACCTTTACGCCCAGCTTGCCGGTTCACCCTGCGATTTCGCTCGGCAAGGCCGTCAGCGATACTTCCATTTGGGAATACGCCAAGCGCAATTCTTTTGCCATCGTTTCCAAAGACACTGATTTTTCAAACCGCATTATGCCCGCCGCGCCGCCGCCGTGGGTTGTGCATTTGCAAATCGGCAACATGCGCAAAAAGGAATTTCACAAATTTCTTCAAAATGTCTGGCCGCAAATTGAAAGCCTTTTGCCCGCGCATAAATTGGTCAACATTTATTTGGACAGAATCGAGGCTGTTCAATAATTACAACCCTTGCTTGCGCCGGTTTCGTTTCAAAGATTAAATTCATCTCATGTCGCACGCGGATTTTGTCCATTTGCATTTGCACACCGAGTATTCGTTGCTCGATGGCGCGTGCCGTCTGGACAAATTGGTCGAACGCGCTCATGAATTAAAATTTCCCGCGCTCGCCATCACCGACCACGGCGTGATGCACGGCGTGGTGGATTTTTACAAGGCAGCGCGCGAAAAAGGCATCAAGTCTATCATCGGCTGCGAAGTTTATGTCGCGCCCGGTTCGCGTTTGGAAAAAAAACAGGGCAGCGGCACGCGCGACGTTTATCATCATCTCGGTTTGTTAGCGAAGGACGATCAAGGCTACAAAAATCTAGTCAAGCTCACGACCGAAGCACATTTGGATGGCTATTACTACAAGCCGCGCATTGACAAAGAAATTCTCACGAAATACAGCGCGGGTTTGATTGCCTTGTCCGGCTGCCTCGCCAGCGAAATCCCTGATTTGATTTTGAAGGACCAGTTGGACAAAGCGCGTGACACGATTGACTGGTTCAAGCAAACGCTCGGCGCGGAAAATTTTTTCCTCGAATTACAAAATCACGGCATTGCGGAACAGGCGAAGGTGAACCGCCATTTGATTTCATGGGCAAAAGAATTTGGGCTGAAACTGGTTGCGACGAATGACGTTCACTATGTCAACAAAGGCGACGCGCACGCGCACGATTGCCTCGTCTGCATCGGCACGCAGGACTTGTTGAGCAACCCCAAGCGCATGGGTGCAAGTTATCTGCCCGAACAAGCGCCGTTTTTTCTGCGCTCGGCGGAAGAAATGAAAGCGCGCTTCGCCGAAACGCCGGAAGCCGTCAAAAATACTTTGGAAGTCGCGGAAAAATGCAACGTAGAATTTGATTTCAAAACATTGCACTTTCCGGTTTTTCATCCGCCGGAACATTTCACGCGCGAAGGTTATTTGCGTCAATGGCTCGCGGAAGGCTTGTTCCGTCGCTACACGATTCACGCGAAAGCCGAGGGAAAAGAATTTGTCATTGAAAAAATTGACGACCCCAATCGTTTGCCGACGTTCGATTCAAAAAATCCAAATGAAAAAGAAGCGCTCAAGATTGTTCTCGACCGTTTGCAACTTGAACTCGGCGTCATCGAAAAAACTGGATTCATTTCGTATTTTTTGATTGTCGGTGATTTCATTCGTTACGGTCGCAGCAAGGGAATTTCCTGCGTGGCGCGCGGAAGCGCCGCCGGTTCGCTCGTGACGTATTTGCTCGAAATCGCGAACGTGGACCCGATTCGCTACGGACTTCTCTTCGAGCGGTTTTTGAATCCCGAGCGCGTGAATCCGCCGGACATTGATATTGATTTTGCCGATGACCGGCGCGCGGACGTCATCAAATACGTTTCCGAAAAATACGGCAAGGATTCCGTCGCGCAAATCATCACGTTCGGCACGATGGGCGCGAAATCGGTCGTGCGCGACGTCGCGCGTGTGATGGGTTTGGGTTACAGCGACGGCGACCGGCTGGCAAAAATGATTCCGTTCGATTTGAAAATGACGCTCGAAAAAGCGCTCAAGCAATCGCCGGAACTCAAGGCCGCTTACGAAAACGAGGAAGTCACGCGCGAGTTGATTGACACCGCGCTGATTCTCGAAGACATCACGCGCAACGCGAGCGTCCACGCCGCGGGCGTCGTTATCGGCGACCAGCCGCTCGTCAATTTGCTGCCGCTCAAGCAAGACGAAGACGGCGCGCTCGTCACGCAATACTCAATGAATCCGGTCGGCGACCTCGGCCTATTGAAAATGGATTTTCTCGGGCTGAAAACGCTGACTGTCATCCGTAACACCTGCGAAATGGTCAAACGCACGCAGGGAATTGAAATTGACATTGACCGGATTCCGCTCGACGACAAAAAAACTTATGATTTGTTGAATCGTGCGGAAACGCTCGGCGTGTTTCAGTTGGAATCCGGCGGGATGCGCGATTTGTGCCGCAAATTTCAAATCAGTTCCATCGAGCACATCACGGCGCTTGTCGCGCTGTATCGCCCCGGCCCGATGGATTTGATTCCCGAATTCATCAAGCGTCGGCACGGCGAAATTGAGATCAAATACGAGCATCCGCTGCTCGAACAAATTTCAAAAGAAACTTACGGCATTTTGATTTATCAGGAGCAGGTCATGCAAGCGGCGCAAATTCTCGCCGGATTCACGCTCGGCGCGGCGGACATTTTGCGGCGCGCGATGGGCAAGAAAAAAGTCGAGGAAATGGCGGCTCAACGTGAAAAATTTGTCAAAGGCTGCGCGACGACAAATAAAATTCCCAAAAAAAAAGCGAATGAGATTTTTGATTTGCTCGAAAAATTTGCCGGTTACGGCTTCAACAAATCACACGCGGCGGCTTACGCGATTGTCGCGTATCAAACCGCGTATTTGAAAGCGAATTATCCCGTCGAATTTTTCTGCGCCATGATGACAAACGACATGAGCGATACGGAAAAATTGAGCAAATACATTGACGAAGCGCGCGAGTTTGAAATTGAAGTGCTTCAGCCGGACGTAAATGAAAGCGGTGTTTATTTTGAACCGGCGCAAAGTAGCGCAGGCGTCTCGCCTGCAAAAGCAAATGCAGCCGAGACGGCTGCGCTACGGGGAATTCGTTTCGGATTGGCTGCAATCAAAAACGTCGGCGAAATTGCCGTCGAAAGCATTTTGAAAACGCGCAACGAAGACGGAAAATTCAAATCGTTGTTCGATTTATGCGAGCGCGTGGACACGCGGACAGTGAACAAAAAAACGCTCGAAGCGTTGATTAAGACTGGCGCATTCGACAATTTCGGTCAAACGCGCGCGACGATGTTTTCGCAAATCGAACGCGCGCTGGCGCGCGCGGCGAGTATTCAGTCCGACAAACAAAAAGGGCAAAGCTCGTTGTTCGGCGCGCTGGAAGACAAACCGTCGAAAAAAACCGAAACAGAAAAACAATTGCCGGAATGGCCGCAGCATGAATTACTCGCCTACGAAAAAGAACTTTTAGGATTTTACGTCACCGGCCATCCGCTCACGCCGTTTGCGCCGATTTTGAAGAAATACGCGCTCGTGAACACGGCGCAACTTGCCGAATTGCCCAATCGCAGCTTGACGCGCATCGGCGGCTTGATTTCGGCGGTGCAGCACGGCGTTTCCAAAAAATCCGGCAAGCCGTATTCAATGGTGACGCTCGAAGATTTGGAAGGCTCGGTGCAATTGCTCGTGATGAACGAGCACGAAAAATTTCGTCCGTTGCTCGAAGTCAACAAGGCGATTCTCGTCATCGGTGAAGTCAGCACCGGCGAGGACAAACCGAAAATTTTTCCGCAGGAAATTCTGCCGCTCGAAGACGCGCCCAAAAAATACACGAAACAAGTCCACTTGCGTTTGCACACGGCACATTTTCAAGCGGAACAATTGGAATCTGTCCGCGAACTTGTCGCGACGCATCCGGGGAAATGCCCATTGTTTCTTTGCTTCATGCAACCGGGCGGTGAAATCGTTTTTGTGGAAACGAACGACCATTTTGCCGTCACGCCATCGCAGGAATTGCAACGCGAAGCCGACGCACGTTTTGGCGAAGAAACTTATTATGCGAAAGTGGACACGAGTTTGCCGGAGCGTCAATCACGTTGGCCGCGCAAGAATGGCGCGAATAATGGCGAAGAATAATTTGGTGCGCGCGAGAGGACTTGAACCTCTAATCCTTTCGGAACCGGATCCTAAGTCCGGCGCGTCTGCCAGTTCCGCCACGCGCGCATCTGGCCGCATAAATTGCGCGTCACAGCGCAGAATCTCAAGCTTTTACGGCGTTACGGCGTGATTGCACGGGTGCAAAAATTCATTTAATTTCATCCCATGTCGTCTGGGAACCGGTTGATTTTAACCTTGAGTATCGTCGCGCTCGGAATGGCGTTGAGCGGTTGTGAGCCGTCGGACCAAAGCCGGTCGGACGAGGAAAATGAACCACATTTCATCCTCGGCAAAAATCGCGTGAACGCGATGGATTATCAGGGCGCGGTCGAAGCGTTTGAAGAATCAGTCGAAGCCAATCCGCGTTCGGCGGCGGCGCATTTTGAACTGGCATGGCTTTACGACGAAAAAATTCCTGACCCAGCGGCGGCGATTTATCATTATCAGGAGTATTTGAAATTCAATTCGCACGCGGACAATGCCGATGTCATCAAGCAACGCATTTACCGGTGCAAACAACAATTGGCCGCCGATGTATTGCCGTTGCCGAGCGCTCCGGCAGTGCAACAACAATTGGAAAAACTCGCGGAGCAAAATCGTCAGTTGCAGGATGAAGTGGATAAATGGCGAGCTTATTACGCCAGTCAGAGTGCGACCAAGCCCGATTCCGTTGTTGTCCAAGCAAATCCCGCTCCCGCACCGGCGCCGAATCCAATTCCAAAAACACCGACGCCATCCGGCAGCGCATCCATGGGCACTGCGAAAGCAAATGATACAACAAGTTCCTCGTCCGCACGCACGCATGTAATGGCGCGCGGGGAAACGGCGATGAGTTTGGCGCGAAAATTTGGTGTGAAGTTGAGCGCGCTACAGGCGGCCAATCCCGGAGTGAACTTAAGCCGGCTCAAGGTCGGCCAGACGTTGAACATTCCATGACCACGCGACTCGCATTTTGTTTCATCACGATTTTTTGGGTTGCGATGAATGTTCTGCTATGGCGGGCGGAATATGATTCCCATGGTGAAGGGATTCCCGTGCCAACCGAACTGGTCTGGCGCAAGATTTTAACCGCGCCGGACACCTCATCGCTGACTATCTTTCAAAACAATCAACGCGATGGTTTTTGCGAATTGTCCACCAGCATCGAGCAGACCATGGCGACGCTGGACGAAGACCGGCCGCCGCCGGAAGGCTTGATTAAGCGGGCGGGTTACCAATTACAATTCAATGGCAGCATGAGTTTTGGCGATTTCACCAACCGTTTGCGTTTCGATGGCCGGCTGCAATTTTCTTCCACACGGCACTGGCGTGAATTGAAATTAAAACTGTCTTCGCGCTTTGCCACCGTCGAAATCTATTCCCTGGCCACCAATCAGGAAGTCCGGTTAAAAATCACGAGCGGTGGAGAAACAACCGAACGCGTGTTGCGCTTTTCTGACCTGCAAAACCCGACTGCGGCCATGCGTGCGTTGGCCGGAAATTTCGGGAGTGAATTGTTCGGCGAACTTGATTTGCCCGAATTGCCACAAAATCTGTCTTCCTCACCGCAAAGTATTCATTGGGAAGCACGCCGTGACCGCATGGCGATGGGTCATGAATTTATCTCCGTCTATCGGCTTGAAACGCAAGTATTGCAAAATCACATTGTCGTCTATGTTAGCACGCTTGGCGAAATTTTGCGCGTCGAACTGCCCGGCGGCATCGTCGCAAAAATTGATGAATGGCCCAACTCATGATTGAACTCGTTAATCTCAAAAAAAATTTCGGCGCGCTCGCCGCCGTCAACGACATCACGCTCACCATTCCGCGCGGCGAATTTTTTGCCATGCTCGGCCCGAACGCCGCCGGCAAAACCACCACGCTCAAAATCATCGCC
Source organism: Verrucomicrobiia bacterium (assembly GCA_035545995.1). Taxonomy (GTDB): domain Bacteria; phylum Verrucomicrobiota; class Verrucomicrobiia; order Limisphaerales; family UBA11358; genus UBA11358. The sequence goes on from DASZXH010000048.1 coordinate 82,344, forward strand.
GGCTTGATGAAACCGACTTCCGGCAGCGCGCGCGTTTGCGGATTTGACGTTCAAACACAACCGCTCGAAGCGCGAAAACGTGTCGCCTACGTTCCCGATTTTCCATTTCTCTACGACAAATTGACCGCGTGGGAATTTTTCCGTTTTACCGGCCAATTATTTCAAATGCCCGACGCGAAAATTGAAGCGGGCGCGAAAGAGTTGATTGTCCGTTTTCATCTCGATGAATTTGTGAATCGCCCGCTGGAAAGCCTTTCGCATGGCACGAGGCAACGTGTGGCCATTGTCTCGGCGCTCTTGCACGACCCGGAAGTGTTTGTGATTGATGAACCGATGGTCGGCCTCGACCCGCAACACGCGCGCGTCGTCAAAGACGTTCTCAAGGAACGCTCGATCGCGGGCATGACGGTGCTCGTCTCCACACACCAATTGAGCATCGCCGAAGAAATGTCCGATCGCATCGGCATTATCAATGGCGGAAAACTGATTGCCGTCGGCACGCGCGAAGAATTGCGGCAGAAAAGCGGAACGCCCGACGCGCTCGAAGAAATTTTTCTGAAACTGACGGCGAGCGGGAAGTGAAGGCTGATTCTTTGTTAGACCACAAGTTCATGGTCTCGACAAAAACAAACAGAATGAAAGCACGACACCGAGAAAAAAAATCCGCCAGCCCCAACGATAAAATCCTCTTAAATATCCCGGCACCGACTTTAAGCCAAACGTAAAAAAACGACCGCTTCGATAAACCGGAAACTTTGCGTAACCAATCAAAATACCGCCCAAAATCATCAATGCAAAACTCGCCACGAAAAAGCAAATCCATGATGTGCCACACAACCGCGTGAAAAACATCAATACTTGCGACGCGAGGACGGCGACGATAGCAATCAAAATGATGTTCCAATGCTCAAGGAAAGTCTGCAAACCATTGTTGTCTTTCTGTGTCTCCATAGCTTTATGGCCTTACCTGCGATTAGGCTGCGAAAACCTTTGCACCAACTTTATGTGCTGTCTAGGAAAAATCATAAATCAAAGTCCGCAAGGCGAGTAAGATAAGCAATTGGTGGCGATAAAATTTGAACAGAAGCAAACAAAGGAAATAAAGAATTTGTCTAACTTCGTTTCCTTTATTGCCTTCTGTTTAATTTCCAAATCGCGCCAGCACGCGCTTCCATTTCACTTGACGCGGATTTTAGTTGTGCCATTTTGCCACTTCAGAAATTGATTTTCGCCAATGGCCGCAACGAAATCCAGTTTTCTCGACAAAGTGCTTGGTCGCATCGGGCGATTGGACACTGAAGGTCTGCAAACCGTTGTTCAGCGGCTCGCGCGGGAACGGACGTTTCTGGAAACGCTGTTCAACACGATTGAAGACGGCGTGCTGGTGGTAGACGAGCAGGGTCGCATCATTTATTTCAATCAGGCCGTCACGCGGCTCATCGGTTTGCAGCCGGCGGATGAAGAACAGCGCATCGCGCAATTTCTGCCGGAGTTGGACTGGGAACAGATTTCACGCGCGGACAATCGCGGCGGCGCGCAAATCTCACGGCTGGAATTTGAAGTGCATTACCCGCGCACGCGCTTCCTGCGCCTTTACGCCGCGCCACTGGATGGCGAAGCCGTGGGCAGTTCCGGCATCGCGCTGATTTTGCATGACGCGACCGAAGCGCGCCAAAAAACGTTTGAAGCGATTGAAAGCGAGCGGGTGCAGGCATTGACGTTGCTGGCAGCGAGCGTCGCACACGAAATCGGTAATCCGCTCAATGCACTGCACATTCATTTGCAACTCATGGAACGAGAAATCAAAAAGTTGAAGCGCGATGAGCATCGCGCAACGAGTGGCAAACTGTCCGCATCTCGCGGCTCGCATTCGGCAGTGCATCAGGAAATTTGCGAAAAGCTGGAACAATATCTCGAAGTTTCCAAAGGTGAAATTATCCGGCTCGACTACATCATCACGCAATTTTTGCAGGCCATCCGTCCCGCGCCGTTGCAATTGAAATTGATTTCGT
>DASZXH010000049.1:0-3473 GCA_035545995.1 Verrucomicrobiia bacterium
GACAACAAAACGTTCCGCATCCAATCGGACATCCAGACCGGCGCGAAATACGGCATGGTCACGCTGGATTCATTTCTGATTGATAAATATCAGCAGGGTTTGATTGCGCGTGAAGAGGTGCTGACCAAAGCGCAGGACCCGACGACCATTGCCCAAAAATTGCAGGAATTGGAATTGGCACAGACCATTGCGAATGCCGGAGATTCCAAGAAAAAATGATTTGAAACATGGCCGACGAAATTTCCAGCCCACTATTGTCGCTCGTCAAAGAGCAGGGACTCGTTGACGATTTGCAATACGAAGAAGTCGCCGCTGAAGTCAAACGCAGCGGGGCGCCTGTATTTCAGCTCTTGCAGGATTTCGGCATCATGCAGGCGGAGGATATTTTGCAGGTGATGGCCAATCATTTGGGTGCGGAAATCGTTTCCTTGCGCGACCGCCAGATTCCCGAAGAAGTTTTGAAGACGATTCCAGCCAATGTCGCGCGAATGTATCATTGTGTTCCGGTTGCGGCGAACAATGGCACGGTGCAAGTCGCTCTGGCCGAACCGCTCGACCCGGCGAGCGCGGACGAAATCGGTTTTGCCAGCAAACGTGAAATACAAGTCGTCGTCGCCGATCCGACGGAAATTGAAAGGGCGATTGAACGTTTTTACGGTCAGGACGACAACGAAAATTTTGCGGACATCCTCAAGGAATTGGGCACGGACGCGGACATCGCCCGCGAAGTGGATCAGGCTGGCGACGATGCGCGCGCCGCCGAAGCTCTCGCCAACGAAGTTCCCATTGTTAAATTCGTGAATCTGGTTTTGTCACAGGCAATCCAGGACCGCGCGAGTGACATTCACTTCGAACCGTTTGAAACGGAATTTCGCATTCGCTATCGCGTGGACGGCGCGCTTTATGAAATGTCGCCGCCGCCCAAACATCTGGCGCTGCCGGTCATTTCCCGCCTGAAAGTCATGGCGAACCTGAACATTTCGGAACGCCGATTGCCGCAGGACGGGCGTATCAATTTTTCCACCGGTGGACGCATCATTGATTTGCGCATGTCCACTCTACCGACGGCGTTCGGTGAATCCGTCGTGTTGCGCGTGCTCGACCGTTCGGCAGTTAATCTGGAAATTGAATCACTCGGTTTTCCAAAATACGTTTTCGATTTCGTCACCGAAGTCATTCAACGTCCCAACGGTATCTTCATCGTCACCGGCCCGACAGGTTCGGGCAAAACCACAACGCTGTATTCCTGCTTGCGCCGCGTCAACACGATTGATTCCAAACTGCTTACGGCTGAAGACCCGGTTGAATATGACATCGAAGGCATCATGCAGGTGGCCATCAACGACGCAGCAGGCATGACGTTCGGGAAAGCCTTGCGCTCGTTCCTGCGTCAAGACCCGGACATCATCATGGTGGGTGAAATGCGCGATCTGGAGACGGCGCAGATTTCCATCCAAGCGTCGCTGACCGGCCATTTGGTTTTGAGCACGCTGCACACCAACGACGCGCCGGGCGCGGTGACACGTTTGATTGACATGGGCGTCGAACCGTTTTTGATTTCTTCCACGTTGATGGCCGTGCTCGCTCAACGATTGGTGCGCACGATCTGCAAAAATTGCCGGACGCCTTTTGAACCGACGGAAGACCAATTGGCGTTATTGAACCTTTCGCCGCACGATTTGGGTGATAAAGTTTTCCATTACGGTCGCGGTTGCTCCGTGTGCAACGACACCGGTTACAAAGGCCGCAAAGGTATTTTTGAATTACTCATCATCAGCGAGGCGATTCGCGGGTTGATTAACGAACGCGCGCCGACGGTCGTTTTGCGCCAAAAAGCAGTCGAATTGGGTATGGTGACGTTGCGCGAAGACGGCTTGCGAAGTATTTTTGAGGGTGATACAACCATTGAAGAAGTCGTCAAATACACCTGAAACACCAAAACGTTATGCCAGTTTACAATTACGTCGCGCTGGATAAAGAGGGCAAAGAGAAAAAAGGTTCGATTGAAGTTGCCAGTCAAAACGAGGCCATCGCCCGTGTCAAGGAGATGGAATTGTTCCCCACAAAAATTGCCGAGGTCGTAGAAAAAGCTGCTGTCAAGAAGGCCGGTAAAAAAGTCAAAGCCGCAAAGCCGGGAGGCAAAAAAGGCGGCGCGATGAACATCAATATAAAAATTCCCGGCCTCGGCGGGAAAGTAAAACCCAAGGTGTTGACGACTTTCACGCGTCAATTGGCTACACTGGTGGACGCCGGTCTGCCGCTATTGCGCGGACTGCGCGTGTTGGAAAAACAGGAACGCAACGCTACCCTCAAGGGCATCATCGGTGAACTGGCATTGGCGATTGAAGGTGGCAGCACATTTTCCGAAGCGCTCGCGCAACACCCAAAAGTTTTCAACCGTCTGTTTGTCAACATGGTCAAGGCGGGTGAACTCGGCGGCGTGCTGGAAGTGGTTTTAAAACGTCTGGCTGAATTTTCCGAAAAAGCGCAAAAGATTAAAGGCAAAGTCAAAGCCGCCATGTTTTATCCGACAGCGGTGTTGCTGGTTGCCGTTGGCATTTTGGCGCTTTTGATGGTTTTCGTCATTCCGCGATTCAAAGATGTTTTCGCCGGCATGGGCGTCAAATTGCCCGGCTTTACTCTGTTCGTTCTGGCAGTCAGTGATGCCATTAGAAGTCACGCCATTGTAACTCTGGGTTGTGTCGCGGTATTTGTTATTTTGTTTTTATTGTTTATCAAAACAAAATTTGGTCGGCGAATTTGGGACAAATTCAAACTGAAAATGCCGGTGCTCGGTCCTGTCATTAGCAAAGTCGCCATCTCTCGATTCACTCGCACGCTGGGCACGCTCGTCAGCAGCGGCGTTCCCATTTTGCAATCGTTGACCATTGTGAAAGAAACCGCCGGCAATGTCATCATCAGTAACGCCATTTCAGAAGTGCATGAAAATGTCAAAGAAGGCGAAACTATCACCGCACCGCTGGAAGCATCAAATGTTTTTCCGCCGATGGTCATCAGCATGGTGGACGTGGGTGAACAAACCGGCGCATTACCCGAAATGCTTTTGAAAATTGCGGACAATTACGATGAAGAGGTGGACAACGCCGTTGCCGCCATGACTTCGTTATTGGAACCGATCATGATTGTGTTTCTCGCAGTTATCGTTGGCAGCATTGTCATCGCGATGTTTTTACCGCTGATTGCCATGATTCAGAATCTTAGCGGCGATACCAGTGGCGGTGGCGGCGGAGATTAAGCCCAAAGCAGAAATTTCGTTTTTACTGCTAAAAATAAGAAAATCAGTTGACAGAAACCGTGCCTTCAAGTAAATACAAAGTAAATACATTGCATGGGCGTTTTATTTACAGCTAACTCGTTATGGAGTTCGATTGGAATAACCCGCCTTTTGAATCGGATGGTTCTTTGACTCAACGGGAAATTGAAGAATCCTTTGAAGACCCGTTCGCAATTCG
>DASZXH010000050.1:0-8637 GCA_035545995.1 Verrucomicrobiia bacterium
GCGAGGAAATTGTCACCGGCAGCTATCGCGCCATCAGCCGCGACCTCGAAGACGGCAAGCGAATCAAAAAAGGTCTTGCCGGTTTTGACGTGGAAAAAACTCCGTGAGTTTGATTCGTCTCCAAAAAATCTCGCGCCGTTACCAGATGGGCGCGGAGATTGTTCACGCGTTGCGCGAAATTTCGCTGGAGATTGCGCGCGGCGAATACGTGGCCATCATGGGGCCAAGCGGTTCCGGCAAATCCACGCTGATGAATCTCATCGGCTGCCTCGACACGCCGACTTCCGGCACTTATGAATTGAATGGCGTTCAAGTTTCGGAAATGGACGACAACCGGCTGGCCGAAATCCGCAATCGTGAAATCGGATTTATTTTTCAAACCTTTAATCTGTTGCCACGCTCTGATGCGTTGCGAAACGTGGAATTGCCTTTGATTTACGCGGGAATTCCGTCGCACGAACGCAGACAGATTGCGTTGGAAGCATTGAAGAGCGTCGGTCTCGCCGACCGGATTCATCACAAGCCGAACGAACTTTCCGGCGGCCAGCGACAACGCGTCGCCGTCGCCCGCGCGCTGGCCAATCACCCTTCAATTTTGCTCGCGGACGAGCCGACGGGGAATCTGGACCAAAAAACCGGACTGGAAATTCTCACGCTGTTCAGCGAACTCGCCAAAAAAGGAAATACGTTGATTGTCGTCACGCACGAAGAAGCCGTGGCGCGCCACGCGCAACGCATCATCCGCATTCTGGACGGTTTGATTGCCAGCGACGAGAAAACGGGCGCATGAATTTTTTCACTGAATTGAGCGAAGGACTGGCGATTTCGTGGAGCGCCATCCGCGCGAACAAATTGCGTTCCGTGCTCACGACGCTCGGCATCGTCATCGGCATCGTCACGGTCACGCTCATGGGCACGGCTATCACCGGACTCAATCGCGCGTTTTTGAGGAGCATTTCGTTTCTTGGCGCGGACGTGCTTTATATTTCGCGCATTGACTGGTTCGTTGATTCGCAGGAGGAATGGCTGAAAATGAACAAGCGCCCGCAAATCACGCGCGCGGAAATTGATTCGCTTCAGGAAAAATACACTCTGGCGCGGGCGATTGCGCCGATGATTTATTCGGAATCAACAATCCAATATAAAAAGCGCAGCGCAAACGGGGTGCAAATCATCGGCACGACCGACCAATTTCAATTCACCAGCAGCACCTCGATTACGGAGGGCAGGTTTTTTTCTGAATTGGAATCTGACAATGGTCGCGCCGTCTGCGTCATCGGTTCGGATGTTGCGACCAATCTTTTTCCCAACGAATCTCCGCTTGGCGAAAAAATTTTGATTAGTCGCAAGCCGTTTGAAGTCGTCGGCGTTCTGGAAAAGCAGGGGACATTTCTGGGGCAAAGTCTCGACAATCAGGCGATGATTCCGCTTTCACAAATGCTCGTTTCCATTCCCGGCTATTCGGAATACGGCGTCCGCGTGAAAGTGGACAACATGGCCGACATGGACAACGCGCGCGATGAATTGCACGCGACCATGCGCGTGGTGCGCCGTCTCGCGCCGACGGAAGAGGACAATTTTTCCATCAACGAACAGGATCAGATTCTCACCATTTTTCATCGCGTTGCCGGAACGATTGCCATTATCGGCTTGTTCATCACCGGACTTTCATTGTTTGTCGGTGGCGTCGGCATCATGAACATCATGTTCGTTTCCGTCGCCGAACGGACGCGCGAAATCGGCGTCCGCAAAGCCATCGGCGCAAAACAACGGACGATTCTGCTGCAATTTTTGATTGAAGCGGCGACGATTTGTTTGATTGGCGGAATGATTGGTCTGGGACTTGCCTGGGCGGCGACCTTTTTGATTCAAAAAATCATGCCCGTCGAAATGTCGCTGCCGATTGTCATCGTCTCCATCGTGGTTTCGCTGTTGACCGGCGTGATTTCCGGGTTTTTGCCGGCGTGGCGCGCGGCGCGGATGAACACCGTGGATGCCTTGAGAAACGAATGAAAATCAAAGGTGCATTTCTGCTGGCCGAATTGCGTGAAAGTTTTTTCATGGCGATAGGCGCGGTGCGGGCGCACAAGTTGCGTTCGGCGCTCACGCTGCTCGGCGTTTTGATTGGCGTCTTTTCCATCATCGTCGTCATGACGGCGATGCGGGTTTTGCAAAACAATATCGAACGCGAAATCGGACGTCTCGGCAGCCAGACTTTCATGATTCGGCGTTCGCCCGGCGTTGTCTATAATCAACCGAAAGGCACGGCGAAAATCGCGCGGCGCAAAAACATCACGTTGCAACAGGGACTTGAATTTCAGGAACGCGCGACGTTCGCACGCAGCGTCGGATTGCAGACGGAACTTTGGGCTGGCGAAATTGACACGATGCACGAAAAAACCGCGCCGGACGTGCAAATGTTAGGTGAAACGCCGGGAAGTTTTCCCGCGCACAATTGGAGTCTGGCCGAAGGCCGCGCGTTGCTTGACGTTGATGTGGACAATGCGCGCGACGTTTGCGTGCTTGGCGGCGGGCTGGCCAAAAAACTGTTTCCGGCCAGCTCGCCCGTTGGTGAACGGTTGAAGATTGACGGCATCAATTATCTCGTTGTCGGCGTGCTCGAAACCAACGGCGCGTCGCTCGGCGGCGATCAGGATAATTTCGCCGTCATTCCCGTCACCACCGGTTTGAACCGTTACGGCAGCGCATGGCGCAGTCTCGACATTCTCGTGCAAGCGCCGGATCAGGACAGTTACGACGATTGCGTCGAGCAGTCGGAAGGACTCTTGCGCGTGCTGCGCAAAGTGCCGCCGGGCGAGAAAAATGATTTCGAGATTTCGTCGAACGATTCGATGATTGCGCAATTCAAATCGTTCACGTTCGCCGTGCGTTTCGGCGTGATGCTCGTCAGTTTCATCGCGCTGCTGGCCGCCGGCGTCGGTATCATGAACATCATGCTTGTTTCCGTGACGGAACGGACGCGCGAAATCGGCATCCGCCGCGCCATTGGCGCAAAGAAACGCAGCATCATGTTTCAATTCATCATGGAGGCCGTCGTGTTGTGTGAAATCGGCGGAATCATCGGCGTGATTTTTGGCATCATCGGCGGCAACGCGACCGCGTGGCTCTTGAAAATGCCCGCCGCGATTCCGGTGGATTGGGTAATCATCGGGCTTTTGATTTGCTCCGCCGTGGGAATTGTTTTTGGAACTTATCCCGCGTGGAAAGCCGCAAACCTCGACCCGATTGAATCGCTGCGGTATGAATGAAATCAGAATGGCAAAGGCCGTATCTGAACTGGCTGTGAAAAGTGTTGGAAGATAATGATTGAATAGAAATTTGCAGCCTATTTAGGTGTTAGGCAGCAAAAATCTCATACCCACAAAATTACTGATTCCGTGGCTGATGATATGTCTGCATCAACTGCTGACCTCTCGGAGTCTGAACTGAAATCATCTTGCCGCCGCAGTGTCCGCAAACTTTCTCGCGCGAAGTCAACCGCCAAATGGAATAAATAATGCCGGGAAAACAAAAGAGCAGCCACAACGCTAACTCAATCCAAATGCTGCCCTTGGTTCTTGTGACCGGATTTCCGATGCAACCGCATGTCTCACATATTTCTGGTGTCTTAGCCATATTTTTTGGGTTGTATTTTTCTGACGCGCACTTGCTGCCTAACAGTGGATAGATATTAGATTCTGTGGCCTATTTAGTTTTATGTTTCGACTCTATTTCGCATTCAAGTTTCTGTCCAATAAAATCTTGGATGAAATTTTCACACCAAATTCGTGCCGACAAAGGCGGCAAAATCAATCCTCCGCAAACAGATACTCCAAATCCGTCGAGGTAAGGCTGCGGGCGAAACCTTCTTCGCCGAGCACGTCGGCAATTGTCTGCGCCTTGCTCTGTTGCAATTCCCAAATTTTTTCCTCGACCGTGCCCGGCGCGATGAGGCGATAGGCGTTCACCGTTTGCGTCTGGCCGATGCGATGCGAGCGGTCAATCGCCTGCGCCTCGACCGCCGGATTCCACCACGGGTCGTAAAGCACGACGTAGCTGGCGTTCGTCAGATTCAATCCCGTTCCCGCCGCGCGCAGACTCAACAGGAAAACACCCGCGCCTTTGTCGTTTTGAAATGCGTTGACGACTTCCTGCCGGTCTTTGGTCTGGCCGGAAAGGAAATGTGTTTTGATTTGGCGCGTCGCACATTCTTTTTCGAGAATTTGCAACATTTGAACAAATTGTGAAAACACGAGAACTTTCTGGCCATCGGCGATGAGCGGGTCGAGCAATTCAAACAGCGTTTCGGTTTTGCCACTGGCGGTGTCGCTGCCGACGAGCGACGGGTGACAGCAAACCTGCCGCAACCGCGTGAGCGCGGCGAGCACGTGCATCTTCGATTTACTCAAGCCCTGCGTCTCGACGACTTTCATCACCTGATCGCGGCTGCGTCGCAATTCGGCGAGATACAATTTGCGCTGTTCATCGCCGAGCGGACAATCGCGGCGTTCCTCGATGCGGTCGGGCAAATCTTTGGCGACGTGTTTTTTCAAACGGCGCAACAGCAACGGACGCAATTTTGCCGAAAGCCGTTTGCGCGCGATGCGCTGCGCAGACTCGGTGTTTTCACCGGCTTTCGGTTCGTAAGTTTCGAGAAATTGTTCCTGCGTGCCGAGATAGCCGGGCTGGATGAAATCCACGATGCTCCACAAATCGAGCAGGCGATTTTCGAGCGGCGTGCCGGTCAGCGCGAGTTTGTGCTCGCATTTCAATTGTTTGACAGATTGCGTGACTTGCGCGCCGGGATTTTTGATGAATTGCGCTTCGTCCAAAATGACGGCGCGGAAACTGAATTTGTGAAATTCCTCGAGGTCGCGGCGGAGCAGGGCGTAGTTCGTAACAATCAAGTCGTGCTGCGGAATCTGTTTGCGCAAATTGTGACGCGCCGCGCCGCTTTCCAAAACGAGCACTTTCAGATGCGGCGTGAATTTTTCCGCTTCGCGTCGCCAATTGTGCAGCACGGAGGCGGGACAAATCACGAGCGACGGCTTGTGGTTTTTTTTGTTCTGCTCCTGCAACCACGCGAGCCACGTCAGCGTTTGCAGCGTTTTGCCCAAGCCCATGTCGTCGGCGAGAATGCCGCCGAGTCTGATTTTCACGAGGTGCGCGAGAAAATCGAAGCCGTCCTTTTGATACGGACGCAATTCGGCGTTCAAATTTTTTGGCAATCCCGCGGCCGGAACTCCTTTGAATTCGGAAACGCGCTTGCGTAATTCCTTCGCTTCCGGCGAATCGGTGAAGCGCGAAAGTTCTTCGTCGCCCAAATGCGCGACATGCTCCATGCCGACTTTCTGCGGCACGGCAATCAACCCGTCCACGCCCATGTCGGCCATTGCTTCGTGCGCGCCTTGCACCGCTTGCGTGTCCAATTCGACCCAGCCGGAATTCGGCAATTTCACGAAACGTCCGGTGGCCGACGCGAGTCGTTCCAAATCTGATTTGGAAAGCTTTAATCCTTCGGCTTCCCATTCGGCGGAAACCGAGAGCCAGTCAATGCCGCTGCCTTTGACAATCAATTTCGGCTTGAGCGTGCGCGGCGTGAGAAACAGGCGATGAAACGCGCCGTTGCCGAGAAATTCCGAATCCTCCGGACGCGACGCCCACGCTTCGGCGAGCGACCCGAGAAAATTTTCATTCGCATCGCCAATCCACAAGCCGGGTTCGGGCGTGAACCAATCCAGTTTGCGCAACCAATGTGTCGCCGGTTCGAGGCGCGGGTCGTCCAAAATCTCCGGTTTGTCGTGCGGACGCTTTTTCGCGTCGTTCGCAACCCATTCGCGCCCGTTCCAAAACCAGACGCTTTGGTCGCGCAAACTTTTCGCGAGCAAACGCAAACGCACCGTGTCGTCGAGCAATTCAAAAACGAATTGCGGCGCGGCCTTGTGCGTGACGCAAAGCTGTTCCCAATCCGCGCCGTTCGATTGCGTCTTGCGCAAATGCAGCAGCAGGCGGTGGCTCAATTTGCGGATGGGCACGGACGGTTTGTGCGCGAGATATTTCAGCACGCGCGGCGGCGGCGAATTGCGTAACAAGAAAAATGTATTGCCGACGAGAGCCAGCGGCGGTTGTTGATTGAAAAATTTTGCGTCCGCAACAGAATGATCTTGTCCGTTCGGCAAATTGAAGCGATGCGTGAACGAAAGTTCCTTGTCACCATTTTCCAGATGCGGCGCGAGCGAAATGATTTGCCCGTGAAATTGCAGCGGCTTGCCGTCGGAAAATTCCAAACGATTCGTGTGACCCCAGCGCGCGAGCCATTGGAGCAATTCCGCGTCGGACAAAATCAATGTATCCACGCCGCCGTCGCGCTGGCGGTGCGTGTCGGCAATCCATTGGATGAATTCCCAATCGTGCGGCGGAAATAATTCCTGCTCGTGCGTCGCGCGGACAACGAGGTCAATCATGTCATGCAGCGTGCGCGCTTTTTCGCCCGTGCGTGGACGCGACAAGAGGAATTGCACGGCGAGCCGGTGGCGCGACGGTTCTTCCTCGTCCGGTTGCGCGCGGCAGACGACGCGCAACGTCGCGCGCGGCGTGTCGAGCAACAGCATTGCCGGCGGCGACAGCCAATTTTCCAATTCCTGCACCAGTTTGATTTCCTGCTCGGCTTCCTCGGCTTGGGCGAAACGGTCGAGGCTGGCGTGCGATTGCAATTCCGGCGGCACGGAGCGTTTCGCGCGCAAAAACAAAAACGCGAGTTCTTCCAATCGCGTTTTGCCGGAAGCGTTCAGCAATTTCGGCCACCAGTTCGTGTCGGGAAAATCCTTGCGCGAGAGCGACAATTTATCGAAGTAATCCTCCAGCAGCAGCCACGAACGCTGGGAATCCGGGCACGCCGCAAAATTCTTCAGAATTTCCTCGCGCCCGCCGACGGTCTCCTTCGAGTCGGACAATTCGCGGCGCAAATCCGCGAACGCGCCATAGGTTTGCGCGAGCACCTTGTGGTGCGCATCGTATTTGGTTGTTCCGGCCTTGTGGCCGTTTCCGTTTCGGATTGAGATTTTCGGCATTTGAAAACTAGGCTAATCATTTCGTCAGAAGCGGCAATGCTGGTCAATCACAAATCGAATAAATTTGCGGGCAGGTGGAGCGACGACATTGACGCGCGCCGGATTTCTGATAAATTCCTTGGCCTTTTATGAACCGAAATCCGCATGTGGCCGTCGTCGGCGCGACCGGCGCCGTCGGCATCGAAATGATTCAAACGCTGGAAAAAAGAAATTTTCCGGTTGGTAAATTGACGTTGCTCGCGTCCGCGCGTTCGGTTGGCAAGAAATTGAAATTTCGCGGACAGGAAATCGCGGTCACGGAATTGACGAAAAATTCCTTCAACGGAATTGACATCGCGTTGTTCAGCGCGGGTGGAAGCATTTCCAAAGAATTTGCGCCGATTGCGGCGAAAGCGAATTGTGTCGTCGTGGACAATTCCAGCGCGTTCCGGCAGGACGATTCCGTGCCGCTCGTGATTCCAGAAATCAACGCTGATGATGTAAAATTGCATAAAGGCATTATCGCCAATCCAAATTGCACGACGGCGATTACTTTGATGGCGCTCTATCCGTTGCACCAAGCATTTGGCGTCAAAAGAATTTTCGCTTCAAGCTATCAAGCCGTTTCCGGCGCAGGCGCGAAGGCGATTGAAGAATTGAGGCGGCAGGTCAACGAAATCGTTTCCGGCAAACCGGCGACGAAGGAAACATTTCCGCATCAAATCGCGTTCAACGTGATTCCGCAGGTGGACGTTTTTTTGCCGAACGGCTACACCAAGGAAGAAATGAAGATGGAAAATGAAGGCCGCAAAATCATGCACCATCCGAATTTTGGCGCCAGCGTGACGTGCGTGCGTGTGCCGGTGTATCGCTCGCATTCCGTTGCCGTCAGCGCGGAATTTGAAAAGCCGGTTTCCGTGGAAGCCGCGCGCGCCGTTTTGAAAACTGCGCCCGGACTGGATTTGGTGGACGAGCCGGAAAATAAAAAATATCCGATGCCGCTGTTCACTTCACAGAAATACAATTGCGAAGTCGGACGTATCCGCAAAGATTGCGCGCTGGACAATGGTCTCGCGTTTTGGGTGAGCGGCGACCAATTGCTCAAAGGCGCAGCGCTCAACGCGGTGCAGATTGCGGAAGAATTGTTGAAATGAAGCGCATTTTGTTTTTAATAAATTTGTTTTCGGCGACGGCAATGATTGCCGTCCGCGCGCAAACGAATGAATCAAAAACAGTTGTCACGCCAAAACCAATTTCAGGCATTGTCAGCTATGTGTTGCAAAAAGGTTCGACGGAGAATGCAGAAGCTTATCTTCTCAAACCGTTGAATTTGGGAAATCAGGATTTGCCAGTTGTTCAAGACGGTTGGAGAACGCGTAATGACGGCATGAATCATCTTGTTGCCGTTAGTAAAAATAAAAATTCCGACGTTTTGATATTCCTTTTCAACGACAATGACATGGGTGTTTGTTGGCTGACCTCGCCGAAAGGAGAACTTCGTTGTGCGGTGAAGTTCGCTCGCGCCACGCATACGGCTGAAATCGTGCCGAATGAAAAAGTGGCCAAGTCATTTGAATTGGAGAAAACA
>DASZXH010000051.1:0-37065 GCA_035545995.1 Verrucomicrobiia bacterium
TCGCCGCAAGAATGAATTGCAGGTTTGTCCAATTGTCAATCTCCGGCACGTTGGTCTGGTTGAAAATGGTGTTCGTCGCGGCGGTATTGGTATTCCAGTTCACCAGAAATTGATTGGGCGTCGCGCCGCCGATGTTGTTCATCCAGAAGGAAAGTAAATAATTTTGTCCCGGCGCAGTAAGCAACGTTTGCGAAAGGAACGCGAGATTACCGGGTTGTCCCAATGCGAGACCGTCCGCTCCTGAATGAACAAAGTTTGTGCCGTAATCATCGGCGAAAGTTCTGGCGTTGACCACACCGTTGAGCAGAAAACCGTCACTGGATGTTTCCGTCCCGTCGAAAGTCCAACCGGTGAAATCTCCGGTTTCAAAACCGCCGTTCTGGACGATGGGATTTACCTGCAATGTGAATTGGCGGAGTTGCGCCACATGACTGGTGAGGTTGGTGAACACGACGTTCGCCGTGTAAGTTCCCAGCGACAATCCGGCAGCCGCGGAATTCAAGCTGATAGTAACCGTCGCAAAACTATGCGCAGTCAAAGTGTTGTTGTTTGGCGAGGCGGCAAGCCAGGATGGTGTGATTGCTGCCCAGTTTAACGAACTCGCGCCGGTGTTCGTCAGCGAAAAATTTTCGGAATTAGGAGCGAAAGGTCCGCCGATTGGCCCGCTGGCAGCAAATCCGTTTCCGGGCAGGATGCCAAGCGTGTCGGGTGTTGCCAGATCAATAATCAGATTGATTCCATTTGGCGTGCCCCAGCCGGTGCAAAGGTCGTAGCCGGAAACGGCGAAGTATTTGTTTGAGACGGTTTTGTTCGTGTTGTTGCCGGTGGTGATGTCATGAAAATCGGAAAGATAAAATGAACTTTTGCCGATGGCATAAATGGCAGGATTGATGAAGCCGACAGTCGGTTGGCCGCTGGCGACGGCTTGTTGATTGACCAGCGCGCAAAATCCGGCCCACAACGGCGCCGCCGCGCTTGTGCCGCCAATCTTTTCGTGCTGGCCGTTGTCCTCCACAACAAAAATGTTGTCAGCCGTCAACGCAACGTCGGGAACATTTCGTTTCGTCGACGAGCCTTGATTGGCCGTCATGTCAATGCCTTGTTGCCAGCTTGGAATCGAATAAGTCGTGCTGACGCCGCCGCCACTGCTGTTGGTCTGCGGCGGATTGGTGATATACCAATTCCAAGTGGTTTCCGAACTCCAATCGCCGTCCGAATCCGTTGACAAAGTGGTTCCGCCGACGAGCGTGACGTTCGTGCTGTCCGCCGATTGCAGGATGCCGGAATAATAAGCGCCATCGTCGCCGGAAGATTGGAAAAACGACTGCCCTTGCGCGGCAAATTGTTTGTATTTGGTTTCAAAATTCGGATCGTCGCCGATAGTCCACGAAGAACTAATTTGTTTGGCCAGATTGTCCGAGGCCATCTGACCCAAAATGGTCACAACTTGAGAATTGGAAAGGGGATTGGGACCTTCATAGACAATGATTTGAGTGAGATTCGTCGCCATCGAAATGGCCATCTCAATGTCCAAAGCCACCTCACCGTTATTTTTTCCGGCGGAGCCGCTGCCGCCAACCAAAACATTTGTCAAAGGCACGTTGGGCAATCCGGCGCTGGTTTCGTATGCGGTGATGTCGCTGGGATAATAGCCGTCCAATTCAAAAAGTCCGACAATTTGTCCTGAACCATTCAACGAAACTCCCGGCGCGTAAGCGTTCCGAAAATCCTGCCCCATGAAAGTGCCGCCGGGGCCGGAACCGGAATTCGGCGGGAGATTCGCCAATTGGCTCATTGAAATTTTATTCAGATTCGCCGGATGCGGCACGACGAAATTATCCAGACCGGTGATGTGCAAGATCGGCACGGCCAAATCCAATGATGGTTCGGTATCCGGCGCGTAAAAATTCCGGTTTTCGCGTGGATGCCGATAGGTTCGCATCGTCACGTGAAACGCTTTTTCGACATTCGCCACAGAGCCGCTCACACTTACAAATGTCCGGTCAGACGACATTCCAGTCACCGTCAAACCGTTCGCCTGCGCGAAAGCAATCACTGTCGCGTAATCTGATTCCGACGGGCCGAATCGTTCCGCGAATTGTTGCGGCGTCAGGTAACGACGAAAATTTGGACTGGTCGGATCGTAAATTTCTTGGAGCAGTTGATCGAAGCCGCTCTCATTTCTTAACGGCAAACCAATCGCCAAATCCAGACGTTGTGTGCCCGGCAACCGTCCTTGTGGTTGCATTTGCCTGACCATCGTCGCCACGCGGTCGCGCAAAAACTGCCGCGCCACATTTTGCGCCGACATCTTGATTGGAAAAATCAACAGAACGGCAAAATTTGCGACAAAAATCAATCGTTGTAATTTGAAAAAATTCAATTGAAACATGCTTAAATTATGCAGGCTTTGTGCCAACGTAAAATTCAAAATACGAAATAAATTGCCGGATTTTTCATACGCCGTTAATGTCCGTCTGTGCCTGTAAGACTGACAATCCTCGGCAGCGGTTCCAGCGGAAATTGCGCCTATCTCGAAACCGAAAATACCCGCGTGCTCATTGACGCCGGATTTTCCCCGCGCCAAATCCGCCAGCGGCTCGCCACGATTGGCCGCGCGCCGGAAAATCTTTCCGCCATCCTGCTCACGCACGAACACAGCGATCACATTTCCGGTTTGCTAGGCATCGCCGACAAATTTCAAATTCCTGTTTTTTGCAATCGCGAAACGCAGGACGCGACCATTTGGGCACTCAAAGAAAAATTGAGCAGCCGAAATCATCCCGCGCTCAACGGACTCGACGGCGCGGACGCGCTTAAATCCAAAGTTGACTGGCGGATTTTTTCGACCGGCGACAGCTTTGAATTGGACGATTTGCTCGTCGAAACCTTTTCCATTCCTCACGACGCGCAAGACCCGGTCGGATTTCTCTTGCGCGCACAGACGGCAAACATCGGTTTCGTCACCGACCTCGGCCACATGACCAAACTCGTCGTCGAACGCGTCCGCGCCGCGAACGTGCTTGTGCTCGAATCCAATCACGACGTGAAGCTGCTTCAGGAATCGCACCGCTCGTGGGCGTTGAAGCAGCGGATTCTCGGACGCCACGGCCATCTCTCGAACGTCGCCGCCGCCGAAGCTGCCGCGCAAATCATGTCCGCCAGCCTGCGCCATCTTTACCTCGCGCACTTGAGCCGCGAATGCAACAAACCCGAAATCGCCGAGCACGTCATGGCCGAGCAACTCCATCACATCGGCGCGACGCATGTCCGGCTCCAGCTCGCTGCGCAGGATGTGCCGTGTGAAACTTTGGAACTTTAATAATTTAAGAAATAAAATTAAACTCACGTCATGAGTGTTCTTCCAGAAATCTTTCCAAGTTTAATGAGATGGCGTGAGCCAAACGCTTATTCAAGAAAAGACCTTTCGCCCGGCAGACGAATTGGTTTTTTAATTTTCCTGATGATACCGTCTTTGCTTTTAACTATATCTGCCCTTAATCATGACTTCAGCAAGGGACGAATAATTCTCGCCATATTTTTTATGGCTACTGGAATAATTATTTTCATTCGCGTTTGGTTTGGTCCAGGAGATGTCGTTTGCCTAAAAGAAGATTGTATTACAAAGGCAATGAGTAGACCAGCACGGCGGTCACTCTATAAAAATATTGAAAGCTGCAACGTCAGCCATTGTATTTACAATGACATGAAGTTTTCTGTTTTAAAATTTACATTTAAGAAAGAATGTGGGGTTTTACCAATTGGTGAAGTTCAGCAGGTCGCCGTGCCGAATGATGTAAACTTGGAACGAGTATTACAAATTTTCCGAGACAAAGGCGTCAAAGTTTTATCGAGTAGCCATTGACTTCTTAACTTTACCCCAAGAATCAAACGCGTCGCGTCCAGCGCCGTAGGCGCGGAATCTTTGTAGCCATACCGCGCTAGAATTTTCAAGCTCCGTAGGAGCGGCATATTTCGCTCCTGACGGAGCTTGTTCATTTTTGGGATTCGTTTCTACAAATATGTTGCGCCTGACGGCGCTAAAAATCGGCGCTGCAAAATTTCATACACAAATTGCACTAATTTTCACAAAATCAATTCGTGTTAATTCGTGGAATTCGTGTCAAGCTGTGAAAAATGTTCCACATCCAAAAAATTTCCTCGTTCGACGCGCCGGAATTACGGCCTTACGCGACGTTGCGGCGGCCATTGGAACACCGGCAGCAAGGCATTTTTGTGGCCGAGAGCGAAAAGGTCGTGCGGCGATTGCTTGAAAGCAAACTCACGGTCGTCTCCGTCGTGCTGCCGGAAAAATGGCTGGAAGAATATCGTCCGTTGCTCGCCGCGCGACCGGAAAACGTCGCCGTTTATCTCGCGGAAAAAAAAGTGCTGGAAATGTTGATTGGCTTCACAATGTTTCAAGGTGTGCTCGCCGTCGGCAAAGTTCCGCCGCCGATTTCGCTCGAAGAAATTCTCGCAAAAAGTTCGTCGCCGAAATTATTTGTCGCGGTGGATGAATTGGCAAACGCGGAAAATCTCGGCGCGCTCGTGCGGAATTGCGTCGCGTTCGGTGTCCACGGATTGATTGTCGGCGAGACGAGCAGCAGTCCGTATTTGCGCCGCGCGGTGAGAAATTCAATGGGCACGATTTTTCAATTGCCGGTCATTGAGTCAGAAAATCTTGCTCAAACCATCCACGATTTGTGCAAACGTGGAGTGCGCTGCATCGCGGCGCATCCGCACACGGATAAAAAAAATTTATCGCAAGCGGATTTCACAAAAGATTGTTGCATCATTTTCGGCAGCGAAGGCAATGGGATTTCCAAAGCTGTTCTGGAAGCGTGCGACGAAGCGGTGGCGATTCCAATGCCGCCGACGGTAGATTCGCTAAATGTCGGCGCGGCGGGCGCGGTTTTTCTTTACGAAGTCGCGCGCCAACGTAATAAAGCTTGAATCGCAATCAACCGCGCTGGCGATGGATTTCTTCCAATCGCTCCACAACGCGGTGGGAGAATGGTTGCCAATCCAATTCGGCGAAAACTTTCGCGCTGGCGGCGCGACCCCACGCGTGGCGATTTTCCAGCGGTTCGGCGAACCAGCTTAAAACTTTTTCCGCAAAACTTTCGGGATTCATTTCCGAAAAACGGATGATGGGATTGTTCCGCCAATAACGCATCGTGCCGCGCAACGGCGTGCAGACCATTGGCACGCCCATCGCGGCGTATTCGACCGTCTTGGCGACCATCGTGCATTGCGCGCCGGTGGATGTGGCATACGGCACGATGCCGACGGTCGCGTCATGAATTTTTTTGGCGACTTCGGCGTAAGGCACAAAATCGGTGCATTCAATCGCGGAATCCGGGATTTGCGATTTCAGCATTTCCAGCGTGCGGCGTAATGCATCGGTTTTTTTTCCGACGAATCGAAATTTTGTCTCCGGTCGCTTCTGATAAATTTGAATCAATGCACGCGCGCCGAATTCGTTGATGTGATGATGATCGAGCGAACCGTGCATGACGACGAGTGGCGTCGGCGAGGTTTGAAACGTCGGCTGAAACAATTTGCCGTCGTAGCCGTAATAAATCGGCAGAATTTTTTCCGCCGGATAACCGGCTTGCTGGAATAAATCGGACAATTCATCCGAAATGGTGAAAATGCCTTCGGCGTGATATTTCACCGGCAGCGAAAGCTCGAAATGTTTCAGCCGTTTCACCAACGGCGGCGGCGCGAGATATTTCGGCCAGCTGTCGAAATAGCCGGTGAGATAATCCAAAAAATTCATGGCCACGGCACAATTGAGTTCGCGGCGCAGACTTCCGGCGGCGGCACAAGAAATCGCGTGTTGTGCGAGCAACACGTTCAATTTGTTTTGTTGTGCGACTTGCCGGACGAGCCGTTTCAGAAAAAATGGATACGCGAGATATTTCAAACTGCGCAGCGACGTGTAACGTCCCATTTGCCACGTCGTGAACGGATGGATTTTAATTCGGAATTTCACTTCGAGTTCGGCGACGTTTTCGCGTTGCGGCGCGAACAGACGAACGCTGTGGCCGCGCCGGACCATTTCTTCGATGAGATAAATGGCCTGCGACGAGCCGCCGCCGCTGGGCGGATAAAAGGGTTCGTGGGTCAAAACGCCAATGTTCATGAATCGAAGTTTGGAAAATTAGGCGAAGCGCGCCGCTTTCACAAGTCGCGGATTGATTTTGACTCTTGCGCCCGCAGATGTTTTTTTATGCGAAATTTATGCCAAAATCCTTGGTCACTGGAGCCGCCGGTTTTGTCGGCTCGCACGTTTGCGACGAATTGTTGAAGGCGGGACACAAAGTCGTCGCGCTGGACGATTTGTCGGGCGGCTTCACCGAAAACGTGCCACGAAAGGCGCAATTCGTGAAAGGCCGCGCGGAAGATAAAATTCTCATCGCAAAACTTTTTAAGCAGCACAAATTCGATTATGTGTTTCATCTGGCTGCTTACGCCGCCGAAGGTTTGAGCCATTTCATCAAGACGTTCAATTACACGAACAATCTCATCGGCAGCGTCAATCTCATCAACGCCGCCGTGAACACCGGCTCGGTGAAATGTTTTGTGTTCACGTCGTCCATCGCGGTTTACGGGCGCAATCAGTTGCCGATGACCGAGGAACTCGCGCCGCAACCGGAAGACCCTTACGGCATCGCCAAATACGCGGTCGAATTGGATTTGAAGGAAGCGCATGAAATGTTCGGGTTGAATTACATCGTGTTCCGTCCGCACAATGTTTACGGCGAGCGGCAGAATTTGAGCGATCCTTACCGCAACGTCATCGGCATTTTTATGAAGCAAATCCGGCAGGACAAACCGATGACCATTTTTGGCGATGGCAAACAAACGCGCGCGTTCAGTTACATCAGCGACGTCGCGCCGGTGATTGCGCGTAGTGTTGAACGTCCGCAGGCTTACAATCAGATTTTCAACGTCGGCGCGGACCATCCGTATTCCGTGGTGGAATTGGCCAACGAAGTCGCCCGCAGTCTCGGCGTGAAACCGGAGATTGTCCATTTGCAGGCGCGCAACGAAGTGGTCAATGCTTATTCCTCGCACGAAAAAGCGCGGAAATTTTTCGGCGATTTGATTGAAGACGTTTCTTTGCACGAAGGTTTGGCGCGAATGTCTGATTGGGCCAAGACCGCGAAGATTTACAAACTCAAACCGTTCAAAAACATCGAAGTCGTAAAAAATCTTCCTCCGTCGTGGGCGGTGTTCACGAAGAAGAAGTAAATCGCGCTCGGAAAAACTTTGACAATTGGGACGGGCAAATTAGATTGCCCGTCGCTCTGGATGGGGTCGTAGCTCAGTTGGTAGAGCACCACAATGGCATTGTGGGGGTCAGGAGTTCGAATCTCCTCGGCTCCACCATCCTTCAACAATCCGCAGGTTTTTGGTTCACTTTCGATTTCATCCCCGAAAACGGGGATTTCAAAAAAGCTGATTTAAGCCAGTTTGTGTCAAAGCTATTATGAAATTCCTTGCGCGCCAATGTTTCCATATTTTTTTGCCACCAATCACTGCTGGTTTTTTATTGGCGATGGGAATTATCGTGGCGAAAGGCGATGATTCATTGCTGCCATACAAGAATTCAGCTTTGCCAGTGGATGAACGTGTGAAGGATTTGCTTGGCCGTATGACGGTTGAAGAGAAAGCGCGGCAACTGGACATGTATTATGGGTGTGAAACTTTGTTGAGCACGAACCCGGATCAGACCATTGACCATCACACGCACGCCAAGCCCAACGCTGTTTTTGACCCGCAATTTGCCTTAAAGAATCTTGGTAATCTCGGTGTCGGTTCCATCCATGATTTATATCCCAGCGCCCGGCTTTACAATACGGTGCAGGCATGGGTCATCAAATCCAATCGTTTGGGCATACCCGCTTTATTTTTAGAGGAGGGCTTGCACGGATACATGGCTTACGACCAAACCGTCTTTCCGCAAAGCGTCAATCTGGCTTCGACGTGGAACCCTAAACTTGCGAGAGAAACCGGCGCGGCCATTGCCGCCGAAGCGCGCGCGAACGGTGTGGACATGATTTTGGGGCCGGTGCTTGATGTCGCCCGCGATCCACGTTGGGGACGTGTCGAAGAAGATTTTGGCGAAGACCCGTATCTTTCGGGACAATTAGGTTTGGCTTATGTGCAGGGAATGCAAGGAAATTCACTGGCGACCGACCATACCTGCATCGCCGAGCCGAAACATTTTGCCGCACACGGTTCGCCGGAAAGCGGATTGAACACGTCGCCAGTGCATGTTGGCGAAAGAGAAGTGCGCACTGTTATGCTCAAGTCATTTGAACCCGCCGTGCGCGAAGGTCATGCAATGGGCATTATGGCCGCCTACAACGACATTGACGGCGTTCCCTGCACGGCCAATCCGTGGTTGCTGAATCAAGTGTTGCGCGACGAATGGGGATTTGAAGGATTTGTGCTGTCCGATTTAGGCGCGATTCGCCGGCTTTACGATACGCATCACGTGGCAGCCACACCTGCCGATGCCGTGTGTCTTGCCATCAATTCCGGCGTGGACATGCAGTTCTACGACTTCGACCATCAAGTCTATCAAAATGCGATTGTGGCTGGCGTGATGACGGGAAAAATATCCACAAACACAATTGACCAGGCCGTGGCGCGGATTCTCAAATTAAAATTTGCGCTGGGATTGTTTGACCATCCGTTCGTGGATGAAACGCTGAATGCCAAAGTCCGGCGGTCACCGGAACATTTGGCGCTCTCGCTCGAAGTCGCGCGCCAATCCATGTGCCTGTTGAAAAATGAAAATCACCTTTTGCCGTTGCCAAAAAATCTCAAGTGCGTCGCGGTCATCGGGACGAATGCAGATATTACCCGCCTTGGTGATTACGCCGATGTCGCCACAGAAAACTCCGAATTCGGAATGCTCAATCAGATTAAAAAGATTGTGTCGCCGCAAACTCGAATTCTTTTTTCCGATGGCAACCGAATTGACGAAGCTGTGGCGCAGGCGCAAAAAGCAGAGGTTGTTATTTTAGGACTTGGCGAATGGCATGGTGTCTCCGGCGAAGGATTTGACCGTTCTGAACTTGGATTACCCGGCAATCAAGAAACATTGCTCGAAGCAGTCATTAAAACCGGCAAGCCAGTTGTGCTCGTTTTGCAGAACGGTCGCGCATTGACGATTCCGTGGGCGGCGGAGCATGTGCCAGCCATTCTTGAAGCGTGGTATCCGGGCGAATTTGGCGGACGCGCCATCGCCGAAACACTTTTTGGCGACAACAATCCCGCCGGACGTTTGCCGGTCACCTTTCCCAAGAATGTTGGCCAACTTCCGGTTTACTACAATCATTTCCCGTCGAAAGGCAAGAATTACGTGGACGGCGATGATGCGCCACAATTCGTTTTCGGGTACGGATTGAGTTACACGACATTCAGATATGATAACCTGAAAATCGTCACACCGACCGTCAGTAGCGGTGATGATATTCTCGTTTCATTTGATTTAAGCAATACTGGTGAACGTGATGGCGATGAAGTCGCGCAACTTTACATTCGGCAAACCACTGCCAGCGTGGCGACGCCGGTGAAAGCCTTGAAGGCATTTGAGCGCGTTCACTTGAAAGCAGGCGAAACCAAGCCAATTACTTTTCATTTGAAGCCATCCGATTTAGCTGTTTGGGGCGCAGACCGAAAATGGGCTGTCGAACCGGGCGAATTTACAGCAATGGTCGGCGGAAGCTCGGCGGCGAAATTGTCTGAAAAGTTCATACTGAAATAAATTTCTTTCAATAAGTTTCCGCGCGATGTTTGGCGACGGCTTCAAGCCGTCCACGCACGTGCATTTTCTGACAAATGTTTTTTACGTAAGTGCGGACAGTTTCCACGCCAATATCCAATTTCGCGCCGATTTCTTTGTAGATGAAACCCATTGCGAGCAAATCAAGCACTTGCCGTTCGCGCGGCGATAGATTTTCCGTTTCATTCACCGAAGGTCCGAGCAGGTGAAAATGTTGCACGACTTTGCGCGCGATGTGGCTGGACATCGGCGCGCCGCCTTTGTAGGCGTCGCGAATGGCTTCGAGCAATTGTTCCGGCGGACCGGATTTGACCAGATAACCGCTCGCGCCGGCTTTCAACGCGCGGAAAATGCGTTCGCTGTCCTCGTAAATCGTGACCATGATGATTTGCAGAGTCGTGTTGACCTTCTTGATTTCGGCGACGCATTGGATGCCGGACATGCCGGGCAATCGGATGTCCATGAGCACGACGTCCGGTTTTTTTTTCAGAATTTCCGGCAACGCTTGTTCGGCGGACGGGAAAGCGCCGAGACATTCGATGTCCGGCGCGGTTTCAAGAATTTCAAGAATCTGTTCGCGCAATCCGCGATCATCCTCGACCACCATGACCGTTTTTTTCATAATTGTTGGATTGCTGCTCATCACAAATTCGACTGTCGCGTCAGTTTCGGCAAAAAATCGTATCATTTGGCGGGCTTGATGACCACGCGCAAATGCACCGTCGTGCCTTTTCCGATTTGGCTTTCGACGGTGCAAGTTCCATGAATGTCTGCCATGCGCTGTTTCATGTTGGCCAGACCGTTGCCGGCGGAATCATTCGCGAGATTGAAGCCGACGCCGTTGTCCTCGACGGAAATGGTGAGCAAGCGGCCAACGAAGGAAGTGTAAATGGTCACTTCGGACGCCCGTGCGTGTTTGATGACGTTATGCACGGCCTCTTTCACGGCCATGGTGATATTGTGCCGCGTCTGACTGGAGATTTGGATGTCGCGCGGCAGATTTTCAGCGTGAAAACGGCAGCGCAGTTGCACCGGCTCGCACAATTGAATGACCATCTGGCACAAATAATTTTCCAGCGCGTCCAAGTTGTCGTTTTCGGGATTCACCGCCCAGACGGTTTGGTAAAGCGCAGAGACCAAATCGCGCGACATTTTGGAAATCTGGTCGAAGGACGTTCGCGCTTTTTCGGGAAATGTGATGTTGTCGTGAGACATCGCGCTCAACAAGGAAATTTGCGTCACGCGGGCGCCCAGATCGTCATGAATGTCATGCGCGATACGTAATCGTTCCTGTTCCAATGCGCGCTGGTTTTCCAGTCGCAACAATTCCGCGCGCATTCGCCGGCGGATGATGTAACGGGAGGCGACAATCATCAGCACGATGACGGCGAAAGAAATCGCCGCGTAAAAACGCGGTTCGTTCCAAAACGGTTGAGGCACGACAATGTCCAATGAAGCTTCCACACCAGTCGGCGTTCCGGTGGCGGTCACTTCCACGACGCGAAACTTGAAATCTCCCGGCGGCAAAAAATCGTATCGCGCCGAGCGCACACTGCCGACGCCAGTGCTGAACATTTCATTCCATTCGAGAACAAGATGATCGCCAGCATTGACCGCTGGCGCGTATTCCATCGTGTTATGCCATTCGGCGTGCCCAAGCGGGTCATCGTCCAAAATGGCAAACGCTTTTATGGTAGGGTTTTGGTCCAGTTCAATGATTTTCGCCATGCTGGAATGCGTGCCGTCGCGAATCCAGCTTTCCGGCGGAGGATTGGTGGTGTCGTCTTTTTGCGATGAATCAAAAGGGAACCGCAATAACACGTCGGATTTGTTACCGGAAAGTTTGGACACCACCAAATCATTCACCACATAAATGCCGACCGTTTCCGGGCCGCCGGCTGAAGAAATCACAATCCAAAATTTCGTTGCCTGCGGCGGCACGACAATAGTTTCACGACGATGAGTGAAAAGAGAATTTTTCAAATCTCCCTTCCAGGCCGCGCTTTCACCGCGAGCGTCAAATGAATCCTGACCGATGGGGATGTCAGACTTGTCGTAGAAGCGAACCATCAAAAACATGATTCCTCCGCCTTCATGCCAGGTGTCGTCAAACCCTTCCAATTTGTAACGCAAACGAATCGGCGCGCGGCTCGCATTGGTTGCCGGTCCAAAATTGAAGATGATATTTTTGGGATACGATTCCAAATTCACCACGCCTTTGCGGCGCAGGGAAACCGGATTGCCTTCAACGGTCACCGCTTGAATTTGAAGTGTGTTCGTCGCGTCTTTTTCGACTGGCGGATGCTCGGCGGCAAAACCGGAACAACTTCCCAGAATGAAGAATGTCAAAACTGAAATTTTTTTGAACTTAATCACGGGACAAATTGAGTCGGTTGAACACAATTCTTCGTTGGTGATTTGTTTTTTGAGTAAGTGCCACAGCTTGCGGACGCAAGCAAGACTAAATCAATCCGGCAGGCATCCCCTTTTTCGGGGGGATTCTATATCATCACTTTTAAGGATAGTTTTGAGTGATACACCCGATATGATTTTCAAAATATCCAATGCGACCGTCGGGTAAGAAGCTTTGGTTAAATCAATTAGCGACAAAATTCTGTGATAAAAAAGAGCGTCATCTTAATTATTCTTCTGAATTTCTGTCTGCCTTTGGCCCGCGCGCAAAGCAAACACAGTCCGGCTTCCCGTTATCCTTCATTTAGCGGTTTGGTGATGTGCGGTTATCAGGGCTGGTTTCGCGCGGAAGGCGACGGTTCGGGCGAGGGCTGGGTGCATTTCGGCGTTCATGGCCGGCTTGACCCGGCAAGCATTCATGTGGATTTGTGGCCGGACGTTTCGGAATATGAAAAAACCTATTCGACCGCCTTCACCAATGAAAATGGTTCCATCGCGCGGGTTTTCAGTTCGTGGGATGAAAGCACGACAGACTTGCATTTTCGCTGGATGCAGCAATACGGAATTGACGGCGTTTTCATGCAGCGATTTTTTGGCGTCACGCGCACAGAACAAAGCCGTCAGCACAGCCGCGTGATTTTGGCGAACGCCTTGAAAGCGTCGCAAAAATCCGGTCGCG
Source organism: Verrucomicrobiia bacterium (assembly GCA_035545995.1). Lineage (GTDB taxonomy): Bacteria > Verrucomicrobiota > Verrucomicrobiia > Limisphaerales > UBA11358 > UBA11358. The sequence continues at coordinate 12,897 of DASZXH010000051.1, forward strand.
CCATCGCCGTGATGTATGATTTGTCGGGAATCAAAGCTAGCGGCGAAGATTGTTCTTCCATCATTCAGGATTGGAAAGAATTGGTGGATGATTTGAAAATCACTTCGCAAGGAACCAATCAAACGTATCTTTACGACAAAGGCCGGCCGGTCGTGGCCATTTGGGGGCTGGGTTTTCCTGATCGGGCTTACAACATTCACAACATCGGCGTTGAGAAACTGATTGATTTCCTGAAACACGATCCGCAATACGGCGGTTGCGCGGTTATGTTGGGCGTGCCGACTTATTTCCGCGAATTGAACGCGGATTGTTCGCCCGATCCGTATTTGCATAAACTGATGGAATCGGCGGACATTATGATGCCGTGGATGGTCGGTCGCTTCACGCCGCTACTGCATGAAGAGCCCGAACGCTACGCCGCGCAAATCAAAGCGGACCTCGCGTGGTGCAATCAACGTCATTTGGAATATGCGCCGTGCATTTATCCGGGATTCAGTTGGCATAATTTGAGCCGGTTTGAATTCAAAGGGCAGGAGCATCCGTTGAATCAGATTCCCCGCGAGAAAGGCGATTTTTATTGGAGCCAAATCAGCACGGCGATTGATTCGGGTGCCAAAATGCTTTACGTCGCGATGTTTGATGAGATGGATGAAGGGACTGCCATTTTCAAATGCACCAATAAACCGCCGCTCGGTTCGCAATTTTTCGATTATGACGGAATGCCTTCCGATTATTATCTGCGGCTGACGGGCGAAGCCGGAAGAATGTTGCGCGGCGAAATACCGCTTTCAAAACAGATTCCAATTCGGGAAAATCAAAAACTGGCAGACAAAATTAATTAGGCAAAACTTCGGCAATATTAACAAATCCAATTCAAATTTCACGGCATGAAACAGGGATATATCGGACTATGGATTGCGGGCATTTTGACCTGTGGCGGGATCACTAGCGCGCAAGTGGAATATGTTGATCCTTCGATGGGCGGGCAGGGGTTTATGCTGGAGCCAACGCGCCCGACGGTTTCTTTACCCAACAGCATGGTGCGCGTTTATCCGGTGCGCAAAGATCAATTAGATGACCAAATTGATTCGTTTCCATTGACCATCATTTCCCATCGGATGGGCGAACTCTTTTGGTTGATGCCCGGTGGCGATTCACCCGCCGCTTACGATCAGGAAGTGGAAACACCCTATTACTATTCTGCGCGTTTTGATGATTCGTTGATTCAAACTGAATTCACGCCGACCGCGCGTTGCGGTTATTTCCGGTTCACGTTTCCTTCCGGCAAACCTGTTGTCTTTCTGGCCAATCGTCAGGGCGGCAATCTTTCCGCCGACGGCAACAACGCGATTTCAGGGACGGAAAATATCATCGCCGAAAGTCGCGTGACTCCGGGCACAATGCACGCTTATGTTTACGGCGAGTTTAGCGTGCCGGTTACCATCGAATCGGGCGACACGGACAACGGCAAACGATTAACCCTTTCGGCGAAAGACGGAACGAAAGTATTAGAGTTTCGCTACGGCATTTCGTTCATCAGCATCGAACAGGCGAAAAAGAATTTGCAGGAAGAAATTCCGGCGTGGGATTTCGACAAAATCAAAACTGCCGCCAAAAAGCGTTGGAATGAGGCGCTTGGCCAGATTCAAGTCGAAGGCGGCACGCCGGAGCAAAAGCGTGTTTTTTACACGTCGCTCTATCGCTGTTACGAACGCATGGTGAACATCAGCGAAGACGGCCAGTATTACAGCGCGTTCGACCATCAAGTGCATCAGGACGCGCGCCCGTTCTACGTGGACAATTGGCTGTGGGACACTTACCGCGCGTTGGAGCCGTTGCAAACCTTGCTCAATCCGGAGATGGAAGCGGACAAACTGCAATCATTTGTCCGGATGTATGAACAGTCGGGTTGGATGCCGACGTTTGCGGTTTTGTGGGGCAATCATGAATGTATGACGGGCAATCCGATTGCGCCGTGGACGGCGGATATCTGGGCCAAGGGCGTGACCAACTTTGATTTGGCGGCCGCTTACGCCGGCATCAAGAAAAATTCCGTCGAAGGTACCTGGCTGCCGTGGCGGCGCGGAGCAAAATCGTCGCTCGACGATTTTCTGAACGAACACGGTTACATGCCTGCATTGCATCCGGACGAAACAGAAACCAATGATGCAGTGCATCCGCGCGAACGGCGTCAAGCCGTTTCTGTGACCGAAGCGCAAAGTTACGACGATTGGTGCACGGCGCAACTCGCACGCGATTTGGGCAATGATTCGGATTATCAATTCTTCCTGAAACGCGCTGCTGATTACAAAAATGTTTTTCGCGCGGACAAAGGCCACGTCTGGCCCAAAGATGCGGACGGAAATTGGATTGAGCCATTCGACTCGGGCTGGTCGGGCGGGCAGGGCGGACGCGATTACACAACCGAAAACAACGGCTATACTTACGACTGGGACGTGCAGCATGATTTGCAGGGGTTGATTGAATTGATGGGCGGACGCGAACAAGCCGCCGCCAAACTAGATCAACTCTTTCGCGAAGACCTTGGCCGTAGCAAATATGAATTCTGGGCGAAATTTCCTGACGCGAGCGGATTGGTGGGACAATTTTCGATGGGCAACGAACCGAGTTTGCACATTCCCTACATTTACAATTACCTCGGCGAACCGTGGAAAACGCAGAAACGCGTGCGCATGTTGCTGGACACCTGGTTCACCGACACGACACTCGGAATGCCCGGCGACGAAGATGGCGGCGGTATGTCATCATTCGTCGTTTTTTCGATGATGGGCTTTTATCCGGTGACGCCCGGTGTGCCGATTTACGACCTGTGCAGTCCGGTGTTTGACCGAATCACGATCCATTTGCACGATGGCAAAACCTTTTCCATCGTTTGCAAAAATAATTCGCGCGACAACAAATACATCCAAAGTATCAAGCTCAACGGCCAGCCGCTAAATCAGGTGTGGTTCAAACACGCGGACATCGTCAACGGCGGGACGCTGGAATTGCAGATGGGCAACACGCCCAATGAAAAACTTGGGTCAGACCCGTCCACCTTTCCGCCTTCAGCCTTGAACCTCAATCCAAAAGAATTGGAAACCGCTGGTAAATGAAAACGGGGTTGGTAATAATTTCCATGTTGCAATTGGTGATTGCGATGCCGGTTTTTGCGCAGGAAAACAATAGCCACTTTGCTCCCGCATACAAATCTGAATTAAACGTCGTTTACTGCACGGTGGATGGCAAAGAACAAAAACTGAACGCATTTCTGCCGGAAGGTTTCACGCATCCGGCGGCGGCGGTCGTGGACATTCACGGCGGCTGGTTTTATGGCGGTGGGCCGGCGATGGCGTTTAATCAAGTTGGCGGCTGGCAAATCTTTTCGCGTCACGGGCTGGCGATTTTTTCGATTCAATATCGGTTGGGAACCCAAGGCGGATTTCCGCAGAACATCCGCGATTGTCGCAACGCGATTCGTTTCATCCGCAAAAATGCAAAACGATTCAACATTGACCCCGACCGAATCCTAGTGACGGGCGGTTCTGCCGGAGGCCATTTAAGTTTGATGGTCGCGATGGTGCCGGAAGATTTTGACGATGGCGGCCCGACGCCGGAATTGGAAGGCGTCAGCGCGCGTGTGTCCGGCAGTTTTAGTTTTATTCCGCCGACGGATTTTGTCCGTTTTTGGAATGAGGGGCCGAACGATGTCATCACCAATGCCGATGGAATAATTTCTTTCCATCCGCCGGACGACGGAATTCCCAACGATTCGCGGCCACATTTGCGTGTCCTGTTTCACGGCGTCACGCCTGACACCGAAGAACACAAGGCGCTTTACACCAACATGTGTCCCATCGGCCAGGTGCACCGGGATGTTCCGCCGCTGCTCATTTGTGATGGCGAAAAAGACCCGATTGTGCCCGGTCTCGAAGGCAAAGAACTTTGCGAAGAACTCAAAGCTGTCGGCGCGGATGCGACTTATTGGATGTCGCCGAATGGTGGCCATGCTTATCCCAGCGGTCCTGGTTTTGACAAAGTTCTAAACGATTTCGTCGAGCGCACTTTGAAATTGAATGATGAATCGAAAAATTGAAAATCAAAATCCGGGCGAACGTTTCAAATTGAAAATTATGGGCAAATCAATTCGCAGTTTTAGCCAAAAATTTTTCCCGGCCATTTTGTTTCCGGTATTTCTTCTGAATGGTTTGTCGGCGCAAAGCACTTCAAGTGACGGCAATCGTTTCATTTTTGAAAATGACGTGACGTGGACGACTTTGGGAACAAATGAAAACGACTCAATGCCGATTGGTAACGGCGATGTGGCGGCAAATATCTGGACTGAACAAAATGGCGATTTGGTTTTGCTCGTGGCCAAAGCGGATGCGTGGACCGAACTTGGCAAACTTGTAAAACTCGGTCGCGTGCGCGTGCAACTCGTGCCGAATCCATTTATCGGCACGACAAATTTCACGCAAGTTTTGCATCTGGAAAATAGCAGTATCGAAATCAAAAATGGCGCGAACCATTTGCGCGTTTGGGTGGACGCAAATTATCCGGTGATTCATGTGACTGCCGAATTGGAAAAACCGGCGACGTTGCAGGCAAAATTGGAATTGTGGCGCACAACCAAACCGGACACGGGCGGAATGTTTGAATTAGGCGGACGCCCGATCCCGATTGAAATTCCCGCGGACACCGTTTTTCCCGCCGACAAAAAGCAAGTCACCTGGTGCCATTTCAATCCCAGTAGTATTTATCCAATTGTTTTGGAACAGGAACATTTGGGTTCAATCGTCAAAAAATATCCCGACCCGTTGTTGCATCGTTGTTTCGGCGCGGCGCTGACCGGGACGGATTTAACCAGCATTAACGACCGGACTATGAAATCTTCGGCTCCGGGGAAAAATCTGCGGTTTGATTTGATTGCGCTGACCGAAACGAATGTTGATTCGCCGCAATCATGGCAAAGTGATTTGAATGTGCTGGTCAAACAGGTGAGCGACATCAGCTTGAAACGCGCTTTGGCGGCGCATGACAAGTGGTGGAGCGAATTCTGGAATCGCAGTTGGATTCATTTGACGGGGACGGCGGACGCAGAAAAAGTTTCACAAGGTTACGCTATGCAGCGATATATGATGGCCTGTTCTTCGCGCGATACATTTCCGACGAAATTCAACGGTGGACTTTTCACCGTCGGACACGATTTGGCGGACGACCGGGATTCCAACGACCACCATCACAGTCCCGATTTCCGCGCTTGGGGCAATTCCTATTGGAACCAAAACAATCGCCTGCTTTACTGGCCGTTGATTGCGACGGGTGACTTCGATTTGCTCAAGCCGTGGTTCGCGATGTATGTGGACGCGCTGCCGCTGGCGAAGGATCGCACGCAAATTTATTTTCATCACGTCGGCGCGTCGTTGCCCGAAACCATGTTGTTCTGGGGCTTGCCGAATTTGAACGATTTCGGCTGGAACAATCCGACCACCGAATTGCAAAGCAACTGGCAACGTTATCACATTCAAGGCACGCTCGAAGTCATCGCGCAAATGCTCGATGAATACGACGTGACGCGGGACGCGGATTTTGCGCGACACGACATTGTGCCGTTCGCGGACGCGATTGTAACGTATTACGACGAGCACTGGCCGCGCGATGAAAACGGGAAAATTCACATGGCGCCCGTGCAATCGTTGGAAACATATCAATTGGACGCGGTGAATCCCACGCCGGACATTGCAGGATTGAAAAGTGTTTTGCCGCGATTGCTCGCTTTGCCGGATGATTTGACTTCGGCAGATCAGCGTGAAAAATGGAATAAGATTTTGAACGACCTGCCGCCGTTGCCAACGGGCAAAACCGTCAACGGCAAATTGGGTGATTACGGCAAAGGCGACCCGAACGGGATAACGATTATTTTGCCGGCGGAAAAATACGGCAAGATGAGCAACGGCGAGAATCCCGAATCTTACGTCGCGTTTCCGTATCGGCTCTACGGCGTGGGCAAACCGGATTTGCAACCGGCGGTGGACACATTCGAGGCACGCCGTTTTCCACAAGATACTTGTTGGGGACAGGATGGCACAGAGGCTTCGATTCTGGGTTTGACCGACGTGGCCAAAAAAGCGGCAATTGCGGAATTCACCGATTATGGCGACCAGCGTTTTCCGTGGTTTTGGAAAGCCGGACACGATTGGATTCCCGATTTGGACAATGGCGGTTCCGGCATGATTACATTGCAAAATATGTTGATGCAGTGCGACGGCAAACGAATTCAACTTTTGCCCGCTTGGCCAAAAGATTGGAACGCCGATTTCAAATTGCACGCGCCGTTTCAAACAATCGTAGAAGGCCACGTTGAAAATGGCAAAATCACCAATCTGAAAGTGACGCCGAAAGCCAGAGCCAAAGATGTTGTTGTGTTGCCGGTCGAATAAACGTTTTGATTCCGCCCATTTATTCAACCGTAATGATGTTCATTGCGAGTCGCCCACATTGTTGTTGAGGGACACATCGCGTTTGCTGTGGTTTGAGATTTGAGTTTTGCCTGTGAAAATGTTGTCCGAAACGACGGCGCGGCGCACAGATTCGCCCAATTCAACTTGCGGCTTGTTTTCGCGAAATTCGCAGCCGCGAATCAGAACAGTTCCGCTGTCCGCTTGAATCGCGGCGCGATTTTCCTTGTTGCGATCCCATTGCACAAACGTGCAGTCGCTGAATCCGACCGTGCCGCGGCCGGCGATTTTGGCGATTTGATTACACGGCCCCCAAAACGCGCAATTCTCGAAACGCACCACGCCGGCATTGTTCGTTTCCACGCGCACCATCGTCGGGTCCGGCCCGTGAAACGAAGTGAATTCGCCGTTGGAGATGAGCAATCCAAACGGTGCTGAATCCTCGACATCCACGGCGGTGTAACAATCGTCCGCGCCGATGCCGAGGAAATTTCCGTTGCACACTCCCGTTCGGGTTTTGACGAATTTATAGCCGACGTTGTAGCCGTAACAGAACGTGTTGAAAACGTATTGCCAGTCGGTGCGGGCAAAAATGAAAGCCTCGCCGTGTTCCTCCTGCCAACGGAACAATTTGGGCTTCTGACTCCACCACGGATTGAAATGCACATTTTCGATGCGCCCGATGTCGTAAATGCTGTCCACAAAAATCCCGCGGCGCAGCGGCTGGCCTTGAACGTCGCGAATCAGATGGCGCTCGTTGCGTGAGGCGTCAATGCCGTTGTAGGGATTCAATAATTCGACTTCGAGCACCGCCGGATTTTTTCCACGCATGGAAATCGCCCACGGATACGGTTTGGGTTCGGCGTCAGGATTTTGGTTGGGATAAAAAATGACGACCCCTTTGAGCGTGCTGTCGTCATGCAAAGTGATGAACGGCGTCGCGTCTTCGTTATTTTCATTTTCCGTGACCAAAAATGTCGTGCCGTTGTCGGTTGGTTTGGCCGCGCCGTGATCACGAATGCCGTTGTGGGCCGGAACGGATTCCCAAATACCTTTCAATGTTACGGCGGTGGGCACGTCCAAATGCCCGGCGAAAAAATAATTGCCGCGTGGCGCGTAAACGATTCCACCACCGGCTTGCCCGGCGGTGTCCAACGCTTTTTGAAAGGCGGCAGTGTCGTCGGTTTTGCCGTCCGCTTTCGCAGCGAAATCGGCGACGGAATAAATGTCGGAATTTGAAGCAGCACAAACAGTGATTGCGCTGCCAAGCCATAAAATCAGATTAAGATATTTTTTCATTAAATTTATTTTTTGGTGATATTGAACTTTAGAAATCTCACAAATCATTCCGAAACAACTGGACGCAGTGCGTTGCCGAGCAATCGCTGGCAAACGACCTGGCTGGTTGCGTAATTTCCCGGTTGCAGGCTGCGCACTAATTGCGGCAAACAATACAGCACGATTTGGCCTTTGCCATAAGGAATCACGCAGCCAGAAATTCCGACTTTGGTATTATGATCCGCGCCGTAGCCGAAAAAAGTTTCCATGCCGGGCGCATCGAGCAACAAGCCGTCCGTGTCCGTGCCGCCCGGCTCGCTGTGCAGCCACGACGGCCCGTTGAACGCACTCATGCCGTAACGCCAATCCACCGCGCAATCCACCGGCAATCCATCCAACAACCAATGTTTGCGGACAAAAAACCAGCTTCCGAACCACGGCGCGCCGAGGTTACCGACATTGCCGGAATAATTGACGATATGCCGTTTGTTCAAAGTGCGGGCAAAAGCTTCCGCGCAGGTATTGTTGTCCGGCCATAACACCAGACGCGTGCCGTCATTTTTCACGCGCGCCAATGCCGAATCAAAATCCGCGTCGGAAATTTTTGGCGCGAGTTCGCGGCGTTTGGTCGAAAACACAATCGCGTCCAAATGCGCCGGCGCATTAGAAAAGGCGACCGGCGCGACATGGAAAACGTCATTCAGCGTTTTGGAAATTTCATCATTTGATTCAATGAGCGCGACATTTTGGAAAATGGGCGCGGGCGAAACGTCAATGACTTCAATTTGATCATTTCCGGTCAGCGACGTTTTACCTGAATTTTGCGGCGTGAGCGTCGCCTCCAAATTCATCATGCCGGCGGCATCAGTGGGAAATTCAATTCCTTCGGTCAGAAGCTGGCCATAAGTGTTGCTGCCGGTTGCCGTCACGGATTTTTCCGTCGTGAAGGCGATTGAACCGTCGGGATATTTGGCGGTGAATTTTAGCGTTTGTGGGCCGGTCAAATTATTTTCGTTAAGCAGAAAAATGTCTGCCAAATCTTTGTTGCCTTTAGCCACAATCATGTGGCGCGGCTGAATAAACAACACTTCCGGCTGACAGGCTTTGGCAATCACGCTTGGATTGCCTTTGAAAAAGCGGTGGTTGTCCACGAGGCCGGAGTGATTGTCAATCGTCGTGCTTTCCCAGCCGCTGACGACGAGATAATCGTTGGCGTTGTCGGCGCGCGATTGTTCGATGATACGTTGCCAGAAATAGTATTCGCGATAGCCGATGGCTTGAAAAAGCAAGGAATCCGTCGGAAACGCATTTCGGAATCCCCACTTGTCGAGGAAGCTGTGGTAGCCATCGAGAATTTTTGTCATGTCATCCAATTCGTAACCTGTCGGGTGCGTAGCGTCGAATGAATGAACCAGTTTGTCGTAATCGTCGGGAACGGCCGCGCCCAGCATTTCACCCCACATACAAATCTTGTCGTGATCTTCGTCCTTCGAGCGCTGGAAGAAATTCGTCGGGTCGGTGTAAAGATTGTCCATGTAATTGCACGGGCCGCCGCAGGTATGCAAATCGCGCCAGCCGGCGTAGGGGGTGGTTTTGCTGCCGTAACTGATTTCGTCGCTGTAAGGCAACATAAGAACTTCGTTGTTGCGCGGTTCACCGCCGGAAAATAAAACGATAATCCGGCCGGGGTCGAGCGCGTGCATTTCGCGGAAGACGCGGTAAATGCGTGGGTTCCGCAAATCAACGTCGTTCGATTCGTTTTGCAAACTATACATGATCAACGACGGATGACTGCGGTCACGCTTGACCATTTCGAGCACTTTTTCCTCCTCGTATTTTTCCCAAAACACCTGTGCGTCACCATCAGGACCGGCACCGCTGGTGTCAACGACGTTGGGCTGGATGTAACCTTTTTGCGGGTCAAGACAATCGTTCCCGTCGCGGCGCGTCAGAAATTCGCCATTCGGTCCAAACGGTCCTTTCGCGTAACGCGTGCCGACAATGAATTTTCCCGCGCCCGGTTCCTCGTAACGCAACAATCCTTCGCGGTCTTGAATATCCAGAACCGCCGGCTTGCCGACGTTGCGATGAAATTGCAGGCAGTTCAGTCCGATGGCTTTGGCGTCGGCGACTTCGCGTTCGGCCATTTCCTCATCCGGCCACAAACCGTTGCGTCCCCAATAACCCCAGGAAATAGCGGAAATGACGACAATGCGTTTTCCGTTCAACGTCAAAATCGCGTCGTCCGAACCGATGCCTTGCGCGGTGAAAAATCGGAATCCGAAATCAACCTGCTTTTCGCTCGCGGTTTTGTTTTCGAGTGACGCGCTCGCATTATAAAGATTCGGATGTTGCAAATCCCACGGTTCGGCGGAATCCACTTGCGCGTCCACTTCCACCGTTTTGATTTGTTTCGCGCTCAAAGCGACAGGCTGATTGGTTTCCCAAACAACTTGATTGTTCTTGCTGATTTGAAAGTGAACCGCGCCGTCATACTTTTTCGACTTGCTCGTGACTTCCGCGACCAAATGAACCTGGTGCAAGTCAGGTTTGTTGATGGCCGCGATGTCGGTAACGGAAATGTCATCGCGAACTTCAAGCCGGATGTCATTGTCCAGTCCGCCAAAACCGTGTGACGGCGGCAACGTATATTTCCCCCAATTGATGCGGGACGACCCGAAATCAATCCAATCCAGATTGCCACCCGGATTGGTGATGCGAATAGCGAGTTGCGCCGTTTGTCCGGGTTTGACGGCATCGGTCAAGTCCGCTTGAAACGGCAATTCGGTCATGATGGTGTAACCGCATAATTTGCCGTTGCAATAAACTTCCGCCCGCAACCGCGCGCCGCGAAATGAAACCACGACGTACTGGCCTTTTTTGAATTTCGGGATTTGGATTTCCCGCCACCACCACGAAACGCCGAGGTAATTGCCGTTGGGAAATGAAGTGCTCGGTCCACGCTGCGCTTCGTTATGCGCGTAAGGGCGTGTGCCGAATTTCCCCCAAAAATGTTCTTCAACCGTTGTCGGCAGCGTGACCGAAATGCCTTGTTGATCATTCAAAACCTTCCAGCCGCCGGTCGGTGGATTGACCGGCATTTGCGCGAAGTTGACTTCCGCCGGCAAATAAAGCGTGTCATTGGTCCAGGCCGCTTCGCGATCCGGCCAAAGCCGCCAGCCGGAAGTCGAAATGTCTTCCGCTTGAACGATGACAATAAACGCGAACGACGCGACGAGAGGGGATGCGAACTTTAACAATTGTTTCATTTTAATTTGGGGTGCTCCGAAAGTCCTTCATGTGCGCGCCGAGCGCACATTGAGAGACGCCGAAGAAATTTGGGCAGACAATTTTCTATAAGGCCAATCAATCACGGATTTTTTATTATCTCAATCCTATAAAATGGTGATTTTCAATCACCATCCCCCAAAGCGGGGAGTGGCATTTGTGACAATCCAAAGGCAACGAGTGAAAATTTCGTCAGCTTGAATCACTGGAAGACTTCGATTCGATAAAAGCAATTGCTCGCGCCAATCGCATCGCTGATGGATTGCACAGAATCATTGCCAACAACTGGATTGCCGAGCGGAATCCAATTAGTATCGGACAAATCATTTTTGTATTCCACCTGATAACCGAATCCGGTTTGAGTTGGAAATGAAAGGATCAGGTTTTGGCCGTTGATTTCCACGTCGAGCACAACTGCGTTGGCGTCGGCAAGAACTGGAACCAATTGATAAAAATTCGCATTATAATTGCCGTTATCGGTCGTTACTCGAAAAGTTTGAATTGCGCCGTTATTAGTGACCTGGACGAAATTGCCATGCGTGTTCATTAATGGAACCCACGTGTATTTTTGCCAATCGCCGGTGGACGGGACAGAAAATGTTCCCAATCGTACGATTGTTTGGTTTGTTGTGTTTTGTCCGCTAGTCACCAAAGACAAGCTCGCGCTATCTGACACGCCGGCAATGCCGTCCGCGCCTCGCATATAAATATTATAGATACCCGCAGGAAATGTCCGTGTGTAATTTCCCCAATTACCAGTGCTGTTGAAACCTATATCGTAGTCCGACAATCCATTGTAGGCGGCACGTCTGACGTCGCTGGCGATTTCCGTTTCTAATCCGGCGGTGTTGGGTCGATAATCTTGGGCACCCTGGCCGGAATTGACACTATGATAATCAATTCCGTCCGTTGCGCTACGTCCGGCATAAGCGTTAGTCTGCGGATTGTCTATGAAAAGTCCGCCGCCGTAATTGAAATCCTCTGCTTCCCAGGTGTAATTGCTGGAACTAAACGTGTCGAAATTCGCGGTCGTTGAAACGACTTGGCCATTGCCATCCGTGGCCGTGACAGAAACTGTGTGCGCGGCGTTCAAGGAAACACCGATGTAAGTGATATTCCAGCTTGTCGGCGAACCTGTAAAAATCAAATTGGTCAAAATCACTCCGTCCAACGTCACGACGATTTGATTAGTTGAAATACCTGCAGGTGCGACGATCGAAAAATTCAGTGTGTTTGTGTATTGAAAAATTCCCAGATTATTTGGTGAGAAATTGTAAATCACTGGAAGATTTGGATTGAGCATCGAATAAGCCGACAACGCATAATCGTTCCAGACGTTTGCGGGATTATTGTTTGTGGCAGCGTTGATGTAGCTGCATCCATTATAAGCAAAACAACCGATGAATTCATTGGTCCATCCAGCGATGCCTGAATCAGCACCAAACGTGACGGTGCAAGGCGAACTATTGTTGATGCTGTCCGAGTAATTGATCAAATGAAACACGCCACCGTTTACGAGGCTGCCAATGGCCGAGGCGTTATCCGAATGAACCATTTCCATCGCCACGTCACCGCCATTGATGTTGAAATCCAGATAATTGCCGCCCCACAGAACAGAACTGTTAAAATGTGCCATACCTTGATAATTCGTCGTGCTCATCACGACAACCGTGGATTGCGATTGGTCGCCGTAACCGCCAAAATTAAAAGCAGTGATGGGCGTGTTGACTGCGTTGATGACGCTCGCGGGTGCCGCTGCGTCCAGCACAAATCCTTGAATGCTGGCATCGCAATAATTGTTGATCAAGGTCACATTTGGTCCCCGGCCATTTTCATCCACGGCATGAAAATATGTTTTTTCGATGATGCTAAAATCCTTCACCATCGTTTCCGTGCAATCGCCTAGGATATACATTTCCAGATTGTGAGAGGTAAAACTCAACACCGGTGCTTGAATATTCTGGGGCAGGGTGCTTTGCGAATCGCCGTTATCAATCCAGTAGGTCCAATTGCAATGACAATCAACAATCGCTCCCGACGAACCGTTGCCGATGTGATAACCGATTTTCAGCGCCCAACCGTCTAGCATGTCAATGAAATGGTTGGTGCAGGTGTAAGTATCCAAGTCCAGATAGTAATACGGATTCGGGCAGCATACGCCAATGACATAAACGTTGGCGCCGCGGCCTTGAATTGTCGGTGGAAAGGGAATGCAATTGGTGTTCTGCGTTTCGTAACTGATGGTCACGCCGATCAAACCGCTGTTCGCTTCCAGTGCAATGGCTGGCGGACCATTCGTTGTGCCTTGCCCGCCGTAAGGTTGCAACACGGTTCCTTTCGCGTGACCGTCGGTACCAGCCTGCGTGCGATGTCGCATCTCAAATGCGCCACGCAATTCCACGCCGTTCGGAACATCCAGAGTGCTCGTTAATTTATATTTACCGGCAGGAAGATAAACGATGCCGCCGCCATTGTTACCTGCTGCGGTCAATGCGCTTTGAATTGCTGTCGTGTCGTCGTGTGTGCCATCACCATAAGCACCCCACGGCACATCTGTGGTAACATAGAGATTCGTGCTGGCAGCGTGCCGCGAAAGAAAATCATTCGCCACGTTCGTCCAATCAACGATCGGCAGCGGACTGGAAATAGCTTGGCGAGCATCCACTAACAAATTGCTGGCGTTGCCATGATTGATGATATTCATCGCCGGGTTGAAATTGCAGCCGGTGAATGCTGCGCGCGTCGCGGTCGCTGCCATCACGCACTGTGTGCTACCCAGTAGAGTGGAGTTCACGACGTTGAAGACACCGGGGCCGGTCAATTGCATTGCGTTGGAAATGGTGCAATCCTGAAACTGCATCCACGAATGCCAGTCTGCTCCTATCGAACTAACTGCTATGCCGCTACGCCCGATAATGATGCAATGATCAAACATAGCATTGGCGTCATCCGTCGCGTTGGTACGATTGATAGCGATATCGCCGTCCAAAGTGAGATTGGCAAACATCAATCCAAAGGCGCCCGGCATGTCTTGCGCGAGCAAAGCGACGGCGCAATTGCTGATGGAGCCGGAATAAACCGTGATTCCCGGCTGGCCGTTGCTAGCGGCGTTGGCTTCGAGGCCAACGTTATATCCACTGATGTGGATATCCATCATCATGTCGCCGTCCACACGCCGTAATCGCATTGCTTCGCCGTTGTTGCGCATCCACGTTGCATACGCGCCGCCGATGGCTGGTGCATTAGACAAACCAGAAGCCGGCCAAATATCGGGTGAAAAACGGATGTCTTCAGCGTGACACACGTCAAAAATCTGATCCAAATCAATTCCTTTGTAGAGCGGTGTGCCAATGACCGTGGAAAGGATATGTTTGTCGCCGTTGCCATTAAAGGTCTCGATACCTTGGTAGGAGTTGACCAGAACGACGTTTTGCACCACGCAATCCGAACCCAGCCCAATCGTAAAAGGATAACCAACAATGCTGTTCGGGTTTTGATTGGGATACCAAATGTTCACATCACGTAGCGCGGTAGAATTATTCAGCGTGATGAACGGTGTTGCATTAGTCTGTCCCGCTCCAACATATACTTTGAAAGTTGTTCCTGCCAAACCATTGCCAGTTTTTGTCCAATCCATCCAATCGCCATGCAGTGTTACACCCAACGGAACGCTGATATTATTGTAAAACGCATAATTACCTGTTGGCACAAAAACTACGCCACCGCCGGAACCGCCGGAATTATAAACCGCATTGATAGCCGCCTGAAACGCCGCACTGTCATCGGTGACGCCGTCACCGACCGCGCCATATTGTTGTGGCGTGGCGATGGCTACGACAACTTCATTCGTGTTCAACGTGGGAATGATCACTCTAGGCTCGAGTAGCGATGTGTAATTCAAAACCAATCTTTGATGGGCTGTGTCATCTGTGAGCGTTGCACCACTGGGCAGGGAACCGGAAATAAAGCTTCCTGAACCACTGCGCGAACCGTATTGCAGCAAGACATAAGTGCCCGACTGAACGACATTTTGCACGTTCACCGTGATAGTGCTGTTGATACTTAAATTGCCGCTGTCATTTATCAGCGGCGCGGCCAAGTTACGTTGGCCGTTCGGATTAAAAGTCAATTGCGCGCCGTTGTTGAGGGTTAAACTGCTCATCGGCAATGAATTGATGGAATTAGCTGCAATCAAATTCAACGTGCCACCGTTGAGCGTGTAAGGCATGGAAACATTCGCCGTCGTGCTTAACAACAACGTGCCGCCGCTGACCGTGGTGCCGCCCGTGTAACTATTTTTGCCGTTCAACATCACCGTGCCAGTGCCGGATTTGGTGAAGGCCAGAGACGCGCCGCTGTTTTGGATTGAGCCGCTGAAAGTCGAACTGCCGTTGTTCAATGTTAAGCTGGCGCTCGTGGTTGGCGCGGAATTGTCCACGACGCCGTTACCGTTGAGTCCGGCGAAAGTTTCGGTTTTGCCATTCAAATCGAACACGCCTCCGCTCGCTACACTCACCGATGCGCCATCATAAATTTGATCGCCGCCAGTGCCGGTGATTTTCGCCATACCGCCATTATTGATGGTCAATCCCGGTCCACCGACGGCGTGTGTGCCGCTGCTGCTGGTTTTGTCGAGATTGACTGTGCCGCCACTGATAATGATGCCGCTGCTGCCGTTGTCGCCCGTTCCGCTTGTCGTCCAAACGCCACCGCCGGTTTTAGTGACAATGAAATTGCCGTTGTTCGGAGAATTGACGGCACCGGAAGTGGTTGAACTACCCGTTACCAAAGTGAGTCCGGTGGGAATTGACCAGATTTGATTTCCGCCAAGATTGATCGTTCCACAATTGATGCCGAGATTCACAGTTGCATTGTTCAAGTTGACGCCGTTGTTGAGCGTCAACGTTGTATTGCCGTTGATGAGAACGGGCGCGGACGGATTATTGATGATGATGCCGTTCCAAATCGCCGCACTGCCCAACGTATTTGTGCAATTTGCTGAAATTACAACGGTGGAATCCCAGATTGCGTTGTCACCGGAACTCGGGGCAGTTCCACTGACCCAACTCGAGCCAAGTTCCAAATTCGCGTTGTTGTTTGATTTGGTTTGATCTGCGTGAACAACTTGAGCGGTTGCCGCCAGTGCAAAACTGAGTAATAAAGTTTGTATCTGTTTTGACTTTTTGCCGATAAAAATTTTAGTCTCTGAATTGATGGAAATGATTTGATTCAGGCGCAAATTCAACTTGAGGTTGGCGAACAGAATCTGGGAATAAAAACAGCGATAGAACGACATGTGATTAGGTGCTTAAGATTTTTGTTCAGAATACGCGGCTTCAGGCTGAAGTCGCTTCCCCGTTTTAGGGGATACAAACAGTCTTAATGACGGATATTTTGAATTTTTTGCGAACACAGGTACAACCACCAATGAAAGACCTGCGGTGGCAGATGGTTATCAGCCGGAGTTAGGTTTGCATTATAGCAACACCGAGCAACCGCAATTTGTATTTGTATACTTCATCCGCGTTCGCACAGAATTGAATCCGGATGGAACAGTTAAAAATGCGCTTGTTCGATACGAGAAGGAATTTGATTAAGGACTTGGGCGAATTCCAGCATATCAATCAGCCTTGATCTGAACATCGGGAGTTTGTTCCAGAGCAATGTGTTGAGCGCGGGCATCAGCTCGCAGACATGAACTAGCAATTCGTCTTAAGTCGGGCCGACGGCGTGCCGTGGATTTGACGCCGACTTATTGTTGTTTCCTCGTTTCATAACCGCGCATGAAGCCGACGCATTGCGCAGCGTCTATCACATTGTTTTTCCAGTTAAATTCGTATTCGATGGAAATGTTGCCGTCGAAATTCTGGCGTTTCAATTCGTCGAGAACGGCGGGCACATCCGTGACGCCGGTGCCATCGGGAACATCGTGCGCGGCGGGAGAAAATTCATTCATGTCGTGGAGATGCACGCTGATGATGCGGCCTTGCAAAATTTTCAAACAATCAACAGGTTTCAAACCGGATTGAACCCAGTGGCCGGTGTCGGCGCACGCGCCGATTCGCGAGTCGCGGTCTTTGACGACGCTTAAAACGTAATTCGGGTCCCACATTTTGTAGCCGGAATCGAGCGGATTGCGTTGATGGTCGTGGAAGCCCACGCGGACGTCGTATTCCTTCACCAGTTTTTCAATGGTATCAATCGAGCCGACGGATTCGGTTGTGATGGCATACAAATTCAATTTTTTGGCAAAATCAAAAACCTTTCGCGCGCCGGCTTCGTCGCTTGGAATATCCACCACGCCATAGTTGACAGCGCGGATGCCATCCTTTTTCAGGCGCGCCTGAACGGCGGCAATCATTTCGTCGCTGGCGTTGTGGTCAAATTTCCAGTCGGAATGTTCGGGACTGAACTTTTGGCCGGGATAAAATTCAATGACTTTGCCGCCTGCCGCCGCAGTTTTGTCAATGGCTTCCATGACGCTGTAATTGTTGAACGTCCACGATTGGCAACCGATGGCGAAACCGCCGATTTTGCAATCGTCAGGAATTGGCGTGGCGGAAATGGTGTTGCCTGTGGCTAAAAAACCACAAACCAAAGCAAGCGGGCAAATGAGGTGAAATTTCATATCATTAAAATTTGGCGTTAATTTGCAGTCAGTTTTGAACCGGCGAAGCGGTTTGGCGAGAAAAAAATTCGACGGTCGCATCGTCAAAATTGATGACACGAAATTTGATTTTTCCCATTGAACTGCAAATGGATACTGTTAATTTTTTGGGATGAAATCGTCTCAATCAAAATCCATGCGTTTGAATCGCCGTCATTTTCTTAAAACCACTTCTCTGGCCGCCGGAGCGCTGACTTTCGGTGTGCCGACACTTTTGCGCGGGCAAAATCTGAACAGTAAATTGAATATCGCGCAAATCGGCGTGGGCGGCAAAGGCAACAGTGATGTTCACTGCAACAGCACCGAAAACATCGTCGCGCTGTGCGATGTGGACACGAATAATGCGGCAGACACAGTGAAAAGTTTTCCGTCCGCGAAATTCTACCGTGATTTCCGCGTGATGTTCGACGAAATGGCGAACGGCATTGACGCGGTGGGCGTGGCCACGCCGGATCATTTTCACGCGATTGCCGCTTCCGCGGCATTGGCGCACGGCAAGCACGTCTATTGTCAAAAGCCGTTGACGCAGACGGTGTATGAAGCGCGTTATCTGCGAACGATGGCGAACGAGAAAAAACTCGTCACGCAAATGGGCAATCAAGGCAGCTCGGCGGATGGTTTGCGCCGCGCGGTTGAGGTTATTCAGGACGGACTCATCGGCAAAGTCCATCAAGTCCACGTCTGGACGAATCGTCCGGTTTGGCCGCAGGGAATGGATCGTCCCGCAGGCGAAGACCCGATTCCCGACACGTTGTCCTGGGATATATGGCTTGGACCGGCGCCGGCGCGACCCTACAAAAAGGACGCCACCATCAATGGCGTCAATTTCAGAAACATTTATCAGCCGTTTAACTGGCGCGGCTGGCAGGATTTCGGCACCGGCGCGCTGGGCGACATGGCCTGTCACACGGTCAATATGCCCTTTCGCGCTTTGCAATTGGGTTATCCCACGGAGATTGAAGCTGAAGCCTTTGGCGTGATGAATAAGGAGACGTATCCCATCGGCTCGAAAATCCGTTTTGAATTTCCCGCGCGCAAGATTGTGATTCCGGCGGAACATGAAACTTTTTTTCATCGGCACGATACGATGGAACAATCGCCAGTCACGTTTTGGTGGTATGACGGCGGCAAGCCTTTAGCGGATAATCCGACCAAGCACGACGGCAGCAACAAGCCGCCGCGCGAAGTCACTGCGGATATTGAAGCATTTCGCGGTGAAGTGCCGGGCAGCGGTTGTCTGCTCATCGGGGACAAAGGACAGGTTTTTTCGCCGGACGATTACGGAACCGAATTCTTCGTGAAATTGACCAATGACGCGAAATTCATCCATTACACGAAGCATCCCGCAGTGGCGCAATATCCGCAGCGCATTCCGCGCAACCCGTTCAGCGCTGCCAAGCGTGATGCCGATTGGGCGCATCATCAGGAATGGATTGCCGCCATCAAGGAAAACAAGCCGGAATTGTGCTATTCGCGTTTTGACATCAGCGCGCAACTGGCTGAATTCATGTTGCTCGGCTGCGTCGCCTTGCGCGCCGGCCAGAAAATCGAATGGGACGGGCCGAACATGGTCGCTAAAAATTGTCCCGCCGCTGCGCCGTTTATCAAACGGGAAAATCGCGCGGGCTGGACGCTGGCTTGAATCGCGGACAGATTTTCTTCAATCAATTGGCCGGAGCAATTCCATTTGCTCCGGCCAAGTTTTATTTTGAATCCAATCGAACCGGCCGGTAGCCGCCGCGCAATTTGAAATAGAAAAATAGAACCAAATAACAGGCGAGGGTGAAGGTCGGGAACAACGCCATTTTCGCCAGCGCGTTGAATTGGCCGGTCGTCGTGGCGGTGGCAATGTCGGTTTGTGATTGATTGTCCGTCACGGCGGCGCTTTTCACCGGGTCAATCGCCTGATAACTGCCGAGCAAATAACTTTTATCCACCGTGACCGTCTGGTAAAGCGCGGGATTGCTGGCGCGCAATTCGTGGGTCGCGGACGTTTCCTGCAAATAGCCGATGAACGGCGCGCCGAGAATTCCCACGGCAAGCATACCGATGCCGCCGACGGCATTCAACGTGAGCGCGCCGCCTTTGGGACATTGTTCCGAAGTCAGTCCAAGAATCGTCGGCCAGAAAAATGTTTTGCCGATGCCGTAAAGTGTCGCGGCGGCGAAAATAATCAACATGCCCGCGCCGCTGGTTCTTGAAAGCGCCAGCAAACCGATGGCGGCAACGGCAGAACAGGCAACCAGCAGACCAAGCGGCGATAATTTGTGGACGAGCGGCCCGGCGCAAAACCGCAAAACCACCATGATGGCCGAGGTGTAAACCAGCACCCACGCGGGATTGTGTCCGGCGGCCTGCATCGGCGTTTGCATCAATGACGTGATCCAGCCGTCGGTGCCGAGTTCGGTGATGGCCTGCGGCATCATGATGATGATGAGAAAGGCGAGAATGAACCGGCCAAAAGATTTGGTGAGCGCCGCAATCACAACGACGACCGCGCCCGTGAGTCCCCAAACCACGCCATTGCTCCAGCCAAAGACTTGCCCAAGTTGCGCGAAGACCAGACCGAACCCGACCAGCGCGCCAAACCCGCCAAGTTCCTTGAGCATTTCCAGATAGCTGACGCCGGCTTGTTCACGTTCGCTTTTCGGAAATTTCAGACTGACAAGAATGAAAAAGAAAATGAGCGCGGGAATCAAAATCAATCCGAGCGTCAGCCGCCAATCGGGATTGTTTGCCAGCGCGATGGTGCATAATCCGCCCAGCACCAAACCGCCCGGCCAGCCGGCGTGCAAACGGTTCAGCCATTTGGTCTTGTCCGTGTTGAACATCGTGGCCACCACCGGATTGGCAAATGCTTCCACCGAGCCATTGCCCAGACCGAGAATGATGCTGCCCCAATAAAGCAGTTGATACCCGTGTTTTTGTCCGGCAATCAACGCGTCGCCCGTCAAACCGTGAATGGCATGATAAGCCGCGAACGCCATCGCGGTGTAAATTAAATAGGTCACAAACGAAAAAAGCATCGCCACTTTGTAACCAATGCGGTCAATGAACAGGCTAAATACGATGATGCTCACACCAAACGGCCAGATGCCCGCGCCTTGAAGTTCGCCGACCGAAACCTTGTCGAGGCCGAAATCCGTGACGAATTGGCCGCCGCACAAAATCATGCGGCTGATGAAGGCATAGCTCGTAGTGATGATGGCGATGAAACAGCCCCAAAACAGAATTTTATCGTGACGATTGTTCATAACGCGGGATTTGTGATGCCGAATTGTCCCGACCAACCGATGATTGTCAACGGCAAATTAAACGCTTTGATTTTTATTTGCGGCTTACCAAATTGTGTAAATGAACGGCGCAAGGCCCGTGCTGGACAAAAGAATCAGCAACGCAAAAATCAGAAACAAAATGACAATCGGCAGCAGCCACCATTTTTTATTTGTCTTCAGGAAACTCCAGAGTTCACTGAAAAAACCGCGCGGCTGGATGCTGGCCGCTTTTTCAAATTTGGTGGGTTGTTGTTTTTTCATGCGGACAAAACTTTTGCGGTTTCTCAAAATTGTTTCAAGTATTTTTCCGGCGGAATTTCTGCTTTGCGCTCAATCCAATAACTGGATTGGCTCGGCTTGCGTTTCAATTGTAATTCATCCCGTCCGCGCCAGCGAAAGACAAACGCAATGGGCGTCAAAATCAGAAAAAACATAATTATCAGCATCAATTGAGTCATCACCCAGCCGACGGGAAATACCACGACAACCGCGGCGAGAAAAAGCCAGCGGATTGTGATTGGCTTCAATAAACCAATCAAACCCGCCAGAGAGATTGCCGCAAATGCGTAAGCGGCGGCATGATGATCGTGCGCAAACGTGCGAACAGCGACGACGAGAAAAACGACAAGCCACGCGGCGGCAAATTGCCGCAAAATGCGCGGCGTCGGATTCAATGGCAAATCGGAAAATTTCATCGGCTCAATCCGGTTCAAATGTTTTTAGGTAATTTGCGCGTTCATCGGCGGAAAGTGATTTTGGCATTTGTTCTTTCTGTAAAACGAAATTTTCGAGAACCAAAACGTCCATGTCGGTCGCCAGAAAACAGCGCAACGCGTCCGCCGGCGCGCAGACAATCGGTTCGCCGCGCACGTTGAAGCTGGTGTTGACCAACACGGGACAGCTGGTCTTTTTTTCAAATGCCTTGAGCAATCGGTAGAATCGTCCGTGGCGCGTCTCGTCAACGGTTTGGATGCGCGCGCTGTAATCCACATGCGTGATGGCCGGAAGCGTTGAGCGAATGACGTTCACGCGCTTTCGCAAGTCAGTGTCGTCATTCATGATTTTTTGGTCGGTTTCTGAAATGGCCGCGCGATGTTTTTCAGAAATTGACGCAACCAGCAACATATATGGACTTTCGATTTCCGTCGGTAGATCAAACATTTCCGATGCGCGTTCTTTCAAGACGCAGGGCGCGAACGGGCGAAAACTTTCGCGGAATTTTATTTTGACGTTCATGGTGGATTGCATTGCCGGATTGCGCGGGTCGCCCAAAATGCTGCGCGCGCCGAGCGCGCGCGGGCCGAATTCCATGCGCCCTTGAAACCAGCCGACAATTTTTCCGCCGGCCAGAAAACCGGCAACGGCGTCGAGCAAATCCATTTCGTTTTCAAATTTTGAATGCGGAATTTTTTTGTTTTCCAATTCGCCGGCGATTTCTTCGTTTGAAAATTTTGTCCCAAGCAAGCTGCCGTTTTGAGAATCCAGCGATTCCGGCTGGCGTGGATTTTCAAGCAATTGATGCCAGACAAATAGAGCCGCGCCCAATGCGCCGCCGGCGTCGCCCGCCGCCGGTTGAATCCACAAATCAGAAAAGATTTTTTCCTGCAACAATTTCCCGTTGGCGACGCAATTAAGCGCAACGCCGCCGGCCAGAACGAGATTCTCTTTGTTCGTCAAGCGTTTCGCTTCGCGCGCCATTTTCAAAACGATTTCTTCCGTGATCAATTGGATGCTGGCGGCGATGTCCATATGCCGTTGTTCCAATTGCGATTCCGGCTGACGCGGCAGGCCGCCGAAAAGGTCGTGAAATTTTTTGTTCGTCATCGTCAATCCCTGACAATAATCGAAGTAATCCATGTTCATCCAAAGGCTGCCGTCATTTTTGATTTCAATCAGTCGCGTGCGAATCAAGTCGGCATACTTTGGTTTTCCATACGGCGCAAGACCCATGAGTTTGTATTCGCCGCTGTTGACTTTGAATCCGCAGTAATAGGTGAAAGCCGAGTATAGCAATCCGAGCGAGTGGGGGAATTTCAACTCGCGCAACAATTTGATTTGGTTGCCTTCGCCAACGCCGATAGTTGCCGTGCTCCATTCACCGACGCCGTCAACCGTGAGAATCGCCGCTTCTTTGAACGGGCTTGGAAAAAATGCGCTGGCGGCGTGACTTTCGTGATGTTCGGTGAAAACGAATTTGGCGTGACTGGCAGATTTTAGCTGACTTTTCAAAATCCGGCGCAAATGGATTTTATCCTTGAGCCAGACCGGCATGGCGAGCCGAAAACTGCGAAAACCTTTGGGCGCAAATGCCAGATATGTTTCCAGCAAACGGTCAAATTTCAATAGTGGCTTGTCGTAGAACGCGACGTAATCAAGATTTTCCGGTTGAATTCCGCCGGCGCGCAGACAATAAGCAATGGCGTTCGCGGGAAAATTGGGGTCATGTTTTTTTCGCGTGAATCTTTCTTCCTGGGCGGCGGCCACAAGCTTTCCATTCACAATCAACGCCGCCGCGCTGTCGTGATAAAAAGCCGAAATGCCCAGAATGGTCGTCATGTTGTTTGCGTGCCACAAATTAAACCGGCCTCTGGCAGGGGACGCAAGCGTTCAGCCAATTTTATTCCGAAAATTCGCTGCGCGCCGGAGTTGATTTTCGAATGCTCAAGTTATTTCGGAAGATTCTGGAAACGAAGGCTTGACTCGTATAAAGCCTTGAAATAACTACTCGCGGAAGCATCCAAATCTTTATGAGCACGGAAAAAAAGGGCTTGTTCACATTGCCGGACGGCAAAAATTTAATTTTCACATTCATCCTCGTCAGTTCGCTGTTTTTATTGTGGGGATTTTGCAACGGGATGATTGATACGATGGATAAACATTTTCAGGATCAATTGCATCTTACCAAGTCGCAATCCGCCTGGGTGCAATTCGCTCATTACATGGGTTATGCGCTGATGGCCTTGCCCGCGGGATTGCTTACGCGCCGGCTGGGTTACAAATACGGCATCATCTTTGGTTTATTGCTGGTGGCGGTGGGGGGATTTTGGTTTCTGCCGGCCACGCATATTTCGCAATTCTGGGCGTTCCTGCTTGGCGTGTGCGCGATTGCGATGGGATTGACGGTTTTGGAAACGGTTGCCAATCCTTACACGACATTGCTGGGACCGAAAGAATACAGCGCAACGCGCATCAATCTCGCGCAG
>DASZXH010000052.1:0-12717 GCA_035545995.1 Verrucomicrobiia bacterium
CGTGGGCAAATGCAGCCGAAATGAAAACGTCTCTTTCTGGTTTTCTTGCGCGAGAAACGGCTCGCTCAAGAGCAACACCACCAACAGGAAACCCAGTGCAAACAAAATTTCGCGGAACACATGAAATCCGCGCACCTGCAACGGCCGTTCCAGCGACGATACCGCAGGTTTGACGAAATGCAATGATGCGGCGAACAAAAATCCCGCCACCAAATACAAAAACCATTTTAGCGCAAAGGCCAGCCACGGCGCGCGCAGGCTCAAACTTAAACCGACCTGCGGCAAATTGCCGGAATGATAAATGCGCTGGTCGCGCGCCAAAAGCTCCTGCAATCCGCCCGCACCGAAATGCAGTCCGGCGGCAAGGTCGCCAAAGCCGGTCGCATTGTAATTCGACAGATATTTGGCAACGCCGTCCGGTTGACTCGAAATCGTCACGGCGGAAAACAGCAGCGGCAATTCGTGTCCCGATTTGCGCGCTTGATCCGCGAGCAAATGCAGCGTCGGCACATCGGCAATTTGATTCACAAACGTCACGAGTTGATTCCAATTGAGCCTTTGCCCCAACGACAGCAAATCCATCAGCACTTCTTCCAGCGGGCGCGTGCCGTGACCTTGATTGGCCGCCGCCGCCAGTTTGGAAATGTCGCCGCTCAAACTCGCCGTCAAATAACCGCCTTCCGTCAAAAGTCCGGCGATGGCAACCGCCGCGTCGTAAGCCTGGCCGGAAGCGGATTGCGACGGCGGAAAAAGCACCGTGTCGTTCAACGCGCGCGTTCGCAACAATTCCAGCGTCGCCGGATTCGAGGATTGACGCAACGCCTGAAGAATCGAATCCCGATTTTGCTCGCGAATGGCAAACGCGGTGAACGGCTCTGAATTGGCCGGCGCGTTCAGATTTTTTTCAAAGAACTGATTCCAGCGAACGTCGCCGCCCCAAACCTCCCAATCGGGATGCGCGTTGACGGAATCGGTCACTGTCGCGCCCAATTTTTCCCAGCCGGAAATTTTTTCCGTCTGCGCGGTTTGCAAAATCAGTTGAGCCGCGCCCAGATTTTTATCGTTGACCAATTTCAATCCGAAATCGGCCAGCGATGAAGTGTTTTTGCCCGCGCGTTGAAGCACGACGGCGTCCACGGCTCGCAGATAAATTGGAATCCGCAAACCGCAGACGAACAGCGCCACGCCCAAAGCGGTGCAAATTGAAAAACCCAGCCAGCGTTTCATTTCAAATTTTCCGGCCTCGCAACTTTTTTAGACCGCGCGCAAAACTTCCCGTTCAGCCGTCGTCCAGAGATTTTGTTCTGATTGTTCCGATTTGGCACGTCAAATCGAAAATGACAAAGCGTTGCAACTTGCAATTTTTCAAGCGCATTGCAAACTCAATTTGCCAAAATCCCAATTTCTGTTAATCGTCTTTTGTGAATTTTTTCGTCCAACAAAGCGAACTTCGCAACATTTATGCCAAAGTGGCTGAAGGCGAGCGCATTTCCGAAGCCGACGCGCTGCAATTATTTGAGTCAAAAGACCTGAACGCCGTCGGCGCGATTGCGGATTTGGCGCGGCAAAAAAAAGTCGGCAACCGCGCCAGCTACATCGTCAATCGCTACGTCAATTATTCCAATTACTGCATTTTGTCCTGCCAATTCTGCTCGTTCTCAAAAAAGAAACGCGACGCGGACGGCTTTCAATTTTCCGTCGAAGAAATCGTTGAGAAAGCGCGTGAAACCTTGAAACTTGGCGTCACGGAATTGCACATCGTCGGCGGATTGCATCCATCGCTGCCGTTCAGTTATTACACCGATATGCTGCGTGAATTGAAAAAATTGGATTCGCGCTTGCAATTGAAATGTTTCACAGCGATTGAAATTTTACATTTGGCGTGGCTCGCGAAAAAATCGGTCGAACAGACGTTGATTGAATTGAAGGACGCCGGCCTCGAATCGCTCACCGGCGGCGGCGCGGAAATTTTTCGCAAAGAAGTCCGTTCGGCGATTGCCAAAGGCAAGGAATCCGCCGAAGAGTATTTGGACGTGCATCGCACGTGGCACAAACTTGGCCAGCGCAGCACATGCACGATGCTTTACGGCCACGTCGAATCGCTCGCCGACCGCGTGGACCATTTGCGGCAATTGCGCGCGTTGCAGGACGAGACGCACGGCTTTGTCGGCTTTGTGCCGCTCGCGTATCAGCCGCAGGACAATGACATTCCCGTTGAGCATCCGCCGACCGGATTCGATTCGTTGCGCACAATTGCTGTCAGCCGTATTTACCTCGACAATTTTCCGCACATCACCGCGTATTGGATTGGCCTCGGCATGAAACTCGCGCAAGTCGCGCTGAACTACGGCGCGGACGACATTCACGGCACGATTATCGAGGAACACATTTTCCACATGGCCGGCGCGACCTCGCCGCAGTTGCAAACGGAAACCGACATGATTAAAGCCATCCGCGAAGTCGGTCGCACGCCGGTGCAACGAAATACGTTTTACGAGCCGATAAAAATTCTGGAAAATCCAGCCGCTGCCGAAGCCAAAGAAAATTCCGCACGCTCAAAAGTTTTGGAAGAAAATCTGGCGACGGCGTGAAGCTGATTACTTGTTTTCCGCCAATTTGTCCGCTGCCCAGATTTCTTTGATGGTCTCTTCGGTATTAAAACCGTTTGGGCAGGCGTCGCTGCGCGTGTTTGCCCAATACCAGCGCGGGCCGTCGCTGTTTCTGCCCGGTGACAAAACGCGGCTGCCCGGCATTTCCAGATGGCCGACGGGGTCGGTTGCCTTCAACCAATTCCACGCGTAATACAGCCATTCGTTGCGCCCTTTTTCCGGCGTGAGCGCGAACCAAGTAATTTCGTCCCAGCCCCAAATGAACGGCGAGGCGCTCAAATGCCCCGGATTGCGGCTGCCGAAATTATCGAATTCGACGAGATAAGGCAGATGTTCGCACGACCAGCCGCTCGGCGTGATGCCGCCTTTGCTGCGTTTGAAAATGGAATCCGCGTAACCGACCTGCAAAACGCCTTTGTAAGGTTCATTCGTCACCGCGACGATGCGCAACGGAAAAGCGTGAAAATCAAAAAGCAGTTTTCCATTTTCAACGTAACCGCCCGTCGGCATATGCGCGTCGCACAACACGATATGCCGCCGCGCGTATTGATGCGCGTAAGCACGAACGCGATTGAGCATGTCAATCCAGCCCGCGTGTCCCGGATCGTTGTTGTCCATCAATCCAACCTGACCGAAATGAATCGCTTCGATGCCCGCGTCAATGTAACTCGCGCCGAGAAAATAAAACCACATGCGCGTTTCCAACCGGCTCATGTCGGGCACAGACGCATTTTTGCCCCAGTGATTCACGAAATGGCCATTGGCATAAAGCATCGCCTGATACGAAAAATTCCGGTTCGTCACCGGCTGGCCAAATTCCTGAAACACAAATTCGGGAATTTTGATGGATTCAATGTTGGTCGTGACAATCTCGAATTCCGCACCTTCCAAAATAATGTCCGGGTCGGCTTTGTGAATCGCCTCCGCGAACGGCTTCGCGTTCGCCAAAAAATTGGAAAGATTGCTTTCATGTCCCCAAAGCATCAACGCGCGCCCGATGAATTTTGCCTTGGTGTTTAGGATGAAACGTAAATTATCACGCGGTTCAACACCTCGCGCATCACGCGGCGCGTTCAAATCATCGTGCAAAAGTTCCGTGAATGAAATGGAACGCGACAAATAATTTTCCAGAACCGTCTGCGAAATTGTTCCATCGAAATGGAAATCTTGGGCGAACACACGAATCGCCCACAAAAAAGCGGTACACAAAAGAATTTTCTTCCTGTTTTTTTGGTTCATAACGCGTCTGAAGTCTCAAAAATTAATCGGCCGGCAAATCCAAGTCGAGATTTGATGATTTAACGCGCAAATCCTTGAATTGATTTTATTGGCGTTTGTGACGATGCTGCTTCCGACCTTGCCGACACCATCCACGATGCCGTGATTGAATTGTGTGGCGGATAACAACTCCGCCAAAATCCACGTGAAGAAATATATTGCAGAATACGCCAGAACCGACTAGGTGTAATTGGCTACTTTAGAGAAGAAGGAAAGGGAATCGCAATCCAAAAGCGAACGGAGAAACTATGAAAACACAAATTCAGAATTCGCTCCACACCGATGGAGTGACGCTGCCGCGCCGACGGGCGACCGCCAAGTTGTTCCTCTTTATTGTGCTGACGTTGCTGGGGTTGGTTGCCACGCCCCGACTAGAGGCATCACTTTCAGACGAAAATGCAAAGGAATTCATCAGATTTTTAGCTGTCGCTAATAATGACCCGTTCGCGACTAACAATGGAGCCACAAATACCATCAAAAACTTCGATGGAGCTAAATCACTTGGCCGAGCAACACTTGCTGGTGGATTACATTCAACCCCACCTCCACCCATTTTGAAAAGCGCTGGGACAGTGCATGCGGCTATCAGTTCGGACGTTGACACGCTGTATGGAACGGCGTCTGTGGGTGGCAGTGCGGGCTACGGCACGGTATTTGCCGTTCAGTCCGACGGCACGGGGTTCACGGTCCTGCATAATTTCAGCGGTGGAAGTGACGGGAGTGGTCCGGCAGCCGGACTGGTTTTATACGGCACCAATTTGATTGGGACGACAATCAATGGCGGCAGCACGGACAATGGCGTTGTGTATGCCGTGGCGACCAATGGCGCGGGCTTCACGGTGCTGCATAATTTCACCGCGCGTAACTATCCTTACACTAACAGCGATGGCGGTAATCCGTATTCCCAACTGATTTTATCCGGCGATACGCTCTATGGAACGGCGGCAGATGGCGGCAGCGCAAACTCGGGCACGGTGTTCGCACTAAATGTCACCAGCACGAATTTTACGACGCTGCATAGTTTCGCGGCCACGGCCTACGACCCCGATTACAATCTGACGAACAGCGACGGAGCCACCCCGTATGCCGATTTGATTTTATCCGGCGATACGCTCTATGGGACGGCCAGCGGGGGCGGCATCAATGGCGCAGGCACGGTGTTCGCCGTTAAGACCAATGGCACAGGATTCACGGTGCTGCATAGTTTTGCGCCGATTAATTTTTATACACTAACCAATAGCGATGGAATTTCTCCCTATGCCGGACTGATTTTATCCGGCGACACGCTGTATGGAACGGCGTTTCGCGGCGGCAGCGCAAACAGTGGCACGGTGTTCGCCGTCAAGACCAATGGCCTGGATTTTACGAATCTTTACAACTTCACCGGCGGC
The DNA here is from genome assembly GCA_035545995.1 of Verrucomicrobiia bacterium. Lineage (GTDB taxonomy): Bacteria > Verrucomicrobiota > Verrucomicrobiia > Limisphaerales > UBA11358 > UBA11358. The sequence continues at coordinate 5,279 of DASZXH010000052.1, forward strand.
AGCGACGGATTCGGGCCGGCGGGGGATCTGGTTTTATTCAGCAACGCGCTGTTCGGAACGTCGAGCGGGAATGGAGAAGGTGAAGTCGGAGGCAACGGCACGGTGTTCGTCCTGAACACCGATGGCTCGGATTTTACCGTGATACATAGTTTCAGCGCCCTGTCTTATGACCCCGACATTGACGACATCACTGGAACCAACAGTGACGGAGCCACTCCCAGAGCCGGGTTGATTGCTGTCGGCAGCACATTGTATGGGACGGCAGAAAACGGCGGCACCGGAGCCAATGGCACGGTGTTCAGTATCTCATTTTTGCCGGGGCCGACCATCCTTAACGCGAGTCTATCGGAGACAAACCTGGTGCTCAACTGCGCCAATGGACTGTCGGGCGAAACCAATGTGGCATTGATGGGCACGAATCTTACACTGCCACTAAACCAATGGACGCCGGTCGCGACGAACGTCTTGAACGCCGACGGCAATTTCACCATCACCGCCACCAACGCGGTGGATGCCAAGGCGCCGCAACGCTTTTATATCCTCCAAAGCCAGTGAGAGTCATTCACTCACTGCCGGTTGACCGTTGTCCCATTTCATACCGTCAACGCCTCAACAAACATCGGAATTGAACGGTTTAGCCGGTCGGTCGTCGCAGGCGCTTTGCTCCGTTACTCCATTGTGACCCTTACGGTTTCACGATGATTGATTTAATTCCGATTTCAGGCGATTATGTTTCCATTATGAGTTCCGAAACCAAAACTTTAGTCCGCGACGTGGAAGCCTCCGTCGTTCCCGTCGGCACGAAAGTCACGCTGCAAAAGGGCGCGCAGGCTTACGTCACGCAATCGCTCGGCGGCAGCTACACCGTCATCGTCAACGGCAACATGTTCCGCATTGACGGCAAGGACGCCGACGCGCTCGGCCTAGAAATCAAATCCGCGCCCGCCACGACGATTTCCGGCGCGATTTCCGGTCCGGTCACGCAGGAGCAATTGGAAAAACAAATCTGGGACGCGCTCAAAACCTGTTACGACCCGGAAATTCCCGTCAACATTGTTGACCTCGGTTTGATTTACGATTGTCATCTCACGCCCGCCGGCGAAAATAGTTTCAAGGCCGACGTGAAAATGACACTGACCGCGCCCGGTTGCGGCATGGGACCCGTGCTCGCGCAGGACGTGCAAAACAAATTGCTCTCGCTCGAACCGATTGACGAGGCGAACGTCGAACTCGTCTGGGACCCGCCGTGGAATCAAGGCATGATGACCGAGGCGGCGAAATTGCAACTCGGCTTAATGTAGCCACAGATGAAACACGGATTGAACACAGATTTTTATGAATCTGCTGCAAATGCTAATACTTTTGGGATGTTTGATGTTGGGAATGAATTGTGGATTTCTCGTTTCCACAATTCTACCTCGCAATTATATATCTTTTTGTATAGTCACGTTTGGCGTTTTGGGCGCGTTGTTTTTGACTCCTAAAATGTGGAAATGGCTGATCCCAAAATTGCAGCCATTCAGTAAAACAAAATTTCTGATGGTCATTTCTGTTTATTTAATTTTGGCTTTTTTAGCATGGCGTGAAATTGCATATCGGTAATTTTTCCCGTGTTTCATCCGTGTTCAATCCGTGGCTAAAAAATAAATGAGTATTTCCAAAAACATTGATTGGCAGAAATTGCGCGATGATTTTCCGATTCTGAATCAGCAGGTTCACGGCAAGCCGCTGGTTTATTTCGACAACGCCGCCACGTCGCAAAAACCGCGCACGGTGATTGATGCACTCGTGCATTATTACGAGCATGACAATGCCAATGTCCATCGCGGCATCCACGAGTTGAGCAATCGTGCGACGAACGCTTACGAAGCTGCGCGCGCCCGTGCCGCAAAATTCATCAACGCCAAAAGCGCTGATGAAATCGTCTTCGTGCGCGGCACGACCGAAGGCATCAATCTCGTCGCCAGTTCATGGGGAGCAAAAAATCTCAAATCCGGCGACGTGATTCTGCTCACGGAAATGGAGCATCATAGCAATCTCGTGCCGTGGCAACTCATCGCGCAAAAAACCGGCGCAAAAATTGCCTACCTTCCCGTCACCGGCGACGAAGGCATTTTGGATTTATCGAAACTGGATTCATTGCTCACGCCGCAGGTCAAAATTCTCTCGCTTGTTCACATTTCCAATTCGCTTGGAACTTTGAATCCAGTCGCCGAACTTTGCGCGCGCGCGAAAAAACTCGGCATCGTCACGCTCGTGGATGGCGCGCAGAGCGCGGGGCATTTGCCGGTGGACGTGCAGCAAATCGGCTGCGATTTTTTTGTGTTCTCCGGTCACAAGATTTGCGGGCCGACTGGCATCGGCATTTTGTGGGGACGACAGGAATTGCTCGACGCGATGCCGCCGTATCAAAGCGGCGGCGAAATGATTTTGACCGTCGGCTACGACAAGACAGAATTCAAATCCGCGCCGCATCGGTTCGAGGCTGGCACACCGGATATTTCCGGTCCGATTGGTTTGCACGCCGCGATGGATTATTTGGATGCGATTGGCCGCGAAAACATTTGGAAGCACGATCAGGAACTGGCGAACTATGCTTACGAAAAATTGTCTGCACTGAAAAACATTCGCCTATTCGGCCCGAAATTAAATTCTTCCAATGCTCATCTGCGCGCCGGCCTCGTCAGCTTTTTGCTCAAGGACGTTCACGCACACGACGTGGTGACGCTCGCCGACCAAGCAGGCGTGGCATTGCGCGGCGGCCATCACTGCACGCAACCGCTCATGCACAAGCTCGGCGTGGAATCCACCGCCCGCGCGAGTTTTTATTTCTACAACACTAAAGTCGAAGTTGACCGTTTCGTGGAGGCCATCAAAGAAATCCAAAAGTTTTTCGGGCAATGACCGTGACAGAAAAAATTGGCTCGCAGTCGCAAATGCGCGAAGTGCTGGAAAAATTTCCCGGCGCGCAACGGGCGTTGTTCCGCAAATATCACATCGGCGGGTGCAGCAGTTGCGGGTTCAGCGCGGACGAAACGCTGGCGCAGGTTTGCACACGCAACGGCCATTTGAATTGCGACGAAGTGCTGACGCACATCCAGTCCAGCCACGAGCAGGACGCGAAAGTTTTGATTTCGCCAGCGGCACTGGCCGAACTGTTGCAGCGCGACAAATTTGTGAAGTTGATTGACGTGCGGTCGCGCGAGGAATTTGAGGCGGTGAAAATTGAAGGTTCGATTTTGCTGTCGCAGCCGGTGATGCAACAGCTCATGGCGAGCGGTTCAAACGCCGAGCCGATTGTGGTGATTGATCACGCGGGCAAAAACGGTCTGGACGCAGCGGCGTATTTCATGGGACATGGTTTGCAAAACGTGCGCTGCCTGCGCGGCGGCATTGACGCCTGGGCGCAGGAAGTGGATTCGAAAATGCGGAGATACAAATTAGGTTGAAAATTTGCCACAGAGGCACAGAGACACAGAGAAATTTACAAACTGGAAATGACCCTTTGCCAATCAATTTGAAGTTCTCGGCAAATGTCTTGAAGGCAATCAAAACTCCATTCTTTCAACGCAACACTTGGGTTTGAGAGGCAAGATTTAACACGCCAGCCGGCTCTGTCCTAAAATTGAGCGATTGAAATTTTATTTTTAACACAATGCTCTTTAATTTTCTCAATGACTTCTTCAATTGTGAACGTCGAAACAGTTTCGTCACAAAATAAATCTCGCGGTCGAATTTCCAGCAAATTACAAATTTGCAAAATTTCGTTCAAAGAACAGGTGCTTGTGATTTCACTATCATGTTGTTCAATGTCGTAATAACTGTCTCGGTTCGTAATTCCAGCGATTTCCACTTGTATTGCTGCATCGTGAATAGACCAGCCTTTTTTCTCGCGGGCCTGCTTTAATTTTTCTCTGTAATTATTCATCTCTCCTCGCCTCTGTGTCTCTGTGGCAAAAATCAGACGTTGAATTTGAACAGCATCACGTCGCCGTCTTTCACGACATATTCCTTGCCTTCCATGCGATACAAACCGCGTTCGCGCGCGGCGGCGACGCTGCCGCATTTCACCAAATCGTCGTAGGCGACAGTTTCGGCCTTGATGAAGCCGCGCTCGAAATCGGAGTGGATCACGCCCGCTGCTTTCGGCGCGGTGTCGCCTTCGTGAATCGTCCACGCGCGGACTTCTTTTTCGCCTGCCGTAAAATACGTCCGCAGACCGAGTAGATGATAGGTTGCGCGGATGAGGCTGCCGACGCCGGATTCGCTCACGCCGAGTTCCTTCAAAAATTCCTTCGCTTCGTCGGCGGACAAATCAATCAAATCGCTTTCGATTTGCGCGCTGATGACGACGGCTTCGCAGGCGAGATGCGTTTTGACGTAATCCTGCACTTTTTGAACGAACGGATTTTTGTCGCCTTGCGCCAAATCGTTTTCTTTCACGTTGCAGGCGAAAATGGTTGGTTTGTCGGTGAGCAGGAAAAATGATTTGGCGACAATTTTTTCTTCGGGCGTGAGTTGGACGGTCAAGGCGAGTTTGCCTGCGTCGAGAACAGGTTCAAATTTTGCGAGCACAGTGTCTTCGGCAACCGCAGCTTTGTCGCCGCGCTTTACGTCTTTCGATAATTTTTCGCGGCGTTTTTTGATGTTGTCCAAATCGGCGATGACGAGTTCGGTGTTGATGATTTCGATGTCGCGCACGGGGTCAACGCTGCCGGTGACATGATGGATGTCCGCGTCTTCAAAGCAGCGGACGACTTGGACGATGGCATCCACTTCGCGGATGTGGGTCAAAAATTTATTACCCAATCCTTCACCCGCCGCCGCGCCTTTGACGAGGCCGGCGATGTCCACAAATTCAATCGCGGCGGGAATGACGACCTGCGTTTTGGCGATGTCTTTCAGCACGTTCAAACGCGCGTCGGGCACGGTGACGATGCCGACGTTCGGGTCAATGGTGCAAAAGGGATAATTGGCCGCTTCCGCTTTGCGCGTGCGAGTGACGGCGTTGAACAGGGTTGATTTGCCGACGTTCGGCAATCCGACGATTCCAGCTTTGAGCATAATTTAAGCGCAGGAGATTATCACAAAATTCCGGCGGCAGAAAGACTTTGTTCCCACAACCGGTGGTGCGCGAGTTGCCAAACGACGTGCGCGCCACCATAAAATCCAGCCAACAGCAGGCAAAGTCCTGAAACGTGCTGCATCCGCAACAGCGTTTTTTCACTAAATTTGCCGTGGCCGCGCGACACGCTGAAACTCAACACGCCAAACCATGTGTTTGTGCCAAGAAATACGCCACCGACGCAGGCGAGTTTTGCAAACAAACGATCGGCGACCCAGTAGTGCGAAGTAAAATAAGCATCGTGCGACATGAGATAGGCGGCCAGCACCACCCAAGTCAGTAACACGCCGAGGTTGCCCATGACGCGCACGAAGCCGATGGCAAACGCGGAGCGCGGATGCAATTTTTCGTCCAGCCGCGCGCCAATCTTTTCCGAAGCGGCGGAAAGTTTGGTCGGGACATTAACGGTTTGCGCGGAAAGAAATTTTGCGCCGAGGAACAAAAGAAAAACGAAACTGAACACTTCCATCGCTGATTTGACGGTGCGGTTGTCGAAGAACGACGAGAAGCCGGTGAACGCGATGGAGCAATAAATGACTTCCATGACGGATGCGCCGAGGCCGATGAGCGCCGCCCATTTGAAACCGCGCTGCGAACCTTCGTTGATGATGGTGAGATTGATCGGGCCGACGGGAATCGAGGAAAACAACAGCGCGGTGACGTAACCGGCGAACAACGCGAGCAGGATGGGCGTCAAGTCATACATTTTAATTTGCGTCGTCAGGCTCGTCGTCTTCTTCGATTTCACGCCGCCAAGCGCGGGAAAGGCTGGGGCGGACAAATCCGTAAATCAGATACAACGTGAAAAACGCGGGCAGCGCGTAATAAAGAATTTTTTCGCGCAGAATCAGGATGCAACCCACGAACAACGCCGCGCCAATCATTTTCCAGAACGTGCTCTTGGACCGCAACCCCAACGATTTGAAGCTGGGATATTTCACAGTGCTGACCATCATCGCCGAAAGAAAAACCAGCACGGCGGCGATGACGTAATTCCAATGGCCGAGATTTTTTTCCTTTTCGTTGAAATGGATAATGAGCAACGTCAGTGACGCGACGAGGCCGGCGGCGGAAGGAATGGGAAATCCCAAAAAATCTTTGCCGCTGCTGCTGTTCGGCATGGCCGCGAGGCAATTGAACCGCGCCAGCCGAAATGCGCCGCACAACAAATAAATCGAAGCGATAAACCAACTGATCTGGCGGTATTGGTCGGGAAAAACATCCGCGAGCACGACGCGCTGGACGAGAAATGCAGGCGCGACGCCGAACGAAACCAAATCGGCGAGCGAATCGAATTCGCGGCCAAACGGACTTTCCACGCCGCCCATGCGCGCGACGCGGCCATCGAACAAATCAAAAATGCACGCGAGCAAAATGAAACCGAGCGCGAATTTGATGGGCCACCAATCAACATGGCCCATGTCGTCAGGCACGAGATTTGCGTCCACGATTTTGGTCAAGGCGACGAAACCGCAGAACAGATTGCCCGCTGTGAGTAGATTCGGCAGAAAATAAATCTTCAATTTTTCTTCCGAATCGCCCGGTTTTTGAGTTGGCTCGTTCATTTCAATCGAAAGACGCAATCACGGTTTCGCCGCCGACCACGCGGTCGCCGAGATTGACTTTGATTTTGGCGCGTTTGGGCAGATAAACGTCCACCCGCGAGCCGAATTGAATCAGGCTGATGCGCTCGCCGCGCTGCACGGCATCGTTTTGTTGAATCCACGGAACGATGCGCCGCGCAATCAGACCGGCGATCAATCGCACGCCGATTTTTTCGCCGCGCGGTTCGATGGATTCGATGCCGATGAGCACGTTTTCGTTGTATTTCGCGGAATCGGCTTTCATCGCGTTCAGATACTCGCCGGGCATGTGTTTGAAATAGGTGACGCGCCCCGCGACCGGCGCGTTTTGGACGTGAACGTCGAACACGGACAGAAAAATGGAAACGCGCTGGCATTCGCCGCCGATGAAATCATTTTCGACAATCGTGTCAATCATGTCCACTTTGCCGTGGCCGGGCGAAATGACGAAATTCGCGCCGGTGGGCGTCAGCGGATTCGGATCGCGAAAAAAATAGAAAGAGAACGCGACAAACAGAACCCAAAGTCCGATGAGCACCCACGCCATGCTCAAAAAGAAAATCGCAATCCACTTGGCAAGGAACGCGACGGTCAGCAGCGTGATGATGGCAGCGCCGGAAAGGGCGATGAGTTTTATCGCCGCGAGGGACGCTTTGCCGGAATGTTTCACGAAATTAAAATAAATTTTTCAGACGACACTTGCAATTCAGCATTTTCGAGGCAAGTTGCCA
>DASZXH010000053.1:0-253103 GCA_035545995.1 Verrucomicrobiia bacterium
CGCCGCCGGCAAATACGCCAACGGCGCGCGTATGCCCAGCGAGGCGCAACTCGTCAAACAATTCAATGTTTCCAGACCCACCGTGGCGCGCGCATTGCGAGACCTCACCGTTGAAGGAATCATTGAACGCCGCGCCGGGTCTGGAACTTATGTTCGCAAAACAACCGGTGTTGCCAGTGCCACGCGTCAATTGGGATTGTTGATTCCCGGGCTGGGCACGACGGAGATTTTCGAAATTATTTGCGGCGAGCTTGCCAGCCTGGGCCGGGCCAATGAATACACTTTTTTGTGGGGCGGTTCGGCTCACCCGCGTCAGGATCAGGACGGCAGCCGGGAACACGCCAAGGAATTGTGCGAACAGTTCATCGAACGCCGCGTGGCCGGGGTTTTTTTTGCGCCTTTTGAACTGACCCTTGGTCAGGATGAAACCAACCGCAGCATCTCCGAGCGCTTCAGCGAGGCCGGCATTTCCGTCATTTTACTGGACCGGGACATGACGCCATTTCCGCAACGCAGCCATTTCGACCTGATCGGGCTTGATAACTTTTCTGCCGGTTTCATGTTGGCGGAGCATCTCATCAAATTGGGCTGTCAACGTCTTGCCTTCGTTATGCGCCCGCTTTCCGCCCCCACAGTGGATATGCGCATCAGCGGAGTGCGGGAAGCATTGGTTCGTCACAAGCTGGAAATCATTCCTGATTGGGTGCGGGTCGGAGACCCGTTGGACGCCAGGTTTGTCCGTTCCTTGATGGCAGGAAAAATGTGGGATGCTGCGGTTTGCGCCAATGATTTCACCGCCGCCCAACTGATACGAACCATCGAACAAAATCATTTTCGCATCCCGGAAGACATTCGCGTGGTCGGCTTTGACGATGCCAAATACGCCACTCTTCTGGGGGTGCCGCTGACTACCATACAGCAGCCTTGCAAAGACATCGCCGTGAGCGCGTTCCACGCCATGCTGGACCGCCTCGCCCAACCAACGCTCCCCACGCGCACCATCCTGCTTCCCCCAAGACTGGTCGTCCGTGAATCATGCGGCGCTTATTTGCCGCGAAAAAAGAACAGGTAGAAGCCGCTTACGAGCAGCCGAGACTTTCGCCGCAATTCAAACATTTATAACACGCACCGTTGCGCACGGCGACGTGGCCACAACTCGGACACGTTGGCGCGTCCTGCTGATTGGTAATCATCGAAGTCAGCGTCAACGCGCGGTGGCCATGAACATTTTCCTTGCCGGATTTCAGGTCAACAATGTCCGTGTCCTCGGCAATCGGCAATTCAGGCACGGGACGATTCACCTTTTTTTTTATTTCCTCAATCAGACCGGGCATGGCGAGTTCCGGCTGCGAACGGTTGGTGGTCAGCGCTTCGCGATAGCCGGGAATGAATTGAAACGCGAGCCAGCGGAAAACGTAATCAATGATAGACGAGGCATTGCGGATTTCGGGATTTTTGGTGAAGCCGCTCGGCTCGAAACGCTGATGCGCGAATTTTTTCAGCAGCGTTTCCAGCGGCACGCCGTATTGCAACGACATGCTCGTCAATGTGCCAATGGTGTCCATCAAACCGCCGATGGTCGAGCCTTCTTTCGCCATCGTAATGAACAATTCGCCGGGCTGACCGTCCTCAAAAAGGCCGACGGTCAAATAACCTTCGTGACCGGCGATGTCGAATTTATGCGTGATGGCCTGCCGCGTGTCAGACAGGCGGCGGCGCAACGGTTTGCCGGCTTCGTTCTGCAAATGGGCGACTTGAGCCTCGAGTTCCTTGACGCGCGCAGTCAATTCGGAAATCAAAACGCCGTCGTTGTCCGTCTTGGCGACGCCTTCGCTGGTTTTTTTCGTGTTGAGCGGCTGCGAACGTTTTGAGCCGTCGCGATAAATCGCCACGCATTTCAATCCCATTTTCCACGCTTGAACGTAAGTGTCGCGGATTTCGGCGACGGTGCTTTCGTTCGGCATGTTGACGGTTTTGGAAATCGCGCCGGAAATGAACGGTTGCGCAGCGGCCATCATTTTCAGATGCGCCAGATAACCGATGCTGCGTTTGCCGCGCGCGGGTTTGAACGCGCAATCGAAAACGGGAAGATGCTCGGCTTTCAAACCACTTTTCACAATCGCGCCGTTTTCTTCGACATCTTCAATCGTGTCGAATTTTTCGATGTGCGCGACGATATTTTTGACTTCAGCCTCGTTGTAACCGAGGCGACGCAAGGCATCCGGCACGCCGCGATTGACGATTTTCAACATGCCGCCGCCCGCGAGCAATTTGTATTTCACGAGCGCGATGTCGGGTTCGACGCCGGTCGTGTCGCAATCCATCAAAAACGCAATCGTGCCCGTCGGCGCGAGCACGGTGACTTGCGCGTTGCGGTAGCCGACTTGTTTGCCGCGTGACAGCGCGCGATCCCAGCGATTGCGCGCTTCAGTTTTGAGATAACCAAATTCTTCGCTGGGATGAATTTCTTCAACAGCGTCGCGATGCAATTGAATGACGCCGAGCATCGAATCCACGTTGTCTTTTGCCAGCGGCTTGGAAACGTGAGCGCAACGCGCGTCACGGTAACCGGCAAACGCGCCCATCGTCGCGGCAATTTCCGCACTTTGTTCGTAGGCATGGCCGGTCATGATGGAAGTGATGGCGCCGGCGAGCGCGCGGCCTTCATCCGAATCATACGGCAAACCGTAGCTCATGCAGAGCGAACCAAGATTCGCGTAACCGAGTCCGAGCGTGCGGAAAATGTGGGAATTTTCCGCGATGTCTTTCGTCGGATAACTCGCGTTGTCCACGATGATTTCCTGCGCTGTGATGAAAATGCGGACGGCGGCTTTGAAACGTTCGATGTCGAATTTGCCGTCCTCGCGTTTGAATTTCATCAAATTCAGCGACGCGAGATTGCACGCGGTGTTGTTTATGAAAACGTATTCGCTGCACGGATTGGTCGAATGAATCGGCTCTGTGCCTTTGCACGTGTGCCATTTTTGAATCGCGCCGTCGTATTGGATGCCGGGGTCGCCGCAAATCCAAGTGCCTTCGGCGATTTTGTTCAACAGCGTGCTCGCGTCTTTTTTCTGAAGCGGCTTGCCGGTGGTAACGGATTTTGTCCACCACTCCTTGTCGTCCACGGCAGCCTGCATGAATTCGTCGCCGGCGCGCACGGAAAGATTTTCGTTTTGATACATCACGCTGCCGTAGGCATCGCCGTTGTAACTGCCATCATAACCTTGCTCAATCAACGCCCATGCCTTCTTTTCTTCCTTTTGCTTCGCGTCAATGAATTCCTCGATGTCGCCATGCCAATCGCGCAGCGTGTTCATCTTCGCCGCACGACGCGTTTTGCCGCCAGATTTCACGACGTTGGCGACCTGATCATAAACTTTCAGAAAACTCATCGGACCGCTCGGACGCCCGCCGCCGCTCAATTTTTCCTTGCTCGAACGCAACGGCGACAAATCCGTGCCCGTGCCGGAGCCGTATTTGAACAGCATTGCTTCGCTGGACGCGAGGCGCATGATGTCCTCCATGTTGTCCTCGACGCTTTGGATGAAGCACGCGCTGCCCTGCGGATATTCGTATTGCGTTTCCGCGCGTTCGGCTTCACCGGTTTTGCGGTTGTAAAACCAATTGCCTTTGCCGGATTTTTTGCCGATGCCGTATTCGTGATAAAGCCCGACGTTGAACCACACCGGCGAATTGAACGCGCCGTATTGATTCAGGCAAAGCCATGTCAATTCGTCATAAAAAATTTCGCCGTCCGCCTTGCTGAAATAGCCATCGGTGATTCCCCAATCCGCAATCGTCCGCGAAATGCGATGAATCAATTGGCGAACCGACGTTTCGCGCTCGGACGTATTTTGCTCACCGTAAAAGTATTTGGAGACGACGACTTTCGTGGCGAGCTGCGACCACGATTTCGGCACTTCGACATTTTCCTGTTTGAAAATGACCTTGCCCGCGTCGTCGGTGATTTCTGCCGTGCGCTTGTCCCATTCGATTTGGTCAAACGGTTTGACGTTCGCGTCGCTGAACACGCGTTCGACGCGCAGAAATTTTTCCGCCGTCATTTTGACGGGTTTGAGCGCGCGTCCCGCGGTGGTTTTTCCAGCGCGACGGTGAACGGCCTTCGGAGCCGACGACAAAACTTCCTCACGTGCATCAATCATGATTGTCTCCAATTAAAAATTTTAGGCTTGGCAGCCGATGGTTCAAGTGAAGCAAAAACCAACCGGACTTAAAGATTGTCAATTTCCCAGATAAAACCGATTTTTCGGATTCTTCGTTTCCCCAACTAATTGGGGAACGGCGGCTATCATGCTACTACCCGTTGTGGCTTTCAAGAAAATTTTTCAAAAAAGTTACGCGAACGATATTCCCAAGCAGAAACGCGGAAATTGATTTGTCCCTGTTGAAAAAATAAAACTTATCCGCCGCTGTGAACAAAAACTTCAGCGCGGTTTCCTGACGAAACGATTTCCGCGCGTTCGCGGAAATTTTTTGCGGCGCGGCTCAAATTCTTTCGCTGATTTTGAGTGTTTCGATTTGAATTTCCGCACCGGCTCAATCGTTTTCGGACGCGCTTTCGGCACGAGCACAATTGGACAGCCTTCGTAACCGAACGCCTTTCGCAATTCACCCGCGAGATATTTTTTATACGGCTCGGAAAACAATTCGTCGCGATTCACGAACAGCAAAAACGTCGGCGGGGCTTGTCGCACTTGCGTCGCGTAATAAAATTTCAAGCGATGACCGGAGGCGCTGATCGGTTGGCGGCGTTCCACGGCATCGTGCAGCGTGCGGTTCAAGATGGAAGTGGGAATTTTTTGTTGCAATTGCGACGCGACGTAACGAACCGCTTCGAGCAATCGCTCCAGATGAAAATTCGTTTTGGCTGACGTGAAAATCACCGGCGCGTAATCGAGGAAAAACAATTTTTCCGAAACCCATTTGGCAAATTCAGCCAGTGTCGTCATTTCTTTGGCCTGGCCTTCCGTCCGTTTTTTATTTTCGCGCCGTTTGATTTCTTCTTCGCGCGCTGCGCGAACTTTTTCGTCGAACAAATCCCATTTGTTGACGACGACGATGCAGGCTTTACGATTTTCCACGATGCGGTCGGCGATTTTTTTGTCCTGCTCGGTGATGCCGGCTTCCGCGTCCAGAATAAAAATCACGATGTCGCTGCGGGCGATGGAATCTTCCGAGCGTTGCACGCTGAAAAATTCCACAGAATCATCTACGCGTCGTGCTTTGCGCATTCCAGCGGTATCAATCAAAATGTAATTTTGACGGACGCCATCAGTTTCAACCTCGAACGGCACGTCAATCGCGTCGCGCGTCGTGCCGGGAATCGGCGAGACGATGACGCGCTCGGATTGGGTGAGTGCGTTGATGATGGACGATTTGCCGACGTTCGGTCTTCCGACAATCGCCAGTTTCAACGCTTCAGATTTTTTGATTTCTGGTCCGTCACTTTCGGATTCCAATTTTTGCGGCAAAGAAATTGTCGCCGCATTCATCAAATTTTCAATCCCTTCACCATGAATCGCGCTGACAGGAAAGATTTTTTCAAAACCGAGTTCGGAAAATTCGGCAACTCCTTTTTCCGCACGCTCGGTGTCCACCTTGTTGACCGCGACGAAAACCGGCTTGCGGCTGCGATGCAATTTTTCCGCCACTTCACGGTCGAGCGGAACAACTCCGTCCTGCACATTGACGACGAAAATGATGGCGTTCGCAGCTTCAATCGCCAATTCGACTTGTTCAATCGCTGCCTTGACAATCACGTCGTCGGATTTTTCGCGGCGGAGCAAGCCGATGCCGCCGGTGTCCACGAGCGTGAAAGTTTTGCCATGCCACTCGGCTTCGGCGGTGACACGGTCGCGCGTGACGCCGGGTTGGTCGTGGACGATTGCGATGCGTTTGCCGACGATGCGATTGAACAGCGCGGATTTGCCGACATTTGGCCGTCCGACGATGGCGATGAGATTTGACACGAAATAAGGATGAAGAAATTTCTACGTGCGAGAAAGGGAAAAGCGGCAATGATTTGACACTATTTTCGGAAGCCACGGAAAATTCCGTCTTTATCAACTTGGCTGGCAAATTCTTCAAATCCCATATTGGCGATAGAAAGGTTGTTTTCCACTCCCCACAATTCAGAAGCAATTACACGAAATGTTTGTCCCGGCTCATTTTGCAAATCCACAACGAGAATCGGATGTTCAGAATTTGAAAGAGCGATTTTATCAATGATAAGAGCGAAAGATTGAGAATCATCTGAAAGAAACGAGGGTAATTGTTCTGCCGTAAGCCCTTCAAAAGCCCTGTCACTGACGAAATCCACATAAGCGATGAAATCATCGCTCGAATTTTTTGGATTTTGAATAGCGGCACAAAGCATTTGCCAACCTGCCTCATCAGAAAAGTCTGTTCGTAATGCTAAAGTATTCTCGGTTTGCGGAATTTTTTTTGCTTTTGTTTTGCGCTTCGGCTTGGTTTCGCCTTTTGCTTCGCGCAGGTCTTTTTTTACGAAACCTCTAATTTCTTTGACGTGATGCCAATTGGGTATGAGTTCGAGCGCTTTATTCAAATCAGCCAATGCTCCATCCAAATCTTTTTTGATCCACTTAAGCTGGCCACGACCGCCATACGTCTCACCGTAATTTGGGTCGAGTTCAATCGCTCGATTAAATTCAGCAAGTGCGCCATCCAAATCTTTTTTAGTCCATTTAGCTTGACCGCGTTTATCACAGTTTTCCGCCGTATCGGGAGTAAGCGCCAGCGCTTTGTTGCACTCATCTTCCTGACGTGCGCGATTATTTTTCTCTTTTAAGATAAGATTGCGACGTGTTTTTACGGTGCTTGAATTTGGGGCAAGTTGAATGGCTTTGTCACAGTCATTAAGTGCACCGTCTAAATCTCCTTGGGCATATTTAATCATCGCTCGATGACTCCAAGTTAAACCATCAGGTTTTAGCTCAATGGCTCGATCAAAGTCTGCGAGTGCGCCAACGAAATCTCCAAGATGTTTTTTTATCTTACCACGATTGATATAATACAAAGGGTGGTCGGATTTAAGGCTTATCGCTTTGTCACAATCCGATAGAGCGCCATTACGATCTCCTTTGGAAAGTTTTGCGAGGGCGCGATTATTGTATGCAATGGCAAAATCTGGTTTGAGTTCAATTGCCTTATCAAAATCTGCTATGGCTTCGTCAAATTGATAGCAATTGACCCGTCTAGTTTCGCCCCGATAATTGTAAGCTTCGTGAAAATCAGGTTTGATTTCAATAGCACGGTCGAAATCCGTTAAAGCTCCATCAGGGTCACTACTAACCCGTTTCAATGCACCGCGATTGACATAAAATATCGGTGATTCAGGCTTGAGTGTGATGGCTTTGTCATAATCGGCTAGAGCACCGCTTGAATCACCCTTCTTTTTCTTAACGAGAGCACGATTGTTGTAGGCAGCAGCTAATTCGGGCTTGAGTTCAATAGCTTTATCGAAATCCGCTAAAGCACCGTCCAGATCACCTTGTTTTCGTTTTGCTTCGCCCCGATTATTAAGAGCTTCAGCCGTTTCTGGTTGTCGAATTGGAGAATTCATATACTCGAAAATTTTTTAATCCATTTCAATTTTCCAATTAAGCTTTATGTGCGATGAAATAGAAAGTAATTGAACTGCCGTCTTGTTTTCAAGGTCAATTGCCTTTAACAATTTGCGCTTTCAAGTGAACGAAACGCTGGTCATAGTGCCGACTTACAATGAACGGGAAAATCTCCCGCGCATGGCGCAAAAGCTTTTGTCGCTGCCGGTGAAAGTGGATTTGCTCGTCGTGGACGACAATTCGCCGGACGGCACGGGAAAAATTGCCGACGAATTGGCGGCGAAGCGTCCTGAAATTCACGTTTTGCATCGCGCGGGCAAGGAAGGTTTGGGGCGCGCTTATATTGCCGGTTTCAAATGGGCGCTGGAGAACAATTACGAATTCATTTTCGAGATGGATTGCGATTTTTCACACGACCCGGACGACATTCCGAAATTTCTCGACGCGGCGAAAAATGAAAACGCCGATTTGGTGCTTGGCTCGCGTTATTCTGGCGGCATTCGCGTTATCAACTGGCCGCTCGGACGGCTGATGTTGAGCCGCTTCGCCGGAAAATACGTCGAGACCGTTACCGGAATGCACTTTTCCGACCCGACTGGCGGTTACAAATGTTTTCGGCGTCGCGCGTTGCAGGCCATCAATTTGGACGAAGTGCGCTCAAACGGTTACAGCTTTCAAATCGAGCTGACGCACAAACTCTGGCGTCGCGGATTCAAGATTGTGGAAGTGCCGATTATTTTCACCGAGCGCACGCAGGGACAATCCAAAATGGCCGGCGGTATCGTCAACGAGGCGTTTTGGATGGTTTGGCGATTGTGGCTGCAAAACGGATTGCGCCGCTGGCCGCGAAAAAAAGCATGACGATTCTTTTGTGTCACTCAAATCCGGCGACAAGATTTCCCTGACGATTCACGACGTCGCGTTCGGCGGCGACGGCGTCGGGCGCATTGATGATTTTGTCGTGTTTGTCCCGTTCGTTCTCATCGGCGAAATCGTCGAAGTCGAAATCACCGAAGTCAAAAAGAATTTTGCGCGCGCGAAATTGTTGCGCGTGGAAAAACCGTCATCGGAACGCATCGAACCGCTTTGCGCTTACTTTCAGAAATGCGGCGGCTGCCAATATCAGCACGTGGATTACGCGGCGCAGTTGCGATTGAAACATAAACAAATCGCGGATTTGTTCGAGCGTGTCGGGAAAATTTCTTCGGACAAAATCGCGCCGGTCATTCCGTGCCCACAACCTTACGGCTATCGCAATCGCATCATGATTCGCAGCCAGTGGAACAAACCGGAACAGAAATTGAACATCGGCTTCGTGCGCTGGGATTGCGGATTGGTTGAGGACATCGAAGAATGCAAAATTTCCGAACCGGCGCTGAACGAACAAATCAAAAACGTCCGCGCAAATCCGCCGCCCAAAGGCGGCATCAAAATCGTTTTGCGCGTGCAGCCGGAAAACTGGGAAGTGCCGCCGGATTCATTTTTCCAGAACAATTTTTTCCTGCTGCCGAAATTGGTCGAAACGGTTCAGGAATTTCTCAAGAGCAGTGGTGCGAAGCATTTAACCGATTTGTATTGCGGCGTCGGATTTTTCGGGATTGAAACGGCAAATGCTGTCGAATCATTTGTTGGTGTCGAATACGATCAACAGGCGATTCGCGCCGCGCGTAAAAATGCCGCAACGCGAAACATTGCCAACGGCGAATTCATTTCCGCAAAGGTCGAAGATGTTTTGCCGCAGTTACTTCAAAAATTGTCGCCGGAGAAAACTTCGGTTTTGATTGACCCGCCGCGCAAAGGTTGCCAGCCGGAAATCTTGAATTTACTGCGTGAAACGAAGCCGTCGCAAGTCATTTACGTTTCGTGTCATCCGGCAACGATGGCGCGGGACTTGAACATTTTATGCGCCGAAGGTGTCTTTGAACTGGCGCGTGTGCAGCCGCTGGACATGTTTCCGCAAACGCAACACGTCGAGTGCGTGGCCGATTTGCGCGCCGGACAAAATCTTGCCAACCGGCAAAAAATGGATTCAACTGGATAAATTCAATGGTGAACACGAATCAGACCGACCCGCGAAAAAATTTCGTTCCGCGATTTTTACCCTGGCTGCTGGGGGCGGCAGCGTTCGTGGTCTATTGCCTGACACTGAATCATTGGGTTTCAATCCTCAATCTGGCCAACGTCACCAGAGTCTCCGGCTGGACGTGGCAACCGGAAGTGATGAACCCAATCACATTTCTGGTTACGATTCCTTTTTGTTGGCTGCCGTCGGCGGCAATTCCCGTCGCGCTCAATCTTTTTTCTGCCTTATGCGCGGTGTTGACATTGGGATTGCTGGCACGGTCGGTCGCCATTTTGCCGCATGACCGCACCGACGCGCAGCGCGCGCGCGAGCAAAGCGGATTTTCCTTTCTGACGATTTGGAGCGCGTGGTTGCCGCCGGTTTTGGCGGTGGCGGTTTGCGGTTTGCAACTCACGTTTTGGGAACACGCGACGAATTTCAGCGGCGAAATGTTCGACTTGCTGCTGTTCGCTTTCGTCATCTGGTCGTTGCTGGAATACCGGATTGACGAGCGCGAAGGACGATTGTTCTTGAGCGCTTTCGTTTATGGCGCGGGCATGACGAATAATTGGGCGATGGTGAATTTCCTTCCGGTGTTCGTCGGCGCGGTGATTTGGATGCGCGGCCTGAGTTTTTTCAATGCGCGATTCCTGACGCGAATGGCTCTGTGCGGATTGGTCGGAATTTTATTTTATCTTTTGCTGCCGTTGCTGGCCAATTTTTCACACTCGTCGCCCGTGCCGTTTTGGCAGGCGCTGAAATATAATTTGTCCTCGCAATTCGCCGTAATACGAACGGTGTTCATGGGTTCGCCGTTGCGCTCCGCCGTCATCGTTTTGTCGCTGACTTCGTTGCTGCCGCTTTTGGTGTTTTGCATCCGCTGGCCGGGTTCTTTTGGCGACAACAGCCCGGCAGGCCGGGCGTTGACCAGCTTCATGTTTCATCTGGCTCACGCCGTTTTTCTCTGCGCCTGTGTTTGGACGGCTTTTGATTCGCCCATCAGCCCGCGCCATCGCGGACTGGGATTGCCATTTTTGACGTTTTATTATCTCGGCGCGTTGTGCGTCGGTTATTACAGCGGATATTTTCTGCTCGTGTTCGGTTCGAAATCCGTCCTGAATCGCGCGCACCGGCTCACGCCGGCGCCCTTTGAATTTCTGAATCGTCCGATTGTCGTCGCCGTGTGGGTGATTGCGATTTGCGCCGTCGCCATCCTGATTTACAAAAATGCGCCGCAGGTTCGCGCGAGCAACAGCGACACTTTCCAGCAATTTGGCGCACTCATCGAAAAAACGCTGCCGGCCACCGGCGGCATTTTGTTGAGCGATGAACCTTCGAGGCTGGTGCTGGCGCAAGCGGCGCTGGCGCGCGCCGGGCGGACCAAAGATTTTGTGCCGGTGGAAACGGCGTCGTTGAAATATCCCTCATATCACAAATTTTTACACCGGACTTTTCCGCAAATATGGCCGGACACCGTTGCGCCGGCGGAAATGACCAACGGCATCGGCCCTTTGCATTTGATGGCGCTCATGGCCGCGCTCATCAGGACGAATGACCTCTATTATTTGCATCCGAGCTTCGGCTATTACTTCGAGGAATTTTATCTGGAACCGCACGGCCTGATTTACAAATTGAAAACGCTTCCGCGTGACACCTTGTTGCCGCCGTTGCCGGACAAAGACCAGATTGCCGACAACGAGGCGTTTTGGTCGCAAGCGCAAAGAACGGCCTTTGCGCCGATTGAAGTTGCCGTTGCGCCGCCAAGTCCGGTGAGGTCGCACAGTTTGGGTGAACGTGTGCTGGATGGATTGTCTCTGTCGCGCGAAAAAGATTTGAACGCGATTCTCGCGGGGACATTTTATTCGCGCGCTTTGGACTTTTGGGGTGTGCAATTGCAGCGCGCCGGTGAATTGAACAAGGCTTCCAATGCATTTGTGCTGGCACAACAATTGAACCCCGACAATGCCGTCGCGGACATCAATCTGGATTTCAACCAAAAATTGCGCGCCGACACGAACGCGCCCGTGGATTTGACGAAAATCTCGCTCGACCAGTTCGGCAAATATCATACCTGGAACGAAATTTACACCGCCTACGGGCCGTTTGATGAGCCGACTTATTGTTTTGCCGACGGAATGATTCTGGCGCGGGGGAATTTGCTGCGGCAGGCCATCGCGCCCTTTGAACGCGTCCGCCAATTGCTGCCGGACAACGTGGACGCACGCCTCTGGCTCAGCCAGCTTTACGTCGCCAATCGTTTGCCCGACCGCGCGCTCGCGGCGGTGAACGATTTACAGGCGCAACCGGAAAAATTTTCACTCACGGAAACCAACGAAATGCAACTGGCCATCATTCAGGCCAGCGCCTGTTTTCAAAAAACGAATCGGACGCGCGGAATTCAACTGCTTGAAACCCAGATTTCCCGTCATCCGGCCGATAGCAACCTGCTTGGTTCCATCGCGCAAGTATATGTGAGCTATGGCATTTTTTCCAATGCGCTCGACGTGATTGACCGCCGGCTCGCACAAACACCCGATGATCCCGCGTGGCTTTTGAGCAAAGGGCAGGTTTGTCTTCAACTCAAATCTTACGATCAGGCCATCGCTGTTTTGAACCGTGTGCTGGAATTGCAAACAACCAACAGTCAGGCGCTTTATTTTCGAGCGAGCGCCTACCTTGCCGATGGAAAACTCGACGCCGCCCAGACGGATTTTGAAACGTTGCAAAACACGTTCACCAATTCATTGCCCATCGTTTATGGTTTGGGTGAAATCGCTTGGCGCAAGCAGGACACCAACGCGGCGATTAAAAATTACGAATTCCTCGTGGCGCACGTGAACACCAACGCGCCTGAAGTCAAAATCATCCTTGAACGGTTGCGCGAATTGAAAAAGTGATTCATCTTGCGCCCGTGCGCGTTACTCACATCATCACGCGGCTCGTCGTCGGCGGCGCGCAGGAAAACACGCTCGCCACCATTCGCGGTCTGCGCGAAAAACCTGATGTCGAAGTCAATCTGATTTCCGGCCCGACCATCGGCCCGGAAGGCTCGCTCGAAAACGAAGCGCGAAAAATCTTCTCCCTCGCCCCGCTCAAGCGGGGAGAGGGGCAATTCACCATCGTTCCTGAACTCATCCGTCGCGTTCACCCGCTCAAGGATTTTATCGCGTTGCGAAAACTGGAAAAAATCCTGCGCGAACAAAAACCCGACATCGTTCACACGCACAGCGGCAAAGCCGGAATTCTCGGACGCCTCGCCGCCAACCGCGCCGGTGCTCCCATCATCATTCACCACATCCACGGCCCATCGTTTGGAAATTTTCAAGGCGCATTTGCCAATTACATTTTCACCGGTGCAGAAAAACACGCGGCCAAAGTCACCGACCATTTTTTCGTTTCCGCCAGCGCGATGACGCGCATTTATCTCGCCGCCGGCATCGGCAAACCGGAAATGTTCACACGCATTTTCAGCGGTTTCCAACTCGAACCGTTTTTGAACACGACAAATGACTTGGCCTTGCGCGAAAAATTGCAAATTCCTGCCAATGCTTTCGTCATCGGCAAAATCGCGCGCTTGTTCAAACTCAAAGGCCACGAAGATTTGTTCGCCGCGTTCGCCAAAATTCTACCGCAAATTCCCAATGCGCGCTTGTTGCTCATCGGCGACGGCGCGCTGCGAACTCATTTGGAAAGCCGCGCGCGCCAAATGAATCTGTCCGACAAAATCATTTTCGCTGGACTTGTATCGCCAAACGAGGTGGCGCGATATGTCGGCGTCATGGATTGCGTCGCGCATTTGTCGTCGCGCGAAGCGTTGTCACGCGCGTTGCCGCAGGCGCTCGCCGCCGGCAGACCCGTTGTCGCTTACGATTTCGACGGCGCGGACGAAATCTGTCTGGAAAATGAAACCGGCTTTTTGATTCGCATGGGCGACGTTGACGGCGTCGCGCAAAGACTGTTGCAACTGGCGAGCAATTCCGAATTGAGAAAACGGATCGGCGCGTGCGGCCAACAATTCGTGAAGGAAAATTTCAACGGCGAAAAAATGGTGGAAGACCAATACAATGTTTATCTGGAATTGATGACTAAAAATGCTCAATTGACTTCAATCGGAGTTTCCATAAAAGTTTAAGTATGTCTGGGGTCTCTAAAACAATCCGACTGGTTGCCTGCGTAATGGCATGGCTTTTCTTTGTCGTGGCTTGTTGTCTTGTGGCAGAATGTTTATGGGCTATTCAAATTTCAAAACAAATCCAAAGCGACAATCCAGACATCAATCAATTGCCTGGTTTTAATTGGATTTTAGCGGGCAGTTCGCTTTTAGCGGTTGTCACAGTATTTATAG
Organism: Verrucomicrobiia bacterium; assembly: GCA_035545995.1. Classification (GTDB taxonomy): domain Bacteria; phylum Verrucomicrobiota; class Verrucomicrobiia; order Limisphaerales; family UBA11358; genus UBA11358. The sequence continues at coordinate 14,015 of DASZXH010000053.1, forward strand.
CTTTGTGGATTACTAAAAAAGCTTTTCGCAAGTAAAGTTCTTTGTCTTTAGCTTGTTCGCGCTTTGAATTGCCTGTGACTTTTCCCTACAATTTTTATTCCGCCGCATTTGCGGGTGCGTTTTTGACAACGCTGCTCACGCTTCCGCTCTGGCGCAAATGGTGTTTGCGAACAAATCTTTTGGACGACCCGCGCGACGGCAAAAATTACGACGCGCCAAAAATCCACAATACGCCGATTCCGCTCGCGGGCGGATTCGCTGTGCTGACCGGAATTCTTTTGCCGCTCCTTGTCGGCGCTATTTTGTTGGAACTTGGAATCGTAAAAATTTCTTTTGCTGGATTGATTGTTCATGGCATTGATCGCCGCGCGCTGGAACTTTTGGTCATCGCGTTTGGCGCAATTGCCATCACGTTTCTAGGCTGGCTTGACGACAAGTATGAATTGAAGCCATTGCCTAAATTTGTTGGACAATTTTTAATCGCGTTGCTCGTCGCCGTCGCTTGCAAACGCATCACGCTGTTCGTTCCCAACGAAATTTTCAGTTACGCGATTACGATTCTTTGGCTGCTCACGGTCATCAACGCCTTTAATTTCATGGACAACATGAACGGCTTGTGCGCGGGACTCGGCGCGATTGGCGCTATTTTGTTCGCGCTCATCGCCGCCATGAATGGTGAATATCTTGTTGCGCTCACCGGATTTTTGATGTGCGGCGCGCTGCTCGGATTTTTGCCGTGGAATTTTCCGAACGCGAAAGCGTTTCTTGGCGATGCGGGCAGCCATCTTGTCGGTTATTTGCTCGCGGTCATGGCGATTCTGCCGCATTTTTATACAAAACAAAATCCGCGTCCGCTCGCCGTGTTGTCACCGCTGTTCGTGCTGGCGGTTCCGTTGATTGACATCGCGCAAGTCAGTTTGCTGCGCGCGCTCAACAAGAAGCCGTTTTGGATTGGCGACACAAATCATCTTTCACACCGGCTCGTGCGCGCTGGTTTGAGCAAAACGCGGGCGGTCATGGCGCTTTGGCTTTGTGCGGCATTGATTGGAATAATTTCATTCTTTTTTTAGCCGCTCGCGGATAAATTTTCTCCGTGAAACTTCTTTTCATCGGTGACATCGTGGGCGAACCCGGACGCAAAGCCGTCAAAACGCTGCTGCCAAAATTGCGCGAACAGCACGCGCTCGATTTCGTCATCGCCAACGGCGAAAATTCCGCTGGTGGCTCCGGTATCACGCCGAAAACGGCTGCGGAAATTTTTTCGGCGGGCGTGGATGTCATCACCAGCGGCGACCATTTGTGGGATCAAAAGGAAGTTCTGGAATTGCTTGCCGATGAAAAAAGATTTTTACGGCCATTGAATTATCCGCCGGATGTTCCCGGACGCGGCACAGGAATTTTTGAAATTGGAAAATTGAAAATCGCCGTTGTGAACGCGCAAGGCCGCACGTTCATGCAGCCGCCGCTGGACAATCCATTTTTGATTGCGGCGGACGAAGTCAAAAAATTGCGGGAACGGACAAAAATCATTTTTGTGGATTTTCACGCCGAGGCGACTTCGGAGAAAATTGCGTTCGCTCGATTTTTGGACGGGCAGGTGAGCGCGGTCGTCGGCACGCATACACACGTGCAGACGGCGGATGAACAAATTTTTCCCGGTGGCACGGCGTATTTGAGCGACGCCGGATTCACTGGCCCGCACGAAAGCGTTTTGGGACGCGAAATTGAACCGGTCATCAAAAAATTTCTAACTGCCATGCCGCAGCGATTTGAAGTCGCAAAAAATAATGTCATTTTGCACGGCGCAGTGATTGAAATTGATGAGGTCAGCGGCAAGGCGATTCAAATTCAGCGCGTGGCGGAAAATTTTCCTTGAGAACGAACGCAAATGATTTTCGTTCATTTTGTAACCTTTTCCCTTTGGACGCGGTCTGAATCGTTGACTTTTCCCGATGTGCGCCGTTTGCTCATGGGATGTCAGTAATCAAACCAAATAAACAATCATGAAAACGAATACATTGATGAAAACTCTGTTCGGCGCGGTGTTGGCGTTGAGTCTTCTCGCGCAAGCCCAGGCCGACGACAAAACACCGGCTGGCGCGAAAAAAGTTGATCCATCGGGGACTTACATTTGGACCACGCCGGGTCGCAACGGCGGACCGGATCGCACGAACACACTGACCTTGAAATTGGACGGCGACAAATTGACCGGAAACATAAAGACGCCGGGTCGCGGCGGCCGTGAAATGGAAACACCGATTGCTGATGGCAAAATCACCGGTTCTGACATTTCCTTCATCGTCACCCGCAAATTCAATGACAATACGTTCACAAATACTTACTCCGGCAAATTTGCGGACGGAACGATTAAGGGCAAGACGCAGTATCAACGTAATGGCGAAGATCAATCCCACGATTGGGAAGCAAAGAAGCAATAAACGAATAATTTCCGATTAAAATCACTTGAGAAAGCGCAGCATTTGAGCTGCGCTTTCTTTTTTGGCGCAATGAACCTTCCGGTTTTTGTTGAAATTTTTTACCGCTGCGTAAATCTCTGCGCGTGCTAAAGACACTCCGCAAGGCCGAATACGTCGAACTGGTGATTTTGTTTTTCATACAGGCGATGGCGGCGAGCGCTTGGACAGTGTCGTTGGGAATGGTGCTGGACGCGCACGGATTGCACGCCATCAAGGCGCTGGCCTTCGCCGCGACAGCAATCGCAGCATTCATTTCGCCGTTGATTTTTGGCGCGATGGCCGACCGACACGTGCCGCCGGTGCGCGTGTTGCGCTGGCTGGCGCTGGCGACGGCTTTGACGATGTCGTTGGTCAGCACGGCGATTAAATTTCACTGCAATCAATGGCTCATCCTTGCCTTGCTTCAATTACTCGCGCTGGCAAACGCGCCGTTGACGGGAATTTCTTCCGCCATCGTTTTGGCGCGTTTGGCCGATTCAAAAGAATTTGCTCCAATCCGCCTGATGATGACTTTGGGCTGGATGGCCGGTTGCGTGCTGGTGAGTTTGCTGGGCGTGGACACGTCGGCATTGTCCGGTTATGCCGCGGCGACGCTTTGGGTGATTCTGGCCGCGTTCACGTTTTTCCTGCCGCCGCTGGAAGTTCCCAAGTCCGCCGAAAATTTATCATGGCACGAACGACTTGGGCTGGACGCACTGACCTTGTTAAAAAATCGCGACCATCGCGTCATCTTTTTCACCACGACATTGCTGAACATTCCGCTCTCCGCCTTTTATCCGTATGCGCCAACAAACTTGCGCAACCTCGGATTCACGCACGCGAGCGCGTGGATGGCGCTGGCGCAAGTCTCTGAAGTTATCGCGATGGCGAGCCTCGGCTGGTTGCTCGGCAATTGGCGGTTGAAATGGATTTTCATTTGCGGTCTGATTTTTGGCGTGTTGCGGTTTGCCTTCAGCGCGATCAACACAAAAACGTGGTTGCTCATCGGCGTGGGATTGCACGGCGCGTCGTATGCACTTGTCTTTGTCACCGCGCAAATCTATCTCGACCAACGCGTGGAATCGTCCTGGCGCGCTCGCGCACAAGCATTATTGACCCTGATGAACAACGGCGTGGGTTACCTCATCGGCTATCTCGGCATGGGCTGGTGGTTCGCCGCGTGCGTGCGCCCGACCGGAACGCAATGGTCACTCTTTTGGGGCGGACTGGCCACCATCGCGGCGATGGTGCTGATTTATTTTCTGGCGGCATATCGCGGAACAGGTGCAAATTCCCAGAATCAAAGTGCATAAAATTTATGCCGCGAGAAACTAAATCACAATGGAACTTCGGCGAATTGTTTCCGAATGAAGAATTCCGCAAAGTTCTGTCTGTCTCGGAATTGACCGGACAAATCCGCGCGCTGCTGGAAAAACAAATCGGTTCGATTTGGGTCGGCGGCGAAGTGACGAATTTTCGCGCGCAAAGTTCCGGCCACATTTACTTCACGCTCAAAGACGCCAATTCACAAATCGCCTGCGTTCTGTTTCGCGGTGAAAATGTTCCGCATCGCGATTTAATTTCTGACGGCCAAAAAATTCTGGTGCAAGGCGACGTGACGGTTTATGAAGCGCGCGGACAATATCAAATCATCGTGCGCGCGGTGGAATTGCAAGGCGTTGGCGCGCTGCAAATCCAATTTGAAAAATTAAAACAAAAACTTGCCGCGGAAGGATTGTTCGCGCTGGAACGAAAACGTCCGCTGCCCAAATATCCGCAACGAATCGGTTTGGTCACGTCGCCGACCGGCGCGGCGATTCGCGACGTGCTGCACGTGCTTCAACGGCGAAATCCGTCGCTGGAAATCATTCTTGCACCTTGCCGCGTGCAAGGCGACGGCGCGGCGCGCGAAATTGCGACTGCCATTCATTTGTTAAATGAATGGCAGTCCAAAGTCCAAAGTCCAAAGTCCAAAGCCGCGACGAGCGAGACGACTTTGAGTTTTGGACATGAGACTTTGGACTTAATTTTAGTGACGCGCGGCGGCGGCTCGCTGGAGGATTTATGGGCGTTCAACGAGGAAGTTGTCGCGCGCGCGATTTTTGAATCGGAAATTCCAATCGTTTCCGCCGTCGGCCATGAAATTGATTTTACAATTGCGGATTTTGTCGCGGACGTGCGGGCGGCCACGCCCAGCGTGGCGGCGGAAATCATTACCGAAGGCGTTTTTGCCAGCCGGCAGTTGATTGTGAATTTGGCGCGACGAATGGCGCAGGCGCATCCGCGCCGGCGACTGAATGAATTGCTGCAACGGCTGGACGATTTGCAGTCAAATTTGGCGCGTTGCGGCAAGCAGAATTTACGCGAGCATTTGGTGAATTGGCAAAATCTGGCGACGCGATTGCGACAAGTCCGGCCAAAGCAATTGTTGAAGCAGCGGCAGGAATTTTTGAAAGCGAGCCGAAAACGGTTGCGTGAATTAGCGCGTATTGGACTTCACAATCGTAAAAATCTTTTGGGCGCGACCGAAGCGCGACTGTGTTTATTGGGGCCGGAACAAGTTTTGGCGCGCGGCTATTCCATCACAACGGACGTGGCGACGGGAAAAGTTTTGCGCGCGGCGGCGAAAGTAAAATCCGGCCAGCGTTTGAAAACGCGGTTGAAGAGCGGCGAAATTTTAAGCCGGGTGGAACCATCCGTGCCCAAGCCGTGACAACCTCTGCCGAACTGCGCTGAAAGGCGATTCCATCGAATCCGCCGCATTTTTGTTTTGACAGTTTTTTTGAAATTCTGACAAATTAGGGAATGAGAAAGAAACCTTCAGATTTCTTGATCCTGTTTTTTGTTTTCGGATTGTTGGGGAGGATTTTTGCCGAAGACGCACAGCCAACCGCTTCAAAGCCGGTCATTGTCGTTGAAGATTTGGATGGCAACAAGGCCGGGATTCCCGGTTGGCAACCCGCGCTGGGGCAGGCCATTTCGGAAATGCTGATCGAGTCGCTGGAGGGTTCCGACGGCAAGTTTCAAGTCCTCGAAACCGCTGAAGCAACCGGTTCGCAGAACGAACCTAAACCGGGCGTGGCGAATTCTGCGGTCGGTTCTGCCGGCTCCAAAAGAACTGCCGCCGGCGCGGCGAGTTCCATGAAAACCAATGCCGATGACACTGCCGTTTCTGAAAAGCCGGATGCCGCCGCTTCCGCCGATTCGGATTTCACATTTTGCGGGGAAGTGATGCAGTTCATGACGCAAACCAACGGCAGCAAACTTGGGGATTTTATTTCGTCGAGTCCCTTTGCCAGCTTGGGCGCAAAAGTATCCACGGCGCACGTCCAGATCGAGTGGCGCATTGTGGATACCGAAACCAAAAAAGTCATCAAGCGGGGAATCGCCGCCGCTTCCGCGTCCGGTTCGGAATTTGACATGGTTGATTTGACCACGCCTGACGGGAAAGCCGCCGTGACCGGAAGCGCCGCTGCTTTTTCAAAAACCGCCGCCGGCGGGAAAAAAGGAACCAATAATTATGCGAGTCTTTTCAGCGGGTTGGTTTTTGGCAACGCCTCCGCCAACGGCGGCGGAAGCAACGGCGCGGCGGCGACCAAGTCCGCAAAAGCAAGTTCAACCACCGCGCCACAGAAAGCCGGCGGCGTGGCGGCTGATGGCGGCAATGCCATTGGCGAAAGCATCAGTTACGGCGACCCGACGTTCATGAGCAGCGCCTTGGGCAAGGCCACTTGCAAAGTCATCACGAACATCATCGAGCAACTGGATGCCGTGAACCTGCCGGAATCCGGGCGCGTCACCAAATCAAAGACCGCCAGCGATGCGCTCAAACACACGCCCGGCAAAGTGCTTGCGGTCGCGGGCAAGGACACCATCATCGTCTCGCTCGGCAGCAAGGAAGGCTTGAAAGAGGGCGACACGCTCGAACTTTACCAACCGACTGACGTGAAGGACGACAAGGGCAACGTCGTTTTCACGGATGAAAAACTGGTCGGCGAAATCACGCTTCAATCCGTGCAGGACGACAAAAGCCGCGCTTCCTATTCCGGCGGCGCGCAAGTGCAGCAAGGCTGGACGGTCAAAGCCAAATAATTTTCATCAAATCCAAGATGCGCTACAAACTAGACTCGCGCGCGTTTTTAATTTAATCTTTCGCCGTGCCAAATCCGTCAAAAAACGCAGGGCAGAACCATCTCGCCAAAAATCCGCCGTTTGAAGAGGCTTTGGAAAAACTCGAAAGCATCGTTGAGGCGATGGAGTCCGACGATTTGCCGTTGGAAACGCTTCTGGCAAAATACGAGGAAGGTTCGAAGCTCGTAAAAGTTTGTCAGGAGAAACTTGCGGACGCGGAATTGAAGATTCAACAATTGGAAAAAAGCGCGGATGAAATCAAATTGAAACCGCTCGAATTGCCGGAAGAATAAAATAAAATTATGACTCGTTATCTCGACATGATTGACACGCCGGAGCACGTCAGGAAATTGACGCTGCCGCAACTTCAAGAACTCGCCGGGGAAATCCGCGAGGAACTCATCGCCGGACTCGCGAAGGCCGGCGGGCATCTCGGCCCGAATCTGGGCGTGGTGGAATTGACGATTGCGCTCCATCGCGTCTTCAATTCGCCGAAGGATAAATTTGTCTGGGACGTGAGTCATCAGGTTTATGTCCATAAAATTTTGACCGGCAGGAAAAATCGTTTTCGCACGATGCGCCAGACGGACGGCTTGAACGGTTTCGCATTGCGCACGGAGAGCGAGCACGATTGTTATGGTGCGGGTCATGCGGGCACGGCGCTTTCCGCCGCGCTGGGCATGGCCGCCGCACGCGACAAACGCGGCACGAAGGAGGAAATCGTCTGCATTTTCGGCGACGCGGCGTTGACGAACGGCATTTCCTTCGAGGCGATGAACAACATCGGCCACACGACCAAAAAATTCATCGGCATCCTGAACGACAACGAATGGAGCATCGCCAAAAATGTCGGCGCGATTTCCGGCTATCTCAACAAGCTCATCACCAATCCGAGCTACAACAAGCTCGCGAAGGAATTTGAAAATTTCATCCGCCGTTTGCCGAAAGGCAATGTCGCTCTGAAACTCGCGCACAAGGCCGAGGAAGGCTTCAAGGGCGCGCTCATGGATGTCGGTATGCGGCAAAATTTGAGTGTCGTCGGCGCGGACGGTCGCGGCGGTTTCGGCAATCCAATTTTGTTTGAGGAAATGGGGATGCGCTATCTCGGCCCGATTGACGGACACAATCTGCCGCTGCTCATTTCAACTTTGGAATTTGCCAAAACGTGCGATTACCCGATTGTCATCCACATTTTGACGCAAAAGGGCAAAGGTTTTGAAGCCGCGCTGAAATCACCGGAAAAATTTCACGGCCTCGGGCCTTACGACGCGAAAACCGGCGAAACGCCCGCCGCAAAACCCGGCGCCGCGCCGATGTATCAAGACGTGATGGGACAAACACTCGTCAAACTCTGCCAGAAAAACAACACGCTCGTCGGCATCACGGCGGCAATGCCAACTGGCACGGGCTTGAAACATTTGGAAAAAGCGTTGCCCGACCGCTATTACGATGTCGGTATCGCGGAAGAACACGCCGTCATTTTCGCGGCGGGCATGGCGACGATGGGATTTCATCCGGTCGTGGCGATTTACTCGACATTCCTGCAACGCGCTTATGATTGCATTCATCACGACGTTTGTTTGCAGGATTTGCCGGTGATTTTTGTCATGGATCGCGCCGGCCTTTCCGCCAACGACGGCCCGACGCATCACGGACTTTTCGACATCGCCTATCTGCGCTGTTTCCCGAACGTCATCGCGATGGCTCCGGCAAATGAGGACGAACTCGCGGACATGATGTTCACCGCGACGCACCAAAATCATCCCACGTTCATCCGCTATCCGCGCGGCGCGGCGGAAGGCGTGCCGATTAAAGACCAGCCGCAACTGCTCGAAATTGGCAAGGCGCAAGTCGTCCAGAATTTTTCAAGCAACGGCAAAAAGAAAATTGCAATTTTCGGTCTAGGCCCGATGAACACCATCGCGCGCAAAGCGGCGCAACAATTGGCGAACGAGGGATTCGATTGCGCCGTCATCAATCCTCGTTTCACCAAACCGATTGATGCCGGCACGCACGAATTTTTTGGCAACGCCGCCGATTTGATTGTGACGATTGAAGATCATGTTTTGATGGGCGGCTACGGCTCGGCGGTGCTGGAACTGTTCAGCGAAAAAAATGTGACGACGCCCGTCGTGCGCATCGGCTGGCCGGACCAGTTCATCGAGCACGCCACCACGCAGGACGAACTCCGCAAAAAATACGGCCTGTCCGTCGAGAACACCGTCGCCAAAGTGAAGGCGCAATTCAGCGAAGCTCCGGCGAAGGTGACGCGGCTGATTGAGGTGGCCTGATGAAAATTCTACGGCCAAAAATTCAAGCGGCATTTACTCTGGTTGAACTTTTGGTTGTCACTGCCACTGCTGGAATTCTCGCTGCGCTTTTGCTTCCGGCCATTTCTCAATCCAAAAAAAGAGCGCAACAAATTCAATGCGTAGGCAACCTGCATCAACTTGGTGTCGGCTTACAGATATTTCTCGCGAACAATCATGGTTATCCTACTGCAGCACAGAACACGAATGACGAGAACCCAGGATTGTGGCAAACACAACTAGAGCATGGCGGACTCGGCATTGAACATCCTTCAACAAATTTTCTAAATACGGGTATTTGGCTTTGTCCTTCCTTAAAAAGTGACACCTTTACTTCTTACGGATATAACGAATTTGGAAATATTGCTGTCGGAAATTTTACAAATAATTTTGGACTTTCTGGTTCTGAAGAAAATGGAAAATATGTTCCGATTACAGAATCCGAAGTAATAGCTCCAAATGGTATGATGGCAATTGGTGATAGTCTTATTGGCAGTATTTTTTTTGAACGCCTAGATTTAAGTTATTTGGACAGGAATGGATTCGCAACTTCTCGTCACCAAGGCAAAGCTAACGTGGTATTTTGCGACGGCCACGTTGAATCGCCGACGCTGCCATTTCTTTTCACCGACACCAGCGACGCCGCCTTGAGCCGCTGGAACCGCGACCATTTGCCGCACCGCGAAAGATTGTCGCCGTGATTTGTTTCCTTGATTTTCAGTGCATTCCGCATTTTCATTTGAAAAGGAAGTTTTAATTTAATGTGATTATGGCTTACACGACTTGCACTGTTCCCACTGGCGGAAAAATTTCGATTCAAAGCGGCAAACTCAATGTGCCGGACAATCCCATCGTTCCGTTCATTCGCGGCGACGGCACGGGGCCGGACATTTGGGCGGCAAGCGTGCGTGTGTTCGACGCGGCGGTGCAAAAGGCTTACGGCGGCAAACGCAAAATTTCCTGGTTCGAGGTCTTCGCGGGCGAGGAAAGTTTCAAGAAATTCAATAACTGGCTGCCGGACGACACGGTGGCTGCGTTCAAGGAATTTCTCGTTGGCATCAAAGGCCCGCTCACCACGCCCGTCGGCGGCGGCATCCGCTCGCTGAACGTCGCGTTGCGCCAGATGCTCGACCTCTACGTTTGCCTGCGTCCCGTGCAGTATTTCACCGGTGTGCCTTCGCCCGTGAAACATCCGGAAAAAGTGGACATGGTGATTTTCCGCGAGAACACGGAAGACATTTACGCGGGCATTGATTTTGAAGCAGGCAAAGACGCCGCGCTCAAGACGATTGAATTTCTGAAAACAACGTTTCCGAAGGATTTCAAAAAAATCCGTTTCGGCGAAAAACCGGAAATCGTCGGCGTCGGCATTAAGCCGGTTTCCAAATTGGGCACGGAACGCCTGTTCCGCTCCGCCGTGGAATACGCCATCGCGAACAAACGCAAATCCGTGACGATTGTCCACAAGGGCAACATCATGAAATTCACTGAAGGCGCGTTTCGCGATTGGAGTTACGCGCTGGCGAAAAGCGAATTTGGCGCGGTGGAAATTGACGGCGGACCATGGTGTAAAATTCCCGAAGGCAAACCCGGCGCGGGTATCGTCATCAAAGACGCCATCGCGGACATCGCGTTGCAGCAAGTGCTGACGCGCCCGACGGATTTTGACGTCATCGCGACGCTGAATTTAAATGGCGATTATCTTTCTGACGCGCTCGCGGCGCAAGTTGGTGGCATCGGCATTGCGCCCGGCGGCAACATCAATTACGTCACCGGCCATGCGATTTTTGAGGCCACGCACGGAACCGCGCCGAAATATGCGAACAAGGACGTGGTGAATCCCGGCTCGGTCGTTTTGTCCGGCGAAATGATGCTGCGTTATCTCGGCTGGACGGAAGCAGCGGATTTAATTCTGAAAGGTTTGAACGGCGCGATCGGTTCAAAACGCGTGACTTACGATTTCGCGCGTTTGATGGATGGCGCGACGGAAATCAAATGCTCGCAATTCGGCGATAACATCATTGCGAATATGTAAATCTTCGGGGTGAGAAAATCAAAAGGCGGTCAAAATTGACCGCCTTTTTTATTTATACAACGGATTGGAAGGTCACTGCGTATTCACGCGGAAGAATTGCGCGGGTGAATTCGTTGCCGGAAAAACGAATTGTTGCAGCGAACCATCACCCACAAAATTTGTCAGGTCAATCCATACGCCGAGAGACAAATTAGTGCGTGTTTGAATTGTATGTGGCCGTCCGGCCAAAGTTTGGAAGCCAAATTGCAAGTTTTGGCCGGTCTGATGGAGATTAATCAAATTGACCGGCAACGGCGCGGGCGCGCCCACGGTGAAATTATTGAACGAAATGGTGCTCAAATTAAGGGTGGCACTCCAAGTTCTGACCGGATTTGAAGAAGCGTCCACCGGTGTCGTGAACGTGACGCCCGGAAAATTATTACTGGTGTAATCCACATCAAATCGGTCGCTTCCATAGTTCAGCGTCGGCGCATTTGGCCAGTTGGTGGCCGTGACCGGCAGGGTGGCGACCGGGCCGCTCAGAAGATCAACGAGCAACGTGGAATAATTTGTCGGCCCGTTCCAATAGAATATGGGATTGGTCGCGACGTTGATCGCTCCGTTGGTCGGTGAAAAGACACTGACCACCGGCAAGAGATTGGTATCAAGTCCGGTCACAGACATTTGGAACGAATAAACCTGTTGGGTGGGGCTGCCCTGATTGATGTAAATTTTCCAAAATCCGTTGGTGAGTTCATTGAGAACGTCTCCCAGTGAATACAAAATTGCGCCACTGCCGCTGCCGCCGGAGGGGAAAGTTTCAGTGCTGAAATAGTCGTGGGGCGAATGGACGCTGTTTGTCGTGGTCGCAGCGGGGCTGACGGAATTGAACGAAACTCCGGCGGAATAATAATCTCCCCAATAAGGGTCTTGCGAGCGTGTGATGGAAAATTGCAGGCTTACGTCCACCGGATATGGCGTGTAACTGGAACCGCCGGCAGTTGAGCCGGGATTGTTGTAAAGAGATAAAACTTCGTCGGGGCTTAAAACGCGGTTGTAAATTTGGATGTCGTCCACCAATCCGGTGTAGCCGTTTGAACCGGTATAGGTTGGGCTGTCAGGGTCGGAATTCGATGCGTCGGCTTTGCAACCGATGGTCAAAAGTTGCGGGTCGGTCAAAAGATTGGTCGTGTCAAAATCCGAATTGTCGAGTTCACCATCAATATAAATATCTTTTTCGCCGGTCAATTGGTTGCGCATGACGACGATGTGATGCCATTGGCCGTCGTTGACCAATACGGAAGAATTGAGGGTGTCGTCGCCGTTTTCAGGGCTGCCGGTGTTAAAGGCCACTTGTCCGCCCGTCAACGCGACCGGAATGATGTCGCCATTTTCCAAGTCATTAGGACTATCAGCGGAAACAATACAGGCTCCATCCCAAGCGACATCGCCTTGATAGCTGGAATCGTCCGTCGTCTTCACCCAAAGTGAAAGGCTGAATGTGCCGGCGATGGTTGACAACAAATTGGTTGAGGGCGTCAAAAAACCATAGCCATCAAAGTTGACTGAACCCGCGCCCGAAATCGTATCGTTGCTGATCACCGGATTATCTCCGTCATAGTAATCAGTGTTGCCGGCAACAATGATATTGTTTCCATTGCCGGAAACATCGGGAGCCACCACACTGCCTTCATCAAAATCGTAATGGACAATTAATCCGTTGGCGGCACTACCGGCAACGTCAGGAGCCGGCACGCCGGGATTGTCATAAAGCGTGGAGATTTCGTCCGCTGACAATACGCCTGAATAAATTTGCAGATCGTCCAATAATCCGGTGTAGCTTGAAGTGGTCGTGCCACCGATGGAGAGGTAGTAATCATTTCCGTTGAGCGGTTCGGTCGTTCCAAATTGAGAAGCTTCAAATTGTCCGTCCACATATATTTTCATTTCACCGGATGTCTGATTGCGCGTGACGGTAATCAGGTGATAATTGCCGTCATTGATGGTGGAAATCGAATGCACCGTCACTGAATTTCCCGAATCATCCCTCGTCGTGAATGCGGCTTTGCTGCCCGTGATGGCCAAAGGAATCGTGTCATTAACGTTGTTATGATCGTTGTATGCCCAGAAAATCGTCGCGCCAAAGACAGCGTCGTCATCGTCATTTCCACGGGAATCGGTGGTTTTCACCCAGGTTGAAAAAGTGAAGCTGCCCGCCAATACTGAATTCCAATTGGTCAGAGTCTGGTCGAACGGAGACAGGCTGCTGGTGCCATAAAACTCGACCGCTCCGTTTCCCGCGACAGAATCCGCGCTACTCGTTTGTATCGTTCCCGCCCCCCAGGAACTGTAACCGTTGATGTTATTATCATTGAGTGATGAATCAAGGCCGAGATTGCCGCTATCGTCAAAAGCATAGTGTGCAATCAGAGTATGGCCGGCGCTCGAACCGCCGGAAGCGACGGACCCCACGACAAATGTTGAATCACCTGATGTCTCAAGCGTCGCCGTTGAAATCCAGCCGGAAATAGGTTGAGATGAACTGTTTAACGGAGTTGAAGCAATAATTTGCGCGGTGACATTGCTGCTGTAATCGGCGGAAAATTGATTAGTGCCATTGGGAAGCGCCACGGGACTGAGCCAAGACGTCTGGCCTTCGGAAAGACTTGTGGATGCTTCATAATTGTAGTCGCCGTCATTATCAATGTAATAATCTACTACAGACGAATCTCCCGCCCAATTCGCCGGGCCGCTCCATTGGAACGTCGGCTGGCTGCTGACATTTTGCGCCCTATCATTGGGAACTGAAATGACCGCGGGCGCGCCAAAGGAATTGCTCGTTACACCAGTGACCGTGACGGTGAAATTATACTGGTTGGTCGAAACGGAGTTGGTGACAAAAATGGACCATTGACCGTTCGTGATGCCATAGAGAAAGGAATCGAAGTCACCGTAGTAATTTCCGCCGCCGCCAATGAAATTAAGAGTGTCATTGGTTACCTGATATTGAAGTTGAGAACCACCGGTCGGAATTTGGGGCGAGGCGATCATGTAATTCCCGGTTGGAAAATCGGGTGTCGTTGAGTTTGTGCTTAACCACGGATAAAAATAATAGCCATAAGTGTCGTGATACAAATGGATGTCCACCGTCAATCCGGCGCGTGCCGGCGCGAGGGCTAAACACAAACCAAGGGTGACAATACCAAGGTGGAACAGTCGTTTTGAAATGGAAATGAGGATTGATTTCATAAGGGTTGATACGGATGAGAACAAGTTTGTGAGGTGACAATAATTCCTTTTATCCGGCATAACGGTTTCACTTCTGATTCGTAAAGTGTAGTCCGATTCAAAATTAATGAACGAATCAGCGCCCGAATTCAAGCAAATAATTCAAGATTCCCGAATCATTCCATCACCGGCATTCATACTTTAAGTTGAGGCGGATTTATTCCAGCCGGAACGTCACGGTCACTTCGGCGTGTGAACGAATGGGAACTGAACCGCTCAACGCGGGATTGAAGTGCGACATTTTCATCGCGCGAATCGCGGCATTGTCGAGCAGGGGAAAACCGGAACTTTTGGCGATTTCAATTTTGTCGAGTGCGCCGGATTCGTTGATATAAAGTGAAAGCACGACGATTCCTTGTTGATGCCAGCGTTTGGCCTGTTCGGGATAAATCGGTTCAACGCGTTGTGCGTATTGCGGTTCGCTAACGGCAACATATTCTTCCACCGGTTTCGGTTGCGGCGGCGGAACAACGACGGGTTTCGGCGCGGGCGGTGGTTTCGGCGGCGGAATTGGTTTTGGTTCGGGAATGGTCATTTCCGGCTTCGGTGTCGGCGCAGGTTGCGGTTTTTCTTCCAACTTTGGCGGCGGCTCGATTTTCGGTTGTGGCGGCGGCGGAACGACGACGGGCTTGAGTGGCACAGGTTGCGGTGGCGGCGGTTCGGTCAACGCGACGTCCACGTAAGTTTCGTTGAGCATTTTTGGCGGCTTGGGCGCGGGCGGTTTCAGCCAAAATAAAATGGCGGCGTGAATTGCCAGCGCGACGAAATAGAAAATGACCAGCGCGCGATTCATTGCTTCAACCTTGTATCAATCGCCACTTTGGTGATACCGGCTTTGCGCAAATCGTCCAGCACTTCGACAGCGTTTCCGAAGAAAGCTTTTTCGTCGCCGTTGATGAACACTTTCGGATCGGGCTGCTGTGCTTTCAATTGTTCCAGCCGCGCGGGCAAATCGTTTAATTGCATCGGTTCTTGATTGAAAAACAGATTGCCGTCCTTGGTGACGGAAATAGTCGTGCGGTCGTTGCGCTCCTGCGGCGCGCTCGTGGCGGCGGCGGGCAGGTTCACTTTGATGCCGTTATTTTTGACCATCGAAAGCGAGACCATCATGAACGTGGCGAGCAGGAAAAAAATCACGTCAATCAGCGGAATGATTTCGATGCGCGCGCGTTTGCGTGAGCGGGGCGAGGGAATGTTCATTTCGTTTCTCCTCCGGGTTTGCAATCTTTGCACTGTTCCAGATGCAATTCGAGTTGCGTCGCGGCGTCTTCGATGTCGTGTCGCGCTTCTTCGAGTTTTGAATTCAAAAAGTTGAGCGGAATCAATGCGACGATGGCGATGCTCAAGCCGAAGGCCGTGGCGATGAGTGCCTGCGAAATGCCGCCGGTGATGGCTTCGGGCGCGTCCAATTGCCGTGCGCCGAGCAAACCAAACGCGTGAATCATGCCCGTGACCGTGCCGAGCAATCCCAGCAATGGCGCGAGCGTGACGATGGTGTCGAGCACGGCGAGGCCGCGATTGAACTTTTTCAATTCCAGATTGGCCGCGCGCAAAATCGCGCTGGAAAAAGATTCCGCGCGATGCGACAGCGCGTAGGTCAACACGCGAGCGACAAAATCGCGGTTATCATTCCCAATTTTGATTGCGCCGTCCAAATCGTGATGCTCGACGCGTTTCAAAATGTCGTCCACAAGCTCCGGTTTGCGCCGTGCGCTTTCGCGGAGAATGAAGAATAATCGTTCGAGCGCGGTGGCGACGGCGACGATGGAACACAAAAGCAGCGGCCACATCATCGGTCCGCCGTTGAGAAAGATTTTGATCATAATTATTGTCTTTGATTTGGGGATTTATGGTTCATTGGGGATTCAAAATTTTCAAGAATGCCAGTCGCGTTTTCGGGCGTCTGTTTTTCCGGCGGCGCGAAAGATCAACTTTGAAGGCATAACCTGATTTTTTTGCAACGCCTGACAATCCACGCACAGGCCGTAAATTTCGCAATCCGGCGAGGTGGAAGAAAATCCGCGCGCGGAAGCGAGTCGCTGGATTTCAGCCGACATCAAATCGGGCAACGGCAGTTCGGCGCTGCAACCGCATCGGCGGCAAATCAGCAAGTGTGTGCTGTCGCCGGGAACGTTCAGCACAAAATAGCTGGCTTTGCGCAACGTGCCGACGAGCCGGATAATTTCCGCTTCCTTGAACATCATCAACGTGCGATAGACGGTCGTCGAGTCGCATTGCCCACGCACGCCGTCTGCCTGTAAAATCATTTCCAAATTGGCGGGCATCCGCCGTTGCGCGAGAAAAAAGAGAATGGCTTCCCGCAATGGCGTAAGACGCATCGCCGCTTTCCGGCACGCCGACATCGCCCATTCATGGCGTTCACGTTCACTGAAAGTTTTCATGGGAATTCATCCGCAAAAAATCAACGGGCGATGCAAGTTTCTTGCACAAACATTTCTTGTTTGTGCCTGCAACAACGGATTTAGTTGGCGTGTTGGAAAAAAAATCGAACGCATAAAATTATGAGTGAATCACATTCCTGCAAAACGCACGCCAATCATCCTCATGTTCACGGCAAAGATTGTGGGCACATTGCCATTATGCACGATGGTCATGTTGATTATCTTCACGACGGCCATTTGCATCATCCGCACGACGGGCATGTGGATGAACACATCATTCCCATCAGCGCCACAAATCCCGACCAATGCACACTTGGCGCGAAAGGCCACGACCGGGAGCACATCCATGGTCCCAATTGTGGTCACGCCGCCGTTCCTCATGGCGACCACGTGGATTACCTTGTGGATGGCCGCTTGCATCATCCGCATGACGGACATTGCGACGACCACGGGCCGCTTCAAATCGCGCGGTAGTTCTCCTCGCCGCGCGACATTTTCGCATTTACGATTTGAAAGCTGTGAAAATTTTTTCATGGCTTTATTTATTTGTTGGCACACACATTGATTTTTTCGTTGGAGAACTGCGCCGGAGGAAAACGCAGTTCTCCAACTGGTTTTCGGCTCAAAATATGTAACTTAACGAGCCGAAGAAACCGAGGCGCTCGCCGTATTGCGGGGCGCCCACGCCGATGCCGGTGCCGTCGCGCAATTCGTAGCTGTTGTCGGTCACGTTGACGACATCGAGCCGGGCTTTCAGAACTTGATTCTTGTGAATCTTGAAACTTTGTTCCGCGCCCAGATTGATGGTGTAATAGGCCGGAACGGTTCCGCCGTTGGGAATATCCGTGTCACGCCGCAGACCGCTGCCAACGAATCCATCTGCATAAATACGAGTGCTGCAACGCGACGTTTCATTCCATGTATAAGCCGCGCCAAACGAGCTGGTGATGTGTTGGTCGTGGTCGAGGTGAATCCAATGATTTTGGATGTAAGCCAAATCATCCGGGTCGAACAGGAATTGCGAGGAGGTGATGTCTTTGCCGTAGGCTTCGGCCACGGCGACGTTCGCATAAGCGGAAAAACCGCCGTGCGTGTAGGAACTGGTGAATTCCACGCCATACACTTTTCCCTCGTCGTAATTGAACGCGGAAAGAATCAATGTTTGCCCGAACAATCCATCATCGAGTTGATTCTTCGCACGCTTGTAATAGCCGTCCACGCCGACTTGCAGACCGGGCAATATCTCATGGGTGATGCCGACATCGAAATAATGCGCACGCTCGGCTTTAACCGGATCATCCTGGTCAGTGGCAGATTCATTCGATGTGCCGTCGAATTTCGTCACGTCACCGGCCGGAACATTTTCCACCGGCGGCGGCGTGAAATAACGCGCGTAGCCGGCGTGAAACGTGGTCGAATCCGTGATTTTATAGATTAGATTGATGCGCGGACTGAATTGATTTTCATTGTCGAACGACGAATTGAAAACGTCGAACCGCGCGCCGTAATTGATGGTGAGTTTGGGCAGTAGTTTCCATTCGTCCTGCAAATAAAGGCCGGTGAAGAAACCGTGCAGATTGTTGTCATCCACAATCGGCGGCAATGCCGGACCGGTCGGATTGCCGTCGGCGTCCACTGGAAATACGGTCGAGGTCGAATCCGCCGTGACGTATTCGCCCAGAAATGACGCGCCGCCGCGAATCGTATGTTTGTCGTTCGCTTCGTAACTGCCGTCCGCCTGCAAACCGCCGGAATACAGACTGCGGTCCACGTCGCTGGCAACGCCATTGAAAAAAAGGTCGCCGACTTGGTCGGGACGAAAATGCACGTCACTGTTGCGGCCAAAAGCGGAAACCTGATAATTCAAATTGCCCGCCGATTTTTGAAACGTCGCGACGCCGTAGTAATTTTGTTCGTTTTGATTTTCATTCAAATCCGAGGAATCAAAAGTCGCCGGGCCTTGCGTTGTGTTCCACGGGTCACCGCCGGGCGCAGTGCCCACCGGCAATCCGGGCGTGTTCGGCACTTCAAATTCGCTGTATGACGCGCTGCCCATGAACGTGATGCGGCTCGTATCGCTCAAAATGCGCGACGCATAAACGAACGATTTGCCTTGATCCGTCGTGTCGTGAACCGCGCTGTGGCTCGACGTGGGATTTTCAATGCCCAAATCATTGTGATTGTAACTGCCATCCACGAAATAATTCCATTTGTCCGAAGAGCCGCCGTATTCAAAGTTCGGATTGATGGTGTTGAAACTGCCGCCGTAAATCCCGCCTTCGCCGCCGTTTTGAAACGCGCCGCTTTTCGTTTGAATGTCCACCACGCCCGCCGTGCGAAAACCATATTGCGCCGGCAGCGAACCAGTGATGAGTTGCATTGAGTCCACAAAACGCGGGTCGAGTTCCAATCCAAAACCCGTGATGCCTTCCGGCAATAGCACATCGTTGATGCGATATTGCAAATTCGCGTGCTCGCCGCGCACGTGCAAATCGCCGTTGGCCGCCGAGTCCTGCGCCACGCCCGGCGCACGCAAAAGCACCTGATTGAACGGCGCATTGTCGCCGCGCGAACCGGAACTGATTTGTTCCTGATTCATGGAATACGCCGTCGCGCCCAAGTCCGGCACGATTTGACTGCGCGCCTGATCCAATTGGCCAACCACCGTGATATTGCCGAGGTCAGCGGCATTGGTGGAATTGTCCGAAGCCGTGACGGAATTGGTTCCGGCAATCGGGTTTGCCACAGCGGTAGTGTTAGTTTGCCCCAACGCTTTTCCGCCGCACGACAACGCCGCCAGCGAAATGACCGCCAAGTATAATCTGCGATTTCTATTTTTCTGCTCTCTAAAAGCTTTCATAAATTTAATAGGTTAAAATTTCAATTCTCTTCGCGAAATCCATGTGGATTCGCGCTTTGCAAACGCCCAAGGCGATTGCAAAGATTCAGTTAAAGGAAAAATTTTCAGGCGAAGCAATTCGCCCGAAACCGGAATCAGGAAACGGAGCAGGGAGCAGGCGGCGCGCGGCCTAATGGAAGGTTTTCAACAAACGGGCTGAAAACGGAAAATTCCACTAACGGCTGAATTTCAATCCAGCCAATTGGAACGGAAACCGGAGCATTAAATGTGGTGGTTTCAGTATTTCCATGAAGCACCACGGCAACCGCGCAATCGTCGTCGTCGGGAATTGAGCCGCCGTGCAGCCACGCGTGAAACGACGGATGGGTTTCGGCGAAACCGATGAGCAGCCAAATCGCGAGCGACAAAGCTCCCGTGGCGATATGCAGTCGTTGGCGATTCCGGCGATTCATCAGTTATCTTTTATATTGCAAATTGTTTGCAATTCAGCAAATGCCATGCCGCCTTTGATTGAGCATTTAGATTCATTGTCCAATCAGGCGGCTTCAAATTGTTTGATAATCACCGCGACCGCCAAGCCCGCAATCAAAGCGGCGGAGAGTTTGAAACGGTCATGCGAATGAAATTGCAGTTCCGGCAACAAATCGCTGCTGGCAATGCAAAGAAATGAGCCGGCGCAGAACGCCAGCGCGCAACCCAGTATCGGTGTGTCAGCACCGACCAAATGGTTCGCGCCAAAATAGAACAATACCGCGCCGAGAGGACTGGCCAGCGAAAAAAGGCCGTTCAAAACGTGGCGCGACGATTTTGATTTTCCGCTCGCGGCCATCAATGTTGAAACGGCCATCGCATCAAACGGCTTGTGCAAAATCACGACGAGCGCGACGCCGAGTCCGGCCAGTTTTGCATTGCCCTGTGTGCCGGCAACGACGGCGGCGGCCAATGCCAGTCCATCCAGCAGCGAATGAAACGTCAAACCGAGCGCCGTGCCGACCCACGAAAGTTGTTTCGCTGATTTATCCGCCAGCGTATGCGCGTGTTCATCGTCGTGATGATGCTCGTGCGAATGGTCGTGTTCGCAACAATCTTCGGGATCGCCTTCGGGCAAATCATGGTGATGAAAGTGGAAAAACCGCTGCACAAAAAACATCGCCAGAAATCCGCCGAGCATCCACGCGGCGGTTTTATCCAGCGAATGTAATTGCTCATCCGCGTCCGGCAAAAAATGGAGTAGGGCGATGCCGAGCATCAATCCGGCGACAAAGCTGACGGCAATTTGCAGGCGGGTGTGCGTGAGATGGATGAACAACAAAAACCAGCCGCCCGCGAGCGACGCGAACAAAACCAGCACACAATAAATGGTCAGCAACCAGCCCGGCGACATAATCTTAATTGCAAATCATTTGCAATTTAGGGAAATCAAAAAGCGACCGCAAGATTTATTTTTGGATTAAATCGTGATTATTTCCCGCAGCACTGCTTGTATTTTTTGCCGCTGCCGCAGGGGCAGGGGTCATTGCGACCGACTTTCGGGCCGGTGCGTTTTGGTTTTGGCTTTTGTTTAGAAATATCGTCCGCCGCATCACTGACAATATCACTTGGCTTTTTGTCCGGCGTTTTTTTATTGTCGTCAAAAGCACTGGGAGTTTCGTGCGTTGTTGTCGGAGGAATATTTCGCAGGAAATCTTCAAAAGCTTTCATGCTCGACGCGCTACGGAAAACGTTGTGGCAGATTTCCGTTTTCACGTTGACCATGAGTTCGCCGAAAATCTTGAACGCCTCGGCCTTGTATTCCACGAGCGGATCGCGCTGGCCATGCGCGCGCAGACCGATGCTTTGGCGCAAGCTGTCCATTTCGTAAAGGTGTTCCTGCCACAATTTGTCAATCGCGCTCAAGATGGTGTAACGCTCAACCATCGCGAGTTTTTCGGGTTCTTCAAAACTGACTTTCAAGTCGTAAGCTTTGCGGATGCTGTCAGAAATGAAATTGCAAACGGCAAATTGCGCTTCGTTCAAGCCATCGAAAAGCGAACCGGATACCGGCTTTTCCTTTCCTGATTCGGCGGCTTTGATGATTTCACTTTCCGGCATTCCGAGCGGGAAATTCAAGTTTACCCAATCGGCCAATTGCCGGATTTTCCATTCCGTGATGTCGGCATCGGCGGAAGTGAATTGCTCGACTTTCAAGATCACGACTTCTTCGATGATGTCCATCAACCGGTCGCGCACGTCGTCGCTGTTGATGATTTCATTGCGGAAACCGTAAATGACTTCGCGCTGCTTGTTCATCACGTCGTCGTATTCGAGCGTGCGTTTGCGTTGCTGGAAATTGTGCTGCTCGACGCGTTTTTGCGCTTGCTGAATGGAACGGTTCAAAAGCGGATGCGTCAATTCCTGACCTTCTTCAAGTCCCATGCGTTCCATCAATTTCACGATGCGGTCGGAGCCGAACAGCCGCATCAAATCGTCCTCAAGCGAAATGAAAAAGTGCGATGAACCGGGATCGCCCTGACGCGAGCAACGACCGCGCAACTGCCGGTCAATACGCCGCGATTCGTGACGTTCCGTGCCGAGAACGTGCAAACCGCCGACTTCGGCGACACCCGGACCGAGTTTGATGTCCGTGCCGCGACCAGCCATGTTCGTGGCGATGGTGATGGCGCCGCGCTGTCCCGCGCGCGCGACAATTTCCGCTTCCTGCTGGTGAAATTTCGCGTTGAGAACGGAATGAATCAATCCTTCCTTTTTCAGCATCCGCGACAACATTTCACTCGTCTCGACGGAAATCGTGCCAACAAGAATCGGCCGGCCATGTGCGTGAAGCTCCTTGATTTCGCCGACAACCGCGCCGAATTTTTCGCGGCGCGTTTTATAGACCGAATCGTTTTTGTCCTTGCGGATGTTCGGTTTGTTCGTCGGAATCGTCAGCACGCCGAGTTTGTAAATGTCGAAAAATTCCGCCGCTTCGGTTTCCGCCGTGCCGGTCATGCCCGCGAGTTTCTGATAAAGCCGAAAATAATTTTGGATTGTAATCGTCGCGAGCGTTTGCGTTTCGCGCTCAATCGCCACGCCTTCCTTCGCTTCAACGGCCTGATGCAAACCGTCGCTCCAGCGGCGGCCCGGCATCAAACGTCCCGTGTGCTGGTCAACGATGATGACTTTGTTTTCCTGCACGACATATTCCACGTCCAATTGATAAATGGAATACGCCTTGAGTAATTGTGAAATCGCGTGAATCTTCTGCGCCTTCGCCTCGAATTCCTGCTGCAATTTATTTTTCGCTTCCAAACGCTGGCGCGCGTCCAAATCCGCTTTGACATCAATTTCATGCAACGCCGTCGTCAAATCCGGCAGCACAAACGCTTCCGGGTCTTTGGGCGAAATGAAATTCCTGCCTTTCTCCGTCAAATCCGCATCGTGACTTTTTTCGTCAATCGCGAACAGCAATTCTTCCTTTTCGCGATACAAATCCACTTTCTTCTGGTCTTTGTGCAATTCCAGTTCCGCGCGATTCATCAATCCGGCGTATTCGGGATTTTCCAAAATTTTCATCAACGCTTCCGATTTCGGCTGGCCGGTTTTGACGCGAAAAAGTAGCAAACCAAGTTGATGCTCAATTTCCGCAGGGCTTTGTTTTTCCGCGAGCGGATGATCGGATTCTTTGGAATTTAATTTTCGGATTAAATCTTCTGCTTCCTTCAAAAAGCGTCCGCACAATTGCTGCTGGGCGCGCACCAGACTTTCGACGGTCGGTTTCCATTGCGCGTATTGTTCGTCGAACGTGTGCATCGAAGGGCCGGAAATGATGAGCGGCGTGCGCGCTTCATCAATCAGGATGGAATCCACTTCGTCCACGATGGCGAAATAATGGCCGCGCTGGACTTGATGTTCCTTTTTCTGCGCCATGCCGTTGTCGCGCAGATAATCAAAGCCGAATTCCGCGTTCGTGCCGTAAGTGATGTCGCTGGTGTATTGCTCGCGGCGAACGTGCGGCGGCTGGTCGTGCAAAATCACGCCGACCGTCAGGCCGAGAAATTTGTAAATCGCGCCCATCCATTCCGAGTCGCGCGCGGCCAGATAATCATTCACCGTCACGACATGCACGCCGCGTCCGGTCAGCGCATTGAGATAAACCGGCAGCGTCGCGACCAAAGTTTTGCCCTCGCCCGTCGCCATTTCGGCGATTTTGCCGAGATGCAATCCCATGCCGCCGATGAGTTGCACGTCGAACGGAATCATTTCCCATTTCAGCGGATGGCCGCGCACAATCACTTCCTGTCCACACAAACGGCGACAGGCGTTTTTCACGACGGCAAACGCTTCCGGCAAAATTTCCTCCAGCCGTTGCGCCAATTCTTTGTTGTCGGAAATTTTGGAAAGCTCGTCTTTCCACGCGGCGGTTTTGGCGCGCAACTCGTCGTCGGAAAGCTTTTGCAATCCGGCTTCAATCTCATTGATTTGCCGGACACGCGGCCAAAGTTTTTTGACTTCGCGCTCGTTCTTATTAAAAAGATTTTTGAACCAATTAAACATGACAATTCTCGAAAAATGGAACAGACACGCTACGCGAGGAAACGCGCAGCGTCAAAGCGAATCACTCAAGGCTGGCTTCTTTTTGCGCTTCCGGTATTTTGCGCGGATAATGGACATCGCACCCGCATCGCTCGGCCTCATCGCCGGCAACCGCTCGCTGCCGCTGGAATTCTCCAGATTGGCGCGCGCCGCCGGTGTGAAAAAACTGGTCGCCGTTGCGTTTGAAAACGAGACGGAACCGGAATTGGCCAAGCTCGTGGACGAAATTGTCTGGCTCAAGGTCGGC
This sequence comes from Verrucomicrobiia bacterium, assembly GCA_035545995.1. Lineage (GTDB taxonomy): Bacteria > Verrucomicrobiota > Verrucomicrobiia > Limisphaerales > UBA11358 > UBA11358. Next base: position 38,294 of record DASZXH010000053.1, read on the forward strand.
CAGCTTTCCAAAATGATTGCCGCCTTCACCGAACGCGGTATCACGCAATGCGTCATGGTCGGTCAGATTGCGCCGAAAAATCTTTTCGATTTGCGGCCTGATTTGCGCGCGATGGGCGTGTTGTTCCGGCTCAAGGAAAAAAACGCGCACACGATTTTTGGCGCGATTGCCGATGAATTGAAAAAGGACGGCGTGGAATTGATTGACGCGACGCCGTGGCTGAAACCGTTGATGCCCAGACACGATTTTCAGCTTGGCCCGAAATTATCCGACGAACAAAAAGCCGATGTGGAATTTGGATTTAGAATTGCCAAGGAAATTTCGCGTCTGGAAATCGGACAATTGGTCGTCGTGAAAAATGGCGTGGTGCTGGCCGTCGAAGGATTTGAGGGTACGGACAAATGTCTCACGCGCGGTGGCGAACTGGCCGGCAAAAATGGCGGCGCGGTGGCCGTGAAAGTCGCCAAGGAAAAACACGATTTGCGGTTTGACATTCCGTCGCTGGGCGCAAAAACGATTGAAACCTGCGCGGTATCCGGCATTTCCGTTCTGGCGATTGAGGCGGGCAAAACACTTTTGCTTGAACGCGAGGCTTGCGAAACGCTGGCAAAAAAAAATAAAATTTCTGTCGTCACAATTTAACCATGCTCACATCACACGAATTGTTTGGCTTCATGTCGCCGGATTTGGCGAACGAAATCATTGTCTTTGTCCATGACACGGACAAGCAGACGTATCGCGCCACGCTGGATGCCGTGGCCAAGGCGCGCCATGTCCGCACCGTTTTTATGGAACGCCAGCCCAAGCCGCAGCGTTACGCGGCCATCATTTCCACGTTGTCCAAGCCGGGATTGGAGCAAGTCGCGGGCGGATTGCTCCGCGTGTGGCTCGTGAAAAAGCACCGGGCGATGCTCGCGGATTTCGTGACGGCGCTAGGCATCGAAAACGAGGACGGCGTCGTGGAAGATTTGCCGGCGACGATGGACGATGCGAAATTGAAATCGGCGGTGGAAAGTCTTTTGACCAAATATCCGCCGGAAACGGTGGCGGTTTATCTGAACGCATTCAACGAAATGAACGAAGCCAATTGGCCAAATCTTAAAAACATATTAGAATCTGAACTGCGCCTGCAACTCGGCGCGCACGCTTAATTTTATGGACGCTCAAGCTGACATCGCACTTATCGGTCTGGCCGTGATGGGCCAGAATCTCATTTTGAACATGAACGACCACAATTTCACCGTCGTGGCGTTCAATCGCACCGTCGCCAAAGTGGACGAATTTCTCGCCAACGAAGCGAAAGGCACAAAAGTTATTGGCGCACATTCGCTGGAAGAAATGGTCGCTAAATTGAAAAAGCCGCGGCGCGTGATGCTTATGGTCAAAGCGGGCGCGCCAGTGGACGAATTCATCGAACATCTGCTGCCGTTGCTGGAGCCGGGCGACATCATCATTGACGGCGGCAATTCGCTGTTTGAAGACACGAATCGCCGTGTAAAATACGTTGAATCGAAAGGATTGCTTTACATCGGCACGGGAGTTTCCGGCGGTGAAGAAGGCGCGCGGCACGGCCCGTCCATCATGCCCGGCGGTTCGCCCGTCGCGTGGCCGCATGTCAAAAATATTTTCCAGAGCATCGCCGCGAAAGTGGACGGCGCGCCGTGCTGCGATTGGGTCGGCGAAGGCGGCGCGGGGCATTACGTCAAAATGGTTCACAACGGCATCGAATACGGCGACATGCAGTTGATTGGCGAGGCTTACAACATTCTGAAAAACGGCCTGGGCATGAGCGACGATGAGATGCACCAAGTTTTTGCCGAGTGGAACACGGGCGAATTGGATTCCTATTTGATTGAAATCACGCGCGACATTCTCGCTTACAAAGACACGGACGGCACGCCGCTCGTGGACAAGATTCTCGACACCGCCGGTCAAAAAGGCACGGGCAAATGGACGGTGCAAAACAGCGTGGATTTGGGAATACCGATTACGTTGATTGCCGAGGCGGTTTATGCCCGCTGCGTTTCCGCGCTGAAAGACGAACGCGTGAAGGCGTCGCGCAAATTGAAAGGACTGAAACCGTTGTTGTCCGTCGCCAAAAATCCCGCGAAGAAAAAGCAATTCATTAACGACGTGCGCGACGCGCTTTACGCCTCAAAAATCATTTCCTACGCGCAGGGTTACATGCTCATGCGCACGGCGGCGAAGGATTACGGCTGGAATTTGAATTACGGCGGCATCGCGCTCATGTGGCGCGGCGGCTGCATCATCCGCTCGCGTTTCCTCGGCAAAATCAAAGAGGCTTACGACAATAATCCGAAGCTGCTGAATCTGTTGCTTGACGATTATTTTCGCGGCGAAATCAAACGCTGCCAAAAAGGCTGGCGTAATGTCATTTCTGCGGTGGCGAAAAAAGGAATTCCCGTTCCCGCGTTCAGCACCGCGCTCGCATTTTACGACCAGTATCGCAGCGCCGTTTTGCCCGCGAATTTGTTGCAGGCGCAACGCGATTATTTTGGCGCGCACACTTACGAACGCGTGGACAAACCGCGCGGTGAATTTTTCCACACGAACTGGACAGGCAAGGGCGGAACGACTTCTTCCAGCACATACAATGTATAAAAATTAGGCAGCTCGTTCAGTTCGTCGCAAAAACAATTTGCATTTTTATGCGGGTGGCTTTAATTGGCGGCATGAAATTCAATCTCAGAATTTTGCCGGTTGCTGTTTCATTGTCATTTTTAACTTTTATGTTTTCAACCGCGCGCGCCGCCGATGTCGGCACCGGCGATTATTTCAAAGGGCCGATTGGCATCCAGCTTTACAGTTTGCGCGCGCAACTGGCGACGAATGTGCCAGGCACGCTCGACGAAGTGAAACGCTGGGGCGTCGTGAATGTCGAACTTGCGGGCACTTACAATTTGACGCCGCAGCAATTCAAGGAACAACTCGACGCGCGCGGCTTGAATGCCGTCAGCGGCCATTTTCCTTACGAACGTTTGCGTGACGACGCGGAAGGCGTAGCGCGCGACGCGCAAATTCTCGGACTCAAATACGTCGGCTGCGCGTGGATTCCGCATGACGACAACAAACCGTTCGATGAAAAAACCATGCGTGGGGCGATTGCTGTCTTCAATCAGGCGGGCAAGGCGCTGGCCAAACACGGCCTGAAATTTTTCTACCACGTTCACGGCTACGAATTTCAACCCTATCAGGACGGCACACTGCTGGATTTGTTGATGCGCGAGACGAATCCGAAATACGTGAATTTCCAAATGGACGTTTTTTGGATTGTGCATCCGGGGCAAAATCCGGTCGCGCTGCTCGAAAAATATCCCAAGCGCTGGCAGTTGATGCACTTGAAAGGAATGCGCGACAGCACGCCTACGGGTTTGCTCACCGGCCACACGGACGTGACGAACGACGTGGCGCTCGGCACGGGCAAAATTGATTACGCACCGATTTTACGCGAGGCGAGAAAAGTCGGCGTGAAATGGTATTTCATCGAGGACGAATCGCCGTCGTCCGAGCAGCAGATTCCGAAGAGTTTGGGCTATCTCGAAAATGTGAAATGGGGAAAGCTGGGAATTTTTTCGCGTCAAAGCGATGTCGGCGATGTCGCGCAGGAAGGTTCGGCGGAATACAATCATGAAACCGGCGAATACACCGTTGCGGGCAGTGGCGCGAACATTTGGTCCACCAACGATGCGTTTCATTTCGTCTGGAAAAAATTGTCGGGCGATTTCACGCTGACGGCCAATATCAAATTTCTTGGCACTGGCGGCAATCCGCATCGCAAGGCGTGCCTGATGGTTCGACAATCGCTTGATACAGATTCCGTTTATGGCGACGTCGCGTTTCACGGCAACGGATTGGCGGCGTTGCAATATCGCGAAACGCCGGGCGACACGACGCATGAAATTCAATCGAACATTTCCGCGCCCGCGCGCGTGCGTCTGGAAAAACGCGGCGATTTTATTTCGATTTGGGTCGAATCCGCCGGTGGAAATTTGAAATTGAACGGCGGTTATCAGCGCGTTCCCATCAAGGGAGAATTTTACATCGGTCTCGGCGTTTGCGCGCACGACAACAATACGATTGAGCGCGCGGTGTTTTCCAACGTTCAACTTAAGCCCATCTCGACGCCCGCCAACGCGCAGCCTGCGCTGGAAAGCACGCTGGAAACGATTGCGATAGATTCCACCGACCGCAGCGTGGTTTATCACACGAGCGACCACATCGAAGCGCCGAATTGGTCGCGCGACGGAAGTTATTTTATTTTTAACAGCGGCGGGCGAATTTACAAATTGTCCACCAATGGCGTCGCGCCGGAGCTGATTGACACCGGCAAACAAATCCATTGCAACAATGACCACGGACTTTCGCCGGACGGTTCATTTCTGGCCATCAGCGACCAGAGCGACCCTGACGGCAAGTCGCGCATTTGCATTTTGCCCGTCACCGGCGGCGCGCCGCGGCAGGTTACGCTGGACGGGCCGTCTTATTGGCACGGCTGGTCGCCCGACGGCAGAACGCTCGCGTATTGTGCCGAGCGCAACGGCCAATTCGATATTTACACCATTCCCGTGGACAATATCCACGAAACGCGCCTGACCAGCGCGCTCGGTTTGGCCGACGGCCCGGATTATTCGCCCGACGGTCAATACATTTACTTCAATTCTGAACGCAACGGCTCGATGCAAATCTGGCGCATGAAACCGGACGGTTCGGAACCGGAGCAAATCACTTCTGACGATTACAACAATTGGTTCGCGCATCCGTCGCCCGACGGCAAATGGATTGTCTTTCTCACTTACGGTAAATCCGTGGTCGGCCATCCGGCGAATCAAGACGTGATGTTGCGTTTGATGAATTTGTCCGACAAAAAAATCCGCGTGCTCGCGAAATTATTCGGCGGGCAGGGGACTATCAATGTTCCATCATGGTCGCCCGACAGCAAAAATGTGGCGTTCGTCAGTTATCAATTGGTTTATCCGTGAGCGGAAAACGGAATTGAAGCCATCCAGTTCTTCGCGTAGCCTCAATCGCCATGCGAAAATATCTCGTTGAATTCATCGGCATGTTTTTATTCGTGCTCACGGTGGGCATGGTGGTCATCAATCCCGGCATCGGCAGTCTCGCGCCATTGGCCATCGGCTCGGTGCTGATGATTTTAGTCTATGCAGGCGGTCACGTTTCGGGCGGCCATTACAATCCGGCGGTGACGCTGGCTGTGTGGTTGCGCGGACGTTGCGCAACGGCGGATGTCGTGCCTTATTGGATTGCGCAAATTGCCGGCGCATTTGCCGCGTCGGGCGTCGTCCTGTATCTCAAGGGCAATCCCACTGTGACGCCGCAGGAAGTAGAAATCATTCCCGCGCTCATCGCCGAATTCATCGGCACATTTGCGCTCTGTTACGTCGTGTTGAACACCGCCACCGCCAAAGGCACGGCGGGCAATTCCTTTTACGGCCTCGCCATCGGCTTCACCGTCGTCGTGATGGCGTTTGCACTCGGCGGCATTTCCGGCGGCGCGTTCAATCCCGCCATCGCCACCGGCATCACGCTCATGCACCTGGAAAAAGCGGCGAACTTCTGGATTTATCCCGTCGCCAACCTTGCCGCCGCCGCGCTCGCCGCGTTCACGTTCAAATTCATCAATCCCGAGGACAAATAATTTTCGCTTTTGCATAAAATGCCGCCGACTTTTCTCAAAGAAACTTCCGGCGGCATTTTGCTTTCGATGAAATTGCAACCGCGCGCGTCGAAAAATGAAATCGGCGAACCGCTTGGCGACGAATTGAAAGTCAAAGTCACTGCCCCGCCCGTGGATTCCGCCGCGAATGAAGCGTTGATTAAATTACTCGCGGAGAAATTGCAGTGCGCGCACGGACGAATTGAAATTATTCGCGGCCAAACTTCGCGTCACAAAACGATCTTGTTGCACGGATTCAAAATGGCCGACGCAATTCAAGCCATTTCACCGCAATCGTAAATCGCCAGTCAAAAATCGTAAATTCTTTGTCACCTCTTCGGACTTTTCAACCACTGATGCGACGTTATGATAACATCCATGATTTCAGTGGCGGCGCAAAACGATTCCGAACTGGTCGGCGAAACCCTTTCCGGCAATCGCGACGCTTTCGGCCAGATTGTTTCGCGCTATCAATCGTTAATTTGTTCGCTCGCATACAGCGCGACCGGCAGCCTCGGCCAAAGCGAAGACTTGGCGCAGGAAACCTTCATCGTCGCGTGGAAACGGTTGAGCCATCTGCGCGAACGCGACAAACTCCGCGCGTGGCTTTGCGGCATCGCGCGCAATCGCATCAATAATTTTCTCCGACGCGAAGGCCGCGAACCCAATCATCGCGCGGAACCGATTGAAGAAATTGCCGAATCCCATTCGCCCGAACCGTTGCCCATTGAACACACCATCACGAAGGAAGAAGAACAAATTCTCTGGCGCTCGCTCGAACGGATTCCCGAAATTTATCGCGAGCCGCTCGTTTTATTTTATCGCGAACATCAATCCATTGAAACCGTCGCGGCGAACTTGGATTTGACCGAGGACGCCGTGAAACAACGATTGTCGCGCGGACGAAAATTATTGCAGGAACAAGTTTTGGCATTTGTCGAAGGCACATTGTCGCGGACAAATCCCGGAAAAACATTCACGCTCGCGGTTTTGGCTTCGCTGCCTTTGCTGACCATCTCAGCAAAAGCGGCAACCATTGGCTCTGCTGCCGCCAAAGGCGGCGCAAGCGTCAAAGCCGCCGGAGTTGCGGGTTTGCTCGGCGTGATTTTCAGTCCGCTACTGATTCTTTTTGGAAATTATCTTCCCTATCGCATCGGCCTGGCCGAGGCGCGCTCGGACGAAGAACGCGGCCACGTCAAATTATTTTTCCGAAAAGTCTGGGCGATGACTTTTGGAATGTTCGTTTTATTTGCCGGAGTTTTTTTATGGCTCGGCAGAAATCATTTCCACGGCGGCGACCTGTTTGGCGTTTTATTTGTCGGCCTCGTTTTGATTTATCTTTTCAACATTTTTGTCTTTGTCGCCGCCACCAGACATCACCACCGCGCTTATTATTCAAAAATTCTGGCGCAGGAACATGGTGGCGTCTTTCCGAAACCGGCCTGGGAATATCGTAGCGAAACAAAATTTCTCGGCTTGCCGCTCATTCACATTCGCATCGGCGACCGGTTCGACATGTTGCAAAAGCCGGTCAAGGCGTGGATTGCGTTCGGCAATCACGCCATCGGCGGACTGATTGCGTTCGGCGGTCTGGCGATTGCGCCGATCAGTATCGGCGGTTTGACCGTCGGCGTATTTAGCCTCGGCGGATTTGTGTTCGGCGTTTTTCCGCTTGGCGCGTTGGCGCTTGGTATTTGGGCGTTCGGCGGACTGGCCGTCGGCTGGCAGGCGTTCGGCGGCGGGGCGATTGCTTGGAACGCGGCGGCGGGAAATTTTGCCCTCGCGCACGATTTCGCCATCGGCAATGTCGCGCACGCGTCTCAAGCGGGAAACGCGATTGCCCACCAATTCATCGAATCGAAATGGTTCTTCCGCTGCATCGAATTCATCAGCCGTCATTGGTTCTGGGTGAATTTTCTTTGGATTACTCCGTTGCTGATTCAGTGGTGGCTCGTCTCGCGAAAATCGGCAACCGACAAAAAATGATAACCGCTTAAAACCATGAAATCGTCCATACTCGTTCTGATTGTTATTTGCGTCGCGGTAATTAGCGTGTCACTATTTTACTTGAATCGTCATCAGGCGGAGCCGGTTCCCGCGATGACGGATACCGCGCCGGTTCCGGCGAAAGAAGATGCGCCACCGGAAAAAATTGCCGTTGCAAAGGTTGAACTGCCGCCAATCATCAAAACCAACGCCGAACCGTCAACGCCGGTCGCCATTCCCGTTGCGGATGAAACAAAACCGGATGATTCCACCAATGTCATCGGCAAAGCCGTTGACGCTTTGTTGTCGGCGAAAAGCGGGCGGGAGAAACATGAATTGTTCCAGCAACTTTTGCAGAACGGTCAACTGGATCAGGCCATCGCCGAATTGCGGCAGCGCGCGGCAACCGATGTCAGTAATCCCGAAATCTCGACGACTCTGGGCGAGGCATTGTTGAACAAAGTAGCTTCCATCCACGACGCCGGCGGCGACACCGATCAGATGGGAATTCTGGCGATGCAGGCGGATCAGAGTTTCAACGCCGCGCTGAAGATTGATCCGCAGAATTATGAGGCGCAGTTGGTAAAATCCATCTCGATGACTTATTGGCCAACGGATCCCACGCGCGATGCCGAAACGGTGCAGACACTTACCAGCCTGATTGACCGGCAGGAAACCATGGCGTCGCAGCCGGACTTCGCGCAGCCTTACATCTATCTTGGCAACGAATATCAAAAAATTGGCGAGCTGGACAAGGCGCAAGCGACGTGGATGCTCGGCTTGCAAAAATTTCCAAACGATTCCGAATTGCAGAAAAAAGTCAACGGACAATAGGAATTTTTTCCGCCAGTTCTTCCGCCGGATACGTCCAGATTTCCGCCAGCGTCGGATGATAATGCGGCGTTGCGGCCAATTCATGAACCGTCATGCGTTTTGACATGGCAACGACAACTTCGTGAATCAATTCACCGCCCACCGGTCCGACGCACGCACCACCAGTGATTTCACCAGTTTTCGGATTCGCTAATAATTTCACAAATCCGTCCTTCGCTTCCATCAATAGCGATTTGCCGTGGTCGTTAAACGGATAACTCGCGGCGAGGAATGGAATTTTATTTTCACGCGCGGCTTTTTCCGTCAAGCCGACAAATGCGACTTGCGGCTCGGTGAACACAATCGAAATCAGCAGCCGATAATCCATTTTGCGCGGAGTCTCCGGCTTCGCGATATTATGTCCTGCAATTTCTCCCTGCGTCACGGCGATGTGGACAATTTCATGCGGCCCCGTGCAATCGCCCGTCGCAAAAATGTGCGGCACGCTTGTCTGCATTTTGTCATTCGTGACAACGTAGCCGTCTTCAGTTTTCACGCTCGCGCTTTCCAGATTCAAAAAATCCGTGTTCGGCGCGCGACCAAGTGCGAACAAAATTTCTTCGGCGGAAACGGAAATTATTTTTCCATTTTGTGCGAACGAAATCGTTTTCAATTTCCCGCTGCGTTTGGCGTCCACCAATTTTGTGCTGATGAAAACCTTGATACCTTCGCGCCGGAAAACTTTTTCAATTTCCCGCGCAGCATCGGAATCAAATTCTTTCAAAATGTGTTCACTGCGCTGAATCAAAATGACTTTGACGCCGAAGCGTGCGAAGAATTGCGCAAATTCACAGGCAATCGCGCCGCCGCCGAGAACGATAAGTGATTTCGGCAATTGTTTTAGCGCCACCGCGTCGTCGCTTGTAATAAATCCGACCTTATCCAAAGCGGGCAGGGGGGACAGCGCAACCCGCGAGCCGGTGGCAATAACGAAATGTTTCGCGGTGATTTTAGTAGGGACGCGCTGCCGTGCGTCCCGGCTGACCGACAGGTCAGCCCTGCCAAGTTCAATTGTATGTGCGTCCAGGAATTTCGCGTTGGCGCGGATGAATTTGAATTTGCCGGAATTCAGTTGTTGCGCGCGGTAATCGGCAAAATCTTTGATTTGCGCGTTTTTGCGCACCATGACTTTTTTGAAATCAAACGAAACTTTTCCCGCGCGCACACCCCAGATTGCCGCGTGTTCGGCGAGATGCTTCACTTCCGCCGCGTAGAGTAATGCTTTGGTTGGCATACAGCCACGCAGAATGCAAAGTCCGCCAACTTCCTTGCCGCCTTCAATGACGACGGTTTTCAGTCCCGCATCTGCCGCCGTTCGCGCCGCCGCGTAACCGCCGCTGCCGCCGCCGATGACCACCACATCAAAATCAAATTTGTCCCGCGATTTCACGTGGTCAAGATGCGTCAGGAATCGGCTCCTGACAAGAAATCGCATTTGAATTTCTCATCGAACCAAATTGTTGCAGCATTTTCCCGAAAATCTATAATCGTTGCATGAACTTCACGATGCTGCTTTCGTTGATTGGCCTTTTAGTTTTCGCGCCGGCGCGACAGATTTTTGGCGACGAGCCGAACCACAATTTTGCGGTTTGGGAAAAAGAAATTTCGGCGTTTGAAGCGGGAGACCGCACCAATCCGCCGCCGCAAAACGCCATTTTGTTCATCGGCTCCTCGACCATCCGGTTTTGGACGACGCTGAATCAAGACTTTCCCGGATTGCCCATTATCAATCGCGGTTTTGGCGGTTCGGAGGTTGTGGACTCCACGCATTTTACCGGCCGGATTATTTTTCCGTATTCGCCGAAATTCATTTTCTTTCGCGCCGGCGGCAACGACATCGCGGCGGGAAAAGCGCCGGAAGCGGTTTTTCAGGATTTCAAGGATTTTGTTGCGACGGTTCACGCTCGCTTGCCGGACACGGAAATTTATTTTATTTCGTGGGCGCCTACCATCGCGCGCTGGCAAAATCGCGACAAAGAGAAAACCCTGAACAATCTGGTGAAAGGTTATGCCGGTCGCACGCCACACGTGAAATACATCGAGACTTCTGATTTGCCGCTGGGCACGGACGGCAAACCGCGAGCGGAACTTTTCCGCGAAGACGGACTGCATTTCAACGCCGCCGGTTACAAATTGCTGGCCCAACGCGTGCGGCCGTTTCTACCAAAGCTTGGAAATTAAAAATTCAAGCCTGACGTGATTTCAAAATTGAAATTTGCCGCAAATTTTCGGATAATTTTTTCGTGAGCAACATCATTTATCCGCGCAGCCCGCGCGAAATCATGGACGGCTGGCATTATCTGCCGCGCTACATTGACAAAATCCGTTTACACCTCGCCGGCAAATTGCACGACGATTACAAGGATAATCTTGGCAAAGGTTTCGACGGCATGTGGCTCAAGGCCGCCGGATTGACGCACGAGCAATTCGTTGAAGTCGTGAAAAATTCCCTCACCGATGGCGAGGTTTATGATTGGATTCGGACCAATGTGAAACGCTCGCAATCAGAAAAAGACGCGCATTGGCAGGATGTCTTGAGCCGCCCAAAAACCGATGATGCCGCGGCGCTGGCGCGTCTAAAAATGCGGAAAGAACAATGCAGCGGCGCGCATCGCGATGACGTCAAAACTTTTGTGGACGTGATTGATCTGGACGAGAAACGGATTTGACCAGCCATGGAAAACAACACGTCACGTCCGTCGCGCATTCTGGTTTTGTATTACAACCGCGCCGGGACAAACGCCGAATTTGCGCTGGGCCGCTGCGCAATGCCGAGGAACGCGAAGCCTGCCGTCGCTTGGGTCGCCGCCTATCCGAATGGGTGCAGGTGTTGATTTATCGCCGTGCTGAATATGATCCGCGCAAGGCGACCTACTCCAGAATGGCGGATTGAATGGATTATCAACGAAGATTCAAATTTATCTTCGCATGATTTCTCCGCCCGGCGTGATGGCAAATGACTGTTCTAAAATTTGTAACTGACCGCTCTTGTCCCAAAGCCGGCGCCTGATCCACAACATGCGCGGCGAACCTTCTGTGGCGTCCGCCCAACGAATCGGCGTGTACTCGACGCGCGCAAAATCCGACTGCAGTTTTTCTTGAATCCCTTGGTTCAAATTGTCCGTCGCGCCAAGGTTGACCCATTTGAACCGGCCATAACTCGTATTCAAGCAGACCAAAACACAACTGGTCGTCTGATCCGAAAACGAGATGGCCACGCATGTATTATCGTGCTTCCAAAGAATATTCGTTATGTGAGATAATTGTGTTAAGGCCGCAACTTTTTTTGAAAGCGAGAAAGTTGCCAGCGTGGTTTTGGTCGCTATCGACATCAAAGCCAATTTCTGGGTTTTTCCTCCGATGGTATCGCGTCCTTCGATGATAAAAAGCCCCAAGGAATGATCCGGCGACAGCGACCGGTCAATCTGCGTCATCGCGTTGGAAGACACTTCTCCTCGGGAATTGCCGGCGAGAAGCGCGACGGCAAGCAACAACACATAGCGAGCGTGACTAAATTTAATCATGCAACCAGTTTTTAAATTGAATGACTCGGCTCTTTCAAGCAAGTTCAAAACCGTTTGTGGCGATTCCGGCATTTCATCAAAGAGCAAATTCAAATTTGCTTTGCGCGGGAACTTTTCTTATCTGTGACACATCTGATTTGAACTGATGAAAAAATATCTGAAATGGACTTTTGGCGTGTTAATCGCCGGATTTATTTTGTTGCAACTCACTAATCCATCGCACACCAATCCGCCGGTCGCGCGCGACTTTTTGGCCGCAACCATGCCGCCGCCAGAAATCAATACGATGTTTCGTTCCGCGTGTTACGATTGTCATTCCGACGAAACCAAATGGCCGTGGTATAGCCGCGTCGCTCCCGTTTCATGGCTGGTTGCGAACGACGTGATAGAAGGCCGCAAAAATCTGAATTTGTCCGAATGGCCGACCGATCCGCTGCGCGCGGCGAAGCGCGTAGAAAACATGAGCGAACAAATTGAATATCAAGACATGCCGCCGAAAAAATACACGCTGATTCACCACGACGCGCGGCTCACAGAAAATCAGCGTAAACAAATGGAAGATTGGCTGAATGCGGAAACGGCGCGCTTGAAATCCTCGGCGACAGCGGCAAAATAGTTTGATGTTGCACACTGAGCTGATTCCCGCCAAAGAAAAAGATTCCCGGCGTCTGTTCGTGATGTTGCACGGATTGGGCGACAGCATCGCGGGTTATCGCTGGCTGCCGGAGGCCTTGAATCTGCCGTGGCTGAATTTTTTACTCGTCAACGCGCCGGACGAATACTACGGCGGTTATTCGTGGTTTGAATTTCCGGATAATTTTGCGTCGGGCGTGGCGCGCAGCCGGAAATTGCTGTTTGAATTGCTTGATGATTTGGCCGCCCGGAATTTTCCGCCGGAAGAAATCACGCTGGCTGGATTTTCACAGGGCTGTTTGATGACAATTGACGTCGGCCTGCGTTATCCGCAACGGTTCGCAGGCTTGGTCGGCATCAGCGGCTGGGTTTGCGAACCGGAAAAGTTGCTCAAGGAACTTTCGCCCGTTGCCACGCGGCAACGATTACTCGTCACGCACGGCACGTTTGATTCGCTCATTCCGTTCGCCAAAGTGCGCGACCAAATCCAGACGCTCAAAGCCAAAGGCTTGCGCGTCGAATGGCATGAATTTGCCAAAGCGCACACGATTTACGGCGAAGAAGAACTGGCCATCATCCGCGAATTTGTGCGCGCCGGTTATCCCGGCATCGGAAAATAACCGGCGCGATGTTGTGGTTGCCGCGCAGGTTCGCGGGCTTGGGAAGTTCAGATTTTCACTTCGCGGTTGGCGCCGGGCATCCAGATTTGTTCCGGTCGCGGTTGACCGGTAGCCTGCCAATCCATCGCGTTCGCCACGACTTCGCGCATGTGTGCGAACCACCAGCCGGCGCGGGCGATGCGTTTCTCGCGCCGCGCCAATCGCGCGCGCGCGACGCCGTTGAATCCGAGTTCGAGTTGTTTGTCTGTCGCATTGATTGTCGTCATAATTGACCTTTCTTGCGCGACAGTGTGGCAGGGCAGGTCAGACAATTGCTGTCCAACCCAAAAAATAGTTTGGGAGAATTTTTCCGCGCGAAATGGAAGATTTTGCGATTACCGCTCGTTGACCGTGATGATGTCACCTGGCTCCAACGGCACGTCGCCGCCGCGAAGCAAATCTTTTGGATCGATGTCGGCCTGTTCGCCCTGCCGCTGCAAAATAATCCGCTTCGGGTCATGCAATCCATCGTAGCCCGCCGCCACAATTGCCCGCGCGAGCGTCAAATCATCCGTCCACGGCAATTCATGATTTTGCACGTCGCCGAGGATGACGATATTCGTGCGCGTGTTCATGCTGTTCAATGCCGCTGCTTGTCCGGCCAGATAAGCTTTGTGTGCCCGCGCGTTCGCCGTGGATTTACTCACACAGCCTGTCACGACCAGAGCGGAAATCATAATGACGGCAAAGAATTTCATCTGAAATTGGACAACGCGAAATGCAAAACGTTTAAGCCGATTAAACTTTTTTGCCTGCTGCTTCAACGGAATTTTTCCAGTGGGTTGCAGCGGATTTGATTTCTGCCGCACAATCGGCCAGCGGTTTGACAAATCGCGGACGAAACCACGGAAACATCCCAATCAAATCCGGCGTCACCAAAATCTGCCCGTTACAATCCGTCCCGCTGCCGATGCCGATGGTCGGAATGGAAATTGTTTCGGAAATTTCCTTCGCGACCGGCGGCGTGACTAATTCCAGCACAATCGCAAACGCGCCCGCGTCCGCCAAGGCTCTTGCGTCGTCGAGCAACTTTTGATGTTCCGCGTCGCTCTTGCCTTTGATGTGATAACCGCCTTCTTCCAAAACGTGCTGCGGCAACATTCCGAGATGGCCGCAAAACGGAATGCCTTCCGCGATGATGGCTTTCACCTGCGGCAAAATTTCACGACCGCCTTCCGCCTTCACAAATTCCGCGCCCGCCGCGACCAATCTTTTTGCGTTCGCCACCGCGTCCGAAACAGTTTCATAACTTTTGAACGGCAAATCTGCGCCGAGCAGCGCGTTCGGTTTCGCGCGGGCGGCGGCGCGCAGATGATGGACGACTTCCGCCATCGTCACGTGCGTCGTATCGGGATAACCGAGCACGACCATGCCGACGGAATCGCCGACGAGCAAAAACGGCACGCCGCATTCGTCCAACAATTTTGCCATCGCAAAATCGTAAGCCGTCAACGCGGCAATTTTTTCGCCGCGACTTTTCATCGCGCGAATTTCGGCAATGGTGATTTTTTTAGAATTCATTTTTTCGGCCACGAATGAAACAATCGCCGCTCAACTTTCACTTCTTTCGTTTCAATAAGTCCACAAATTCAGACGACACCGCTTGTAATGGCACTTTGTAACGGGCAAAGTCAGCATCAATATCCTTAAACTGTCCTTGTTCATCAAACATGCTCTCCTCAATATGAAGCGGCGGGTTAGTGGACATATTATACATATCTAATCCTTGTGTAACCAACTTCATGGCCAAAGCTCCTTGAAAACCGCCATGCCTGCCATAACACATGATACTCACAGGTTTTCCCGCCCACTCATCATAGAGAAAGTCCAACGCATTTTTTAATACGGCCGGATAACCCCAATTATATTGTGGAAAAACCAACACAAAACCGTCATATCCACCAACCACTTTGCTCCAAGATTTAGTGTGTTCTTTTTGGTAGTTGTGGCGTGCGGGAATCTCCGGTTCATCCAAAAAAGGCAGATTGACCTCGGCCAAATCAATCAGCTCCAGATTTAACCCTTCGTGCTGCATTTCCTTCAAAACCCATTTCGCGACAATGTGACAGATACGTTTGGGCCGGTTACTGCCAATGATAATGCCTATATTTGGTTTATTCATTTTTACGACTTTGGCTGTATTTCGCGTTTCATCCGTGGCTAAAACTTTTCAACAATTCCTCCGGCGAAGTCGTGGCCGTGCCGACTTTGCCGACAACGATGCCGGCGGCGTGATTGGACAAAATCGCCGCTTCCACCGGCGACGCGCCCGCCGCAATCGCCAGCGTGAACGTCGCAATCACCGTGTCGCCCGCGCCGGAAACGTCGAACACTTCCTGCGCGACGGTCGGGATGTGAAACGGTTTTTGTCCGCGCTGGCACAGCAACATTCCCAATTCGCCGAGCGTGATGAGCAATGCCGCCGGACGCAATTCATTCAGCAACCGTTCCGCGACGAGCAGCAGATTTTTGTCCGCGAACGGATTTTCGTTTTTGGTGTCGTCCGGCAAATTGGCCAGTTCAAACGCTTCCTTGCGGTTCGGCGTGATGAGCGAAAGGCCGCTCAAATTGAGATGATGCACCGGCTTCGGGTCGAAACTCAACCACACGCCGCGCTCGCGGCACAGCGTTTTGATTTCGTTGAGCAATGGCTGCGTGACGACGCCTTTGCCGTAATCGCCGACAATCACGGCGTCGGCATTTTTTAATTTGGATTTCAGCGCGCCCAGCAATCGGCTCGTCAATTTCGCGTCCAAGCCGTCGCGTGTTTCGCGGTCAATGCGGACGACCTGCTGTTTGTGCGCGACGATGCGCGTCTTGATGCTGGTGTGGCGCGCCGGATTTTGAATCAATCCATCGCAGCCAATTTTTTGCACCGCCAAAAGCTTTTTCAATTGCGTTGCCGCCAAGTCGTTTCCGATGGCGCCAAAAATTTCCGTCGGCGCGTTGAGAGAAACCAAATTGCGCGCAACATTGGCCGCGCCGCCGGGCATGAAACTTTCGCGCTCGAAATCCACGACCGGCACGGGCGCTTCCGGTGAAATCCGCGCGACGCTACCCCAAATGAATTGGTCGAGCATCACATCGCCGACGACGAGAATTTTTGATTTGGTTGCGGCGAACAAAATTTGTTTCGCGCGCGAGGCCGAAAGTTTTGCACTCATGTTTTTAATTTTTGCCGAAACTACTTAACCAAGAATTCAAATCATTTGCAAATTGCCCCGTGTTAAAATCTGAAAGTTTATATTTGGCGACAATTTCGGGAACTTCCTTGGCGAGCCGCTGAAAAATAATTCGTCGTCGCGCTTCGTGGGTTTTAGGTTTCATTTCATCAATGTCGAGCATGATGTCCATGTAAAGCATTTTATCCTTTTTTGACAGACGGATTCGCTGCTTGAACTTCAAAGACGAGTCCCTGCACATCAGAACCACGCAGATACCAAGCAAACTTGCACCATAATTTTTTGCAATAAAATGTTTCCGTGTTGAACCGGAAATTTCATAAATCACTCCACCAACTCCAGATTCTTCGTTGCAATCGCCTGTAATTCTGAAATGCATATTCTCAATCCAAAAACGCCGTCAACGGACTGGTCGGGCTGGCGGTTTCATTTTGCGCGGCCAAACCGGATTCAAACGCCGCGCGTCCGGCTTCGACGGCCAATTTGAACGCGACCGCCATTTTGTTCGGTTCATCGGAAACGGCAATTGCGGTGTTTACCAGCACGGCGTCCGCACCCATTTCCATCGCTTCGGCGGCGTGACTGGGCGCGCCCAAACCGGCGTCCACAACCACTGGCACGGTCGCTTGCTCGATAATAATTTTTATTTGGTCGCGCGTTTGCACGCCGCGATTCGAGCCAATCGGCGAGCCGAGCGGCATGACCGTGGCGACGCCGACATCCTGCAATCGTTTCGCCAAAACCGGGTCGGCGTTGATGTAAGGCAAAACGGTGAAACCTTCCTTGACCAAAATTTCCGCTGCGCGGAAAGTCTCAATCGGGTCGGGCAATAGAAATCGCGGGTCGGGATGGATTTCGAGCTTCACCCATTTCGGCAGACCGGCGGCGACGGCGAGGTGCGCAAGGCGAACGGCTTCCTCGGCATTCATCGCGCCACTGGTGTTCGGCAGCAGCAGAAATTTTTTCGGGTCAATGAATTCGAGGATGTTCGCGAACGGATCACCCTTGCCGGACAAATCGGCGCGGCGCAACGCGACCGTGACCATTTCCGCGCCGCTGGCGTCGAGCGCGTCGCGCATGGCTTCCGGTGACGAAAATTTTCCCGTGCCCAAAATCAGGCGCGACTGGAAAATTCTTCCCGCGATGACCAATGGCTGATTTGCAAGCGACATGGCGACAATTTAGAAAATTTCGGCGAATTGTCGAGGCACGCTTGAAACATTTAGCGCCGAATTGCGCCATCTGCCGTCATTGGCGCAACGAGCGGGAAAATATCGCGTTGCAGACAAAATGAAACGTCGTCGCGCAATTCGGGAATGGCCAGCAGATGCCGCGCGTTTTCTGAATTTGCAACGACTGCCGTCAAGGTGGATTTCGATTCGGTGTAAAATCTCAAAGCGATTTTGGCGGAATCGGAAACGATGGGGCGGGCGTCCGCGCGAGCCGCAAGCAATTCAATCAATGCGCCGGCGGCGAGAATATCTTCGTCAGCTTTATTTTCGCCCGTGCCGGCGCAAATCAGCAAAACATTTTCAGGATTATTTTCCCGAAGAAATTGCGCCGTTGCGTTCAGATTCAAAAATGAAGACGCCAGAACCATTTTTGCGCCGAGACAAGTGCGCAAGGCTCGTGTGCCGTTGGTCGTGGTGGAAACAATCGTTTTGCCGTGAATTTTTTCTGGAATAAATTCGCGCGGCGAATTGCCGAAATCGAAATCAATTCCATCGGCGCGGATTTTTACCCCTTTGCGTTCACCGGCCAGCAAAACGTCTGGTCGTGTTTTTTTGATTTGAAGCGCCTCGGAAATTTCGCTGACGGGGATGATTTCCTTCGCGCCGTTGTGCAGCGCGGTCACGAACGTGCTGGTGGCGCGCAGCACGTCGAACACGACGCACGCAGTCGCGCGCAAATCGCATTGGGCGAGCGCGGGCAATTCCGCTGGCGTCAGGATGGTTTCAATTTTCATTTTGCGTCGCGCGAAGGACGCGAAGGCGGCGAAGGAAATTTGCAGACTATCTACATATTAGGCCGCTGCGTATCCAATGGAATAAGAGCGTGCCATCCTGCTTTGGCTCGACTGCGAACGCCCTCATAATGTTTTGGCAATGCCAATAAAGCCTGCGGAAGCAATTCGAGCAACTGACTTCGGATGCTCTCATAACTGGCAGGCGTAATGTCGAACTCTCCTGGTGCGCTGGCAACAAGACCCGGAAGCCTGCACCAACCAGTCAATGCAGGCTTGCCATCTCTCATAGGAACATCTGAAAACCCAACGGAAATGTTGACGTAAAATCTAAGTGGGCTGTCGGAAGAATTCCACTGCGAAGACTGAAACTCCACCTGCTGCATCACCGTGTCAATCTCTCGCCGAAAACGCTGCCGCTCTTTTGTAAAGCCGTTTGGCTTGAAATAGGCGGTGTGCAATTCGGTAAGTAGGCGTTTGAGGATTTCTTGCATGGCACGAAGCGGCCTAACATTATTGTTTAGCCGCAGTCCATGCACGCCCGCGCGCATGATTGATTTTTGCAATTACAGTTTTCATCAGGGCTTATGAAAGTTGACCGGCAAATTTTTATCAAGCAAAAGCTATTTCAATTTCGTCCGCATGTAATGGAAAAGATATTGCTGGGCGTAACTGGCGTGCGGGCCAAAATGTGGCGGCGCGGTGGCTTGATTGGGTTTTGATCTGCCCCAATGGGGCAAAATCATTCAGCCCGGCGTTGGCCGATGAAATCGGGCTACGCCGGGTAGCTTCACGAACGGAGAACAACTCTGAAAGAGTTGCATCAAGGGAGGGATTTGATTCAACTCTTTTAGAGTTGAGAATATTGTTTGGATGTCAACCCGGCGTAGCCGCTGCGCGTCAACGCCGGGCTGAATGATTGAATCCCGTTAGGATTCCATTGCAAAATTCTTTGCGTCTTTGCCTCATTGCCCGACATTTAATGTATTTTCGTCCGCATGTAATGAAAAAGATATTGCTGCGCGTAACCGGCGTGCGGGCCAAAATGCGTGGCGGCAAACTGTTTCAACCGTTTATCTGAAATGCGCCGTCGCGGAAAATAAAGTTGTCGCAACGCGCGTTCCACCCAAACGTCCACGGGAAACGCGGAATCGAAGCCGTAGGCGAACAACAAAACGCAATCGGCGATTTTGTGGCCGACGCCGCGCAGTTTCATCAATTCGTGTTGCGCTTCGGCGTAATCCAATTTGCGGATTTTTTCCAAATCGAATTTGCCGTCAGTGATTTGGCACGCGGCGGCGAGCAAATGCGGCGCGCGAAATCCCATTTTGCACGCGCGCAATTCGTTTTCGGACAAGGCGGCAATTTTTTGCGGAGACGGAAATGAGAAAAATAAATCGCTCCTCACCCCGGCCCTCTCCTCGTTTGGCGAGGAGAGGGAGAAATTGCAAGCACGTGTTGCAGGATTGAACGGCGTGGCGGTTTTTCCTTCTCCCCGCTTAAACGGGGAGAAAGTGGCCGAAGGCCGGATGAGGGGTTCTCCAAATCGCTCGCAGAGCAGGGCGATGATTTGCCGGATTTGGACGATTTGTTTCGTCGAGGACAAAATGAACGAGGCGAGACATTCCCACGGTTCTTGCCGCAGGATTCGTAAGCCGCGACAGGCGGCGACGGCGCGATTCATCGGCTCATCGTCGGGAAATGTTTTGAGAATTGTTTCCAATTCGATTTCCGTTTGCAGAAATGCGCGCAGCCAATCCCAATTTTTTTGCGGCGCGACAGTTTCGGCGCAAATGCCCCTTTCAATTTGCGTCAGACGCACATAATTCATTCCAATGACACCCACCCAAGAAATTGGGCTGTCAGGACTCCTGACCCAGCGGAATACCTGACCGGAATCGAGCGTCGCGGCCAAATCATAATCGCGCGCAGGCAGAAAAATTTTAGACACGAATTTCACGAATTAACACGAAAACAAACGACTGACGGGAAAGGATTCATAAGAACAAATCCATTTGCGAAAATTTGTGCGATTCGTGTCTCATTTCAAATTGTAGCAAGCCCAGAGATGGAGGCGGTGCAAAACGCGGTTGCCCGATTTGATTTCTTTTATGCCCAAATCGGTGACGGTTTGAAATTGGCCGGCGATGGTTTCCGGCGTGGTTTCCGGCGCGGGAATTTCCTTGTATCGAATCGGCTCGTGCAAAAGCCATTTCCAAAACCAGCCGTGTTCCAGCGAATAGGGATTCAATTCTTCGGCGTAAATGGCATTCTCGCCTTTGCGGGTGGCGCGATAATCGTATTCCGGCCAGAAATAAAATTGGTTCACGGGCTGGCCGGACAGCGCGCTGTAAACCAGCGGCTGGGTGTGAAGCGCAGCTTTGGCTGCGGGCAAATAGAACGAAAACAAGCCGGTAATGCCGTAATGGTCGCAAAGGATGAACGCGGGTTGATGCGATTGCGCCTGAAGTTTTTCGCGTTCCGCTTCGACCAGCGACACGGCTTGTTTCCATTCGCGCACGCGGTGGGACGGGTCCCTTTCGCCGGGCAACGGCTGGCCGGTGATTTTGCCGGGCAGGTTGTAGTCATACAAAACGGCGACGACGAAAAAGCCGATGAGCAATCCGATGGCGAGAAATGGTTTCACAAGGCGCGAACCGTTTTGCAGGCGCGCGTTCCAATAAAGTCCCATCAAAATGAATGCCGGCAAAATGGCGGGCGCAATCCAGTTCGGCAAAATGCGCGAGTGCAGCGAATAAATCAAATGGCCAAGCAGGATGGGCGCGCTCATGCAAAAGAAATAAAGCCACAACGGATGCTCGCGCCGCCATTTGCCGATAGCGAACATCGCCCAAATTGCGCCGATGAAAAAGACGGGATTCAGCAATGCAAATTCGCTGAACAAGTAATCCCAAAGGAAACGCAGCGTCGGTTTCCATTGGGCATTCAAACCGGCGTTGCCAGCGACGTGATGCATGGTGATCCAACCATGTTGCGCGTTCCAAATGATGATGGGCAACGTGCAAATCAGGAAAATGAGCAGCGCAAACCACGGACCGCGTCGGCGCAAATGAATCCGCGCGGGCGGCCACAGGATGAAAAAAATTCCGAAACAGAGAATCAGGTAAATCGCGCTGTATTTGCAGAGGAAGGCCAGTCCGGTTGCCAAGCCGACCGCCAGCCAGTCGCGAAGTTTTCCGTCCGATTGCAACGCGCGCCAGCCCGCGAGGATGGCCCACGTCCAGCACAACACCAATGGCGAATCAATCGTCATCAAAATCGCGCCGACACCGAGCAACGGCACGGCGGTCGCGACCAGCAACAAATAAAACGCGACGCGCGCACCGGCTTCCCGCGCCAGAAACCGGAACACGATGAAACTCAAGATGGCCGCAAACAATGGCGGGAAAAACCGGACGCCGAATTCCGTGTCGCCGAAGAGGTGCGTGCCGGTGAATTGAATCAGCGCGATGCCCGGCGGTTTGCTGTAATACGACAGCGCAAGATGTTTCGACCAGACCCATTGATACGCTTCGTCTTGACTTAAATTGATGACGCCGCTGTGAATGTAAAGCCAACGCCCGACGAGCATCGCCACAATCAAAAAATAACCAAGCCGCCGCCATTCGACTTCGGATTGCGACGCTTGCGCTTCCAGTTTTGGATTCAACAACGACGGCAATCTCGCCTGCCACGCCGGAAAGAATTTCTTTCCGAAAAATCGCCAGCCTGCTTCGACAGCGACGGCAATGGCAACGGCATAACCCGCGCCTAAAATATCGCCGGCCAAAACGTCCGATGGATAATGCACGCCGCAATAGACGCGCGAAAACGAAACGGCCAGCGCCACCGGCAGCATGAACCACACGCTGCGCCGGTAAAACAGGAAGGCAATCATCGTGGCGGCGAACCAGTTGGCGGCGTGCGCGGACGGCATACTGCCCGAATGCGTGCAGCCGAGCCGCTCAATCACGTCCGGTAGCACGATGCACGGTCGCGGACGCGCGACGGCGTGTTTGATGGTGTTGACGATAAGCGGGTCGCCGATGACCACGACGAGCAGAATCATCAGCACGCACAGCCGCAACCGCAAGTTACCGAAGAAAATCGCAGTTAATCCAGCGATAAGCGCAACCGGAACGAACCACGCCATCACGCCGTTGCCGCCGCTCAATCGCGGCATGAGCCAGTCAAACAAAGGATTGCTCAACGTGCCGTTGATGAAATGAAAAAGCGCGATGTCGAGCGATTGCAGCCAGTGCATTGCCGAAAGTGTAACGAAAAAATGCGGTATAGAAAACGGAATTACATCGTTTCAATAGGCCACGATGGAGCGGATGGGATAGCCCTTCAATTTTTCGCGCCCGTTCAGGAATTTCAATTCGATGAGGAAACCGACTTCAAGGATTTGCGCGCCGAGTTTTTTTACGAGCGCCACTGCTGCTGCCGCCGTGCCGCCGGTGGCGAGCAAATCGTCAATCAGCAGCACGCGCGCGTTGGGCTTGAGCGCGTCGGTGTGCATGGCGATGACCGCCGAGCCGTATTCGAGCGCGTAATCCTGTTCGTGAGTCTGGTAGGGCAGTTTGCCTTTTTTGCGGACGGGCACAAAGCCGGCGTTCAATTTCAACGCGGCGGCGGCGGCGAAGATGAAGCCGCGCGCGTCAATGCCCACGACGGCGTCCACGTCGCTGGGCTTGAATTTTTGCGTGAGCAGTTCAATCGCGCCGGTGAACAGGCGCGCGTCGGCGAGCACGGGCGTGATGTCCTTGAACTGGATTCCGGGTTTGGGGAAATCGGAAATGTTGCGGATGGCGCGTTCGATTTCGGCGGGCGCGACGGATGGCATTTATTGCTCCTTGTTTTTTTGGGCTTCGAGTTTTTCAATCATCTTGCGCAGTTTGCGCAGGGCGAGATTTTGGATTTGCCGGACGCGTTCGCGGGTGACGCCGAATTTCGCGCCGACTTCTTCCAGCGTTTTTTCCGAGCCGCCATCGAGACCGAAGCGATAGCGCAAAATGGTCGCCTCGCGTTCGTCCAGATGCTTGACCATATCCTGCAACATGCCGGTGACGGTTTTATCTTCGAGTTGTTCGTAAGGCGTTTCGGCGTTTTCATCCTGGACGATTTCGGCGAAGTTATTCGATTCGTCGTCGCCAATCGGCGCGTCGAGCGACGCGGGACGAATCGCCGCCAAACGCATCTGGCGGACGCGCGCGGCGGTCATGCCGAGTTCACCGGCCAATTCTTCGTCGGTCGGTTCGTGGCCGAGTTCTTCCTGCAATTTCATCGCGATACGGCGCATCTTGGAAATTTTGTCCACGAGATGCACGGGCAGGCGAATGGTCTTGGATTGATTGGCGAGGGCGCGTTTGATGGCCTGCTTGATCCACCACGAGCCGTAAGTGGACAGTTTGCCGCCTTTTTTCGGGTCAAACCGCTCGACGGCTTTCATCAAACCGATGTTGCCTTCGGAAATCAAATCGAGCAGCGGCAAGCCAATGCCTTCGTAATCGCGCGCGATTTTCACGACGAGACGCAGATTGGCTTTAATCATCTGCTCGCGCGCTTTTTTGTCGCCCTTTTTTATTTTGGCCGCGAGTTCAATTTCTTCCTGCGGCGTGAGCAATTTGACCTGCCCGATTTCACGCAGATAAAGTTTGATGGCGGTGTCGGCGTCGTAGCGCGTCGTTTCGTGGCGGATGAACGCGGTCGTGTCGCCTTCCGTCGGCTTGGGCGGGGATGGTGGCGGCGCAATCACTGGAGCGACCGCCGTCGCGGGAATTTTCACGCGCTTCTGCAATTTGGTCGCCATGCGTTTTTTGGTTTTGGCCGCCATGAACGGGGAAAACGTTAAACGCATGGAGCGCGGCTGCAAAGAAAATTAGTTCAAATCACCGGCGATTGTCGCGGGCCAAGGTGATGTAATAAAGCAATTGCAGGATTGAAGTGACCAGCGCAGCCACGTAAGTGAGCGCGGCGGCATCCAGCACCTTTGCCACACCCGCGCGTTCATGCTCGTGAACGAGTCCCAGACGAAACAATTGTTCCTTTGCGCGACGGCTGGCATCGTATTCGACGGGCAGGGTGACCAGTTGGAACAGCGTGATGACGGAAAAGGTGGCGACGATAATCCACAAGGCAATCGGCAAAAAGTGCATGAACATTCCCAAAAGCAAAATGCCCATGTAAGCCATGCTGGCGAAATTTGTCACCGGCACGAGCGCCATGCGGAAATTGAACAGGGCATACGCGGCTTGATGTTGCAGCGCGTGGCCGGATTCATGCGCCGCCACGCCGACCGCCGCAACGGTGCGACCATGAAAATTGTCGGAAGACAAAAACAGCGCGCGTTTGGTGGGGTCATAATGGTCAGTCAAACTGCCGGGAACTTCTTCGACCGGCATATCGTTGAGACCGGCGGAGTCGAGAATCCGGCGAGCCGCCTGCGCGCCGGTCATATTTGAATCCACCGGTATTTTACTGTATTTGGCGTAAGTGTGGTGCAATTTGATTTGCGCCCAGATGCCAAGCAGCAGGCCGGGAATCAAAAACAGCCAATACAAACCGATAGATTGGAACGAATTGTAAATCATAATTCAAAACAATGGACAGCGCATTTGCTGTTTCATTCAATCAAGCTGCGTTTGTGCCAATTCAAATCTCCTTTAATTTAATCGTTTTCGCCCGCGATGAAAGAATTTTCTGCGCCAGCGCGGCGCAAGTGAGACAATGAAAATTGGCACAGACAATTGTCACGGAGTGACGATTGAAAATAGCCCGCGTTAAAACGGCGGGCTGTTATCTTTTGGGATTATGTCTTTGACCAACGAACCGCGAAATAACGAGGATGTTTTCTCCCTCTCCCCGTTTGGCGGGGAGAGGGAATTAAAATTGTTTGTGAACGGGATAATTCCCATCTCATATTTCCAAAACCTTCTCAAACCGTGTCAGATTTTTCGCGCCTACTGGCCGCAGATGTTGGTGGCGACGACCATGGAGAAATAATCCACATCACCCCAATCCTGAATCACCACGCCAATGTCGTTGGTGCCGTAATGTAGCAGATTCGGCGCGACGTCGTTAAACGCTTTGAAGGATGACCAAACCGCATACATGTTATTGTTGTTTCTTGTGTCAATATAGACGCCATTGACATACAACCAGTAGACGTTGTCTATGGCGATGGCGTATTGCACCTGCGACAGGACGGCGTTGGTGGGAATATACAGGGCGATGTGATTTGTCCACGTTGAATCCACGGCATTCGTCGTGGGCGGCCAATAGGTGTTCGGCAACGGATCAAGATTGGGGTATTGATTCGTGCCATAGCTGGAAAACGGCGCTTGCAGGTTGCCCAGATGCACCGGATGGTTGGTGTCGGATATATCCGTCACGTCCCAGACGGCGTTCGCCGGTATCAAATCGTTGGGATTTTGACCGGACACGGCAATCTCGTTGGAGACGGGCGATTCATGGGTAATGCCGGTGGCATAATCGTAGGATTCAAACGTCACGATGTAATAGTTGGTCTGGCCGACGGGAGCGTTGGTGTCCAGATAATTCATCTGGCCGGGGCTGTTGGTGGCGATGGCCGTGTAAGGGCCGCCGGAAACGGCGGAGCGGTAGACGATGAAATCCTCAAGGTTGAGATTTTCCTGCTGGTCGTTGGCGTCCAGCGCCCAATCCAGTTGTGACACGATGCTGAAGGGATTGCAGTCTGGAAATAAAACCGGCCCGTCAACGAATTGCAGGGTGACGGTGCTCGTGGCCGCGTCGCCGCAATCATCACCGACATCAGCGACGATGTAATTGAAAGTGTCCGTGCCGGAGAAATTGGCGCCGGCGGGAAGGTAAATATAATTCGGGTCGGTGGACAACCCCGACACATTAGTCACCGTGCCATGCGCGGGCTGGAAGAGCGGGGCATAATAGGCTTCGCCGCAGCCATAATCCCCGCCGGACAGGGTGAAGCTGGCCGGGTTCGTGCCAAAGACCAGCGCCGTAACGGGATTGGCATAGAGTTGGTTGGCAATGGTTAACGTGACGGTGGCCGGAGTGGAAGTATATTGACCGTCGCTGGCCGTGAAGGTGAAACTATCCTGACCTTCATAACAGGAATTTGGAACGTAAGTGACATTGGTCACCTCGCTGCCATAATTTTCATTGGTTACATAAGTTAATGTACCATGTGCGGGATAAGTCAAAATGGAAAAAGTCAATGGCAAGCCACTCTGTGCAAATGCGGTCAAAGTAATATTATTTGTTGAGTTCGGACATGGAGCTTCGTTATCGCCAAAAGCTATCGGATACACTTGGGGATTGGCGATGAGGTTGTTGGTGGCTGAATAATATGCCGGGTCAAGCAGGTAATTCGTGTTTTGCAGCAGCGTCAAAATGACAGTCTGGTTGGGTTTCAAGCCGTCGGCAATCGGGTTAATATCAACCTCCGCATAACTTTGATTGGGAGAAATAGTGACCATGCCCGTAAGGTTGGAGTAATCAATGCCATTTTGCGCCGTGCCGCCGATGGAATAATAAACGGTGACATCATTGGTATGCCGGCCTTGGTCAGCGATATAAAAGCCGCCGGAGTATCCCGGATCGTTGTTGGCGGGATTTGGCTCCTTTGAATCCCCAATGTCCACAATCACCATGACGGGATTGGCGTGATGCACGCGAAAGAAGGTTGTCGCATTGGTTATCGGCACGGGCGTAAAATCCATATAACTCCCGTAGGCGCTCGGCAAGATTTGCCCCAAGTCCCAATTGGTGTTCGACAAATTGGTGGTGGAAAGCAGTTGGTAGTTGTCGCCGCTTGCGGGGTTGTGCAACCGCAAGCCAAGATTGGGAGCTTCATTGCTGGCCTCCAACCATAAACCGTTAGGGTCAATCATCATCGGGGTAAAGCCATTGGGCTGATACTCTTCATTGGCGGGATAGAGCATCTGCTGGATGAGCACGGCCATCGTTGCGGCTTGAGTTTGGGCGATGGCAGTCGCCTGCGCGGTGCTCATCCGTCCGGCGGATGCAGGCGCGAGTTGGCCGCCGGTGTCATCTACAATGAACTCGTTGTTGGTCACCGCATAAATCGGCAGGTCTGACAAACTGGACGGCAGGAAGGGAAAAGGCAGTGCCATGAGGTTGTCGTCGGGACTGTTGGTCATTATCCAGAATGTTCCACTGTCAGGCAGGGACGCAGACGATACCGGAGTCAGTCCAGCTTCGTCGGCGGTAGCTTGCACAACGGAATCCGGTGTGGCATGAACAGATAGAACGGAAGCGGCAAATAATAATGGAACAATCAGCTTGCAACGACGCTTGAAGATATAAACTAAAAAGCAACTTACTCCAATTAAGGCTAAAGTGGAAGGCTCTGGCACAGAGACAATACCTTCTCGAAACCAGAAGTCTATAGTAGCCCCAGGTAGGCCATTAGAAAACAGTTGTCCATTGGAATAAGCGTCGTCAGTAAGAACTATTATATCCCACGGATCATCACCGGACAAAACGACTGGTTGCAGGTAATAAGTTTGGCCGGGAGTCAGGGTGATGGGAGTTGAAAAGAAGAAATTAGTGATGCCAGCAATGCCCAGACCACTATTTACAAATCCGTTGGGCATGAAAACAGGAGCGGTTGAACCGAGCAAGGTTGCGCCGAAACGAGGGTCTGGCGAACCTGTCCACAGTTCCACAGAAACCGTCGCGCCATTATTGCCATTGTTTGGAATGTCCCAAAATTCAAGCGAGACAAATCCAATCGCCGAAAGTGAGGGAATAAAAGATTGCACCAATGGCGAATCTTCTTGGATGTTAAGGCCGTCCGCATTTCCATTGCCGATAACAGCTACTGGAGCGGTGGCCGACTGCTGGTCATAAACCAGCCCTTGCGCGTGAGCTTGGAGTGAAGCGGTGATAAGCATTACCGCACTGAATAAACTGCCAATTATTCTTTTCATAAGCCCCTCATCCTGTTTCTGCTGATTTACTGGATTATTCTAAATCCAATACCGGGGCAACGCAAGATGTATCTTAAGTTTTTAACGATATAACGTATCGTTCATGTTTTTGGGTAAAAAGCGATGTAATATGCCGTGGCTATTTCCAAAAAAGAATGGAAACGGATCGAGATTTTCGGCGCAAATGTCCGCCGTGAACGGGTGCGCAAAGGCTTGACGCAAGATGGATTGGCTGAAAGAGCCGAAATTGCCACGCGCAACCTCCAAAAAATTGAAGCAGGAGAAATAAATATTCTTGTCACGACCGCTTTCAGGATTCGATTGGCATTGCGATGTCCGTGGAAACGTTTAATGCCTCCTGAATGACACTTGACCATTCCAGCTATAGTTCATTCGTGTCGAACATGGGAGTGGAGTTTGGTTGGAATGGCGGTCAGTTCAAATTTCCAAAACTTTCTCAAAGCGCGTCAGATTTTTTGCGCCGCTGGCAGTGACGAGCGCGACATCTTCCAAGCGCACGCCGCCGATTTCGGGATAATAAAGTCCCGGCTCGACGGTGACGACATGGCCGGTTTTCAATTCGCCGGTCGAAGTCGCGCCCACGCGCGGCGCTTCATGGATTTCCAGTCCGAGTCCGTGGCCGGTGCCGTGAAAAAATCCTTCCATGCGCCCGTTGCACTTGCCGGTTTTGTAGCCGTGCTTCACAAAATAATCCTGAACGGCTTTGTGAACTTCCGCCGTTTTCACTTTGGCGCGGATTTTTTCAAACGCGATTTTTTGTCCCTGCCAGACAGTGTCATAAAGTTTTCGCGCCGCTTCGCTCGCGCGCCCGCGAACGACCGTGCGCGTGATGTCGCCGAAATAGCCGGTCTTTTGTGAGCGCGGGAAAATATCGAGGATAATCAGCTCATTGGCGCGCAACGGGCCGTAACCGCGTTCGTGCGGGTCGCAGGCTTGTTTGCCGCCGGCGACAATGGTGTTCGCCGCCAATCCGCTCGCCTGCAAAATCGCGCAGTCAATAATCGCGCGCAACCGTTCGGAAGTCAGTGGTGCACTGCGATAAATCAATTGCCGGCGTTTGCCGATTTTTGAAAGTTGCAGCGCGCGAATGCCTTCGGCCATGCCGACTTCCGCCATCGTCAGCGCGGCGGAAATTTTTTTCACTTCATCCGCGTTTTTGAATTCGCGTTTCGGGAAAAAATTCGACTGCGGTTTCAATTTGACGCCCAGCTTTTTCAATTCCCGCGCGAGGCCGAGCGGAAAATTGTCGGGAACGAGAACGCGCTGGGATTTTTTCTCTCGCAAAATCTCGCGGATGATTTTGGCGAAGCTGATTTTTTTGACGCCGTCAGCGCGTAATTTTCTTTGATGTGCGCTCAATGAGGCGACGCGGCAATGCGGCGCTTGCCGTCGTGCGCGGTCAATTTCCAAATCGCTCATCACGAGCAGCGGGCGTCCGCCGAAATTCAGGTAAATAAACGGGTCGGGCACGAACAGGCCGGTGGCGTAAAGCATGTTCGCGTCGCGTTCGCTGTCGGCGACAATGAGCAATGTTTCGGGCATTTTTTCCGCAGATTGCGCCGATTGGCGCCGATTTATTTTTCCAAAATCAATTTTAAGTCCGCGTTAATCTGTGAAATCTGCGGACAAGTTCAAGTTCCAAAAAGCCGGTCGCCCGCGTCGCCGAGACCGGGCACGATGTAGCCGCGCTCGTTCAATTTCTTGTCCACGGCGGCGGTGTAAATGGGCACGCGCGGATAACTTTTTTGCACAGTGTGGATGCCTTCGGGCGCGGCGACCAGATTCACGAGGCGGATGTGTTTCGCGCCTTGTTCGACTAGCAAATCAATCGCGGCGACGGCGCTGCCGCCAGTCGCGAGCATCGGGTCAATCAAAACGACTTCAAAGCTTTCGAGATTTTTCGGCAGGCTTTTGTGATAAAACATCGCGCGCAACGTGGTTTCCTCGCGTTTCAATCCGATGAGGCCGACGCGCGCGTGCGGAATTAATTGCAAAATGGAGTCGAGCATTCCCAATCCGGCGCGTAAAACGGGAACGAGCACGACTTCGCGCTCGAGTTGAAATCCGTTCGCCACGGCCAGCGGCGTTTCCACGGAAATTTTTTTGACGGAAAAATTGCGCGTGGCCTCGTAAATCATCAGCGAAGCGATTTCGCCAAGCAAACGGCGGAATTCCTGCGGTTGTGTCCGTTTGTCGCGCAACCGAGTGAGATTGTGCTGCACCAGCGGATGAGCGATGACGGTGACGCTCTTCATTTAATCCATCGGCGGCAGCCAGAGGAAATAACGTTCGCCCGCCTGCAATTTGGGCGCTTCGACGCCGAGGTCAATCTTGATGTCGTGCGCCTTGCTGCTTTGGCCAAACATGGAAAGAAAATTGGAGATGTCGTAACGCTCGCGATATTCGACCAGATTGGCCTTGCTGATGTTGGCAATCTTTTCCGCGCGATCCACGGCGTCATCAAAATCGCCGAGTTCATCCACAAACCCCAATTGCAATGCCTGCGTGCCGGAAACGACACGGCCATCGGCATAATCTTCCCAATCCAACGCGAGCGCGCGTCCGTCCTTTTTGTTGATGGCGTGAGCCGTGCCGCGACCCGTGCGCACGACGTTCTTGAATTTTTGATACGTCTCGTTGATGAGCGATTGCACAATCACGTGTTCTTCCGACGGAATTTCATTCGTTTCGCGCATCCCGCTCAACATGTCCTTGAGCTTGCCGCTTTTATAGACCACCGGTTGCAAGCCGATTTTATCCATGAGTTGGCGGTAATTGAAACCTTCCATGATGACACCGATGCTGCCGGTAAGCGTCAAATCATTTGCGACAATCCAACGGCATGGCGCGGAAATATAATAACCGCCCGACGCCGCGAGACTGCCCATCGAACAAATCACCGGCTTTTTAGAATCATCTTCAAAACTGGCGATCGCCTTGTTGATTTGGTCCGAAGCCATCACTTCGCCGCCCGGCGAATTGACTTTGAGAATCACGGCCTTCACGCTTTTGTCATCGGCGGCGCGGTCCAATTGCGCCTGAATTACATCCACCATGTTGTAACCGGATTGGTCGGTCGTCTGGCCGGTGATGATGCCGTCCACCGTTATGACCGCGATTTTATTGTGCGAATCATTGTCGTCCAAAACAAACTCATCCAGCTTCGGGCCGGCCTGCCGCGTGATGGCCGGAGTGAAACCGCGACTGAAACTGAACGCGCGTGAGACCATCTGCACGAAATTTCCAAACAGACTGAACGCCAGCAGCACAATCAAGATGATGGCAAAAATCATCCAGCCGCGACTCTTGCGCGGTTTGGCTGGCGGCGGTGGTGTGATGACCGGCGGCGGAGATAAATTATCCATAACGGCTGGAAGCTAATGCAAAATCGGCGCACGGGCAAGGTGTTTAAGCTTACCAATACGGATGCACCAGCGGCTTGATTTCCGCGTCATAAAGCGCGCGGATTTTTTTCAGCGTTGTTTTCGGCAGTGGCTTCAAATCCGACGCCGCGATGTTTTCCGCAACTTGCGCCGGACGTTTCGCGCCGGGAATCGCGCACGTCACGGCGGGAAATTCCAGAATCCAGCGCAACGCCAGTTGCGCGAGCGAAACATTTTTGGGCGCGAGCGATTTCAATTCCTGCACCGCGCGCAATCCCGTTTCAAAGTCCACGCCGGAAAAGGTTTCGCCGCGGTCAAACGCTTCACCGTGCCGATTGAAATTCCGGTGGTCGTCTTTTGCGAATTTGCTTTCTCGCGTGATTTTACCCGATAACAAACCCGACGCCAGCGGCACGCGCGCGAGAATTCCCACTTTGCGTTTGCGCGCCTGCTCAAAAAATAAATCCGCTGGACGTTGCCGGAAAATGTTGAAAATGATTTGCACGGATTGGACGTTCGGAAATTCAATCGCCTTGAGCGCTTCCTCGACCTTTTCCACGCTCACGCCGTAATGCCGTAATTTTCCCGCTTTGACCAAATCGTCCAAAATGCCGAAAACTTCCGGCAAATAATAAACTTCCGTCGGCGGACAATGCAGTTGCAACAAATCCAGCGCGTCCGTTTCCAGATTCTTCAAACTGCGCTCAATCCACGACGTAAGATTTTCGCGATTGTAGCTTTCGGGAACTTGTTTCGGCAACCGGCGACCGGTTTTGGTGGCGATGTAAAATTTCTCTTTCCGCTCGCGTTTCAATTTCGCCAGCAATCGTTCGCTGCGGCCATCGCCATAAACGTCCGCCGTGTCGAAAAAATTCACGCCGCCGTCGAGCGCGGCGTGCAATGCGGCGAGCGAATCTTTGTCGTCCACGTTTCCCCACGCGCCGCCGATGGCCCACGCGCCAAAACTGATTTCAGAAACTTTCCAGCCGGTTCGACCGAGAGTGCGATAGTTCATGGACTTAATTAAAAACTCCCGCGCCGATTTGCCAACACATTTTCGATGGCAGAAATCAACAGGGCAAAATTTCCTTCATTTTCGATTCGTTCAAATTGGATTCCGTGTTGGTGAATTTGGGGAAACGTTTCAGGAAGCTAATCAACTTTTTGTGCAAAATCTGACTGGCTTCCGCGCGTTTTTGGCGACGGACGATGATCTCCGCGCTCACACGCTCGCGCAGCGCGTCGCATTTCTGCGCGGCCAATTTATTCTGTTGCGCCAGTTCGATCATTTGCTTTTGCAATTCGACGAGACGACGATACTGCTCCAAATCGCTTGCGACTTGGTCGGGTCTTTGGATTTCCTCCGCACCTTGAGCCATTGAATTCAAAAATTATTGCCTGCCATTATTTCTGAAATATGCCAGTGCGTTTGACATCCGTGACCGGCATGCCGGTGAAGGCGATTTCGGTGAACATAAAATTGAAGTGCCATGTTAAATTTTAATTGCTGCGCAACTCAATCTTTTTTCCAACTTGCGTTGCTATTCCAAATTCAAGTTAATTATCGCCGACAAATGCGCTACGAAATTGAATTTGTCGAATCAGCATTGCAACAACTTCGCGCGTTGCCGAAAGACGCGCGGCGTTTGATTGGCGCAAAACTCGACCGGGCGCAGAATGATTTGTCCGGCGACATCAAAAAACTAAAAGGTTTCAAAAACAAATACCGGCTGCGCGCCGGAAATTATCGCGTGTTATTTGAATTGGAAGGCGCTTGCCTTGTGGTGTATGATGTTGGCGACAGGAAAGACATTTATGAGTAACGCCGCTTTGACAGCCAAACCGTCCGGCAACTGGACGCAACTCAACAAACAGCTTGCGCAAGCCAAAGCCTTGATGCGCCAGATGAGCCGCACTGTCGAAGACATTGAAGATGCGCGCACGATTGAACGCGCCAAACGCGCCAACGGCAACAAACTGCGCATCCCGTGGTCGCAGGTCAAAAAGGAATTGCAGTTGGATTAAACTGGAGGTTGTTCGGGAACAGGAGCAGAGTTTTCTGCAAATGGTGAACCACTCGCCAGAATTGGTGTTGAACTGTCGTCTGCCCTTGCAGTTTTCTTTGCTGCTTTATTTTGCGCTTTGGCTAATTTTTTTTGAGCTTCCAAAACTTTTGGAGCGTGATCGTCCACGACCTCTCCTTTTAGAACATCTTTACGAAGGGCTGACTCGATTTCTTCAATAGTAATTTTGGCATTTGGAGATACGCGCCGCAATTCGCGCCGAATAATTTCTCGAACAGGTTTTGTTAGAATCGTCGCTGCAAGCGAAAATCTGTTCAACGCTTGCTGGTGAGCATCGTAATCCTCGAGACAACAACGAAGATTGCCTTCCTTCGTGATTAAATAAAGAGATTGTAAATCGGAACTGACTTTATGGTTGAGTTTTAGAAATTCAAACTCTAACACAAGTTCTTGATTTATTGGTTGACCAAAAATGATTTTATAAACCTGCCAACGAAGCCCATTTGTAAGAATTATCCACTTCACTCCTTCTTTCACACCATAAAAAACAGCTTGATTTATTTGATTTTCCTTCAGTTCAACGTCAACAGCTTTTCCTTCGATGAGAAGGCAGGGTTTTGTATTATCATTCAGTTTGATGGCAAGGTCGCAATATGTGCCTTTGATGGCATGTTCAGATGTGATTTCACGAAACTTGTCATACCCAAATGTCTCGGACAAAATATCTTTTACGATGTCAACCGTGTCAGCTTCATTACAATCACGGTTCTTTGCATCCGCCAAAATCGGCTGGAATTTTTTGATGCCAGCCGCGAGGCGACTCGCGACTTTGTTTGGAATTGATTTCATGGGTTTCCCTTCACTTTATTAAACGACTATCATTTTCCGACCGCTTTGACAACTTTCTGCGCCGCGTCGGACATCGAATCGCCGGTGATGATGGCGACACCGGATTCGGCGAGCGTTTTCTTGCCGGCGGCGACATTGTTGCCTTCCAGTCGCACGACGAGCGGCAATTTCAGTCCCGTTTCCTTCACCGCCGCGACGATGCCGGTGGCGATGACGTTGCAATCCATGATGCCGCCGAAAATGTTCACCAAAATGCCTTTCACGTTCGGGTCGCTCAAAATGATTTTGAACGCCGCCGTGACTTGTTCCTTGCTCGCGCCACCGCCCACGTCGAGGAAATTCGCCGGACTGCCACCAAAATGCTGGATGATGTCCATCGTTGCCATCGCCAGACCCGCGCCGTTGACGAGGCACGCGATGCTGCCGTCCAGCTTGATGTAATTCAGCGCGTATTTGCTCGCTTCGATTTCCAGCGGCGCTTCTTCGTTCAAATCGCGCATTTCCTGAATGTCCTTGTGGCGATACAGCGCGTTGTCGTCCAAAGAAATTTTTGCGTCGAGCGCGATGACCGTTTCCTTGCCGTCGCGCAATTCGATGACCGCGAGCGGATTCAATTCCACCATCGCCGCGTCGCATTCCCACCAAGTGTTATAGACGCCGGTGATCAACTTCACGCCCGCATTGAACAAATCGCCTTTCAGTCCAAGCGCGGCGGCAATTTTGCGCGCCTGAAACGGCATGATGCCAACGGCGGGGTCAATCCATTCCTTGAAAATTTTTTCCGGCGTGTGCGCGGCGACTTCCTCGATGTCCATGCCGCCTTCCGTGCTCGCCATGACGAGCGGACGCGAATTCGCGCGGTCGAGCAGCACGGCCAGATAAAATTCTTTTTTAATCTTCGCGCCTTCGGAAATCAGCAACGTCTGCACCTTGCGCCCATCCGTGCCAGTCTGTTTCGTGACCAAAATTTCGCCGAGCATTTTTTCCGCGAACGAAACCGCTTCGTTCACCGAGCCGGCGACTTTGACACCGCCTTGAAATCCTGTTTTGAACGTGCCCTTGCCGCGACCGCCCGCGTGGATTTGCGATTTGACGACGACTTTCGCGCTGCCGCTGGCGGCGATTTTATCCGCCGCCGGACGCACTTCGGCGAGCGATTTGGCGGGAATTTCGAGCGGGACGAGAACGCAGTGGCGGGCGAGGAGTTGTTTGGCCTGATATTCGTGGATGTTCATTGCAAATTTGAAAGGCGAATTAAAAAGAATTGCCGATGAAAATCAAACATTTAACGCAAAACATTGCGCGCCAAAAATCATTGACCACGCAAAATAATTCCCGCAACATCCGTTTGCCATGTTCGTGAAACCAACCAAGCCGATGATTGTTATCGCAACGCTGAAGCGCGTCGCGTGGCACGTCATTGCGCGCAGGCGGGATTTCCGAAGGGATTAACCTAATCATTTTCTGAAAACCCGCTGGAATCTCCGGCGGGTTTTTATTTTTCCGCCGCGTCGCGTGTTTCGGAAATCACAAATAAAAATGAACGCAACATCATCATCTGCCGCCGCGAACCGGACTTTATTGATTGTGGCGTTTGCGACAGTTTACGTCATTTGGGGTTCAACGTATCTGGCGATTCGCGTGGCAGTGGAAACGATGCCGCCGTTTCTTCTGGCGGGAGTTCGGTTTCTGGTCGCGGGCGCGGCAATGTTCATTTACCTGCGATTGAAAGGCGTGGCGATGCCGAACAGACAACAATGGTTGCACGCGGCGATTGCGGGAATTTTGATGTTGCTCGGCGGCAATGGATTGGTCGTGTGGGCGGAGCAAACAGTGTCGTCCAATCTTGCGGCCTTGCTGGTGGCGTTGACGCCGGTGTGGTTTGCGTTGTTGGATTGGGCGCGTCTGGCCGGAAAACGTCCGGCAATTTATACGTGGGCAGGCATTATTGTCGGATTTGTTGGCGTGGCCTTGTTGGTGAGCGGGCATCACGCGCCCAACATCAATGCGACGCAAAATCCGTGGGGCGTGGCGGCATTGATTGCGGCAGGATTTTTATGGGCAGCCGGCTCGTTGTGGTCGCGTTACCACGTCAAACCGGAATCGCCGTGGATGAACGCGGCGGCACAGATGATTTGTGGCGGCGCTGTTTTGCTGCTGCTTTCATTGTTTCGCCACGAACCGGCGCATTTTCATTTGGCACAAGTCTCACTGCAATCGTTTCTAGCACTTTTATATTTGATTGTTTGCGGCTCGTGGATCGCTTTCAGCGCGTATGTGTGGCTGTTGAAAGCGACCACGCCGTCGCGTTTGGCGACTTACGCTTACGTGAATCCGTTGATTGCCGTGCTACTGGGCGTCGGCATTTTGGGCGAACCGTTGGGAGCGCGAACATTATGGGCGGCGGCAACAATTTTGGCGGGCGTGGTCATCACGACGCTGCCGAAACGTGAATGAAACTTGCAAACCATTTCCTTGAATTGAAAACGACGCGCGGGCAATCTGCGTGCCGATGAAATTTTTTCGGGTGCTGCTATTGTGGCTGGCGATTTTTGCGTCGCCGGCGCGCGCGGCTTTCATCAACGGACAAAATTACGTTGCGCTTTCGGGCTGGGCGCACGCCAACGGTTTTCATTTCTCATTCGCCAATCGCAACGATGTTATTTTGTCCAACGGAAATGCGCGTCTGGTTTTTGATGTGGATTCGGCGGAAGCGCAAATCAACGGCGTCAACATCCGCCTCTCATTTCCGGTGGCCAAAGGCGCGTTGATTTCGCAATTCGATTTGGACAAAACCATCCGGCCATTGCTGTCTCCGGGGCGTTATCTACCGCCAAAAAAAATTACGACGATTTGTCTCGATCCCGGTCACGGCGGCAAGGACACCGGCAATCGCGTCGGCAATTTTTTTTATGCCCACAACGAAAAAACTTACACGCTCGCGCTGGCGCTGGAATTGCGCGAGCAGTTGCGACGCGCCGGATTCAACGTGATTCTCACGCGCAGCAAGGATGTTTACGTGGATTTGCCCGCGCGTCCGGCCATCGCGAATCGTGCGGGCGCGGATTTGTTCATCAGTTTGCATTTCAACGCGACGCCCACCAGCAAAAATGAAGTGCAAGGGACGGAAGTTTATTGCATCACGCCCGTCGGCGCGTCGTCGTCGAATTCGCAGGGCGAAGGCGCGGATCACGGCGCGACGGCGGCTAACCGCGTCGAACAAAAAAGTTTGCTGCTCGCGTATCAAATGCAAAAATCGCTCGTGCAGAATCTGCGCGTGAATGACCGCGACGTGCGCCGCGCGCGCTTCGCCGTGCTGCGAGACGCGCAGATGCCCGCCATTTTGATCGAAGGCGGTTACATGACGCATCCGGTCGAGAGCAAAAAAATTTATGACGCGACGTATCGTCAGCAAATGGCGGCGGCCATCGTAAAAGGAATTCTGGCCTATCAAAAATTGTCCGTGCCGATGGTGATTCAACCGGCAATTAAATCCACGCCCAAAAAGAAATCGCCATGAGCATCGTGACGAAAACGGGAGACTCGGGAACGACGGCGTTGATGTATGGCCGGCGTGTGACGAAAAATCATCCGCGCGTCGAAGCCTACGGCACGGTGGATGAACTGAACGCCGCGCTGGGATTGGCGCGCGCGACGGCGACGGAAATCTTTGTTGGTGAAAATCTGTTGGCGATTCAAAAAGATTTAATCACGCTCATGGGTGAATTATGCGTGCAACCGGAAGATTTGAAACGCTACGTCGAAGACGGCTATTCGCTGGTCACAACGGCGTTGACGACCAAATTGGACGCGCTCGTCAAAGAAATTGGAGCGCAAAACGTCAGTTTCAAAGGCTGGGCGACGCCGGGCGCGACGCACAATTCTGCCGCGCTGGACATGGCGCGAACGATTTGCCGCCGCGCGGAACGGCGCGTGTGCGATTTGAGAGACACCGGCGAAGCGATGAATCCTGAAATCGTGATTTACCTGAACCGCTTGAGCGATTTACTTTGGCTGTTCGCGCGCTGGGTGGAAACGAAATCAGGAGCAATCGGGAAATAGTCGTTTTCAAAAAATAAACGCGCCGATTTCAGGTCGGCGCGTTTATTTTGTTTGCCGGACAAATTATTTTTGCGCGGCGGCGATTTCTGCTTTGGCTTCCGCCAAATCTTTTTGGAAATCAGGATTATTATTCATTTCACGAACGATGGCTTGCGCCAATACACGACCAGCATAAATATCAGTCGGATAATGCCGCGCGATTTCCACGCGATGCCAGCCGATGGTGCGCGCTTCGCCAATCAAGGCGTCGCGTTTGTCGGGAAACAATTCCGCGAGCACGAGCGCCAGCGTCATGGATTCGGTCGAATGGCCGCTCGGATAGCTGAAACTTTTCTGCAATGTGCCGCTGGTGGCGAGACCGGGTTCCAGGACAAATGGACGTGGGCGTTTCCAATGGTCTTTGCAGGAGTTCAGAGTTTCCGAAGCGTCGTGATGCACGCGTTTCAGGAAGGCTTCCGTTTTTGGCAGTTTGCCGGAAAGCAAATCATCGCCGATGATTGACTCAAAATACGAAAGTGAAACGCCTTTGTTTTCAATCAACGCGGCGGCGACGTCGTTGCTCGGCGCGTTGTGGCAAACGGCTTCGACTTCGGCGAGATCATATTTTTGTTCCGGCGAATCCGGCAACGGCGGCGGCGCGAGCAGGGCAATCGGGTCGAGATGACTGTTGGCGAGATAAAAAGTTTCCCCGGCGCACGATCCTCTTGTGCAAATTCCGAAAAGAATTGCGATTAAAATGCAAGTGCGACGGAACAAAATGGATTTCATGTGATTATTTTAATGATTGATTTGACTTCGATTTCAAGCCGGCGAAATGAAAAATGGCGCAAGCATTGACTCGCGCCATTTTTGAATTAATTGAAAATTAGCTCCGGCGATTGCGATAAAAACCAATCAGACTGGCAGCACCTAAACCAAGCATTGCAAAAGTGGTAGGTTCGGGGACAGGAGACACGTTGCCGGGTGAGCCAATTTCTTTTCCGTCAGCCGAAAGAAACGCGCCATTCACACCGACAACACTTGCTTGTGAAATAGCGCCGCTCAATCCGGCAGTATTGTCAAAGGTGGCGCCGGTGGGAGCAGAGCCAAAAGTCACTCCGGTCACGGCATTGCCCGAACCGTCAAAGATATTCACGGCATCGCCGCTCGTGCTAAGCCCAACGCCTGAACCGCCATAATTTCCAATCGTTAATCCCACCGGCGCCGTGCCACCAAACCACGCGCTGATGAAATTTGCATCGAGCGTGGCGGTCGCAGTGGGTGACAAGAGGGCACCTCCACTACCATTAGGGTCGGTGTTTTCAATGAAGACAACAGTTTGCCCGGCTGCAATGCTGGTCACGCCGGTAAGCGGAACCGCATTGGCGATTTTGTCTGAACTGTCATCCATTTCCCAGCCGGTGATGTCCACGGCTGAAGCGCCGGTGTTCTGGAGTTCAAACCAGTCGGCGCCGTAGTCGGTATTGCCGCTGCCGGCCGGGTCAACTTCGGAAATGATGATTTGAGCTTGCGTGCAGACGGGCAATAAAGCGACCGCTGCGGTTGTCAGGGTTAAACGAGTCAGTTTTTTCATAATTTTAACTATTTTATGGTTATGGCGTTACGATTTTAGAATAGATGTTACGATTCAGGAAATGGTTTCAATAAAAAAATCAATTGGGACTTACACTCGGATCAGTCGTCCAAACGATTTCCGTTTGCGGCAGAATTGCCTCGCCTTCACTTGGGTCGCCGGTCTTGGTTTGGACGACCTGGTCACCTTTGTATCCTTGAGCGTGTCCGTCCACGAAAGTTAAATTACCTGTGCCGTTGTGCCGCGCAACAAAGCGACTAGCATAACTGCTGGGCTGACCCAGATTA
The DNA here is from genome assembly GCA_035545995.1 of Verrucomicrobiia bacterium. Lineage (GTDB taxonomy): Bacteria > Verrucomicrobiota > Verrucomicrobiia > Limisphaerales > UBA11358 > UBA11358. Next base: position 78,964 of record DASZXH010000053.1, read on the forward strand.
TCGGTCTTCTGTTTTGGATCCACCATCGGTTCACCGTCCAAACGATTTTCTAAAAAGAAGACGGTCGCCGAAGGTTGCCTTACGGCAGAAACTTTGATGGTTGTGTTATTTCCCTCAATCAGTTTTGAATTCATCGCCACAGAAAAATAAATATACGGGCTGGCCGTTGTGATGGCGGTGAAATGCGCGGTGGGACAATGAAATAAACCTTCAGTATTGTAAAAATCAACGTGATTGGTCGGATGATAACTACTGGCAGCCCGTTGGTTGATGACAGGCGGCAATGCGTTATACCAAGTATCATGGCTGACGCTCGGGCTGCCGACATTGGACCAAAAATCCAGAGTGCTACCGCCGTTGATGGCGGATTCGCGTGGGATGAAATCGCCGTTGTCCTGCGAATACATCATTTGAGCCAAACCCCATTGCCGAAGTTTGTTCATGCATGACGTTTTTTGTGCCGCGCCCTTTGCGCGAGCAAGCGCGGGCAAAAGCATCGCCGCCAAAATCGCGATGATGGCAATGACCACCAGAAGTTCAATGAGTGTAAATCCTTTTTGTGATTTTTTCATTGGTTCAGGAGGTTGTATCTGACGCGGTAAAATCGTTGGCTGTCGGTTGCTGGATCGAAAAAGTTCATCACGTTCGTATTGCCGGAATTCAAACTGGTCAGAGTCTGCCAACTCGCGTCAGTCAAATTGGTTTTGTATTCCACGACATAATTCCAATTCGGTTGCGCCGTCCAAGAAAGCGAAGTTCCGCTGCCCGTCGTCGTGATGTTGTTGAAGTGCGCAGGATTGATGACGCTTCCGGGCGAACCGATGTCACCGCCATCCGCTGCGGCAAATGCACCATTGGTTCCAGCGACGCTCAAGCCGTCAGGATTGATGCCGGAGAAAATCTGATTGACTGGATCATAACTGAAAGAAACCTGATTTAAATTAGCCGCGATGCTGACGGAATCAATGTAATCCACAATGCTCGTGGCGGCGGCGTTCCACACCGTCAACGCATCGCCCGAAGTGCCGCTGAAACTTATGCCGCTGCCGTGATAGGTGACGATTTGCAGATTGGGCGGCAATTGATTTGCGCCCCACCATTCGCGGAACTCATCCGGCGTCATGTCTTCGACCAGCACGATGGACTCACCGGGCGCGATGATGACATCGTTGGTGATGGTCAAGGCTTGCGAAAACGGGGCGGCGGTAAATGCCGAATCATCATCAAAGCGGAAGCCGCGCAAGTTCACCGGAAAATCGCCAAAGTTGCTTAATTCCCACCAATCGTTATGGCCGGACGATTCGCTCGACATGATTTCGGTGATGCGCAAATCCGGTTTGGGCGTGACGGTCAAAACGGTCGAAGCATTCGTGCTGCCGGCGGAATTGGACAAGACGACCGTGTAAGTTCCTGATTGATTTGTGTCAGAAACATTGATTTGAAGCTGTGAATCGGTTTGGTCCGGAAGATTATTGCTGTTCAATTGCCATTGATAAGTTGGTGGCGGATTACCAAACGCGCTGGCGGTCAACGTGACGGTTTGTCCGGGATACGCCGACAAACTCGTCGTGGGTGTTTGGGTGAAAATGGGCGCGAACGGCGCAGTGTTCACCGTAAGTGTGGCGTTGGAACTCACGACGACGGGCTGGAGGCCATTTGTGACGTTGACCCGAAAAATTCCGGCATTCGTGATTTGCACGTTTGTAATCGTCAACGTCCCCAAACAAAAATTATTTGTTACCGCGAAAGTGATTTCAGCGACATTTGTGTCCACCGGTATGCCGTTCAACAACCATTGGAATCTTGGTTTAGGCAGGCCGAACGCCTTGATTTGAAAACTTGCCATGCCGCCGACATTGACCAATACATTCGACGGTTGATTGACAATGACGATTGGCCCCGGATTGGTCGAAGCGATTCCCGGTGAACCAACGTCAGTTGTGGTTGCGGCCACAAAAGCGCCATTGACACCGACGACATTCGTAATTCCAAAAGTGCCGTCATTCGTGTTACAAATCAGCGAATTGCCGGCGGGCGCGCCCAAAGTATCCACTTTGTCCACGAGAAAATCCGGCGCTTGATCCAAATCCAGTCCATTGGTGTTTGAACCCAGCGCGGCAATGTTTGTATTCCACAAACGCACGGTATCACCGCCAGCGCCCAAACCCGGGTCGGCGGCGTTTAACACGACAACTTGAACACTGTCGCCGATGCCCCACCAATCGCGGAATGTTGTGGCGTTTGTCACAACACCCTTTTGTTCCGTCACGACAATGGATTCTCCCGGATGAATAGTAACGCCGGTGAATGGCGCTGAATCCGCGCCAGAAAATCCGCCGTGAGAATCGTCGTTCCACGAATAACCCGTGAGGTCAACACTGTTTGTCCCAAAATCGGTTAGCTCCCACCAATCAGGATGACTGCCGTCCACTTCCGAAGTCATCACTTCAGTGATTGCAAGTTGCGCGCGGGCCTGGGAAAAAGCGCAAAGCCCAATCAATAAAAAAACTGATGAGAATCGTTTGACCATAAAATCACCTTTCATGGCAAAATCATGGAAGTAGCGTGTAACGGCAGATTGTCGGCAATGTGACGATTCGGAAACAAACCCGTTTTTGGCCTGTGAATAACTTGCCAATTACAAACGGGTTAGCGCCGTAAAAAGTTCACCGTCAAAGTTGTGATAAGATTTCAATCGAAACCGTTTCGCGTCGGCCAGACACCGGAATCCCATCCCATCCGCAATCGTCGGCGCGGCGCGGCCACCAAAGATTTTCGGGCAAATCGTCAGATGCAATTCGTCCACAAGTCCAGCGCGAATCAGCGCGCCGTGAAGCTCCCCGCCGCCTTCGCAAAGCAGCCGTTTGACATTCCATTTTTCGCGCAGCCAGAGAAACGCCGCGCGAAAATCAATCTCATGCCCGCCGAAAATGTTCACTTCGTCGGCAACGGCGCGGAGCATTTTTAATTTTGTGCCGGTAATCCGATGGGTGGTCAAAATCACGATGGGCGAAAAATGTTTTTGAAAGAGCTTCATCTTCGGATCCATCGCTCCCGAACCGCTGGCGATAACACGCAGTGGGAATTCCGCCAATCCGTTTTTCAATCGCTGTTCCTGAAATTTTCTTCCGCCGTTGCCTAAAATGGTTTTTGTTACTTCGACGGTTCGCGCGCCGCAGAGAATCGCATCCGCCGTCGCGCGCAATTCCATCATGTGTTCATGGTCACGCGCACTGCTGAACGGAGCAAATCCGCCGCCGGTGAAGGCAATTTTTCCGTCCGCCGTCATCGCAAAATTGGAAAAGACAAACGGCAACTTTGGGCTTTGGGCTTTGGACTTTGGACTCATAAAATCAGCATCGCGTCGCCATAACTGAAGAAACGGTATCGTTCGCGAACGGCTTCGGTGTAAGCGGCCAAAATCATTTCGCGTCCGCGTGCCTCGCCCGGCGCGGCGAACGCGCTAACCAGCATCAGCAACGTGGAACGCGGCAAATGGAAATTGGTCAGCAAGGCGTCCACGATTTGAAATCGAAACGGCGGAAAAATAAAAATGTCCGTTTTATCCCCATAAACATTGAGTTTTCCGCTGTTTTGTGCGGCGACGCTTTCCAATGCGCGCACGGTGGTCGTGCCGACAGCGAAGACGCGATGGCCGGATTGTTTTGCGTCGTTCACGGCGCGAACTGTTTCTTCGTCAATTTCAAATGTTTCCTCGTGCATTTTGTGCGCGGCCAGATTTTCTGTTTTCACCGGCATAAAAGTTCCCAAACCGACGTGCAACGTGACAAAACAAATTTTCACGCCGCGCGCGCGAATTTTTTCGAGCAATTCCGGTGTAAAATGCAATCCCGCCGTTGGCGCGGCAACTGAACCGTCAGCTTTCGCATAAACGGTTTGATAACGGTTTTTATCTTCGGGCAATTCACTTTCACGCCGGATGTATGGCGGCAGGGGAATTTCGCCCAAATGTTCAAGTTCGGCGCGAATTTCCGGCGTGCCGGAAAATTCCAATCGCCAGCGGCCTTCGCCATTTGTTTCAATGACCGTCGCTTGAATTTCAGTCAACTCACCATTTGGCCTGAAAAAACGGATTTGTGTTCCGATGCGGGCATTTTTACTTGGCCGCAACAAAACGCGCCAGTCATTGGTTTTTATTTCTTCAAACAAAAGAATCTCAAATTTCCCGCCGGTTTTCGCATTTTTACCGTGCAATCTGGCGCGAATCACACGCGAGTCGTTCAAAACGAGGACGTCGCCGGCGTTTAAGAAATTCAACAAATCGGGAAATTGCCGGTGTTCGAGGCGATGGTCATTTCGATGCAAAATCAAAAGCCGGGATTCATCCCGTTTAGTTGCGGGATGTTGCGCAATCAATTCCGGCGGCAGGGCAAAATCGAAATCAGCCGTTTGCATCGCGTCAAGTTTCGGGATTCAGGTTCAAGTTTCAAGCTGTCATGCAACAAAATTAAACGACGATGATTTTTCATCGATTTTCGGGTTGTGAATAACTTTTGAATAAATCGGCTTTTTTAAGTCGGTTTTTTATTGACATAGTGTGGGTTAAAGTGGATAAAAATGGGTCGTTGTGGGTTATTATGCCGTTTTAGGAATCGTGGTGAATAAATGGGAAACGCGAAAGTAAATGAACCGACTTATTACAATTCATGCTACCGACATGGCGTGGATGAGAAGCGTCGCGTTCAAATCCCGGCCAAATGGCGACCGGAAAAAGACGGCGTGGAGTTGACCGTCATTCTCTGGCCGCAACATCAAGCGGGCGCGTGCCTGCGCGTGTTGCCGCCGGCGCAAATGGCCAAAATGAAAGCGGACATTGACGCGATGCCCAATGGCGACCCAAACAAAGTTGTTTTGAAACGATTTATTGGCAGCGAATCCGTCCAATTGCCTTTGGACAAGTCCGGACGGATTTGTCTGCCGGACGAAATGGCGCGCGCGGCGGACATCAAAGATGAAGTGGTATTCGTTGGTTTGCTCGACCGTTTTGAAATTTGGAATCCAAGTCGTTACGAAAATGTCAAGGCCGCCGACGCGGTGCTCGCGTCCGAAGCCTTCAAATTGATGGAATGATTATGAATCTGGGAAAATTATTGGCCGCCGGGAAAAGCATCAAAAACGGGCGTGGAACGGTTTCGTATCGCGAAAGCAAGCGCGTCTATTTGCCTAAATTCATTTCGCCCAAAAATCCATTTAATGACGTCGCCAAATCTGAACCGGCGGAATCAATAAAGACAGCGCCAGCACAAATCACCGCTTCGCCGGCAATTGAAAAATCGGAGAGTAAGACACAAAAGTTGCCGGTCGTTTCCGCCAAGCCCGTACGCACGACAAATTGGATTGGGAAATTCAATCCGGTTTCGATTTGGCATAGCGCGGAAGAAAAAAAGACGCCGCCGCAACCGGTTCAAGCCGAACTTTCGTTGGAAAAAATCAAAGTCGTTCACAACGATTTGACGGACGTGGATGTTGAAGTTGTGCCCATCAAATCGCGCACAAACAATCCGGTTTCCGAACCGGCTTTTTCGCCGGTCGTCGGCGTGGAAGCGGGCAAGAATTTTTGGAATCGTCTGGACGAAAAATTTTTTGGAACGAACGCAGCGTGAAAATTTGAAAAATGATGCGCAGTGCCAGAATTCATTCACAAACCAGTGATGGTGGCGGAGGCGCTGGCCGCGCTGAACCCGCGACCGGGCGGTCGTTACGCCGACGGGACGCTCGGTGGAGCTGGTCACGCGGCGAACATTTTGGCCGCGAGTTCGCCGACTGGATGGTTGTATGGGTGCGATCGCGATGGCGTCGCGGTTGAGGCCGCGCAGAAGCGGCTCGCGGAGAAATTTTCCGGACGATTTGAAATCCGGCGCGGTAATTTTGCGGAAATGGCCGGCTGGATTCCGGCGGCCAGTTGCGACGGGGTTTTGCTGGATTTAGGCGTAAGTTCGCCGCAATTGGATTTCGCCGAGCGCGGATTCAGTTTTCAGCAGGATGGCCGGCTGAACATGCGGATGGACGACCGGCAATTGCTGACGGCGGCGGATTTGGTCAATGGCGCGAGCGCGGAAGAACTGGCGAGAATTTTTTGGGAATATGGCGGCGAACGCGAGTCGCGGCGGTTTGCGAAAGCGATTGTTCACGACCGCGAGCAAAAGAAATTTGAGACAACGAAGCAATTGGCGGAATTGATTGAGCGGCTCGCGCCGCGCGCCGGGAAAAAAACGCATCCGGCCACGAAAGTTTTTCAGGCGTTGCGGATTGCGGTGAACGACGAAATCGGTTCCTTGAAACTTGGGCTGGAAGCGGCATTGAAAATTTTGAAACCGGGCGGACGGCTGGCGGTCATCACATTTCATTCGCTGGAAGACAGAATTGTAAAAGAATTTGGCCGCGAGAAAACGCGGGATTACACGTTCAGTGGCAAAGTGGATATCCCGGAATTGCGGCAGCCGCGCGCGCCGGAAATGAAGTGGGTGAATCGCAAGGCGATAGCGCCGGGCGAAAGTGAATTAAAAGAAAATCCGCGCAGCCGCAGCGCGCAATTAAGGATTTTGGAAAAGATTTAAGATGGCGAAAAATCGTAAAAGTCAATCGGCGGCAATCCGGTTCGGGCCGGCGTTGAAGGCGTCGTTTTTGTGTCTGCTGATTGCCGGTTCGGCCATCGGTTATGTCTGGCAAAAAAGTGAAATCTCGCGGCTTGGCCGGCAAATTTCGGCGGATGAAAAACATTTGTTGCAATTGAAAAACGACAACAAGACGTTGTCGGATCAATTGGCGGCGTTGCGTTCGCCCGTGATGCTCGACCAGCGGGTGAAGGAATTGAATCTCGGTCTGGTGCCGGCGCAGCCGATGCAGGTTGTTCGGTTGCCCGAACCGCCGGAAAATAAAAATGTGTCACGTCAGCTTGCCGCGCGGCAAATGGACGTGACGACACCATGATATGAATTTTTGGCCGCCGCTCGTGACGCCGTCGGGTGAGGAACCGATCGCCACGGGCGGCTGGCTGATTTTGGAGCGATGACTGGAAAAATGCAAATTCGACGGATGCTGCTGCTGGCGTTGCTGGTGAGCGCGGCTTTTGCCGGGCTGGGTTACCGGCTCGTGGATTTGCAGGTGTTGCGTCACGATGAATTGGCAAGGCAGGCGGAAGACAACACGCAGCGTGAATTCTGGCAAGCGCCGCGGCGCGGCAACATTTTGGACACGCACGGAAATCTGCTGGCTACGAGCGTTTCGGTGGAGACCGTTTGCGCCGACCCGACTTTGATTGGAAATCAACAGCCGGTGGTCGCCCGCGCGATTGCGCCGCTGCTGCAAATGAACGAAGGCGACCTTTTTCAAAAATTGTGTCCGCGCGTTTCAAAAAATGAAAAAGGCGAAACCATCACCAACGGTTTGCATTACGTCCGGTTGCAGAAAAATGTTCCCGAAGAAGCCTGGCAGAAAATTCAATTGGCCATGAACCAGCTTTCATTTGGTGTGGACGAAAAAAGCCTGTCAAAAACCGACCGCGCCTTTTTCCGCAATCTGCGCAAGAGCGCGATTTTCGCCGAGCCGAATCAATTACGCGTTTATCCGAACGGCGCGCTGGCGGTGCATGTACTTGGATTTGTCGGTGCGCGAGACACAACCAATCACACCTCGGAATTGTTCGGTTACGACGGCATCGAAAAATCTTTCAACGCGAAACTGACCGGCGCGGCGGGCTGGCGCGTGACGGGAATTGACAGCCGCAAAAATCAACTCGCCGAATTGCGCGACGAAGACGTTTCCGCGCGCGACGGCTTGAACGTCGTACTGACAATTGACACGGCGGTGCAAAACATCGTTGAAACGGCATTGGCCGACGCGATGCGCGAGCACTCGCCCGCAAACATCACTGGAATTGTCATGCGCCCGCGCACCGGCGAAATTTTGGCGCTGGCATCCCTGCCGGATTTTGACCCGAACAATTTGAGTTCCATCAACACCAACAACGAACCGAATCGCGTCATCAGCGACGTGATGGAACCGGGTTCGACCTTCAAAACCATCGTGATTTCCGGCGCGCTCAACGATCACGTGGTCACGCTACAAGACAAAGTATTTTGCGAAAATGGCGTTTTTCATTACGGCGGAATTGTTCTGCACGATGCCGAACACGATCATTTCGGTGATTTGACGGTTGAACAAGTGCTGCAAAAATCGTCGAACATCGGCGCATCCAAAATCGGTATCAAACTTCAAGCGCCGCGGCTTTACGATTACATGACCGATTTCGGATTGGGCGCTTACACCGGAATTCCATTGCCGAACGAAGTCAGCGCCAAAAATTTCGTCCGACCAGTTGACAAATGGGGCAAGTATTCCATCGCGCAAATTCCCATGGGACAAGGCGTGGCGGTGACGCGGTTGCAAATGCTCATGGCCATCGGCGCGCTCGCCAACGACGGCGTGCTCATGCGTCCGATGCTGGTGAAATGCCTGCAAGATCGCGACGGAAACGTCGTCGAGCAATACGAACCGCAAATCGTTCGTCGGGTCGTGAATGAAGAAACCGTTCATGAAATGGTCGAAGCGTTGAAAACCGTCGTGAGCAGCGATGGAACCGCGCCATTGGCCGCGTTGACCAATTACACGGTCGCCGGCAAAACCGGCACGGCGCAAAAAGTCATCAATGGGAAATACTCCGACAATCATTTCATCATTTCCTTCATCGGATTTTTTCCGGCCAATGACCCGCAACTGTGCATTTCCATCGTCATGGATTCGCCGAAGGAAGGTGGACGCGCATTCGGCGGCGCATTGTGCGGTCCGGTTTTCCATGACATCGCCGAGCGTTGCGCCAGCTATCTGAACATCCCGCCGGACAAAAATCTGGAACCGCCTTTTTCGCAGCAGCCGATGGTCGCGACGGGAATTTCGCGCCCGATGGCGGGCGTGCAATGAGGTATTGCAGTGGAAAAATGCTCTTTGAAATTTGTTGCCGAAGCCTGCGGCGCTGAAATCCGGCGCGGCGCGGCGGAGACCATCGTACAATCGGTTTGCACGGATTCACGTCAGGCGAAATCGGGCGATTTGTTTTTCGCCATCAAAGGCGAGAAATTTGATGGCCATGATTTCTTGAATGAAGTTGCGGCCAAAGGCGTCGTGGCCATTGTCGTCGAAACAAAAAAAATTCCGGCGCGATTGCCGGAATGTGCGGTTCTGGTTGTGGACGATGTGCGAATCGCGCTGGGAAAATTGGCGGCGACTTATCGGAGGCAATTTAATTTGCCGGTTATCTGCGTCGGTGGTTCAAACGGCAAGACGACGACGAAGGAATTGCTCGCGTCGGTTTTGCGCCAAAAATTTTCGACGTTGGCGAGCGAGGCGAGTTTCAACAACGACATCGGCGTGCCGTTGACGTTGTTGAAATTGGAAAAGTCGCATCAGGTTGCCATTTTGGAAGTCGGCACAAATCATCCGGGTGAACTCGCGCCGCTGGTGAAAATGGCGCAGCCGAAATTCGGCGTGCTGACAAATATCGGACGCGAGCATCTGGAATTTTTCGGCGACGTCGCGGGCGTCGCGCAGGAAGAAGGCTGGCTGGCGGAATTGCTTCCGGCGGACGGGAAATTATTTCTGAACGGCGACAATGATTGGACGGAAAAAATCGCGGCGCGGACGAAAGCGAAAGTTGTCCGCGTTGGACTCGGCAAGAAAAACGACTGGCGCGCGGAAAAAATTCGTTTGAACAAAAACGGCGCGACATTTCGAGTCGCCACGGCGAAGGAAGAATTTTGCGGCGAGTATCGGGTCAATTTGCTGGGACGGCATCAGGTCGTGAATGCTTTGTTTGCGATGACGGTCAGTGAGGAACTCGGTCTGGGCCGCGCTGAAATCCAGCGCGGCCTGGCCGAATGTCAGCCGCCGAAAATGCGGTTGCAATTTTGGGAAGCCAACGGCGTGCGCGTGCTGGACGACGCCTACAACGCGAACGCGGATTCGACGATTGCCGCACTGGAAACGCTCTGCGATTTGCCGCTGCAAGGCCGTCGCGTGGCGGTTCTCGGCGACATGGAAGAGCTCGGCGCGCACAGCGCAGCGGCGCACGCGGAAATCGGCAAACGCGCGGCGGAGTTGAAAATCGGCCAATTGTTCGCCGTCGGTAAAAATGCAAGCGTCGTTGCCAAGGTGGCGCGCGACGCTGGTTTGGCGCGCGTGATTGAATTTGAAAACGTGGAAGCGGCGATGAAAGCGGTGAAGAATTTTTTGAAAGCGGGCGACGTGGTTTTGTTGAAGGCGTCGCGCGCGGCGCGGCTGGAACGGATTGCGGAGACGTTGAAAGCGGAAAAATGAAAATGCAAATTATGAAAACCAAATTCATTTTTTTGATTGCGGTTGTATTTGTTACGACCGTTTTTGCAAGTGTGGTTTTGCCACCTTACGACAATTCAAAGCCGCCAACGCTTTCTTTGCCGGACGCATATCAATTAGCGATTGTTGCACTCGGTTCGACTACAAATCAGTTTCATTGCGTTGACGCAAAAATCACAACTGATTTTGGAAATCCGCGATGGTCTTTTGACTTTTATTCAACAAATACACCGCCGAGATGGAAATGTATGACTGTTGATTTTTCCGGAAAAACTCAAGAGGACAATGGCTTGAGATAAAATTGATGCAAAAATGTTTTTTTATTTGAGCCAGCAAATTTTGGATTGGTCGCACGGAACAACTTGGGAAAGTCGTCTCTCGTTTTTGCGATTGTTCCGCTACATCACCGTTCGCAGCGCAGGCGCGGCGGTGACGGCGTTGATTTTGAGCTGGTGGTTTGGGCCGAAAATCATCCGCTGGCTCAAACAGTTGAAGTTCGGTCAAGATTACAAAGACAAGGCGGAAGAAGCCGGCGGTTTGGCCGCGCGTATCTTGAGTAAAAAAGGAACGCCAACGATGGGCGGAGTTTTAATTATCACCGTTCTGGTGTTTTCGACGATGCTCTGGGCGCAATGGAATGCGTTCGTGGAACTGACGTTGCTTTCGGTCTTGGTTCTGGCGGGTTTGGGGTTTTACGACGATTACGCAAAAATCATCCAGCAAAGCGGCGGCGGCACGCCACCACGATTAAAGTTGTGGGTGCAACTGTTGTTGGCGACGTTCATTGGCGTTTATCTTTGGCTCACGCCTTCGACGCATACGTTGGTTGCGGAAATCATGGTGCCGTTTTACAAATATCCGGTCGCAAAAGACGCGCTCTGGCTCGGTTTGGTGATTGTTGTGCTGGCAATCGTCGGCAGTTCCAACGCGGTGAATTTGACGGATGGACTCGACGGATTGGCCATCGGCTGCACGTTGATTGTCGGGTTCGTGTTTTTGTTTTTCACATATCTCGCCGGGAATTTGAAAGCGGCGAATTATTTGCAAATTCCGTTTGTGCCGGGCACGGGCGAATTGACGGTTTTTTGCGCGGCGCTCATCGGCGCGGGTCTCGGATTTTTATGGTTCAATTGTCATCCGGCGCAAGTGTTCATGGGTGACACCGGCTCGCTCGCATTGGGCGGCGCGTTCGGCATCATGGCGGTGTTGATTCATCAACCGTTTGTACTGGTGATTGCGGGCGGCGTGTTCGTGCTCGAAGCCGTTTCGGTGATGTTGCAAACCGGCTGGTTTCGGATTACGAAAAAGTATTACGGCACGGGCCGGAGAATTTTTTTGATGGCGCCGTTGCATCATCATTTCGAGAAAAAAGGCTGGTATGAATCGCAGGTGGTCATGCGCTTTTACATTTTGTGCGTGTTATTTGCAGTCATCGCGCTGGCCTCGTTGAAATTGAGATAAAATGACGCTGATTTGGAACAAATATACATTTGAAAACAAGCGGTTTGCCGCTTGCGTGCCGGAGGTGCAAATGGTAACAATTTGGCCGGCGGCAATGGCTCAAAAGCTGCTGTTATTCCAATTTGGCATCTTGAAGTTAAGAGGATTTTTCAAGTCGTCGAAAAACGAATTTAATTTAACGCGCTGCGGGATTTTTCGAGGGAAAATTTTGCGGCGAAAAAATCAAAACATTAAAAATAAAACTGACCTCAAATAAAGAAAGGACGCAACCAGCGCCAAACCAATGAACAATCCTAATCCATTCGTCCCCAAAGGCTCGCTTCTGGAGCAACAAAGCAAACGCCGCTCACGCATGAAGCTGGGCGTCTTCTGCGTCCTCGCCGTCAGCGTCACCGGCTTGATGGCCATGCTGATTCAAGGTTGCAAGCGCGAAAATGAAACCGCCGATAACACCGACAATTCCACGCCGACAGTGGACACCAATAATTTTGCCGCCGACACGAATCCTCCGACGATGGAAGTGTCCAATCCACCCGTGCCCGCGCCGACGCCGGCGGTGGCACCGACATCCGCGCCTGCACCGGAGCCGGCGACGACTGAATACGTCGTGGTCAAAGGCGATACGCTCGGAAAAATTGCCAGGAAAAATGGCGTCACGCTCAAAGCGCTCGAAGATGCCAATCCAAACGTGCAGCCGTCCCGATTGAAAGTCGGACAGAAAATTGTCATTCCTGCTTCCTCAAGTGGCGCGACTGTGGCTCCCGCCGCGAATGAAACGAGCACCGGCGAAGAACTTTATACCGTCAAATCCGGTGACTCGCTGACCAAAATTGCAAAAGCGCACGGTGTCACCGTCAAAGCTTTGGAATCTGAAAATGGTTTGACCACCACAAAAATCAAAGTCGGTCAGAAATTGAAGATTCCGGCGAAGACGGAGCTGGCTCCGACGCCAGAAGCCACGCCTGCTCCTGCTCCCGCAACGGTTGCTCCGGCTCCGACTGCGCCAACCGGCGCACCGGCCGGACAACAATAAATGGCATTGGCTTAAATCGCGGTTCATTGGTTTGACTCTTGCATGAGAGTTGCCGTTACAACTTTGGCATTTTGCGTCGCTGCGCTTTTGGCATTGGGACTGGTGATGCTTTATAGTTCAAGTATGACGCAAGTCGGCGCGCGCGACTTGATGACTCAACTGGTCTGGTGCGCTGCCGGATTTCTCCTGTGTGTCATTATTACCACGCTGAATTACCAATTGTTCAAAAAACTGGTTTGGCCGATTTATCTGCTCGCGCTGATTTCACTCGCATTGGTGTTTGTGCCGCACGTTGGTCATGCCAGCCACGGTGCGCATCGGTGGATCGGCTGGGGACGATTGAATTTTCAACCTTCCGAACTCGGCAAAATGGCATTGATTGTCTGGCTCGCCTGGTATGGTGACCGCTCCCAACGACAAATGCAAAATTGGAAACGCGGCATTGTTTTGCCCGCGTTGTTTGCTGGTCTGATTCTCGGTTTGATTTTTATTGAACCGGATCGCGGCACAACCATATTGCTCGCTGCTGTCAGCGGTTCAATGTTGTTGCTCGCGGGTGTTCGCTGGAAACATATTTTCATGCCTGCTCTGCTCGGCGTCGTGTTTTTTGTGTTTTCCATTCTGCGCGACCCGATGCGTATGGGCCGCATTTTTGCGTGGCTGCATCCTGAAAAACATTTGCAAGGCGCGGCGCTTCAAGCGCAACAAGCAATGATTGGTCTCGGTTCCGGCGGCTGGTTCGGCGTCGGCCTCGGCAACGGAATGCAAAAGCACGGTTACTTGCCGGAAATCCAGACCGATTTTATTTTCGCCAATATCGGCGAAGAATTGGGATTGGTCGCCACATTGCTCGTCGTGCTGGCTTTTGTCGTCATTCTGATTTGTGGAATTTCCATCGCGCTGAATTCCCGCGACACCTTTGGTTTCCTGCTCGCGTCCGGCATCACGTTTTTGATCGGGTTGCAGGCGGCCATCAACATCGGCGTCGTCACCAGTGCCTTGCCCAACAAAGGATTGCCGTTGCCGTTCATCAGTTATGGCGGCTCAAATCTGCTGGCCATGTTCGCGTGCGTCGGCATTTTATTCAGCGTCGCCCGCCACGCGCCCGCGCGCGAAAAAATTTCCAAATCGTCTGACGAAATCAGCGATAATCCTTTCGCCGCCAAAGCCACATGACCGCCGCCGGAACCAAAACGCCCTACGTCGCCATCGCCTGCGGCGGGACGGGCGGACATCTCTTTCCGGGCTTGGCCGTTGCCGAAGAATTGAAAAAACGCGGCGGCAAAATCGCCTTGCTGATTTCGCCCAAAGACGTGGACCAGCAAGCCGTAAAATCCTTGCGCGGCTTTGACATCTTCACGCTGCCAGCGGTCGGATTGCAGAACCGGAATTACTTCTCCTTCGGCTGGAGTTTCTGGAAATCGCTTTGCGCGGCGCGTGCCATTTTCAAAAAACAAAAACCCGACGCGGTTTTGGCGATGGGCGGATTCACTTCCGCGCCGCCGGTTCTCGCTGCCAAAAGATTTGGTGCAAAAACTTTTTTACACGAATCCAACACGATTCCCGGACGCGCCAACCGGTTTCTCTCGCGATTTGTGGACGAAGCGTTTGTCGGATTTCCCGAAGCCGCCGCGCGTTTGCGGGCAAAAACAATTTCCGTGACCGGCACGCCCGTCCGTCCGCAGTTTTCCCAATCCGCAATCCGCAATCCGCAATCCGCGATAAGTCTTGGCCTTGACCCAAATCTTCCGATGGTTCTCGTTGTTGGTGGCAGTCAGGGCGCGAGCGGCCTGAACGAAATGATTTTGTCCACGTTGCCGCTGCTCGCGGGAAAAAATTGGCAATGGCTGCATTTGACCGGCGCGAACGATTTTGAAAAAGTGAAATCCGCCTACGCCGCGCAAAATTTGAAAGCCGTCGTCAAACCGTTTCTCGCCGAAATGGATTTGGCGCTGGGTGCGGCGACCATTTCCGTCAGCCGCTCCGGCGCGTCGTCACTCGCGGAAATCGCCGCGATGCGATTACCATCGTTGCTCGTGCCGTTTCCAGCGGCGGCGGATAATCATCAATTTTTCAACGCGCGCGCGTTTGAAAAATCCGGCGCGGCGAAATTACTGGAACAAAAGAATTCCACGCCGGAAAAAGTTGCCGCAATTTTGACTGAATTGATTGAAAATGAAAATGCGCGCGCCAAAATCCAATCCGCGCTCGCGCAATGGCACGCGCCGAAATCGGCGGAGCAGATTGCCGAAAACATTTTAGCTGCGATTGCAGAAAATTTTTCCCTCGCCCCGCAAAGCGGAGAGAGCGCCGGGGCGCGGGGTGGAACTTTGAAAGTTGCGGCATGAATGCGACCGAAACCATTTTAGAAATGCCAGTCGAAAACCATTTTGCCGACGAATTGAGCAAACGTCTTTCGCGCGCGGCAGTTTTTCGCCGCGACGAGCCTTTGGCCAAACACACGACGCTGCGCGTCGGCGGGCCGGTGGATTTTTACATTGAACCGGCAAATGAAAATGATTTGACGGCGATTTTGAAACTTTGCCGAGCGCGCGAAGTAAAATTTTTTATTTTGGGTCGCGGCTCGAATTTGCTGGTGCGTGACGGCGGTTTTCGCGGCGTCGCGATTGGTCTATCGCAACCAGCGTTCGGCAAAATTGAAATTGACGGTGAACAGTTGATTTGCGGCGCGGGCGCAAAATTGAAGGACGTTTCCATTTTTGCGAAGCGGAACCATTTGAGCGGCGTGGAATTTCTCGAAGGCATTCCCGGCAGTGTCGGCGGCGCGTTGCGGATGAACGCGGGCGCGATGGACGGCCGGACGTTTGACGTGGTGGAATCCGTTCGCGTGATGGATTTTGTCGGCGAAATTTCCGAATTGTCGCCGCGCGAAATGGCCGTGACGTATCGCAGTTGCGGCGCGCTGAAAAATCACGTCGCGCTCGGCGCAATTTTCAAATGCAAAACGCTGCCGCGCGAAGAAATTGAAAGACGAATGAAGGCGTTCAGCGAAAAACGCTGGGAATCGCAGCCCGCCGCGCCGAGCGCGGGTTGCATTTTCAAAAATCCCGAAACAATTCCGGCGGGCAAATTGATTGAAGAATTAGAATTGAAAGGTGCGCGCGCGGGCGGCGCGGTGGTTTCCGCCGAGCATGGAAATTTCATCGTCAACGACGGCAAGGCGACGGCGCGCGATGTTTTGGAATTGATTTCAATTTTGAAGGCGAAGGCGAAGGCCGAACGCGGAATCGAATTGCAAACGGAAGTGGAAATAATTGGCGAGGATTAAATGCCGAAAAAATTGAACATTGTCGTGATGTTGGGCGGGCCAAGCGCTGAGCGCGAAGTGTCGCTCAAATCCGGTGCGGGCGTGGCGAAGGCGTTGCGTTCGCTTGGCCACACGGTTTTTGAGATTGACCCGAAAACGCCGGATTGGATTTTGCCGCCGCAAACCGACGTGGTTTGCCTCGCGCCGTTGCACGGAACTTACGGCGAGGACGGGCAGGCGCAGGCGCAATTGGAAAAACTCGGCGCAATTTACACGGGCTGCGACGCGGAATCGAGCCGCATCGCGTTCGACAAGGTTTTGACGAAGCAAAAGTGCATCGAGGCCGGAGTGCCGACGGCAAAATTTTTGGTCGTCAATTCGGAGCAAACACCGTTGCCGAAGGATTTGCGATTGCCGTTGGTCGTGAAACCGGTGCGGCAAGGTTCGAGCGTGGGACTGCAATTTGTCGAACATGCCGAAGATTGGCCGAATGCGCTGGCCGAGGCATTGAAGTTCGATTCGGAAGTTTTGGTCGAGGAAAAAATCATCGGGCGCGAAACGACGGTTGGCATTTTGGACGACGAAGTACTGCCGATTGTCGAAGTTCGCCCGAAGATTGGCAGTTACGATTACAAGAATAAATACACCGTCGGCTGCACGGAATATTTTTGCCCGGCGGATTTTGATTTGACGACGACCCGCAAAATCCAGAATGCTGCGCTTGGCGCGTTTCGCGCGGTTGGCGGACGCGATTACGGTCGCGTGGACGTGATGGTTCGTTCCGACGGCGAGCCAGTTGTGCTCGAAGTCAACACGCTGCCAGGAATGACCGAAACGAGTTTGTTACCGAAAGCGGCGGCGGCGGCAGGAATCAATTACGAACAACTTTGCCAGCGTATGATTGATTTGGCTTTGAGAAGAAAAGCAGCAACCGAATTGGACAAACGCCGCCGAACAGCGGCAGTTATCGCGGCAATCAGCTAAAATGTGGTTTAAGCGCGAACAAAAAAACCGGCGATTGCATCGCGGGCATGTGCTCGACGTGAAACTGCGTTCGGATCAAGTCCGTGCGACGCGCACACGATTGGCGACAATTGCCTGCGCCGTCACGTTTGGCACGGTGTTCGGATTGTATCTGCTGTGGCGCACGGGCGAATGGGCGCTCGACAAATTTGTTTATGAAAATTCCACGTTTGCGATCCAAAACATTCAGGTGCAGACGGACGGCGTCATCGCGCCGGAGCAACTGCGCCGTTGGGCGGGCGTGAAGCTCGGCGCGAATCTCATCGCGTTGGATTTGGCGACGGTGAAACGCAATCTGGAATTGGTTTCGCTGGTTGATTCGGTTGCCGTCGAGCGCGTGCTGCCGCGCACGTTGAAAATCCACGTGAAGGAACGCGACCCGGTTGCGCAGGTGAACGTGCCGCGTGCCGGCGCGGGAAATGGAATCGCCGTTTCCGTTTTTCAATTGGACGCGAACGGATATGTGATTCAACCGCTTGATCCTCGGCTCTGCACCGTTCTGCTGGCGCAAATCAGCGAGCAATTGCCGGTCATCACCGGCTTGAATCTGTTTCAATTGCAACCCGGCCATCGCGTCGAAGCGCCACAGGTGCAGGCGGCGTTGCAATTGCTCCGCGCATTTGATCATTCGCCGATGATGGGGCTGGTGGATTTGCGGCGCGTGGACGTTTCATCGCCCAACGTCGTGGTCGTGACGACCGGGCAGGGGAGCGAAATTACTTTCGGTTTGGACAATCTGGAGCAACAATTGGCGCGTTGGCGGCAGATTTATGATTTGGGCCAGCGCAGTGGTCGAACGATTGCGTCGGTGGATTTGGCGGTGGCGAACAATGTTCCGGTGCGCTGGGCGGAAATGAATTCCGCGCCGGCAACGCCCCAAAAAGTGAACCCCAAAAATTCGCGGAGGAAAAATGTTTGATGATTCGAACATCATTGTCGGTCTGGAAATCGGCACATCCAAAGTGTGCGCCGTCGTGGGCGAACAAACCGCCGACGGCGCGCTGAACATCATCGGCCTCGGACAGGCGCGGTCGCGCGGCGTGCGCAAAGGCGAAATCGTGGACACCGCGCAGGCCGAGGAAGACGTGCGCAACGCCATTGTCGAAGCCGAGCAGATGGCTGATGTGGAAATCCGCAACGTGTATCTTGGCGTCACGGGCGGGCATGTTCGCGGGTTCAACAATCGCGGCGTGCATCCGGTGGTCAGCGCCGACCGCGAGATTTCTGATGACGACGTTCAGGACGTCATTAAAAACGCGAAGGCCATCAATTTGCCGACCGAGAACAACGTTGTTCACGCCATCCGCCAGCATTTTTTTGTGGACGGTCAGGACGGCGTCAAAAATCCCGTCGGAATGCTCGGTTCGCGGCTCGAAGTGGACGTTCACGTCGTTCACGGCCACACGAATCGTTTGCAAAACGCCATCCGCCTCGTCAAAGGGCTGCAACTTGAAGTGGACGAAATCGTTTTCAACGGCCTCGCGGCGTCGCTCGCGTTGCTGACGAACGAGCAAAAGGAACTTGGCGCGCTGGTGATTGACATCGGCGGCGGGACGACGGATTACGTGGTTTACTCGGACGGCGTCATCAAACACACCGGCGTGCTGGCGGTCGGCGGCGATCACGTTTCCAACGATTTGGCCTACGGATTGAAAGTGCCGCTGAGCCGCGCGGAAAAATTGAAATTGGAACACGGCGCGGCGTTTGTGGACGATTCCGCGAAAGGCCAGACCGTCACGATCACGAACGAACTCGGCCTGCCGCTCAAAACCGTCAACGTCGAGCATCTCCAACAAATCATGTCGTTGCGCCTTGAGGAAATTTTTCAGCTCATCGCGCAGGACTTGGAGCAGGCCGGACTGTTCGATTATCTGCGCGCGGGTGTTTTTCTTTGCGGCGGCGTCGCGCGCATTCCGCGCCTTGCGCAACTCGCCGAGCCGGTTTTGCAGATGCCCGTTTCCATCGGCCAGACCAATTCCATCAGCAGTTTGAAATCCCAACTCGACCAGCCAGAATTTGTCACCGCCATCGGTCTGGCGAAATTTGGTTCGTTCAAGACCCGCAAACGCGAAAACAAATCGGGTTTCAAAAGCATCATCGGCAAATTGCTCCAACGCTCATGAAAACCAAAACTGAAATTTCCACTCCCAACGGAACGCCGTCCGCTCGCGCGATAAAAATTTTCGGTGTCGGCGACACCGGCGTTCATTTGCTCGACACGCTCAATCGCACGGAATTTGCCGGCGCGGATTTCATTGCCGTCAATACTGATGCGCCGTCGCTCGCCAATTCATCGGCGACCGTCAAAATCCATCTCGAAACGAAATTGCTGCGCGGACTCGGCACGGGCGGCGACCCCGAACGCGGTCGCGCGCTCGCCGAGGAGCAATTCGTGACGCTCAAATCCGCCTGCGAAAACGCGGATGTGATTTTTCTCATCGCCGGTCTGGGCGGCGGCGCGGGCAGCGGCATTGCTCCCGTTCTCTCGCGCGCGGCAAAGGAAACCGGCGCGCTGGTTTTGGCTTTTGTCACGCTGCCGTTTTCCTGCGAAGGCAATCGCCGCCAATCGCAGGCGCAACAAAGTCTGGAACAATTGAGAGCTGCCGCCGATGGCGTGATTTGTTTGCCGAACCAAAAAACGTTCAAGCTGATTGATGAAAACACGAGCGTGCTCGATACATTTCGCTTCACCGGCAATTTGTTACTCGAAAGCGTTCGCGGCATCTGGCGGTTGTTGGCGCGGACGGGTTTGATTCAGATTCATTTCGACGATTTGTGCAAACTTGTCCGCGACCATCATTCCGAGAGTGCATTCGCCTTTGTAGAAGCCACGGGTGTTGGCCGCTCGCGTGAAATCGTAGAAAGATTACTCGCGCATCCGTTGCTCGATGAAGGCCGGGCACTGGCTGAATCAAATGCAGTTCTCGTGAGTTTGCTTGGCGGCAAAGATTTGACGATGGCCGAAGTCAACCGCGTGATGGAACAGATCAGCCGTCATTGCGACCGCGCGCAAATCATCATGGGCGCGGCGGTGGATGCGGAAATGAAAAATCATTTGTCGGTGACGTTGATCGCGGCGAAAAATGCCATGCCGAAAATTGAATCGCCGGCAGCAACTGAAGATTCAGCGGAACAAATGGCTCCACGCAGTGTGGTTCCATGTTCGGCTGCACGCCAGGTTTCCCCGACGTCTTCGCTTTCGCTGGAGCAGCGCGAACAAATGATTTCGCGTCATGGCCGCGCGCGCCGCGACAAATCCAAGATGCTTCAAACGCAATTACCCTTGGCAATTGTCTCCAAAGGCCGGTTCGACAAAAGCGAGCCAACGATTCACAAAGGCGAAGATTTGGACATCCCGACCTACATCCGGCGCGGTGTGCCGTTGAATTGATGCAATATTATTCCGCCGCTTTGAGGCTCCGCACGTAAAGGACCAGCGCGTCAATTTCCGAAGCGGACAATTTTTTCTCAAACGCCGGCATAGATGCCGGGCCGGTCTTAATCGCTTGCCGGATTTGTTCGTCGGAAACTTCGGACTGAAATCCCACGTCGGTCAGATTCTGCGCGCTCAACAAAATGCCGTGAAACGTCGTGGCGCGTCCATTTTCGCCGTGACAGGTCGCGCAATTTTCCAGAAAAACGCCGCGCGCGTCCACTTTGTCGGCAGGATAATCTGCTTGTTGCTCGGTCAATGGTTTGGGCGTTGCGCTTGCACAACCGGAAAGCGACAAAATGATTGCGGCAGCCACGACGAACAGAACGGCAGTCAACGAAATTGTTTTCATAGAGATAATTTAATGAAATAAGATTGGGAATTATCCCGTTCACAAACAATCTTAATTCCCTCTCCCCGCCGAACGGGGAGAGGGTCAGGGTGAGGGGATTTGAACCGGAAAAGCATTGGCCTCCTCACCCCGGCCCTCTCCTCCTTTGAGGAGAGGGAAAAAATATCGCCCTTATTTCGCAGTTCGTTTGTCAAAGACAAAATCCCAATAAGATTTAACCTTAATACGGCACAAATTCTATGCGTCTTTGCGCGGAAACAACGGCGCGGGTTCGCCGATTTTGTGGCCGGGATTCAATTTGCCCCAAACCGCTTCGGAAAATTTGTCTGGCGTTTCGGTCAAACCAAGTTGCGCGAAAATTTTGGCGGACGTTCCGGGCAGAAACGGATTCAGCAAAATCGCCAGCACGCGGCACGTTTCAGCGAGATTATACAAAACTTCGTCGAGCCGTTTCGCCTGCGCCGGGTCTTTGGCCAGCTTGAACGGCGCGGTTTCATCCACATATTTGTTCGCGCGATTCACCAGCGACCAAATGCTTTGCAACGCGGCTTGCAATTGATTTTGTTTCAGCAACGCCCGCGTTTCGTCCGTGGCTTTCGCGGCGAACGCCTCAAGTTCATTCGATTTTGCGGGAACAATTCCATCGCGATAACGCTTCAGCATCGAGAGCGAGCGGTTGACCAGATTGCCGAGGCCATTTGCCAGTTCAGCAGAATAACGCGCGCGAAATCCGGTGTCCGTCCAATTTCCATCCGGGCCGATGTCCAGTTCGCGCAAAACGTAATAGCGAAACGCATCCAAGCCCCATTCATCAATCACCGCGATGGGGTCAACAACGTTGCCAGTGCTTTTACTGATTTTCGCGCCGTCCTTTTGCCACCAGCCATGCACGAGGATTTGTTTCGGCAACGGCAAATTCATCGCCTTGAGCATGATCGGCCAATAAACGGCGTGAAATTTCAAAATATCCTTGCCGATGACGTGAACGTTCGCCGGCCACAAATCCAATTTCGGATGCGCGTGCGGAATGGAAATGTAATTCACCAACGCGTCGAACCACACGTAAGTGACAAAATTTGTGTCGAACGGAATCGAAATTCCCCAATTCAAGCGCGCTGCCGGACGCGAAATGCACAAATCTTCCAATTCGTTGTTTTTCAGAAAACCGAGCACTTCGTTGCGCCGGTAATCCGGCTGCACAAACGACGGATTTTTTTCGAGGTAATCAATCAGCCATTGCTGCTGCTCGCCGAGCTTAAAATAATAATTTTCCTCCTTCAACTCGACCACTTCGCCGTAGCTTGCGTCAAATTTTCCGTCCGGCAAACGGTCTTTCTCGGTCAAAAACGTTTCTTCCTTCGTCGAATAAAATCCGCTGTAAGCTTTTTTGTAAAAATGTCCAGCGTCGTTGAGTTGCGATAAAATTCTCTGGACAAATTCCTTGTGGCGCGGCTGCGTCGTGCGGACAAAATCATCATTCGTCAGCTCCAGTTTTTTGGCGAACGCCTGCCAATCCGCCGCCAATTCGTCGCAATACACCTGCGGCGATTTTTTTTCCGCAAGCGCCGCCTGCTGGACTTTTTGTCCGTGTTCGTCGAGGCCGGTGAGAAAAAAAACTTCATCGCCCAGACTGCGATGCGCGCGCGCGATGACGTCGGCGATGATTTTTTCGTAGGCGTGGCCGAGATGCGGCTGGCCGTTGACGTAATCAATCGCGGTGGTGATGTAAAACTGTTTGCTCATCGTCGAACGCACAATCTGCCGGACAAACGCAGTGAAGGCAATCCCGCCGCGAGCTTGGCAATGTCCCAATTCAATGGTGGCAATCCTCGCGCTGCGAGGATTGGCTGGTCGCAGCGCGACCAGCCCCACCAAGTCAAGATTGGCCGTTTGTTTATTTTGGAGACGGTGAACGACCTCAATTCAATGATTGAATTCGTTTTAAGCAAAGGCTGCCGGTAGCCCGCCTCAATGGTGGAACGCCTCGCGCTGCGAGGCGTGTCTGCTCGCGGCGCGAGCAGACCTACCAAATTGCGCCAGCACAAACAAAACAGTCGGAACGAATCATTTCGCTTCGGCTGCCGTTTTCCGAACCGTTCGCAACAGGTCATTTGAACCGTCCGAAAATCCAGTTCAAGTGGCCATGATGCTCACCGGATTGCTCCACGCGCTTTGACCCGTGCTGCCGCCCAGCGCGGCGATTTGAATCAAATACGTTTTGCCCGGCGTCGTCGGCGCGAGCAGCATCCGGCGCGCGCTCGTATAATTGTTGCTCGCGTTCGTCCACGTCCCGCCGTTGTCCAGACTGTATTGCAATTGATACATCCGCCCGTTGAGCACCGTGCCGCCGCGCACCGTCAATTGACCGCTCACACTGTTGTCAATGCTCACAATCTGCGGCGTGTCCAGCGGGCCGGGCGTGCGATTCGTGCTGACCACTTCGTAGCCGGAAGTCAGCAACGTGTTCAAATCATGCCGCGCCAGCCCCTGACAATACAACGCATCCTGCACCAGCGCATCCACCAGCGCCTGACGCGAGATGTTTTTGGTGAGCGTGCGGTCCGTGCCACGCTTGCGGGCGGCGGTCATGTCCGTGTTGAACGTCGTTTCCAGCGTGGTCAATTGCGCCGAAGTGAACGGCGGTGACGTGAAAACCGGATGACCGTCCAGCGCGGACGACACATCCAGCGCCACGTTGCACACGTCATTGTCCGGCGCTTTGGTGAATCCGGTGTAGATGCGGAAATTTCTAACCGGCGTGTTGTTTATTACAGGTGCAGGCATAACTATCGCTTTCTCTTTAATGGTTATTATCGAGAAGCTTCTGGGGACGACCTGTAATCTCGCGGAAGTTTCTGAAAAAATAAAACAGCATCACGAATGCCAAATTAAATCTCTCCTCCGCGTTCAGCGAGGCGAGGAAAAAAATCTTTTTCCTTCGCTCCCGCCAAGCGGGGAGAAGGTCAGGATGAGGGGTTTGATACCATTGTTCCCACGCCCGAAATGTCTCCCCTGTGTATCAAGACAGGACAACCTGTAAATTTTTTTGACGGGAATTGCCTTTCATCAAACCTGAAATGCCGACAACCCTACCAGCCATACGCCTCTGCCAATCTGAAATGCGGCCTTCCAAACCTGAAATGCTCCATCACCGATTAAAAGAACGGCTTTCCAAATCTGCAAAATGCCGATTCAAACAAGAAATACCGCTTCTCTAATCTGAAATGCGTCTTCTCCAACCTAAAATGCCCCTTTCCAAACCGGAAATGCGACGCTCCAAGTCAGGAATGCCGTGTTTCAAACCAGCAGCGTTGCCATCCAGACAAGAAAAACGACCGTTCAAACAGGCAACGCGACCTTTCAAAGAAGAAAACTCACCGTTCAAGTTTGATGGATGGCGATTCAGGCAAGGTCATTTTTTCCGCACGCTGCGGATGCGGTAGAGCCGCTCGGTGAAACCGCCTTCATCCAAAAACGACTTTTCAAGACTGGCTATCTGTCGGCTTAACAAACTGCACGCCACGCTTATAAGCGCTAACGCGCCGTTGGCGGCTATTTCTTGATAGGTGGACACTGTGGACTGGATGGACTTTTGTTTTTCGCTGCGGCCACTCTGTCCAATTTGTCCATCATGCACAGCCTTTGCCCAAGCCGCCACGTCATCCGCTGTGGCAGGACGCCGAGCTATTAGTTTAGCCCGACGCACATCTTCTTTGGGCCACATTTCCAGTCCGCGCTGCCGCAGAAAATCTTCATAATCCAGACGAAGCTCCTCCAGACTGGCGCGAGCCACGTTGGTGAGCTTGAGTTCCATTTTCTTGGAAGTGCCGCTGGCCTGACTGCCCTCGGCGATGTTCTGCACCCCCGAGCGCGCTGCCTGCACCATCTGATCGTGAGTCCGGCTGCGTTTCTCAATATAACGGTCACAGAACCGCACGGTTACGTCGTAAGCCAGCCGCGCTACTTGAAAACTTTTCAACTTCCGATAACCGCCATGCAAAGGAATAAGTTTTTCCGGTGCATTCATGCCAATGGCTTAACTGTTATGTTATCTTTCCCTTAATTAGACGAATTGGTCTGTCATACATGATCTCTAGCTGATCTTGGAGAGACTTATTTCCTCGAACCGCCTTTTTTAAGGCTTTTTCATGCCGCTTTAGCAACGTCGATTTCGTTTGCAAGTCGTGACTCTCGTGACCAATCGCCAACTGGACTGAAAGAGGTAATTCTTTTGCGTGCTTTTTGAGAATTAAATCGAACGATTCCTTTCCTTCCAAATCAATGTAGATGACATTTAAGAAGAAAAGCGCATAAGCTTTCGTTGTTGAATCTAAATTGCAGTCATCAATTTCCAAAATTGCATTTTCTACTGCTTTGCTGAAAAATTCATACGAATAACTATCTCGAAGAATCATCTGAAAAAGACAAAAGAGGTGCATCTCGGAGAACATTGAAAGCGAAGTCTCAATCTGTTTGTTGAGAATCTGGCTATAATGAATAGCTGTATCTTTAATGACTCTAGCAATTCCTTTTTCTACCACTTCGTATGGGCTGGCAAAACCCGCCATGAAATAATTCCCCATGTTTACCATTTTAATCAGCCTTTCTCCTTCCGACTTTGGTTCTAAAACGGAAAGACCATCAAGTAAGTCGGGGCAATCCTTTAATTGACCGACAAAGAAAAAGAAAACATTTAACCAGTAAACATTGAAGGCGCGATTATCAACCACCAAATTACGGTCTTTTAATTTTTGCTTTGCATAAAAGTATTCCGCGAATGTTCTGTGCTTAAAGCAAATTCTTTTTTCGTATGGATCACACATTATTATTCCCGTCCGCTCTGTCAGAATTGAAAACAGCCGGTCTGTTTCAATGCCTAAATTTCTCGGCTTCAAATATTCATCAACGATTCCTTTTGCCTCGTCTATTGCCATGTAATGGATTTCGTTTTCGACTACGAATTTTGAAAGCCGCATGAGAACATTGTCCAACGCCTCATATTCTTTTTGCGTTTGCAGTCCTTTTTCGATATCCCAACGTCCCAACACCAACTCAAGATATTTTGTATAAAGCTCCGTCATGTTAGACGGAATTTCCTTTGTGTTTTCCTGCAATAAGTTCGCCAGCAAAATTGCTGCAATAGGACTTTTGGGAAGTTCTTTGAAAAGATGTGATTTTTTGAGGTCTTCAAAAATTCGCTTGGAGAGATTTGCGCCGCTACATAATTTTTGAACGAACTCAATTATCCTGTGTGTAGACAAAGGATGAATCTCAAGACGCATACTGCGTTTGAGAATTTCCCAGTTCTGTTTAACCGAACCGAGTTCTCGGCTAGTAATTACAGCTTTGAAATTAGGTGTATCACCAACTTGGGCAATCAGCGCGGATAGCTTTTTTAATGACTCTTCTAAAGTAAGATTTTTCTCATCAACACCATCAATCAGGAATAAAAAGCGTGCGTCTTTCTCTATTTCAGCAAGTGCGCCCTTGTTGATATATTCTGCAAGAACCTTGTTCAAATTGCCGTCGTAATTATCCAGCAAGTTTTTGTATGAAATAAAAATTGGAACGATTTTTGAATCAATATAATGCTGGGGGTGTGTGTAGTGGCGAATAATGTGCCGAAGAAGCTTGGATTTTCCTGCTCCCATTTCGCCTTCGATTAACACTGCACTTTCTCTTTGGATGATTTGGAAAATATCTACTTTATGCGGCTTCTTGTGTGAATCTCTCCGAGCTTCCCATTTATTTTCTGGGATGGTGTAAATGTCTTGCTCTACATATAAATCTGCATTGTTCTTTGTTAGGCTGACGCTGCGGTCAATTTCGTCGTTTCGCAATCGAAACTGATTGAGGTAGTCACCAATCTGAAGCGGAATAGCAGTCCAAAAATTCGGAGCATATTGATCAATGAGTTTCCAAAGTTTGTCTCCTGTAATAAAATTGATTTTTCTGCCACGATACTTGTCGTTAATCTTAATTTTTGCTCCATTAGAAACTCCCGCATTTGTAACAACCCAAACTTCATTAACATTTACGTTTTCTTTTCCAGAATTAAAAAGTTTTGGAATAAAACTTTCTTCAATTTGTCGATCTACGTCAGAAATATTGGGTTGATCAATTTTCCCAATCTTTGCAACGACTGAAATATAATCCAGTTGACCAAAAGTTTCATCAAAACGTGAAAGTAAAAAATCAGCCCCCATTTCATTATTGCCATGCGTGTATTCAACGTTTTTGACGCTCGGCATTTTTGGCAACAAAATTTTTAGCAGCGGATGCAGTTCACCAACTTCATCTTTGATGCTTTCAAGTCTTTTCCGTTTTTCTTCTTCCATAAGGATTCCTTTCAAACTTTTTGCCAGTCTATCGGAGATTTGAATAGTAAATTGTAATTGCGATTGGAATTAAACGGCGGGTCGAGATAGATGAGGTCAACGGATTCGTCCGCAATGTGCTCGCGGAGGACGTGGAGATTGTCGCCATAATAGAGCTGGTTCACCGCGCTTGAAATTAGCAAAGGCCAACCGCCGGTCAACGTGTTTCAGAAAATTCCCCGGCCATTGATGAAGGCAATCCCGCTTGCGGCGAAAACATTTCATGTTAAACTTTCCATCGGCTGTGGCGGAAAACCAGCCGACAAACAAACACCGCATGAACCGAGAACTTTTAGATTTCGCCGCGCGCCTGGATAAAATTATTCAAGGCAGGGACGCCACACCGCAGGCTGCCGGTGGCACGCCTCGCGCTGCGAGGCGTGTCTGCTCGCAGCGCGAGCAGAACCACCAAATCGCGCCGACGCTATTGAAAACCGATTTTAATCCGCTTGCACTGGAACTTTTTGCGCTGCAATTCAAATTCAATTCCGCCTACCGCAAAATCTGCGAAGCGCGCAAACTCACGCCGCAAATCGTCGAGCATTGGACACAAATCCCCTTTGTGCCAACCAGCGCGTTCAAGGAATTGGAACTGACTTCGCTCGCGCCGGACGAACGCACCGCCGTTTTTCATTCCAGCGGCACAACGGAACAAAAACCGAGCCAGCATTTTCATTGCGCCGAATCGCTGGCGGTTTATGAAGCGTCGCTGTGGAGTTGGTTTGAGCAAAAAGTTTTGGAGAATTCAGGATTCAGGATTCAGGATTCAGAATCGATTTTGCTCACGCCGCCGCCGGAACTTGCACCACATTCTTCGCTCGTTCACATGTTTGAAATCGTCCGACAAAAATCAGGCGCGCCGGAAACAGTTTTCATTGGAAAAATTGCCACCGACGGAACTTGGATTTTGGATTTCGACGCGACGCTCGCGGCGCTTTCTCCTCAAGCCCCGCGCCCCGCGCCTCACAGCCTGTTTTTACTCGGCACTGCTTTTTCATTCGTCCATTTGCTGGACTTTCTGGCGGAAAAGAACTTGCGGTTTCAATTGCCGGAAAATTCACGCGTCATGGAAACCGGCGGCTACAAAAACCGTTCGCGCACGATGCCAAAGGCCGAATTGCATTCGCTCATCGAAAAATTTCTTGGTATTCCACGTGAAAACATCATCTGCGAATACGGCATGAGCGAATTAAGTTCACAAGCTTATGAAGTGCGGAGTGCGAAGTGCGAAGTGCGAAGTTTTCAATTTCCGCGATGGGCACGCACGCAAATCATTTCACCTGAAACCGGACGCGAAGTGCGCGACGGCGAAACCGGATTGATTCGCATTTTCGATTTGGCGAATGTGTTTTCCATCGCCGCGGTTCAAACGGAAGATTTGGGAATCCGTCGTGGCGATGGATTTGAATTGCTTGGCCGCGCGCAACTCGCCGAGCCGCGCGGCTGTTCTTTGATGACCGCATAAAATGAACGTAAAAAACAATAGCCGCGAAAAAGCGCAAGGAGCGCAAAATTATTTTTTCTTTGTGCATTTTGCGTTTTCTCGCGGCTAATTAAAATGAACTTGCCGAATTATTTTCTCGCCGATCTGCCGCCGGAAGCCACGCTTTCGCCCGCGATGATTTCCGAGGCGTGCCAAACGTTGAAGCACAATCGCGAAAATTATTTGGCGAATCGTTCCACGCAAAGTCTCGTGAATTTTTTGAGCGAGATTGCAGAGAGCTGGCTCGATGAGGAATTTTCATTTCGCAAATTCGCTCTGGAAAATTCAAAAACAATTGGTTTTTCGCCCGCGACTTTACAAAAAGGTCTGGACAATTTTTTCAAACAATTCACGCGCGAGAATTTTCACGCGCTGCTCGTTCAGGAGTTCGGTGACGCAAAACGGCTTGATGCGATTTGTTCAACTGCCGCCGAGGAAAAATTTTCACGCGCGGCGATTGCCCGCGCGCCGGAATTTCAAGTCCACATTGGCGCGGGCAACATTCCAAATCCAACCCTCACGAGCATTATTTTTGGATTGTTACTGCGTTCGGCGCAATTTGTGAAATGCGCGAGCGGCGCGTCGTTTCTGCCGCGATTGTTCGCGCATTCGATTTACGATGCTGACCCGAAACTTGGCGCGTGTCTGGAAATCGCCGAATGGCGCGGCGGGAATCATAATTTGGAAGAATCGCTTTTTGCCGAAGCCGATTGCGTCACGGCGACGGGCAGCGACGAAACGCTCGAAAAAATCCGAAAACAACTTCCGCTGAAAACAAAATTTCTCGGCTACGGCCATCGCGTCAGTTTTGGATTTGTCGCGCACGAAGTTTTACATGGCGCGCGTGCGAAAAAAATTGTTTCGGCGGCGGCAGATGACGTAATTGCGTGGAATCAACTCGGCTGTTTGTCGCCGCACGTCATTTACGTTCAACTTGGTGGAGAAGTTTCGCCGGAACATTTCGCGCAATTGTTGGCGGAAGAATTGGAACGACGTGAAGCATCCGAGCCGCGCGGCGAAATTTTCACAGAAGAATCGGCGGTGATTGCGCATCGTCGCGGCATTTACGAAGTGCGCGCGGCGCATTCGCCGGAATTGACGCGGCATTTTTGCAGCAAGGATTCGACCTCATGGACGGTGATTTACGAAGTCGACGCGCGCTTTCAATTGTCGTGCTTGAACCGTTTCATTTACGTCAAGCCCGTCGCCGATTTGAAAACGGCTTTGGAAAATGCCGATGGCGTTCGCGGAAAAGTTTCGACCGTTGGAATCGCCGCGCCGGAAGAAAAGAATTCTGAAATCGCAATACAACTGGCGCGCTGGGGCGCGACGCGGATTTGTCCGCTCGGCCAAATGCAAAATCCACCGTTGGCGTGGCGGCATGACGGGCGACCGGCACTCAGCGATTTAGTGACATGGGTTGATTTTGAGCAAAACGTTTAGACGCGAATTACGCTAAATTAACACGAATTTTATCCGAAATAATTAGCGAAAATTCGCGAAATTAGCGTCAAAGAATTTATGAAAATTGAGTTAAGAAAATCATTTCAATTTGAAGCGGCGCATTTGCTGCCGCATTTGCCGAAATCGCACAAATGCCGCCGATTGCACGGGCATAGTTTCAAGGTGGAAATCGTCGTGGAGGGCGAATGCGATAAAAGACTCGGTTGGTTGATGGATTACGCGGAGATTTCCGCCGCATTCAAACCGATTTGGGAAAAGCTCGACCATCGTTATCTCAACGAAATTCCCGGCCTTGAAAATCCGACGAGCGAAAATGTCGCCATTTGGATTTGGCGTAAGTTGAAACCGAAATTGCCGTTGTTGGCGAAAGTTGTCGTTGCAGAAACCTGCACGGCGCGCGCGGTTTATCGCGGGTCGTGAATAAAATTGGTATCGGTCAGGGACGGTGGCGGTTCAACCGGCGTCGGATGATTTTTTTCGTAATATAAAAACCAAACGATGACCATGAACGGGAAGGTCACGATGAACAAAGCAATCAGCCGGTTGCGATTTCTGACGGTCATGCGGCAGCAGCTTGGCAAAAATGTCGCCGCCGTCAATCACGCAAATGCAACCGGTCATACAGATTTCGCGTAACGTTCCGCGACGAAATCCCAATTCACAACGTTCCACCACGCGGCGATGTAATCCGCGCGCTTGTTTTGATATTTGAGATAATAGGCGTGTTCCCAAACGTCGAGGCCGAGCAACGACGTTTTGCCGGAACTCAACGGCGTGTCCTGATTCGGCGTCGGCGCGATTTTCAAATTTTTGCCGTCCAAAACCAGCCAGGCCCAGCCGCTGCCGAATTGACCGAGCGCGGCTTTGCTGAAATTTTCTTTGAAGGTCGAAAAATTTCCGAACACGGCATTAATCGCCTTTGCCAAATCACCGGATGGTTCGCCGCCGCCGTTCGGTTTCATCATTTGCCAAAAGAGCGTGTGATTGTAATGGCCGCCGCCGTTGTTTCGAATGGCGGGATTTTCGGAAAGAAATTGCGGATTTTTCAGCCAATTATTTTCAAGATATGAAAAATCCGGCAGCGGCCCGCTCCAAGTTATTTGACTCCAAGCTTTGTTCAAATTCGCGACATAAGCCGCGTGATGTTTGTCGTGATGGATGTGCATTGTTTCCGCGTCAATGTGCGGTTCGAGCGCGTCGTAAGCATAAGGCAACGGTGGCAATGTGAATGGTGCGTATGCAGTGTCAATTAAGTCCTGTCGTGGGACTGGAGCGCCGGGAAAATCTTGTCGTATGTTTGGAACACCGGGAGTTGGTTGTGCCAACGCAGCGGGCAACGTGGCGATGGCCGCGCCGGCGAGCGCGGTGGTTTTAATGACTTGGCGTCGTGTCATCATAATTTTTTTGATTGAGGTTGAACTACTTCGACTTTGACACTCTGCGCCGCGCAAAAGTTCAGCGCAAGATTAAGTTTTCGCCGGATGTAAATCTGCGCCGATTTTTTGCAGGCCTTTCAGCAACGCGTCCCAATCCGCTTCGGTCGTTTCCCAACCGGCGCTGAAACGCACGGCGCGCACGGCTTGCGCGGGTTTGTAGCTCATCGCAGACAGCACGTGCGACGGTTCTTCCTTGCCGGTCGTGCAGGCCGAGCCGGTGCTGACGGCGAATCCGGCTTTGTCGAGGCGCACGACCCATTCGAGCTTGCGGTCGCCGTCGGGCATGAGCGCGGAAACGGTGTTCCACAAACGTGGCGATTTCGCGCCGATGATGGTTGCTTCGGGAATCGCGCGCAGAAATTCGCGTTCAAAATTGTCGCGCCACACGCCGCGCAACAGATGTTCGTTGCGCGAAATTTGTTTTTCGCGGATTTCCAGCGCGGCGAGCATCGCGCAAATTGTTGCGACATTTTCCGTGCCCGCGCGCCGACCGCGTTCCTGTTTGCCGCCGAACAGCAGCGGGGCGATTTCGCTTTTGCGCGGCACTTTCAAAAAACCCACGCCGCGCGGCCCGCCAAATTTGTGCGCCGCGCCGGAAACAAAATCACATTCGCCCAAATCCTTCGCGGGCATTTTGCCGATGAACTGCACGGCGTCGGTGAAAAACGGCACTTCGTAATTCTGACAAATCGCCAGCAATTCGCGCCAGGGTTGAATCACGCCAGTCTCGTTATTCGCGGCCATCACCGCGACGAGGCCGGGACGTTTGTCGGCGATTTCCTGCGTGAACCATTCGAGGTCGATCATACCGTCGTGCGTCACGGGAATTTTTTTCGCGCGTTTGCCGAAATAATGTTCAGACGAATCGTTCACGCACGGATGTTCGATGGACGAAATCCAGATTTCGCCGTTTGCGCCAAGTTTTTCGGCGAAATGATGAATGACCGTGTTGTTCGCTTCCGTCGCGCCGCTAGTCCAAATGATTTCCGTTGGATGGCAACCGAGAAAATGCGCGAGTTTTTCGCGCGCTTCGGCCAGCGCCGCCGCCGCCTTCGCGCCGAATTGGTGTATGGACGACGGATTGCCGCCGATCTTTTCGGTCGTTTCCAGCCAAGCCTCGCGCGCCTCGCGCATCACCGGCGCGGTGGCGTTGTAATCGAAGTAAATCATCGGTCGGACAAAATACAATCTGCGGCGAAACCCGCCAGTTTTTTGTGAGCGGCGGTGAAAGCAAGTGAATTAAATTTCCCCCATGAAAGCCAGACACCCGTTGCTTTCGCAGGCGAACCTTTCAATTGAACTCGAAACGCTTCCACTGTGATACGATAGCGCGTGATGGAATGTTTGATGACGCAAAGCGGCTGGATTTCCGCCGGCAAAAAACCAAATTGCGATTTGAAAATTTCCTTTGCATTTACTTTTGCGCCATTGATTTCAAAATTTGGAAATTCCCACAAGTGTGCATTGACAATTCCCGCCGGACGTTGCCGCACCAAAAATTTGCCGTCGCGCTTGATGACAAACGCGACGAATTTTCGCGCCGTCGCCGATTCGCGTTTGCCCAAATTCGGCAATTCGTCCACGAGATTTTCTTTGAACGCCACGCACCAATTTTTCACCGGACAAACCAAACATTGCGGATTTCGCGGCGCGCAAACCAATGCGCCCAGTTCCATCAAAGATTGATTCAACGCCGAGCAGTTGCCATTAAAGTAGGGCAGGCTTCCAGCCTGCCCGCGCCGGCAAGATACCTGCGCTACTTTAACCAATTCTTCCGCCAATTTCCAAAGTCGTGCATTTGTTTTTTTCTCTTTCGGATTTTCGGCGATGCCAAAAATGCGCGTCAAAACGCGGATGACATTCCCATCCAAAATCGGCGTGGGCTGATTGAACGCGATGCTGCAAATCGCGCCGGCGGTGTAACGGCCGATTCCCGGCAACGCCAAAATGTCGTTAAATTTGTCAGGAAATTTGTTGTCGTGATTTTCGACAATTTGTCGCGCGGCTTTTTGCAGATTGCGGACGCGCGTGTAGTAGCCGAGACCTTCCCACAATTTGTGGATTTTGTCCGCGCTTGCGTTGGCGGCGGATTCAATCGTCGGCAATTCGGACAGCCAGGCCGTCCAAAACGGAATCACGGTTTTGACCTGCGTTTGTTGCAACATGATTTCCGAGACCCAAATTGCGTAAGGGTCGCGCGTGCGTCGCCACGGCAAATCGCGCGCGTTCGCGGCGAACCAATTTAAGAGCAGGGGAACAAGGCGACGGATTTTTTTGACAGAATGAACAGAATTTTCAGAATGATTTTTCTGGTGCGGCTTCTGGTTTTTAATTCGGTTCATTCGGTTAATTCTGTCTAAAAAATCAGAAATTTGTGAACCACGAAATACACGAATCACACGAAAAAGAAATGAAGAAAATTTGTCGCGCGAAGAACGGAAGGGAATTGTAAATTATTTGAACGTCAATTTTTTTGAGCACCCAACGCATTTAATACTTCTGCCACATTTGTCTCAACGTCGGGATTGGTTTTATATGGGAATTGATTGCGATAATCTATAACTTTTTGAAGCACTTCTATGTTCCATTTCTCGCTCTTAAATAAATTTGAGTTGATGACAAAAGGTTCGAGTTCAATCAAATCACCCTCAAGGTTGAATTCTAGTGAATTGATTGCGTTTGTTGTTTGATTGACACGCAAATATTTAAGTTCTTCGACTTCTACGTCAATTTTGGATACGCGCGACTGAATAGATATTTCAACTGTGTGTCTAATTAGTTGTTTAGCCGCATTATTAAACCAAGCAGCAACAATCCAACCGCCGGTTATCAAACCGACGATTAAAGTTGAAATCGAAAGGATTGTGGCTGTTCTTTTGCTCATAATTTAAGATGCTTGCCCGATTTTAGAAACTTTGCTCCTGCAAAAGTTCTTTTTCAAGAAAATTTCAGACACGAATTTCACGAATTAACACGAATTGAATTTGCGAAAATTCGTGAAATTCGTGTCAAAAAGTTTTGTGTCCTTTGCATTCCTTCGCGGCTAATCTTTTCGCGTGAAACCGCTCACAATTTACACGGGCAAATTGACGGACGCGCAGGCTGCGTCGCTCAAATCCGCGCTGGTCGCGCGCAATTGGCAGCCACGCAATGTGCCGTATGCGCGCTTCGCCTTCGAGTCGCCCAAATGCAACATCGTGTTTTACGAGAGCGGCAAATTGGTGGTGCAGGGCAAGGGCACGCAGGAATTTGTCGAATTCATTTTGGAGCCGGAAATTTTGCAACAGGCCAAACTCGGCTACGAAACGGTGTTGAATCCCGATTTGCTCCTGCCGCGTCTCGGCGTGGACGAAAGCGGCAAAGGCGATTTTTTTGGCCCGCTCTGCATCGCGGGCGTTTATGTGAACGAACAAATCATTTCCGCGTGGAAGGATTTGGTCGTGCGCGATTCCAAAAACATTTCCAGCGACAAAAAAATTGCCGAACTCGCCGAAAAAATTCGCGCGACGCCCGGTTGCGTGACGGATTCTGTCGTCATCGGCAACGAGGCTTACAACCGGCTACAGCGAAAAATGAAAACGGTGAACGCGATGCTGGCGTGGGGACACGCGCGCGTTATCGAAAATTTGGTCGGCCAAAAATACAAGATGAACCCGCCGCCCGTGCGCGCCATCAGCGACCAATTTGCCGCGAGCAAAAGTGTTTTGGAAAAAGCGTTGATGGCAGGCGGGCGCGAAATCGAATTTGTGCAGCGGCACAAGGCGGAAGAAGACATTGCCGTGGCCGCCGCGTCCATTTTGGCGCGCGATGAATTTGTGAAGGGTTTGGCGAAATTGGAAAAGCAATATGAAATGAAATTTCCGAAAGGCGCAAGCGCGGCGGTGGACGAAGCGGCGAAAAAATTTGTCGAACAACGCGGCACGGACGAATTGGCGAAAGTTTCCAAATTACATTTTCGCACGGCGTTGCGCGCGCAAGGTTTGCCGGAGCCGCCGAAAACGGAGTGGCGCAAAAACAAATGAACCCCAAAGCTTTTATTTCTTACAGTTGGACTTCCGAATCGCATCGTGAATTGGTTCGCAATTGGGCTGACCGTCTCATGGCCGACGGTGTCAATATTGTCCTAGATCAATATGATTTGAAGGAAGGACATGACAAATATGTCTTCATGGAAAAGATGGTGACCGATCCAAGCGTCACCAATGTTCTAGTAATTTGTGACCGAACATATGCTGAAAAAGCAGACGCGCGGAAAGCAGGCGTTGGGACAGAATCACAAATCATGTCTCAAGAAATTTACAATAAAGTTGAACAATCGAAGTTTATTCCGATTTTGTGTGAATTATCGGAGGCCGGCGAGCCATATCTCCCGACGTTCATGAAGTCACGCATTGGTATAAATTTTTCATCGCCAGAATTAGTCAACGAAAATTGGGAGCAGCTTGTCAGACTTTTATTCGGAAAGCCTCTTTACCAAAAGCCCGCTGTTGGAAAACCTCCAGTTTATGTTTCTGAAGATAAACCAACTCCATCGAACCCAGCTTTTTCAAAATTCGCTTCATTCAAGCAAGCTTTCTTACAAGGAAAAAAAGGCATTAACACATACAGGGAAGATTTCCTTTCTGCCTGCTATGAGTATGCAGACAGCTTGCGAGTAAGGCAGCGGCCAACTGATGAAAATTTCGGGCAACGAGTATTAGAAGATTGCGGAAAGTTAGTTCAAATTCGAGATTTGATTATTGATTGGGTTTTGTTGGAGGCGAATACACCGGGTGATGCTCAATTTCAAGATGCGCTTTCAACAACTCTTGAAAAGCTTATTGAATTAAGGTCGCGACCGACTGAAATCACGAGTTGGCAAGATTGGTGGTTTGAAGCTCACGAACTTTTTGTTTACGAAACATTTTTATATTTGATCGCCGCTCTTCTGAAAGTTAGTGCGTTTGCCACCTTGCATGAGGTCTTTACTTCAAATTATTTACGGTCGGAATCCGAGACATACAATCTGAACGACCGTTTTGTCAGCTTCAATTCATTTTGGGCTTCTTCTGGAGTTCTAAATTCATTACTTGCGCCTAAAGGGCAAACGCTTTTGAGTCCCGCAGCAGCACTTTTGAAACGGCAGGCGACTCGTAAAGATTTGTCCTTTGAATCAATCATGGAAGCTGATTTGTTTGCTTTGCTATTTGCCGCCATCTACGGACAAGATCGGTGGTATCCTCAAACTCTTTTTTATGCAGGTTACGGGAAAATTTTTCCATTTTTCCTGCGTGCCTCACAACATAAAAATTTCACGAAACTTTCAATTATTACGGGAATACAAACCGCAGAAGATTTGAGAAAAAAGACAAAAGAGGGGCTAGAGCGAATGAGAGTTGATCAGTGGACACAATTTTCCATGTATGCAAACACATCATTTTGGAATGCCTTGAACATGGATAAGTTGGACACGATTAAGTAAAACTTCTTGTAGATTTTAAATGGCCAAACCTAATTTCATCGAACTGCCGGGCTGTGAGCCGATGCCGATTTTGTTTGAAGACCGCTCGGTGCTGGCAATTGACAAGCCGCGCGGCTGGATGCTCGTGCCGCATTCGTGGCAGAAAACGTCGCGCAATTTGCAGGCGGCCATCGAGTCGTCCGTGCGCGCGGGCGATTTCTGGGCGCGCTCGCGCGGGCTGAAATTTCTCCGGCACGTCCATCGCCTCGACGCGGACACGAGCGGCATTTTGCTTTTTGCCAAAAGTTTTGGTGCGCTCGAAACCATTTCCGATTTGTTCGAGAGTCGCAAAATGGAAAAAACGTATTTGGCGGTGGTCGTCGGCGAACCGAAGCAAGGCGAGTGGACTTGCGAATTG
Source organism: Verrucomicrobiia bacterium (assembly GCA_035545995.1). Lineage (GTDB taxonomy): Bacteria > Verrucomicrobiota > Verrucomicrobiia > Limisphaerales > UBA11358 > UBA11358. Next base: position 116,502 of record DASZXH010000053.1, read on the forward strand.
AAACTTGCGCCGGACAAACAGCGGTTTCACAAAATGAAAGTGGATTCGCGTCATGGCAAAGACGCTAAAACGCATTTCAAACTTTTGGAAACGCGCGGAAAATTTTCGCTGATTGAAGCCAAACCGATTACCGGACGCACGCATCAAATTCGCGTTCATCTCGCCGAAGCTGGTTTGCCGATTGTGGGCGATGAGCTTTACGGGAAATTGGAGAAAAATTTGCCGCTCGGTTTGCGCGCGGTGCGGCTGCAATTTTTCAATCCGTTCACCAAAAAGCGCGTGGACATCCGCGCGACGGCGGGAAAATTTTTGAAGGAATTTGGGTTTGCGGCTCGCGAAGATGTTCGCCCCACCGACTAATTGATTTATGGTGAAACGACGCGGTAAAAGCGTTGGGAGAAATTCGTCGCGCTGTGGTCGGTGAAATTGAATAACGGATTGAGCGCGTTGAAATTGGTCAAGTCAATCCATGACGCGGGATTGGCGAGGTTGGTGGTGGCTTGGATGCGATAGTTGAAATTGGTTTGCAAGTTCAACGTGAAATTAAATCCGGCAGCGTTCAGCAAAAAATTTCCCGTGAATTGCGCAGACGGCGCGATTTGGTTCGCGGCGGGAACGGCGAAGCTGAATTCGCTGGTGTCGCCATTGGCGTCGGTCGCGGTGGCGGTGATGGATTGTCCGGCGAAATTTCCTGTCGTGTTGGTGTAAATGAAACTAGCGTTGCCGGAACTGTCCGTGTTCACACTGATTGTGCCGAGATAAAATTGTCCCTGACCGTAACCGCTGGAGTCGGTTGCCGCGCTGCGATAGAAATCAATTTGAAAATTTTGATTGGCAAGGCTGTTCAGATTTCCGGCGATGACGGTATTATTTCCCAAACCAAACGCGTTGGTGATGACGGGAAAATTTTGCAAATTGTTCGGGCCGGCGAGAAAGCCGCTGTGATTGAGCGTGACACCGTCATTATTCAAATCAATGCCAAGTCCACCATTGCCAAAAATGGAATTGCCGCGAATGGTTATTCCGAGCGTGTTTGTGTCATTGACCAAAACGCCGTCCCAATTGTTAAACGCGATGTTATTGCCATTGCCGGAGCCGTCGGTTTTGAGGCCGATAAAATTGGTCGTCGCGCCGCCGAAAATAATCAGGCCGTCGTAGTTTGGAATCGCATTCAGGCCGCTGGCGTCCGTGCCGATAAAATTTCCTTGAATCCAGTTGTCGCTCGTGCCGGGGTCGCTGAGGTAAAATCCGTAAGAAAAATTTCCCGAAACGACGTTGCCCGCGCCCGCATCGCCGCCGATGAGGTTGTGATTCGCGCCGTTGAAAAGGATGATGCCGGTGAATTCGTTGCCCAAGGGATTTTCGCCGTCGGAAGTCGTGCCGATATAATTTCCCTCGATTAAATTTCCGCTCGTGCCGGAATCCCGGATGTAAACGCCGTAACTGTTATTGCCGGAAATGACATTGCGCGCTGATGTCGTCGTTCCACCGATGATGTTGTTTTGCGCGCCGTCGGTCAGGTAAATGCCGGCGATGGTATTGCCGACCGCGTTCGTGCCGGTGATGTCAGCGCCGATGTAATTGCCGGCAATAAGATTATTGCTCGCGTCGTCAATGTTGACGCCGGAATTGAAGTTGCCGGAAATGACATTGCGCGCGCCGGCGACAGTGCCGCCGATGGTGTTATTTTGCGTTCCGTCGAAAAGAAGCAGGCCGCTGATGGTATTGGGAATAGCGTTTGTGCCGCTCGCGCTCAAGCCGATGAGATTGCCTTGCACCAGATTTCCGGTTGTGTCGGGCGAGCGGATGTCCAGGCCGTATTCGTCGTTTCCAGAAAGAACGTTACCCGCGCCGGCGACAGTTCCGCCGATGACATTGTTCGCGCTGCCGATAATCGCGATGCCGCTTTTTTGATTTGGCAAAGCCGCAACGCCATTTGCGCTCACGCCGAAATAATTTCCGAGAATGGCGTTGCCCGTCGTGTTCGTCAAAAAAACGCCATATTGCCCGTTGCCGGAAATGACGTTGCGCGCGGTCGGAGTGACGCCGCCGATGATATTGTCGTTCGCGCCGTTGGCGACGAGGATTCCTTGAAACGCATTCGGCGCGGCGTTTGTGCCGGTGGAATCAACGCCCAGCCAGCAGCCGGAAATGGCATTGTTCGTCGCATCGGCGTAAAGCATCGTGACGCCGTTCCAGTTGAATCCTTGCAGTGAGATATTTTTTATTTGGTTGTTCGCCGAATAAATCAACAGCGTGTCGGAAGTAAAGGTTTCGGGAATGATTTGCGAGGCGTCCAAAACAATCAGCGGATTTCCAGAAAAACCGGGTTGAGTCGAACCGTCAATAATCATCGCATCCGTGGCGAGCGTCGGCAGTTGGCCGGTGAGATGAATCGTGAAAACGCCGTTGCTGTAACCGGAATCGCTGGTCGGGATATTGAATTTCACAATCGAGCCGGGATGGTCTTGAGCGTAATACATTGCCGCGCGCAAGCTGCCGTTGCCGAAATCGGCGGTCGTCGTGACGACGTTCGTGAGCAGAACAGTCGGTGGACCGTAAAGATACGCGAGCGCCGCGCGGTCGCCGGGACTTAAACAAAAATTGCCCATGCGAAATTGATAACGCGGCGAATAGGCGGGTCTCGGTTGTTGCGTCGGCAAAACGCCCGGTTGCACGGAATCAAAATCCCAACCCAAGTGCATCACGGATTCAAAATCGTAATTTCCATTGGTCACGCTCGTTGGGTCAATCGTGAACCACACGATGTTGGCCGGTTCATTCAGGATGTTATTGGTGACGACGGCAACATAATTGGTTTTATCCACGCGAATGTTTTCGTGCGTGAAACCAAATGAATGTCCCATCTCGTGGCAAACCTGCGCGCGGCTCAAACTGGAAACGGTGACGATTTGCGGGTTGTAACTGCCGCCGGAAACGTAATCCAGAAAATTGGTGTTATAGTCGAAAAGAATCCAGCGCGTCTGGTTCGTGTGCGGAACAAATTTGACGTTCCCGGCCAGTTCCCATTCGCGCAAAGCGTTGAGATAGGTGTTCGTTTCCGCGGCGGTCAAAGTGTTGGTAAATTCATAAGGCACGATTCCGCCCGGCCACGGGACATTCGCGGGTGAAGTGCCGGCGTAAAAATTCGCGGCTTCCGCGCGCGGCAAAAGCACGGCGAAGCAAATCGTGACCAGACGCAAAAGAAAAAACCGCGCGCCGTTCCGTTTTGGCGAACTTCTGATAAACATTCCGTTCGCTTTAGGCGAACAATTTCATTTTACGCCGTTTCCAAAAATTGTCATGTGACAAATTTTCAAATAAAAAAGGCGCTGCCGGAACAATGCTTTTGCCAAGCATTTAAGAAATTTTAATCCGCGTAATGCACCGCGCAACCGTAGGGTTTTGTTTGCGAAATCTCCACCGGCTTGTTGGCAAGCAAATCATCCACAGCTTCACGGACATAATTTTTTGCCGTGTGCGGATCGCCAAACGGTTCAGGACGATTATCCATCGCGCCGTCGTAAACGAGCGTGCCGTTTTTATCAATCACGAACAGATGCGGCGTGGTTTTCATTTCGTAAAGATGGCCAATCGCGCCGGAGCTGTCGTCAATCCACGCCGTCGCGTTGATTTTTTCCGCCGTCCATTCCGCGCGCGCCTGTTCCGACGTGCGGTGGCTCATGTTCTTCGGATTCACGGAATTAACGAGCAGCCAGACAACGCCTTTGGCCGCGAGTTCCTTTTGCAAATCCTGCGCCGCGCCGGTTTTGTATTGGTTGTGGCAGAACGGGCAATCAGAATTATAGGATTCAATGACGACAATTTTGCCCTTGTAATCCGAGAGTTTGACGGTTTTACCATTGATGTCCGTGCCGGTGAAATCCGGCGCGGGCTGGCTGATTTCGACGGCCATTGCCGCCGATGCAAAAGTTAAAGCAAGGAAAAGTGCGAGCGTGGTTTTCATAAGTTCAATGCTTAATTTAGACGTAGATTTCGACATTTGGTTTCCGAAAAATGTTCAATCTGCCGCGCGCTCAAGTGCGTCTAAAATGATTTTTGCGTAACCGGACGGCAATTGCAATGGCGACGGCTGCGGCAAAACAATCGGCGGTTCGCTGGAATTTTTCGGATAAACCAAAACCAGCGGCACGCCCGCGCCATATTTGGAAATTTCATCGGTCATATTTTGCGGCGTGCGCGTGTAATCGGCCAGAAAGGTTGACGCGCCAATTTCTTTGAGCTTTGCGACGACAGAATCATTTTCCAGCGCGGGTTTGATAATGGCATTGCACGTTACGCACCACGTCGCCGTGAAATCCACGAGCGCAATTTTTCCCGCCGCGCGCGCTTGCGTGATGGCTTCCGGCGACCATGATTGCCATTGAATTCCGTTTGAAGAATTTGCCAAGGAATTCGTCGCGCCCGTTTCGGAATTCATTTCGCGCCAATGCAATTTATTTTCCAACGCAAAAATGTAACCGCCCGCGAGAAAAATCAAAATCACCGCGAATGCGATGGTCTTTCCATTTCTTCCGCGCTGGACAAATTCGCCGAAAATCCACGTGGCGAACGCGACGGCGACGAGAAAAACGCCGAGCCAAAAAACGCGCGCGCCGTAATCGCTCGCGGCGACATTGAACAGCCACACAACCGTCGCGAGCATCGGGAAACCCATCGCGATTTTGAATTTTTCCATCCACGCGCCCGGCTTCGGCAGAAATTTCAACAGTGCCGGATTGCAGCTCAATAAAACGTAGGGCGCGGCGAGGCCAATTCCGACAAACAAAAAAATTAAAATAATAGTCGCAGTGTTTTGTGTGAAGGCGAAGGCAAGCGCGGCGCTCAAAAACGGCGCGGTGCAGGGCGTCGCTAAAATCGTGGCGAGCACGCCGTTGAAAAATGCGCCGGGCGCGCCGTGCTTCGACGCGAGTTGGCCGGCGGCGTTGAGGATTTTTCCGCCGGGCGTGATTTCAAAAACGCCGAACAGATTGAGCGCGACGAGCAGAACCAGCGTCGTCAAACAAACGACAAAAACCGGATTGCCGAATTGCATTCCCCAGCCGGCATGGTGTCCGGCGGCTTTCACGCCGATGATAATTCCGGCGAGCGCGAGAAATGAAACTAAAACGCCGAGCGCGTAAATGAAACCGAGATTGCGGACGCGGCGCGGTTCGCTGCGCGCCTCGCTGACGAAGCCGAGAATTTTGAGCGCGATGACCGGCAGCACGCACGGCATGATGTTGAGAATGAGGCCGCCGATGAAGGCGTAGAGCAAGTATTGCCAAATTGATTTTGCGGGCAAATTGCTTGTTACGGAATTTGTAGAATTGGAAACGGACGGAACATTTGTGCTGTTTGCCAGAACTTGGGTGACGATTGGAGTTGTAATTTGGTAGCCGCTGCGCGAGTTGCCTTTTTCAACAACCAAAACGCCGGAAATTTGCGTCGGCCAATCGCCGGAAAATTTTTTAATTGATTTGTATAAAATAATAGAGTCGCTGTATTCGTCGAATGTGAATTTTGTTTCGGGCTGGATTTCAAAATTATCATTTGAATCGGGAAAAAAATCTGCTCCATTTGGTTTGGGCAAATGTGCTTGAAGTATGAATGCGCGCGTATCGCTATTTGAAATGCTTTGCCACCACCAAGCTGCGAGCAAAAAATTTGTTGGGTTCGTTGGAAGTTTTTCTTTCCACGAATCAATCGTCGCCGCGTCTGCCGAATTTTTGGTTTCGCTGCCGATGGTCAATTTCGCTTCGACATCTTGCTCGGCGGGAATACAAACGTCCTTACATTCGAGCCACGAGACGTTGGCCTTCAAATTCAATTCGCTAGCGGACAAATTTGTCGAAATGGTCAGTGGCACGAGCAGGACGGTTTCGTTTTCGTAGCCGTAAGTGGTGACTTCGAGCGGCGGCAATTTTTCTGGCAGCGGCCATTGGATTTCGCCCGCAGAAATGCCGGGCGGCAGTTGCCATTTGATGGAAGTCGCCATGCCCGCGTCGCCGGGATTTTTCCAGTAAGTGTGCCAATCCGGTTCCATTTTCAAATCCACGCCCGCCCAAATCGTATCGCCGGGTTTGGTGGTGTCAGCGGAGAGAATCAATTTGGCCTGCGTGTGCGCGGCGCGTGCGGCAAAGGCCGCGAGGCAAAACAAGATTGAAAGGATGATCCGAGCACGTCGCACATGGATTAGATACCAAATGCGTCCGGATGTTTGAAGTAATTTAACTCGTTGACAGAAGCGTTCCATTCATGTTGGACTTGGTGACAGGCAAAGCATGAAGTTGCACTATTGGTTGATGGCAATTGTTTGTTTGACGACGAGTTTTCTTCGGGCGCAAACCAATCTTTCGCCCATCAATGGGTCAAACAGCGTTTCAGGAATTTTGACCAACGAACCCGGCTCGGTCGCGCGCACTCAGGCGCAATTGGAGGCCGAGGCCAAACAAATGGCAACCGAGGGAAAAGTCAGTCTGACCTTGAATCTGATTGCCAGTTCTCCTCAAAAAATCACCGGGAAAGAAGGCTGGCTGGACGGCGAATTCATCAAAATTGATAACACGCCGCTCATGTTATATCTCAAAAGCCCGCGCAATCTTTTGAGCTTTCAAGTGCGGGATCAGGACGGCAATTATTACAACAATTGCATTGTGAACCGGAAAACGCCCGCGCTTGGCGAATTGATGAAGTTGAAACGCGGCGACCCGGTCCGGTTGAAGGGCAAAGTTGTGGATTTGATTCCGCCGAATGTTGACAGCGAAGACGGGCTACTGTGGTTGCAGGTTGACTCCATTGAAATTATGGAATCGGCGACGGATAAAAAATGAATGCAACCTTTCGTTTGGCTTGAATCATTTTTAACCGTTTGCTGGTCGCAAATTCCATTCGTTCAACAGTTCACGCGGGATTTCGGAAAGAAAACGCGAAGGCGATTGGAAAATATCATTGCCGGAATTGCCGAAGCCGCCGCGAATCAGTGGATAACTCAAATACAATTCGTTTTTCGCGCGCGTGATGGCGACGTAAAACAGGCGGCGTTCTTCTTCCTCGCCGTCGTTGGTTTCGGTCGAGCGCGCGGATGGAAACAAGCCGTCGCAAAGCATCATCACGAACACGGCGTCGAATTCCAGACCCTTTGCCTGATGAATCGTTGAAAGGCGAATTTTTTCCGTGTCATCTTGCGGGTCTTCCTCGGCTTCGACATTGGTGAGCAGCGCGAGTTGCGTGAGAAATTCTTCGACGCTGTCGAATTGAAACGCGAATTCCGCGAGTTGCTGGATTTCTTCGAGCCGCCGCTCGTAATTGTCGTAAGTCTCCTTCAAATAATCGTCGTAGCCCGCGTCCAGCACGAGCCGCAACATTTTCGCCGCGCTTTTGCGGACAGCTTCGTCTTCGAGTTGCGCGATGGTCGCGGTGAATTGCGCCCAAGCAATCGCCGCTTTTTTTGGCACGCGCGCGATGCAATCCTGCAACGCGACGGCCAGCGGCGTTTTCGATTTCGGCGTTTGGATTTCGTGCAAAAAATTTTGCCACAATTTGTCCGCGCCTTTCGCCGCGATGCCGGGCAGCAGTTGAACAATTCGCTTGAACGAAATTTCATCGCGCGGATTCACGATGAATTTCAAATATGCCGTCGCGTCCTTGATATGCGCCTGTTCAAAAAAGCGGATTCCGCTCGTGATGGAGAAGGGGATTTGCCGCCGCGTCAGTTCGAGTTGCAATTCGAGCGCGTGAAAATGCGAACGATACAGCACAGCGATGTTGTTCAAACTCGTGCCTTCGTCGCGCAATTCCAGCGCGCGTTGTGCGATGAATGCCGCTTGTTGCCTCGCGTCCTGACACGCGACGAGCGCGGGCTTCACGCCGGATTTGCGCGCGGGCGCGAGTTCCTTGGCAAATTGATTTACGTTCGCGGCAATCGCGGCGTTCGCCACGTTCAAAATTTCCGGTGTGCTGCGATAATTCGTTTCAATCTTGAAAACTTTTGCGCCGGGATAGCGTTTTGGAAAATCAAGAATGTTCGCAAAATTTGCGCCGCGCCAAGCGTAAATGCTTTGCGCGTCGTCGCCGACGACCGTGACGTTTTTGTGTCGCGCCGCGAGCAAATCAATCAGGTCGCCCTGCAATTTGTTCGTGTCCTGATACTCGTCCACGAGAATGAATTGAAACCGCCGCTGATACATTTCGCGCGCGTCGGCATTTTCTTGCAGCAACTTCAACCACAGCGCGAGCAGGTCGTCGAAATCCATCGCATTCGACGCGCGTTTGCGGGCGATGTAATTTTTTTGCAGGCCGGAAATTTGTTCCGCGAAATTTTCAAAATAACTGAATTGGCCGGCGAGCAATTCGGCGACGGATTGATGCGTGTTGGCGGCGAGTGAAAAAATTTCGTTCAGCACGTCCGGCTTGGGAAAATGCGTGCCCTTGGTTTCAATTTTTGCGTCGGTGATGCAGGCTTTGATCAAATCCTTCGCGTCGTCGCGGTCGAGAATCGTGAAATCGCGCTGGTAGCCGAGCGACTCCGCGTGCGTCCGCAAAATGCGCGCGCCGATGCTGTGAAACGTGCCGCCCCAGAGAGCACGTAATTCGTGGCCGAGCAAATCGGAAACGCGCCGCATCATTTCGGCGGCGGCCTTGTTCGTGAATGTGAGCAGCAGGATTTTTTCCGGCGGAATGCCCTGTTCCAACAAAAACGCGACGCGATAGGTCAGCGTGCGCGTCTTGCCCGAACCCGCGCCGGCGATGACGAGGGCTGCGCCGGGTTCAGCCGTCACGGCGGCGAATTGCTGCGGATTGAGTTCACGCGCGTAATCAATGTTCAGTCGGATTTCCGGCGTGAACGGCTTGATGACGTATTCGTGCGACATGAACGAAAATTCAAACATAAACGAAACACCGCAAAAATAAAAAACTGTTTGCGCGGCAACTTTTGTTAGATTAGCGACGTGAATGAATTTGGAAAATTTCTGGTCATCGTCGGATTGTTGTTGATTACCATTGGCGCGCTGCTGTGGTCGGGCTTCGGCAAAGGTTGGCTCGGCAAATTGCCCGGTGACATCAATTACACGAAGGGCAATTTCAGTTTTCATTTTCCTATCGTCACCTGCCTGATTTTGAGCGCGATTTTGACGTTGCTGCTGTGGCTGTTCCGAAAATGATTCGATTGCAGTTGCAAATTGCCGCCGACATTTCTAAATTTCTCGCATGGAAGATTCGCAACTCGCGCAATATATCCCGGTGTTGATTCTTTTGGTCGCGGCGATTGGATTTGCCGTCGGCGTTTTATTTTTGTCCGTGCTACTCGGCAAATTCGGCAAGCGCTCCAAAGCCAAGGACGCCGCTTACGAATGTGGCAAAGACCCGATTGGCGAAGGCGTGCCGCGTTTTTCCGTGAAATTTTATCTCGTGGCGATGCTGTTCATCTTGTTCGATATCGAAGTCGTTTTTCTTTATCCGTGGGCAGTGGTGTATCGCCAGATGCTCGCCGAACACGCCACGCGCAATCTCGTCTTCGCCTCGATGCTTTCGTTCATCGTCATTTTGTTCGCCGGTTATCTTTACGCGCTGAAAAAAAAGGCGTTTGACTGGAAAAGTTAGACAGAATGAACAAAATTTTCAGAATTCAAAAAATCCAATTCCGTTAATTCTGTAAATTCTGTCTAAATATGGCTTCGATTAAATTTGGAACTTCCGGCTGGCGCGAAATCATCGCGCGCGATTTCACTTTCGACAATGTGCGGCTGGCGACCAAGGCCATCGCAGATTATCTCAATTCAGAAATCCGCAATCCGCAATCCGCAATCCGCAATCGCAAGCCGATTCTGATTCTCGGCTACGACACGCGATTTCTGGCGCGCGAATTTTCCCTTGCCGCCGCTGAAGTGCTCGCGGCGAATGGCATCGAGCCATTGCTCTGCGACCGCGACACGCCCACGCCCGTCATCGCGCATACCATTCGTCATCGCAAAGCGATTGGCGGCATCAATTTCACTGCCAGCCACAATCCGCCGGAATATCAGGGCTTGAAATTTTCTACTTACAACGGCGCGCCGGCCACGCCCGACGTGACGAAACAAATCGAAGCGAACGTCGTCAAACTGCAATCGGAAAATTTTTCGTTCAAAGGCGCGGTCATTGGCACTTACTCGTGCAAAACCATCAATCCGCAGCCGGATTATTTCAAACAACTGCACAAGCTCATTGAGTTTTCGGTTTTACGAAAAGCAAAATTAAAGCTCGCGCTCGATTTCAGTTACGGCACGGCGCACGGTTATTTGGATAAATTATTTGAAAGCGTCGGCGCGCGCGTCACGTTGTTTCACAATGAATTGAATCCGTTGTTCGGCGGACATCATCCCGAACCGAACGCGGAAAACATGGCCGACGTCAGCAAATTTGTCCGCAGCGGCAAGGCGCATCTTGGTTTGGGAACGGACGGTGACGCCGACCGTTTTGGCATCGTTGACCGCGACGGCACCTGGCTCACGCCGAATCAAATTCTCGCGCTGACGTTGTATCATTTGAAAAAAAATCGCGGCTGGACGGGCGCGGTCGTGCGCACCGTGCCGACGAGTCATCAGGTGGACGCCGTCGCCGGATTGTTCGGTGTGAAAGTTTATGAAACGCCCGTCGGCTTCAAATACATCGGCGAATTGATGGAGCGCGAGCCGATCATCGTCGGTGGCGAGGAATCCGGCGGCTTGAGCGTGAAAGGCCACGTGCCGGAAAAGGATGGCATTCTCGCGTGTTTGCTCATGGCCGAACTCGTCGCGACCGAGAAAAAATCGTTGGGGCAAATTCTGAAAGAGCTTGCCAAACAAATCGGCGAATTTTACACGGACCGAATCAACGTCTCATTTGCGCCGGAGAAAAAAGACGCGCTGCTCGCCAAACTTGGCAGTGGTCTAACCAACATCGGCCAATTCAAAGTGGAAAAATTCATCACCACCGACGGCTATAAATTTCTCTTGCCGAACAACGAATGGGTCGCGTTCCGCGCCAGCGGCACCGAACCGCTCATCCGCTGCTACATCGAAGCCAAGTCCAAAGCGAATTTGAAAAAACTTCAAGCCGCCTGCCGGGAAGTGCTGGCCTAAATTTGTTTTATTTCTACAAGGATGCCGCACCTACGGTGCTGGTTTAGTAGCTCCGGGCGGTGGAGATGTGAGAAGTTTTGCCAAATTATCAACTGTTGATTCTGCGTTTTTGCAAGCCAACCAAAACCGAGTTGATTCAGTAGAAGTCTGATTTGAAGCATTATGTAAGTTCAGATAAAAATCTCTGCGTTTATGATGAACAACAGCATTGCGAGCTTTTATAAATTCACGGAGAGCATTGATACTTTACGCCAACTTTTTCGTAATCTCCTCGTCCAGAATTTCGCGGACGTTGAGCGGGATGATGATTTTGTTCGTTGTTTTCTTTGCCATGACAAAGGCTAGATAACCGTTTGATTTGCGTCAAAGCGCAAAAAATAATTTCCATTTTGCGTTCTTTCGCGGCTAAAAGAAAAGTTGGATTCGCCTGTTTTCGCGGTTAAATTGCGGGCATGAAAACGCTGGACAGAATCACGTTGAACCCGAATGTCATGGGCGGTCGGCCTTGCATCCGCGGGTTGCGCGTTACTGCGGGAACGGTTACGGGCTTGGTCGCCACCGGCCACACGCACGCGGAGATTTTGAAGTTGTATCCGTATCTTGAAACGGAGGACATCACGCAAGCGTTGAAATACGCCGCGTGGCGGGCTGAAGAAATGGAGTTGCCGCTCCAGCCGGCATGAAATTGCTGGTGGACATGAATCTCTCGCCGGATTGGGTGGCGGCGCTCAAACAGGCGGGCTGGGAAACATTTCACTGGTCAAAAATCGGCAATCCTCGCGCCTCCGATTCCGAAATCATGGCTTGGGCAAAACAAAACGGCTGCGTCGTCTTCACGCACGATTTGGATTTTGGAGCGGCGCTGGCGCTCACGCAGGCGGAAGGGCCAAGCGTCATTCAAGTCCGCACGCAAGACGTGACGCCAGCGACCATTGGCAAACTTGTGGTCGGCGCATTGCGACAATTTCAAACTGAACTTGAAAAAGGCGCGTTGATTGTTTTGGACGAAGCGCAGGTTCGCGCGCGGGTTTTGCCGTTAAAATAATTTCTTCGCGGCCAAATTTTACACCGAAGCTTTTTTTGGATTAAGCAGCTTGGCCGCGCTTGCGTGCGCGAAAATCACGTCGGGGTCGCGTTGCAAGGCGTCGAAGTAATGTGTGGAAAATCCGTCGCCGTTTTCCGTTGCGACCAGCAGGTTGGCGGCTTCTTTCACCAGCGCGTCAGCGACGGCGGCAGTCAGCGGTTCTTTTTCGTCGAGCGCTTCGTCCATCGAGACGACAAGTTGCGAGAGCGGATGCAGCCACGCGAACCACGGGTCTTCAATCAACAGTTTCAGGAATTGGTTCGGTGAGGGAATTTTGCCCATCGTTTTTTCGTAATTTTCCCGTTCGGAATCCACGAGCGCTTTGTGCAGATGAAGCAGCGCGTCGCGCACTTGTTGCAGGCGTTCGTGAACTTCGGAGTTTTGCGGTTTCAAATTCGTTTCCATAAATCAATTTACATCATTTGCGGCAAAATAAAAATTTAAGACGCGAATTGCACGAATTGGCGCGAATTTTTTTACACGGATTACACGGATTTGCACAGATTAAAAACTTGTCGGTGTCAATTTGTGAAATCCGTGTCAAAGGAATTGATTTGGAAGGTTTTCACAAATACGGCGAAAACAATCGGGCGATGGCGTCGCGCAATTTCACCGGCAACGAGCGTTTGTCCATTTCGGCCAGAGTAACTTCGCGCGCACCAGAAATTTTTTTCTGGATGAGTTTCTCCATTTCGCCTGCGAACATGCGCCCGTAGCACTCGACGTTCAATTCAAAATTCAGGCGCAGGCTGCGCGCGTCCCAATTGGCCGAGCCGAGCGAAACCCAGTGGCCGTCCACAATCATCAGTTTGGAATGGTCGAACGGCGGCGGCGTGAGCCAGACGTGACAGCCGCGTTCGAGCACCTGCCACCACATCGCCTGTGACGCCCATTGCACAAACGGCAGATTATTTTTGGCGGGCAAAATGATGTCCACGCGCACGCCGCGCAACGCAGCGAGATTGAGCGCGTAAATCAGCGCGATGTCCGGCAAAAAATACGGCGTGAGAATTTTTACCGAACTCTGCGCCTCGGCGAGCGCGGCGAGAAATGTCCAGCGCGCGTTTTCAAAATCGCCGTCCGGTCCGTCGGCCACGACGCGCGCGATGACGTTGCCGGTCTCGCGCAAGTCGGGAAACCAAAGTTTGCCGTCGAGAATTTCGCCGGTCGTGAACGCCCAGTCGTTGACGAACGCTTCCTGCAATTGCGCGACAATCGGGCCGGTGACGCGAAAGTGCAAATCCTGCACCGGACTTTTCGGTTTGTCGGCAAGCACGTTGCCGTGCCGGATGTTCATGCCGCCGGTAAAGGCGATTTCCCCGTCCACGACGAGTGCCTTGCGGTGATTGCGCAAATTGATGGTGGCGACGCGCCACGGCGTCAGGAGCGAGGTGGGCAGAAATTTGGCGAAGGGAATTTTGGCGTCGCGCAATTTGAACGTGATGGGCGGCCACGAATAGCGCGTGCCGGCGGCGTCAACCAAAACATGGACTCGGACGCCGCGATTCACGGCGTTTGCCAAAGCCGCGACAAATTTTCCGCCGCTGGCGTCGTTGTCGAAAATGTAACTGCACAGCGAAACGGATTTTTTTGCCGAATCAATCGCCGAAATCATCGCCGGAAACGCCTCGTCGCCGTTGACGAGCGGTTCGATTTTGTTGCCGGTGGTCAGCGGTTGCGCGACGATGCGGCTGACGACGCGCGCGATGTGTTTGAGTTGTTCCGCGCCAGCGTGCTCCGGTTCGCCCAGATTTTCAGGAATCGGGCGGCTGAAGATTTTTCGCACGCGCAGTTTGACGGCGCGGCGGCGGATGCGATTGACGCCGAGCGCGAGATAGAGAATCGGTCCGAACAACGGCACGAACCAGACGATGCCCAGCCAAATGGTCGCGGCGCGCGTGTCGCGTTTGTGGAGCAGGGCGTGGATGGAGGCGAACAAGGCGGCAAGGAAATCGAAACTTGCGGCCAAGTGCGGCCAGAACCGGGAGATTTGTTCGAGCCAACCCATCGCTGGAGTATTTCTAAACGAATCCAGCGTCCAACGCGAGATTTTTGACGCAATTGGCGCGGCGACCCGGGCATAATTGAAAAATCAAGATTCGCAGAACCCGCCTCGCCGGATTGATTTTACTTTTTCAGGACTTGAATGTTCGTTTGAACCGCTTCGAGATTTTGGCGGGCAATGACGTCGGCGGGATTTAATTGCGAGGCTTTTTGGAATTCCGCGCGTGCCGAATCCAATTTGCCTTCTTTCGCCAGCGCGACACCGTAGTTCAAATGAGCGCGCGCAAAATCCGGGCGGAGGGTTGTCACCTGCGAAAATTGGTCGCCGGCATCTTCCACTTTTCCGGTGACGACCAATTCGTTACCCAGCAAATAGTGGGCCTGCCAGAATTTGGGATTCATCCACACGGCGGCCTTGAAATAAGTGATGGCGTCGTCCCGTTGATGTTCCGACGCCGACATGACGGCTTGGTAAAAATAAGTCGCCGGACCGTCCGGTTGCAGTCCGGCGGCAATGCGATAATGAGCCAGCGCCTGACTTAATTTGCCTTCGGTTTCTTCCATGAATCCCCAGTTCAAATAAGTTTCAACGTAACCGGGATTGGCGTGCAGGGCGCGATTGAAAAATTTTTCCGCTTCACCAAATTTTTGCTGATTGGCCAGCAACACTCCCATTTCGTTCAGCGCCGGAACGTAATCGGGGTCGAGCGCCAGCGCCTGCGAAAAATTGGTCGCGGCCTCGTCGGTTTTTCCGAGGCCAATCAGCAACGTGCCGATGCGATAAGGCGTCATTGATTTTTGCGGCAACAGTTCCCCGACTTTGCGTTCCTCGTTGATTGCGCCGGGCAAATCACCGGTTTCCGACAGAAATTGCGCGAAGTTTCCATGCAAAAAATAATCGTCGGGAGAATGCGCGAGGGCTTCCTGATAAATAGCGACGGATTCTTTGCGGGATTCGTCATTCATTTGCGAACTCAATTCTTTCAATTTCGCCAGATAAAATTGGGCGCGTGAAACGTCGTTCAACTGGCCGGTGAACGGAGGCTCGGAGACGCGACTGAAGTTTTGTTGCCAGACGCGGTAACGGTCCCACGGTGAAACCGCCAGTCGGCGGTCGCATAATTCCGGCGTTGCCCATTCGCCTTTATCGCGCGCCGTGACGGAGTCCGGCAGCAATTTCATGGTTTGTCCGGCAAAAGCGCGTCCCAAAAGGTAATTGCCGTCAAAGTTTAAATGCACGTGCTCGTAAAACAGTTCGTTGCCCGGAATTCCCTGCGGTGAATTTTGCGCCAGCGTTTTGGCGGCGTCCAAAAAATAAACGCCCTTGCTGGCATTGGCCTCCGCCGCGTCCTGGATGATTTGATTGATGCGGCTGTCGGCGCGAAAGGCGAGGGTGTCATCGTCTCTGGCCGATTCAAATTCCCGCAAGGCCAGTTCGGAATTCGTCAACGCCAGTTCGCAGCTTCCCATGCGAAAATGCAAATCGGCATAGTGCGCGTCAATCGCCGCCGCCTGTTGGTATTTTTCCAGCGCGTTGTGGAAATCGCCGTTGGTTTCCAGCGCGATGCCTTGCTGATAAAGTCCGTTCCATTCCGTCTTCTGCATTTCGCTCAGATCCGTTGAATGCAATGAGCCGAAGGGAGCGCAATCCTTCAAATTGCTGCCGACGGTGCTCAAGAGGATCGGCACTTTCGCGCGTTGTCCCGCCCGCAAAATGTCCGCGAGATTTTTTTTGAAATTTTCATAGGCTCGCAAACGATTCGGATCGTCATAGTGCAATTGCTGTTTCTTGAACATATCCAAGCCGCTCCACGTTTTTGGGGTCGAGGAATGAACTCCCCATCGTTGCATCAAGTCGTTCAGCAATTGACCGGTGCGGGTCGCTTTCACGGCAAGGTCCGCCCGCACAAGGCCAACCCCCGGCGCGCGCGAGCCGAAGACGGTGCCGCCGCCAAATGGCCCGACCATTTCGTTGTTGCCCATGTAAATAATCCACAAATCGCCATCGTGCCCGGCACATTCACGCGCAATCGGCAGGATGGCGTGTGAATTGATGGCAGTCATGGCCACGCAAATCACTTCAAAATCTGTTCCGGGAAAACGTTCGCGCAGAAGCGTTTGCAAATAGCGTCCCGCGCCAAACGTCGGATCGGGATCGCCCTGTGCCGCCGATTCGCCGAATAAAAAAATGCGGAAGGTATTGGTGGATTTGTGGACGGCCATGCGCAAAGCCACCGGCGTGCGCGCCAATGCCGGCGGAAAAAAACGATAACCAAATTTATCGTTGGGGACGTAATAATCTTGTCCACCGATTTTGGTTTTCAGGAAAAAGCCGGTGGCGTAGCCGTAACCAGCCAGGCGCAAACCCAATTCCAATTCGCCAAGAATGAAAAGCGGAATTAAAACCGCCGCGCAAATCCGAAAGAGCCACAGCCGGCGCGGAGAGACGCCGGATTTTTCGGGCGGGAAATGATTTCCATCCGCCGCGCGGGATTTTTTGGACAAATGCTTTTTGGGCTTCAAATGATTTTGCTGCCATTAAACCAAACCGGCGGAATAAGACAATGCTTCGCGGAGTCAAACCGGAAATGTTTCCGGCAGCCAGTTGCGGTTGACGCAATGGCGGAAATTCCATTCGGAGTCGTGTTCAAGTTTGTAGCTCCAGAAAAACCAGCCACGCGTGCTTTCAAAACTCAAAAGCTGCGCGTCGGCGTAGGCGTTGTTGACCAAATCTCCCTGAAAAGCCGACAAATCGTCCAACGAGCGGTTGGGCAGGGCCAACGACCATTCACCGACGAACGTCGGCAATTCCTCCTGCTGCATTTTATCGAGCGCGCTTTTGCGGTTGAGTGCGAAAATGATTTGTTCCTGCGCGTTGCGCCGCCGGTCGGCCTCGCTGAAAGACTGGTAAAGGTGCGTGTCAATCAACACGTTCGCATATTCGGGCGGCTTCATGAAATCCTTCCACGCCATCGCGCGAAAAGAATCGTGAAACACGACCGCGACGTTTGGATTGGCGTATTTACGAATAGCGGCGTAAGCCTCTTGATAGAAATTTTTGAGGATTTCAACAGGAATCACGTCGCGCGGTTCGTTTAACAATTCGATGCCGAACAGCGCCGGATGATTTCCGTATTTCTGGGCGAAGGTTTTGAGGACGCGCACCGTTTCCTTGATATTGTTCGGGTCTTTATCCCAACCAATCTCGCCGCCACGCCCGCTATGGTCCCAGCCGTTTTGGCTGCCCGGCGCGCCATGCAAATCCAAAAGCAGTTTCAGGTCGTTTCGCTGCGCCTGTTCCAACGCGAAGTCAATGAAACGGTCTGACGGGACATAAGGTTTGGGCGCTTCCAATGCCCAATAGCCGACCGGCAAACGAACCGCATTCAAGCCATGTTCTTTGATCCAGCGAAAATCTTCGGCAGTAATGAAAGTCTCGCGATGTTTGTTCAAACGCGCTGTCGCCGCGTCGCCTAATTTCAGGCAAAGGCTGTATTCGTCCTCCGCGTCCGTGCCGCGATAAACGGACGGAACCATCCATTTTTCGAGCACCAACCAGCCGCCCAGATTCACGCCACGCAATTTTGCAAAAGAAACCGGACTTGGATTTGTTGCCTGCCGGGTTGGCGAAGCATTCGTTTGCGTCTGGCCAAGCGCCAGCCTTGGCATTTGGGCGACCGCCAGAGCCAGCGCGCCGCCCAAAGTGTTTTGAATGAATTTTCTCCGGTGCATGTGTTGCCTGATTTTATCGGATGGATAAAACGCAACATCCCTATTTCGAGGGGGCAAAGCGCGCCATCACTTGCCGGAGGAAACGACGAGCGTCATGATGGAATGCGCCGGACTTTCAGTTTTTGCGGCCTTGTTTTTTATCCAAAGCAGGAAGGGCTGATTCGTATCGGATGAATTCATGACGACAACGGCGATTTTTCCGTCGCGATTGAGAAAGGCCGTCGTGAGCAAATCATCCGTGGTTGAAGAGCTGATGATCCGCTTTGCGCCCGGGCGGATGAACTTGGAGAAATGGCCGATGTAATAGTAGGAATCCATGTAATACAATTTGCCCGTTTTCGTGTCGGCGTGAACGGGCGCGAAACAAAAGTTTTGCACGTGATTTGGCCCGCCTTCCTCGTCCAGCAACACGTTCCAGTCCGTCCAGCCGACCGCGCCGTTGTTGAAATCGTTGATCATGGACGTGCCGTAACGTTCGCCCCATTTCCAGTCATTGATGGCCGCCATGTCAAACGGGCCATTGCAACCTTCCGTCAACATCAAATGAGTTTTGGGAAACGCCTCCTGAACCCGTTTGACATTTTCAAAATGGTCGCCGACATACCAATGAAACGCCACGCCCCAGACGTATTTGGCGGCCTGGGGATCGTCGAGAACCGTTTCGGCGCGTTGATACATCAAATTCCGGTTGTGGTCCCAAACCATGATTTTTTTGTCTCCCAATCCGGCCTTGAACAGTGTCGGCCCCAGATAATTTTTCACGAAATCCCGTTCCTCCTCCGCCGTGTAATTGCACGATTCCCACGTCTGCACCGCCATCGGTTCGTTTTGCACCGTCAATCCCCAAATGGAAACGCCGGCTTTTTCGTAGGCTTTGATGAATTTAGCGTAATAATCCGCCCAGGAACTGAAAAATTCCGGCTTCAATCTGCCGCCGTGCAACATGTCGTCGTTGTCTTTCATCCACGCCGGCGGACTCCACGGGCTGACGAACAAAGTGAAATCATTTTTGCCCGCGACCGCCACGGCTTCCTTGATGAAAGGGATGCGATACTTCAAATCGTGACTGATGTCGAAACTGGTCAGATTTGTGTCGCCGTTCGTGACGTAGGTATAACTCTCGCTGGAAAAGTCGCAACTGTTGATGTGCGTGCGTCCCAATGAATAGCCGATGCCGTTTTGCGGGTCGAAGTAGGCTTGCAGGATTTGCCGCCGTTGGTCTTCAGGCAGTTTGTAAAAGGTTTCCGCCGACGCATCCGTCAACGCGCCGCCGATGCCCAGAACCGTCTGAAACGTTTTGGTCGGGTCAACAAAAATGGCAGTTTGCTTTTCATCCGGCTGCGATAAATCGGAAAAATTTAAGTCGCCGGTTTTCGTCAATCTTTGATCCGTGTCTTTCGCGGTCAAATAGACGGATATCTGTCCAGTGGTGAAATCACGCCCGTTGGCGGAAAGCGCATAGCCGCTGAATCCGGCCAAGAAAACAAACGAGGTTATGCCTTTGACAAAAAAATGACGGACGCGGGCATGTATTCTCCCTCTCCTCAAAAGAGGAGCGGGAATCATTAAATGGCCTGTGGACGACATAGTTCCCTGAATAAATGACAAAATGCTTTTCACCTTTACTCCGTGTGTTCCAAAAGAATCAGTTAACGAAACAGTCAGTGTCCCCACAAGGCGATTTTTAATTTTGAACCGTGGCTCTTTGCAGCAGCCATCCGAGGTCTCCGGGGTCGGGAGATGCCACACTTAAATTGGCTGCCCCCTTGAATCCGATCAAATTTCCATCACGCCATCTATGAATCTCACAATGACCATCCGCGAAGGACAAGCTGCCGGAATTATTGTGATAAGTGGCCGGCTTATCCACCCATACCGTAGGCTGGCCGGGGTCGGCGACAAACCATCCGTCATTGATGCTGTAAGGATTTTCATCTATGAACACGAAAACCAAGCTGGGGCCGGGTTTGCTCAAATCCGCTTGTTTCCGATAAACGCGATAAGTAGCAGAACGACCTATGGTGCTATCCCACGTTTGAATCGGGTTCAGCCAGGCATTCATGGACATACTCCGCGCCGTAAGATGTGGAAGTGTGGTGCCCGCCGCTAGTCCCGGTTGTTGCTTGTTATCTGCCGGACATTTATAGACGCCAGTATTTTTGATATAAGGATAAATCAGTCCCAATTGAATCATAGTTAAATTGGTGCTGGGGCTGGATTGGCTCATATCGCCATAAACCCACATGTTATGAGGGTCGCCCGCAATCGTATATTGGTTGGGAAGGTAGAGCACGTCATACGCTTGACCTCCCGATTGTGCAAGAGCATCGCCGTTATCGCCGGAATACATGATCCAACCCAGCGTCAGTTGTTTCAGGTTGTTCATGCACTGGACCGCCTGCGCCTTTTGCTTGGCTTTGGCGAGCGCGGGCAGGAGCATGGCGGCAAGAATCGCGATGATCGCGATCACGACGAGCAGTTCAATCAAAGTAAAGGCGCGATTTTTGGACATGACATTCATCTGGTTCAAGCTAAATCAACCGTTCAACGTTTAAGTTTTTCCAGCAGCCGATCCGGCATCGGCTGCTGGATTAATTTTTATTCTCTGTCGGACATTGACAGGTTCTACTGTATTTGCACGCGGTAGAACCGGCTGCCGTTGCCGATGGCGTCACTCACTGATTGAATCGAATTATTTCCAACCAGCGGACTGCCCAAGGGAGTCCAGCTTGCATCTGTCAAACTATTCTTATATTGCACCTGATAAGAATGCGTGTTGTCGCCGGTGGAGAACGAGATGACGATGTTTCCGCCGCTGACCGATGCGGTCAATGTCACCGTGCCCGCGCCGCTCGCCGGGACGAGCATCAGGAAGTTGGCGTTGCAATCCGGCGAGGTCGTGGTGTCGGTGTCCGGCCTCGACAACCGCAAGGTGGTGGCCGAGCCGTCGAAAGTCACCGTGATCGGATTTCCCGAATCGTCCACAAGCGGGACGAAGGTATAACTTTCCCACGCGGTGTTGGGTATGTTGAATGTTCCCAACAAATTGACCGTTTGATTGGATGTACCCAAACCACTGGTCACTTTGGAGAGCAAACAGGTTGTTGCGCCGCCACCCGCCGCCAAACGGCCATACACATTGTAGCTGCCGGCCGGATAATGCCTTGTGTAATTCATCCATGACCCGCCGGCCGCGTTGGCGCTGAAATAGCCGGCGGTGTAGTCGTTGGTGAAGTTCCATTGCGCGCGGGTCTGATCACCGTTGATTTCAGTGGACATGCCGTTCGCGTTATCCAAGTCCACATCATCGTTGGTGCGGTAAAGATAAGGAGCCGCCGCCGCAAAATTGACCTGATGCGTATCCACTTCCGCCACGGCGCCTTTGCCGGAGTAAGCGTTGGTTTGCGGATTATCAATGAATTTACCGCCATCGTAATCAAAGTCCTCCGCCTCCCACGTGTAATAATTGGAACTGAAGGTGGCAAAGGATTTGGTGGTGGCGGCCGTGTTCCCGTTGGAATCCACCACGTTGATGGTGATGGTGTAACTGGTGTTCAGCGACAAGGGGAAGCTGACGTTCCAATTGTTCTGCGAGCCGCTGAACGTGAGGCTGCCGGAGCTGACATTGGTTCCGTTCACGACCAGACTGACACTGCCCTGCGAAACGCCGGCAGCGGAAGTGACGTTGAACGTGAATTTATTAGTCGGCTGGAACATGGCGCTGCCGTCGGGATAAACGTTGTTGATGGCCGGCAGATTGGTGTTGGCCGGGAACAGCGCGTAGAAGTTTGCATTGAAATTGCCGCTTGCTGCGGCCGATACTCTAAATGTGCTCACTCCACCGAATTGTAATTTTACCAGATTGCCGCTCGCGTCCCGCAAAGGAACCCAGGTGTAAACTTGCCAACTGGAACCCGTGGGCGGCGTGGTGAAAGTTCCCAGAGCCGTCAGCGTTTGATTGGGCTGGGTGCGGTCGCTGGTCACTTGTGAGAACGTGTCCACGAGATTGCCTGAACTGCCGTTGGCCGCACGGACGAACACATTGAATGAACCTGACGGGAATGTTCGGGTGTAATTGAGCCAATCACCGTTGTCGAACCAGCCGACATTGTAATCGTTGAAGCCGGTGCCGATGTAGGGCAACCGCTTGGGCGTGTCGCTGGCGACCTGATCGCCCACGCCTCCGCCTTGCGGACGATATGCCCATGCCGCCCCGGAATCAGCCACAAAATTGTAGTCAACACCGGAGGCTCCGGCCAAACCGTTATATGCGTCGGTTGTGGGATTATCAATGAATTGTCCGTTGCCATAGTTGTAATCTTCCGCTTCCCATGTCAGAACCGGATTCAAGGTGTCAAAAGACGAGGCGGCTTGCGCGGAATTGCCGTTGGCATCCGTGACAAAGATGGTCGCCGAATAATAGAAATTCGTTTGCAGCGGCGCGCTGACACTGCGGTTGGCCGAAGTGCCCGTGACCACCAGACCGTTCGCCGTCGTGAAATTGGTGGTGAAGGCCTGTCCCAGCAGGTTGCTGTAAGTCAATTGCACCGAAATGCTGGAGGCATTGATGGTCGTTCCCACCGGCGAACTGGCCGTGAAGGTCAGTCCGTTGGCCGGCTGGAACATATTGGTGCCGTTGGGATAGATGCTGCCGATGACCGGCACGTTGGTGTTGGCCGGAACCAGCATCAGGAAATTGACGTTGCCGCCGCCGAGCGTCGGCGATGTCGGCGTGCCGGCGGTCAATTGGAACGTGTTGGTGCCATTCAGATCCACACGCACGAGATTTCCATTCGCGTCCCGCAATGGCGTCCACGCGTAGCTTTGCCAGCCGCCGGTGTTTCCCGACGTGAACGTGCCCAGATTGGTGGTGGTCAGCGAACCGCCCAAACTCGGAGGATACGAGCCCCAGCCGCCGGTGACGCTGGCCAGAGTGGAACCCGCCGATGTGCTACCTTCCGCGCTACGGATGTAAACATTCCACGCGCCTTTCGGAAACGTGCGGGTGTAGTTGACCCAGTTAGGCAGACCTTGACCTGATCCACCGTCAAAATAGCCCATGTCAATGTCGCCATTGGGCAACGCGCCGCTGATCAAAGCGTCCATCACTCTTTGGCGCATCAATTCACCGATGGAATTGCCCCCGTTGATTCCAGTGCCATACGAGTATTCTGTTTCAGGAGCGCTGATAATGTTTGCATCCCGATAGGGGTTAACGGTATTCAAAGTGGAAAGCCCATTCGTGATGCCAGCGCCGTTATCTTGATAATCAACTTCCGGTGAACCGAAACTTTGATAATACGGATTGTCACTGGTGAAACCCAGCGGCGGATTATCCATGTAAAAGCCCGGCTGACCGTTTCCACTGCCCGCGCTGTAATCATAATCTTCCGCTTCCCAGGTGAAGTTGGTCGGGCTGTAGGCATCATAAACATAGGAATTCGTCGTCGTGATGCCGTTGTTGTCGGTCACGGAAATGCTGACACTGACGCCATTCAGATTGACGGTGGTCAGCACCGGCGGATTGACCGGCAAATTGGCATACGTCACGGTTTGCGCCGTGGCCGGTCCTGAAAATGACAAACTGGAAGAGACATCCGTTCCGTTCACCGCCACTTTGACGTTGCTTGGATTGATGCCATTCGCCGAACTGGCCGTGAATGAAAGCGTGTTCGTGCCGTCCATCAACACCGACCCGTCGGGAGTCAAACTGGAGATGACAACCGGCGTGGATTGTTCACGCACATTTTCGATAAAATCTCCGGTCGCCGCGCCGGTGTAAAAGCGAAACTCATCAATTGATCCGGGAAAATCGTGAGCGTTGTTTATGCTGTTTCCAATTGATAAACTGGCGCTGCCACTAAAATTAAAATTGGTGCCGGCTCCTATATTTTTAACGGCGAACAGCTTGGCTGGACTGGCTTCAGTGCCATAATAAACCTCGGCATTGCCACTGCCACTGTCGTAAGTCATCGCTAAAAACAACCATACATTAGTTGGAAAATTATAATAAATAGGCGCTGTTACATAATGGTTATTCCCAACAGAAATAGCGATAGCATTCGGTGTCGGGCCGCTGCCTGTTTGGATATTGATTCCAATACTATCGGCAACACCGTCATCAACGACTCCATTTGTTGCCAAAACAAACAAACGAGTGCCTCCGTTGCTCAAATTTGTGTTGAGCGAAGACATTTTAACCCAGATTGTCGCTGTGAAATTACTAACTATTCCCAAGTTGCCCAAAGTGGTATTATTTGTGACAAACGCGTAGGCGCCTTTCGTGTTGCCGGCGGGCGGATTTGTTGAAAGGTTCAAAGAGTGTCCAACTGTTTGTATGCCTGAACCGGTCAATCCATGAAGATCTACCAGCGCGCCACTGGAATTAACCATGTTCAACGTTACGGGATTAATAGCGCCACTGGCATCGCTGGTTGTTGTTGTTCCGGGACCATCTTCAAAAGTGAATCTTAATTGAAGAGTTTGCGCCTGCAAAACATTGCCGCAAAGCAAGATGCAAGCGATCGTTGACAGGAGCAGTTTAGTGATTGAAACCTGATTTCCACAATTTGTGCTTTTCATAGAGTAGGGATGTTCTCGTAAATGTATTTTCTTTTCAGAAATGTAACATCCCTCTTTAGAGGGGGAGGCGGTCTGGAATGTGGTTTTTACTAGACTTCCGGCGCGGCAGGGATTTAATTCACTTTATGTCATACAAAAGAAAAGCTGTTTGCGTCTGGCTTTTTCTTGTTTTGTTCGGCCGGTGGACGGCTTGCTCGCAGATGACCAATCAACCGGCTGGAATACTGACAAATGCCGCGGAAGTGTTGTCGCTCTCCGCGGAAGAGGCGGGTCGTTGGATCAAGGTTTCCATCAAGGGAGTTGTCACCGCCGCCGAGCCGGGTTGGGACGGCAGATTTTTTGTGCAGGATGCCAGCGGCGGTGTTTTCGTGGACAACGTCGGCGGCATTTCGCCGGTTCCCGGCGACGTGGTGTCGGTTTCAGGCATCAGTTATCCTGGCGGTTACGCGCCTTGTGTGACGGGGCCAAGTTGGAAAAAAATTGGAACCGCGCCTTTGCCCGACGCCCGGCCGGTGACGATTGAACAATTCATGTCGGGAACTGAAGACAGTCAGCGCGTCAAAATTTCCGGCGTCGTGCGAACGGCTTGGACAAACAGCAACCGGCTGGGCGTGGAATTGGTTTCCGGCGGGTATCGTTTTCACGCTTATGCTCCGATTCCACCGGGAATCAAGCCGCAAACGCTGGTCGGAGCCAAAGTGCAGGTCAGAGGCACAGCGGCCGTCTCCTTCAACGCGCCGCTGCGGCATTTTATCTCGGTGGTCATGTTCTGTCCGTTGCTCTCGGATTTCATCGTCGAGGAGCCGGTCACCGTTGATCCGTTCAAAGAGCCGCTCACGCCGTTGAACGGGATTGCGCAATATCGCAAAAACCGGTCGCTCAACAACCGGATTCACGTCAAGGGCGTCGTCACCTATCAGAGGAAAGGCGTGGATTTGTTCATCGAAGATTCCACCGGCGGCTTGCAAATCAAAACCGCGCAAACCGGTTCGTTTTTGCCGGGTGACGCGGTCGAAGCGGTCGGATTTTCCGGCGTGGAAAATTTTCTGCCCGTGCTGGAGGACGCCACCGTCCAAAAAATTTCCGAGAGCCGGACCAACATTGCTCCGCAAAACGCGTCCGTCACGGAACTTCAACGTGGATTGTATCACGCCAGTTACATCACCGTGCGAGGAAAATTGCTGGATCATCTCGGTCACGGAGTCAAATCGTTGTCCGGCGAATTCGGCGATTTGAAAACGGTTTTAGTCATTCAATCCACCAATTTTTTGTTCACGGCGGAAAAGGACACGCCCGACGAAAATGCTTCGCTGACTTCAATTCCCATCGGCAGCGTGGTGGAAGTCAGCGGCACTTGTCTGTTGCAAAGCGGTGAAGATGGAAAAATAAAGTCAGCCCAGATTCTTTTGTCGGATTCCGACAGCGTCCGCATTATCAGCAAACCAAGCTGGTTCACATCGCAACATTTGTTCATCGTCCTCACGTTGGTTTTGTCAGTGCTCCTTGTTGCGGTCAGTTGGACGATCATGGTCTATAAGAAAAATTCCGCGTTGAGTTCTTCGATTCACGAAAAAGAATTGGCGCAACATGAATTGCAAAAGGCGCACGACACGCTGGAGTGGCGCGTTAAAGAGCGGACGGAACAATTGAAGTTTCAAATCACCGCCCGCAAAGAATCCGAACTTCAGTTCCGGGCCGTTTTGACCGAGCGAACACGGCTGGCGCAGGAACTTCACGACACGTTGGAACAAACGTTGACCGGCATTTCGCTGCAACTGGCCACGGTCGCCAAATTATTTTCGAAAAATCCCGACAGCGCGTTTTATCATCTTGGATTGGTGCGGAACATGATGCGCCAGAGTCAGGTGGATTTACGGCGCTCGATTTGGGATTTGCGCTCGCGCGAACTCGAAGAATTTGATTTGCCCAACGCCTTGTTGACGAGCGCGCGCCAAATCGCGGACAGCGCGGGCGTCCGCGTTGAGATTGAAACGAAGGGATTTGTCCGTCCCTTGCCTGAAGTCGTCGAAGAAAATCTGCTGCGCATCGGTCAGGAAGCGTTGACCAATGTCGTCAAACATTCCGAAGCGCATCTGGCTAAAATCAGATTGGAATATAATTCTGAAAATGTTGTCCTGGAAATCGCCGATGACGGCAAAGGGTTTGCGCCGGAAAGTTGTGTCGGGCCGAACAACGGCCATTTCGGTTTGCTGGGCATGTCGGAAAGAGCCAAACGTTTTTCCGGCAATTTTTCCGTCGCCAGCATTCCCGGAAAAGGAACGACCGTTCGCGTTGAATTCCCGACCGAACAAACACAACCAACGCCGCCAAAACCTGAATTTGCCGAAACTCAAATAGATTATGAAGCAGGAGTCGCCAATACGGATTCTCGTCGCTGATGACCATTACATCGTTCGCATGGGCGTGATTGCGCTGGTCAATACCGAGCCAGACATGGAAGTCATTGCCGAAGCCGCCGATGGCGCGCAGGCGATTGATTTGTTCGCGCGGCACAATCCCGATTTGGCGCTGATGGATTCGCGAATGCCCGTCAAAAACGGCATTGAAGTCACAATGGAAATCCGCCGGCGAAATGAAAACGCCCGCATCCTTATGCTGACGGCTTTCGACGGTGATGAAGACATTCACAAGGCAATGGAAGCCGGCGCGTCCGGTTACGTTTTGAAAAATTCCACCGGCGAAAAATTGATTCCGGCCATTCGCGCCGTTGCCGCCGGACAGCGCTGGATTCCAAAGGAAGTCGCCGAACGGCTGGCGGCGCGAAAATTGTTCGAGGAATTGACGCCGCGCGAATTGCAGGTGTTGAACGAACTGGCCAAAGGTCTCGCCAACAAACAAATCGCCGGCGTTCTGAACATCACGGAAAACACGGCCAAAGGTTATTTGAAGACGATATTGGCCAAATTGCACGTCGCCGACCGGACGGAAGCCGTCGCCGTCGCCATTCAACGCGGCATCATCCATTTTTGATTTTCCACCGCCGGCTGCAAATTGTTCCCGAATGATTTCCCCCTCTTTCGAGGGGCTGACAAAACCGTCCGGGTGTGCAATTTTCATCAGGCCAATTCCAAGATTGCTTGAGCTGAAATTCATTGAACCTTTCCATGACGAATCTGTTTTCTTCATTTCACCGGCGGGCGCGGCGTCTTTTCAACTGGCGCCGACTTTGCATCTTATATTTGCCGTGTGTTTTTTCGTTTTCCGCGCAAGCCCAGTATTTGCACGCCGTGGGCACGGCTACGGTTGATAACAACAATCAATCCATCATTTTGCGGGGCGCGAATCTTGGTTCATGGCTCTGGCCGGAGTTTTACATGATGGGGAATTTGAGCCTTCCCAATTACGCCAACGCCGGTACGGGCAGCGGCAACATCAACAATTATTACGACGCCTTTGTCGCCGCGATTCAGGACGTGCTGGGCGGCGACACCAATTTGACGGCGCAAGTACTGGATGCTTATTGGAGCAATTTCATCACCGAGGCGGACATCAATTATCTTCACAGTCAGGGATTCAACAGCGTGCGTGTGCCGTTCGATTTCGAGGAATTTTTTCAAGTGACCAATTGGGCGAACAGCTACCCGAACAACGGTTACGATATTGACACGGGATTCAAGTATTTCGACAACCTGCTCGCGTGGTGTTCCACCAACGGAATTTACGTTATTCCCGATTTTCATTGTCCGCCCGGCGGCCCGAACAATTTTGCCGTCGTCAATTATGGCGGCACGTTGAACACGAACACGGCCAGCGTGTTTGTCAATGCAGCCAATCTGGCACTGTGCGCGCACATTTGGACACGCATCGCGGCGCGTTACGCGACCAATCATTGGATTGGCGGATTTGATTTGTTGAATGAGCCGGTGAACACGGCGGACACGGCGCATAGTCCGGGGCGCGTCGGCAGCCCGTATTTGGCGCTGACCTTTTCCAATCTCGTCCACGCCATCCGGTTGGTGGACACGAATCACATGCTCATTTGCGAAGGCGACGCTTACGCCAGCACGTTCAGCAACATGGAAACGCCGTCGTGGACAGACCCCAATTCTAATTTGAGTTTTTCGGATCACGATTACGGCAGTCCGTTGCCGCTTTCGACCGGCAATCGTTCAACGTGCATTAGCTTGAACATTCCCGATTGGGCAGGGGAATTTGGATTGAATTCGACCCGTTGGAACAATCGGATTATTGCCGGCACTTACGAGTTGCCATTTGTTCAATCCGGCAAATCCATCACGGAAGGTCATTCATATTGGGCATACAAGGCGTGTTTGTGGGATGTTATGGTGCAAAATCCGCAGACGCCGGGATGGAATGCGCTGAAGGCGTATTGGGCATCGAATAATAGTGCCAGTCTCAAGCCATCCGTGACCAACGCCTTTCAATGGCTGATGGATTACGCGCGCGCGTGCCATTTCACCAACTGCGTCGTGCGCGTTGAATTGGCGGACAGCCTGATGCGCCCGGCCACCAATGGCACGCAAACCGGATTTTCCCAGACCAATCTCGCTTACAAAAGCGGCGTGACGATTCCCGGGAAAATTTTTGCTGTGGATTATGACATGGGCGATTCCAACGTCGCTTACGCCGACACCGTTTCAGAAGATCAAGCCAATCAGGGGCCAAACGGCACGAGTTGGAACAGCGGCTCATTTGGTCGCGACGATGGCGTGGATACGACGACCTGCACCGACCCCGGCACGTTGTTGAAAGTCGGCTGGAACGACGCGGGCGAATGGCAACGCCATACCGTCAATTGCACGCCGGGAATCTACAATCTTTACGTCCGATACGCCGGCGGCGCGGACGGCGGCCAATTAAGCGTGATGATCAACAGCAATAACATTTCCGGCACGGTTACTTTGCCGGCGACCGGCGGCTACGGGACGTATTCGACTTATGTGGTGAGCAATGTGGCGGTCGTCAATGCCGGTCAGGTGATACTGCAAATCAATTGCCTCAATCCCGGCTACGATTTGGCTTGGATTGAGTTTGTACCCATCAACGGCGTGCCGTTGCCGCCGACGGGAGAAATGGTCGTCGGCGCACAGCCGGGGATTCCGCCGGGACTCACAAGCGGAATCGAAGCCGTCGCCGGTAATGGCGAAGCATCGTTGAATTGGGTTTCGTGCGAGAGCGCGACCAGCTACAACATCAAACGCGCAACGAACAGCGGCGGCCCTTACACGACCATTGGAACTTCCGCCGCGTTGAGCTTTGTTGATTCCAGTTTGACCAACGGTGTCACTTATTACTACGTCGTCACAGCGGCAAACGCTCATGGCGAAAGCGTCAATTCAAAAGAAGTCAGCGTGACTCCGCAATCGAGCAGCCTGCCCGCGCCGTTTATGGATCGCGATATTGGCGTGGCGACGTTGTGGAGCGGTGACGCCGGCGATGTCGGCTGGCCGGGAAACGCCAGTTACGCAAACGGAAATTTTACCGTCAGCGGTTCGGGCATTGACGTCTGGAACAACGCCGATTCATTTCACTACGTTTATCGCGGCGTTTCCGGTGATTGCACCAACACCGTTGAAGTGACCGGCCTGCAAAACACCGATCCGTGGGCGAAAGCCGGATTGATGATTCGCGAATCGCTCAACCCCGATTCCGCCAACGCGTTCGTGATGATGACTTCGCAAAACGGCTCGCTGTTTTCCACGCGCGTCGCGACTGGAGCCGCAAGCAGCAGCGCCGGCGGTTCGGGAAGCGCGCCTTATTGGATTCGATTAATTCGCGACGGAAATGTTTTCACCGCCTACACTTCCAGCACAGGTGCGGGATGGAATCAAATTGGCTCGCCCGTGACCATTCCGATGGCCACCAATGTCTTTGTGGGATTGGCAGTGACGGCGCACAACAATACAGAGATAAATACCGCCGATTTTAGCAGTTTCAATATCACCGCGCAAACGCCGGTTGCGCCCTCAAATTTATCTGCCATCGCCAGCCCAAATCAAATCACCCTGAATTGGCAGGCTGTGTCCGGCGCGACGAGCTATAACATTTATCGTTCCACTACGAATGGCGGCTCTTACGATTTAATCGCACAGGATATTCTAACGACAAACTTCAACGATTCAAATGTCGCCAACGGCGCAAATTATTTTTACACCGTCACCGCCGTCAATTGGAACGGTGAAAGCGCGCCTTCCAATCAAGCGACCGCGACCATGCCGCTGCCAAACATTTCAGTGAACTATTCAGCCAACAATTTGAATTTAAGCTGGCCGATGACCGCTTCGGAATTTCATCTTTACAGCACCACCAATCTTTCATCCGGCATTTGGACGCAAGTGACCAACGACGCGGTTAATCAAAACGGTATTTTGAACGTGTCCCTGCCAATGGACAATCCAAATGAATTTTTCCAATTGAGAACGCCATAGTTAAATTGACGGAGCTGTAGACTAAGCGTTGAAAATGGGAGAAAAAGTTGGCGACCCTACCGGGAATCGAACCCGGGCTACCACCGTGAAAGGGTGGTGTCCTAACCGCTAGACCATAGGGTCACGAGCGCGCCAATATAATCAACCAACCCGCGCTGTCACGCAAATTGTTTGCCTCCATCGGGTGCTTGCCCTAACTTAAATTGAATTTCGCATGAAAATTTTCATTGATGGTAGATTTTACAACGAACGTGACGCAAAAATCTCCGTGTTTGATCATGGCCTGCTTTACGGTGACGGTATTTTTGAAGGCATCCGCGCTTACAATGGTCGCGTGTTCAAATTGAAGGAGCACATTGACCGATTGTTTTATTCAGCTAAGGCGATTCTGCTCGAAATCCCGATGTCGCCGGGAAAAATTTCCGAAGCAGTTTTGGAATCTTGTCGCGTGAACAAATTGCGCGACGCATATATCCGCCTCGTAGTGACGCGTGGCGTGGGCAATCTCGGACTCAATCCACGCAGTTGCAAAAAGGCGACGGTGTTCATCATCGCTGGAAAAATCCAGGTGTATCCGCCGGAACTTTACGCGCGCGGCATGGAAATCGTCACCGTGCCGACGGTGCGCAATCTGCATAGCGCGTTGAATCCGGCGGTGAAATCGCTCAATTATCTCAACAATATCTTGGCGAAAATCGAAGCGAACAACGCGGGCGTCGAGGAAGCCGTGATGTTGAACGCCGAAGGATTCGTTTCCGAATGCACGGCGGACAATTTGTTCATCATAAAAAATGGCGAAGTATTCACGCCGCCGCTTTCAGCCGGCGCACTTTACGGCGTTACGCGGCAAACAGTGATTGAATTGGCCCGGGAAGCCGGAATCGAGGTTTCCGAACCTAACCTGACGCGCTACGATTTGTTCAACGCGGACGAATGTTTCCTGACCGGCACGGGTGCGGAAATTATGCCCGTCATCAAGATTGACGGTCGCGTCATCGGCACGGGCAAGCCCGGCGCGTTGACCTTGAAGTTGATCTCGGATTACCGTGACTTGACGAAAACATCCGGCGAGACGATATAAACTTATGAGCATTCAAAAAATTTGTTCTATCTGCAAAGAGAAGCCGGCAACGACTTTTACTTCCTATATTTCCGCAGATAATAAAAAAACTGACTTGGATTTATGCGATGCGTGCGCCAAGGCAAAAGGTATTGACGACCCGGCGGCGCTTTTGGTTGCAAGCGCGGATTTGATGCTCGGTCTCGGCGCGTCGCAGGAAATTGAGCAGGCCGCCGGCGGCGTGGATTTGAAATGCCCGCGCTGTGGATTCACGCAGACAGATTTCAAGAAGTCCGGCCGGTTCGGCTGCCCGGAATGTTACCTGACGTTCGCGGAAGGTTTGGGCGGCCATCTCAAAGCGATGCACAAAGGCACACGGCACATCGGCAAAACGCCGGAAGCCTTGCGTGTTTCGCGTGAAAATTCCGACCGCCTCAAGACGTTGCAGAAAAAACTGGCGAAGGCGGTGGAATCGGAAAATTTTGAGGAAGCGGCGAACGTGCGCGACGAAATCAAACAAATGACGGAAGGTTCGACGCCGTTGAAGAATTTGACGCGTTGAAGAATAGCCGCGAAAGAACGCAAAGGCACAGGAATTTTTCATTTTGCATTTCCTTGCGCTCTTTTGCGGCAATTAAAAAATAAATGAAAGATTTGCATCAATTTTTGATTTCGCCGGCGGAAACCGCGCGGCGGCACGGGCCGCATGACCGCATTGTCATGTCGAGCCGCGTGCGCTTGGCGCGCAATCTGAAAAACGCTTCATTTCCCGGCTGGGCGAAAAAACCGGAGCGCGTGAAAATTCTGGAAACAATTCGTCCGGCGGTCGAAAGTTTACCGGAA
Organism: Verrucomicrobiia bacterium; assembly: GCA_035545995.1. Lineage (GTDB taxonomy): Bacteria > Verrucomicrobiota > Verrucomicrobiia > Limisphaerales > UBA11358 > UBA11358. Next base: position 149,319 of record DASZXH010000053.1, read on the forward strand.
ATGAGCGATTCGTTTTCCGAAGCGATGGACAATCTCGGCGCGCTCGACAAACAAATTCTCGTTGAACGCCATCTCATCAGCCGCGAACACGCCGCGAAAAGTTCCGGCAGCGGATTGGTTCTCAATCGCGAGGAAACATTTTCCGTGATGATTAACGAGGAAGACCATTTGCGGATGCAGGCGTTGCGTCCCGGTTTTCAAATCCGCCAGGCGTGGAGCGCGATTGACCATTTGGATTCCGAATTGGAAAAGAAACTGGATTACGCTTTCGACAACGAACTCGGCTATTTGACCGCGTGCCCGACGAATCTCGGCACGGCCATCCGCGTCAGCGCGATGCTGCATTTGCCCGGACTCGTTTTAGCCGAGCAAATCAATCCCATTATTCAATCCGTCAACAAACTCGGCCTCGCCGTGCGCGGACTTTACGGCGAAGGCACGGAAGCGTTGGGAAATGTATTTCAGGTTTCCAATCAAATGACGTTGGGCGAAACCGAAGCCGTCATCGTCGAACGATTGGAAAAAGTATTGTCGCAAATCATCGAGCACGAAGAAAACGCGCGGCAAACGCTGTTGGAGAAAAAAACAAAAGTCGTTTTCAATCACATCGGGCGCGCTTACGGTATTTTGGCGAACGCACACAGCATTTCGTCGAAGGAAACGATGAATCTGCTCTCGCTGCTGCGGTTGGGCGTGGATTTGGGATTGTTTCCGGGCGCGGAACGCTCGCTCGTGGACGAATTGTTTTTGACGACGCAACCGGCGCATTTGCAGAAACAATTTTCAGACAAACTTTCCGCCGAAGAACGCGATTTGTTGCGCGCCGACATGGTGCGCGAACGCTTGAAAAACGTGAGCCGACCCGTCGCCAAATTGCCGCCGCCGAATACGGCGAATTGATTTTTGTTTGTGTGATTCAGTGAGACGAAGATTCATCATAAATCTTCAATAGATTTTTAACCTCGAAAGAAAAAGAAGAGCCACCGCCAACGTCACGCTGGTATGAATGTTCAGCAGCTTTTTTGATTTCTGGCCATCGAAGCGACTTGGCTAAAAATTGTAAGAGATAAATGCTCATTTGAGGCGCATCAAGTTCCTTCATTAAACTGCGACTCATTCCATCTATAATTGAATTGCGTTCTTCTGGATGTTTTTGAATATAATCGAGAACATTTTGAAAATGAGGCAGACACTTTTCCCATTCATGGAAAAAAGCCGTGTCACGGTCAACTTCGGTGCAAAGTTGTAGAAATTCTTGAGTCACAATTCAACTTTGCGCTTTTGAAATTTTCCTGTCGAGCCGAATTTCATTTTCTGCGCGCTCAAAATTCTTTCCGCAACAGTGGACAAATGCACAAAGTCATAGCATTATATTTCAAGTATGAGCGACGAAGCCATGAGCAATTTTACGCCGCGCGCGCAGCAGGTGCTGGCGTTGGCGCGCAAGGAAGCCGACCGCTTCAATCACAATTTTCTCGGCACGGAGCATTTGCTGCTCGGCCTCATCAAATTGGGGCAGGGCGTGGCCGTGAATGTTTTGCAGAAAATGGGTCTCGACCTCGAAACCGTCCGCATGGCGGTCGAGAAAAAAACCGGCACCGGCCCTGACCAAAAAATGATCGGCAACATTCCCTACACGCCGCGCGTGAAAAAAGTCCTCGCGCTAGCGGCGAAGGAAGCCAAGGCGCTCAATCACACTTACGTCGGCACGGAACATTTATTGCTCGGTTTGTTGCGCGAGGGCGACGGCATCGCCGCGCAGGTGTTGCGCGACCTCGACGTGGACATTGAGCAAACGCGGCAGGAGATTTTGAAGGAGCTTGACCCGAATTTTGCAGCGGAAGAATCTTCGATTCCCGATTCCGGTGAAAAACAACCGGCAGGTGGCGACAAAAAAGGCGAAATCAAGACGCCCGCGCTCAAGGCGTTTGGCCGCGACCTCACGGAAATCGCGCGCAAAGGCGAAATGGACCCGGTCATCGGTCGCAAAAATGAAATCGAGCGCGTGATTCAAATCCTTTGCCGTCGCACGAAGAACAATCCCGTTTTGCTCGGCGAAGCGGGCGTGGGCAAAACGGCCATCGTCGAAGGTCTCGCGCAAGAAATCGCCAAAGGCAATGTGCCGGAAATTTTGTTGAACAAACGCGTCGTGACGCTCGATCTCGCGCTCATGGTCGCGGGCACGAAGTATCGCGGGCAATTTGAGGAACGCATCAAAGCGGTGATGGACGAAATTCGTCGCGCGAAGAACATCATTTTGTTCATTGATGAATTGCACACGATTGTTGGCGCGGGTTCGGCGGAAGGCACGATGGACGCGAGCAACATCCTCAAGCCAGCGTTGTCACGCGGTGAGATGCAATGTGTCGGCGCGACGACGTTGAACGAATATCGCAAATACATCGAAAAAGACGCCGCGCTCGAACGCCGTTTTCAGGCGGTGAAAGTGGAAGCACCTTCGATTGAAGACGCGATTGAGATTTTGCGCGGCCTGCGCCACAAATACGAGCAACATCACAAAGCGGAATTCACGGACGACGCGGTCGCTGCCGCCGTGAAGCTTTCCGACCGTTACATCACCGACCGATTTTTGCCGGACAAGGCGATTGACGTTTTGGACGAGGCCGGTTCGCGTGCGCGCATCAGCACGATGACGCGCCCGCCGGAAACCAAAGTGTTGGAAGCCGAAATCGAAGAAATCAAAACGCAAAAAGAGCGCGCGATTAAGAATCAGGATTTCGAGGGCGCGGCGGCGCGGCGCGATCAGGAAAAACAGGCGAAAGAGAAACTTGAAAATCTGCTGAAAGAATGGCGGTCGCATCGCGAAGAAAAGCGCGTGGTCGTCGGCGAAGAAGACATTTTGCACGTTGTCTCGAAATGGACGGGCGTGCCGCTCAAACGCATGGGGCAGGACGAAATGGCGCGTCTGCTCACGGTCGAAAGCGAAATGGAAAAGGTCGTCATCGGCCAGCGCGAGGCGGTTTCCGCTTTGTGCAAGGCGTTGAAACGTTCGCGCGCGGATTTGAAAGACCCGAAACGTCCAATTGGAACTTTCCTGTTGCTCGGCCCGACGGGCGTTGGCAAAACGCTTTTGGCTAAAACGCTCGCGGAACAAATGTTCGGCGACGCGAAATCGCTCATTCATTTGGACATGAGCGAATACATGGAAAAATTCAACGTGTCGCGTCTCATCGGTTCGCCGCCCGGCTACGTCGGCTACGAAGAAGGCGGCCAACTCACGGAAAAAGTCCGGCGCAATCCATATTCCGTCGTGTTGTTCGATGAAATTGAAAAAGCGCACCCCGATGTCTGGAATCTGTTTTTGCAAATTTTGGAGGACGGAAAATTGACAGACAACGTCGGGCGCACCGTCAGTTTCCGCAACACCATCATTTTGATGACGTCGAACGTCGGCTCGGACACCATCAAACGCCAGAGCACGATGGGCTTTTCGCCAATTACCGACGAAAGCACTTACGAAAAGATGCGCGAGAAAATTCTCGATGAATCGAAGCGAACGTTTCGTCCCGAATTTTTGAATCGGCTGGACGATGTGATTGTGTTCCGTTCGTTCACAAGAGACGACCTCATCCAGATTTTGGGTTTGGAGGTCGAAAAAGTGTTGCAACGATTGAAGCACAAAAACATCCACCTGCAACTGGACGAGCGGGCGAAGGAATTTCTCGTCGAGAAGGGCTACAATCCCGATTTCGGCGCGCGCCCGATGCGCCGCGCGGTCGAGCGGTTTCTCGAAGACCCGTTGGCGGAAGAAATTCTCAAGGGCGCCTTGCAGACCGGCGAGCCGATTCTGGTCACGAGCGACAAGGAAAAATTGTTGTTCAGCCAGAATCTGGCGGCGGCGGAAGGCGCATTATCCAGTTAAATGCGTTAATTTGTCGCGAGCCGCGTTCGTTTGAACGCGGCTTTTGTCTGTTCAAATGAAATCAAAATCCGGCAACGCGGATTCTCAAATCTCCGACCAATGGATTGGGAAATTTCTCGCGCATCTGGCGACCGACCGCGGCGCGTCGGCTTACACGCAGAGAAATTACCGGCAAACGCTGCTGGAATTTCTGCGCTGGCATTTGGAAGAACGCAAATCAGCGGCGGACTGGACGAAACTTCAACGCGATGATTTCCGAAGCTACCTGCGATTTCTCGGCAGGAAGAATTTGAGCCGCGCGGCCACGCAATTGCGATTTTCTGCACTGCGAACTTTTTACCGTTTTCTGATGCGGCACGGTGTCGTCGAAAATCTGCCGATCAAAAATCTTTCGCTGCCAAAACTGGAAAAACGATTGCCAAGATTTCTCACAAAACAACAAATGGAGGATTTGCTCAAGGCCCCGTTTGAACTTTTGAAAGTTCAGGATACGAAAAAAGCAGGCCGTCCGATTTCTCAATCTGCCGCCATACGAGACATTGCTGTTCTTGAGACGATTTATTCCTGCGGCCTGCGTATCAGCGAGCTTTGCGGCCTGCGCGCCGAGGACATTGATTGGAATGAACAACTCGTGCGCGTCCGCGGCAAAGGAAAAAAAGAACGGCTCGTGCCGATTGGTGAACCGGCGTTGGAGGCAATCCAAAATTATTGGAATATATTGAAACAACCGCCAGCCGGAGCGTCGCCGGTTTTTTTTGCCGAGACAAAAATTCGCGCGCCGTTGCAGCCGGTTCAACTTTCCCGCCGGTTGAAGCAATATCTTCGCATCGCCCAACTCGACCCCAAGCTGACGCCGCACAAATTGCGTCACAGCTACGCGACGCATTTGCTGGACAACGGCGCGGACTTACGCAGCGTGCAGGAATTACTCGGCCACGCGCATCTCATCACCACGCAAGTTTATACGCACGTGACGACCGAGCGTTTGAAAAAAGCTTATGACGCGGCGCATCCACGGGCGTGAGCGGGTTTTGCGGCAATCGTTAAATCGCTGTCTGATTGAACTTTATCCACGTCGCCGTCGAAATCACTTTTTCTTCAAAATTGGCATTTCAGTTGCATTGTCCCTCGCGTCGGATTTTTTCAGAAGTTTGTCTTAACTGAAAAAGAGGAATGTGCCTCTTTTTCATCCACAGGCCCCGGTCTTTTGTGGGCACTGGGTTGGAAAACATTCAGAAAATGAACATTCAGACGAATGGGATTGTGATTAGAAGCGGAAAATTTTTTGCGGACACAAAGCTTTCTCAAAAGGTGATGGTGATCGTCTTTGTGTTCATTGCCCTTTTCAGCTTCGCATTTGTGACGCGCGCACAAAATCTTTACTGGGATGCAAACGGAGCCAGCAGTGGCGGAAGTTCCAACACCGTCGCGCCTGGGACTTGGGGCGTGAACAATTTTTGGAGCACCAATTCGGCGGGCACTAGCGCGACAACGGGATGGACTTCGGGACGGACAGCTGTTTTTTCCGCCGGCACGAACGTGACCGGCGCTTACACGGTCAATGTCAGTGGCAATCAAACCGCTGGCGGCATCACTTTCCAAAGTGGAATGGTCACATTGAACGGCGGAACAATTACATTGAACAGCGGCGCGAAAATCACCGTCAACAACGGGTTGTCAGGGATAATAAATTCGATTCTCGCAGGCACAGCGGGTTTGACCAAAGCCGGTTTGGGAACTCTGACGTTGAACGGCAAGAACACCTTCACCGGCGGACTGACCAACAGCGCGGGGATTTTGATTTTGACTAGCAGCAACGCCTTTGCTGGCGGGACGTTTTTGTCCGCTGGCACGATTGAAGTAGGAGACAAGACGGCGTTGGGACACGGCGTATTGAATCTGGACGGCGGGACGTTGCAGGCGTTCAACAGCAGCGAGAGTTTGGGCAACGCCGTGATCCTCTCTGCCAGTTCTACAATCGGCGGATCGAACAATCTTACTTTTTCAGGAAATTTTGTTCAGCAGGGCGCGAACGACACGCTATCGGTGAGCAACTCCGCGTTGACCACTTTTTCCGGTTCAACCTTTGCGCTGGCGAGCAACGGTTTTTCCGGCACGTTGACACTCAATGTCTCCGGTTCAAGCGGCGGCTTACTCATCTCGAATACAATTCAAAACGGAAACGGTTTCACCCAAAATTTGACCAAAATTGGAAATGGAACGTTGACGCTCGCCGGCAGCAACACTTTCACCGGCAATCTCAATTTCGACGGCGGCACTTTGATTCTTGGGAACAACTTTGCTGCCGGACAGGGCACTTTGGAATTCACGCTTGACGGCGACAACATTCAGGCTTCGGGCGGAGCAAAAACGATTGCCAACAATCTGATCATAGGCGGGAATATCACTTTCGGCGGCACAAGCGCGTTGACATTCACCGACCCGACTTTTGCGCTCGGCGGCAGCCGCACCTTCGCAGTCAACAACAGCCAGACCACTTTCACCGGTATTATCACCGGCACATCGGGACAAAATTTTACAAAATCGGGAACCGGCACGCTTGAATTGGACGGCGTGAGCACTTATGTCGGCACGACCACAATCAGTCAGGGAACATTGCTGGCCGACAACACCACCGGCAGCGCGACGGGAACCAATCGTGTCACCGTCAGCAATGGCGCGACAATCGGCGGCGACGGAATCATCAGCGGCCCGCTGACGCTCAATTCGGGCGCGACAATTTCTCCCGGCAACAATGCCGTCGGCAAATTAACCACCGGCGCTGAAACTGTCAGCGGCGGCGCGACATTCATCGTTGGGTTCAAAGACGTGAACAGCAGCGCGGGAGTCGGCTGGGACATTTTGAACATTTTGAGTGGAATGACAATCACCGCCAGCAGCGGAAACAGAATCACACTGGATTTGCATTCGCTCACGCCATCTGGCCTGCCCGGCAACATCAGCGATTTCAATCCGACCTTGGGCTATGATTGGACAATCGCGCAGACCACTAGCGGATTTACATTCAATTCCGGGCAGAATGTGAGTACGACGTTCACAATCGAGACCGCCAATTGGAGCAATCCGCTCGCGGGCGGCAATTTCAGCCTTCAATTATCCGGTGACGGCAAAAGCCTGAATCTTTTGTTCACGCCTGCGCCTGAACCGGGCGCTTGCGTAGTGGTGGCATTTGGATTCTTTATTCTCATTTCCAGAAAAGGATTTATCAAACGTCGCTGGTGATTTTTGTGGCTTGATTTGGATTTTTTCAATTTCCCTTCCTGACCTGCTTTGAAAATGCGGTAGTGGGTCAATTTCAGATTTGGGGAGCGCGCCCGCCGCAGGCACAGTTGGCGACCCCTCGTCGCCAACCTCACCGTGCGGCGCGAAAATTTCGATGATTTTCAAAAAACCATACGCCCGATGTTCGCCGCGAGGCACGGCGAACTGCAGCCGGGGCGGCTGCGCTCCCCAAACTGACCCACTGCCGAAAATGCCTTGCTATTTTTTAGCCACAAAGGTTGAATATCCGGCCGCAGTTGGCTGGGTAGCTCAGTCGGTAGAGCAGAGGACTGAAAATCCTTGTGTCGGCGGTTCGATTCCGCCCCCAGCCACCACGCAATTTTGGTTGCCTGTCGCTGATGCTTGTGCTAATACCTTCATCAATATGAAAGCAAAAATAATTCTCACATTTTCGGTTTTTCTCATTTTAGGAAGATTGGCCGTTCGTGCAGGTGAATTTCCCGATGGTTGGACCTGGGACGACAAACCTGATTACCGCGCTTCTCACGCCGCGCTCGAAGGTAAACGCATGCCCGCTTTCCACGTCAGCGATTGGATTAACGACGGCATCACGGCCAATGACATCAAGGGCAAAGTCATTGTCGTGGACCTTTACGCCACTTGGTGTGGCCCGTGCATGAGGGCTATTCCTCGCAACAATGAACTTCTAAAAAAATACAAAGACAAGGGACTGGTCATCATCGGTGTCTGCACATCCAGTCGCGGCCAGGAATCATTTGCCGCCAACGCCAAAGAACATGGCATCCAATATCCCGCCGCGCGCGATCCAGAATTGAAGTCTCAGGAAGCGTGGGCCGTGCATTACTACCCCACTTATGCCATCATTGATCGGAAGGGCATTGTCCGCGTTGTTGGCTTGCAACCGCAATATGTCGAAACTGTCGTCCAGAAATTGCTGGCGGAACCCGCAGCGTAGATGACATTGGCGACAGGCTTTTGTTTTCCCCGACGCTGAGCGCAAACGTTATCAGCGCTGACAACTTTTTGATCCCGCATGGCTTCCGGCTAAAAGGCGCAATTTATCTAAACATCTAAAATCATTTGCAGGCGTCCAACACCATCGGGTTCAATGTCGCAGTGGTTGAATATCATTGGTTTTGCTCCGGTCACCATTTAATGATGCTTAATTGCGCTTTTCCACTTCAATCGCGGCAAATAAATTTTCCAAACTGTTGAGTCGTATCTGTTGTTTTTGATTTTGAAGATTCAAAATCTGGCGCAGATAATCCACTGCGTCGGGAATGTTTTTCACGGATTTAGGCAGAATCGCGCCGGCGGCATTCGCGTGGCCGCCGCCTTGAAATTTTTCCGCCACTTTCAACGCCTCGCCGTTGCGGCTGCGAAAACTGGCGATGACCTGATTGTTCGCGCGTTTGAACAACGTCACCAGCACGGGAAATTTCGTTGCCTGTTTTTCCAGCAATTGATGCACAATCAAATTGTTGTTGCCGACAATGGTTTCGACGTAGCCGACCGACGATGAAATTTCCGTGATGTTGGACTTGCTCCAGTCGAAGCCGAGCGGATTTTCCACGCGCCGTTTCACCGCCATGACTTCGAGCAATGGATGGTCGAGCAATTTTTCGATGTCGCCGCCGATGAGCGCGTGCAGATTCCAGAATTGATACGTCTTCACGAGATTTGCGTAATCGCTCGCCAGAACGAAATCCGCGTCGTCTTCCAAGAATAAATCGGCGACGTTGTTCAAATGCACAAGGCGGTCGAGCGCCGGCGATTGGATTCCGTTTTGTTTGCAGAGTTCGTAGCAGAGCGAACCGGCGGATTGATTTACATCGTGAATCAATTTCGCATTTTTCGGCGAAGTGTCAGTGACGTGATGGTCCACAATCAGCCAATCCGGTTTATCGAGCCGCGCTTCAAACGTGAAGTCCGTGACCCACGCGGATTTTTCGCGCAGTTCGCGCTGCCGCCATTGATTGTAATGATACGCCTGCAACGGAATTTCGGCGTCGAAAAGTCTTTGGGCGAGCCGTTGCAGCAAAACGCCGGCGAGCAATCCGTCCAAATCGCTTTCGTGCGTGATGATGACTTCGGGTCTGGGCAACTCCGTCATGCGCGAAAAATAATTTAATTTGCCGTGCGTGGCGAGCGATGAATTGAATTCAAAGATTATCTGCGGTGAAAATGTAAGTTAAGGCAGTTGATGTCCCGCGATGCTACAAGTGGGGCGTTCGCTGACGGCGTTAATGGTGTATTCGCCGCCAGCTGGGCAATGCAGCGGAACTGAACCATACAAATAAGGTTTAAGATCGTCCCAGGTCGGAACGTCATCGCCTTTTTTATTTTTCTCCAAAGCCCATTGTTGTTTCGCGGCATCAATCTGGCGGAGATTATTGATGCAGGCGTTGCGTTGAGACGTTGCGCGAGCCTTTACAAAATTTGGAACGGCGATGGCCGCCATCATGCCTGAAACGGCGACGGCGGGGAGCACGGCAACCGCGGCGGCGCTCTGATTTCCATTGCCAACCGTCAGGCAACCTTCGTCGGTGTTGACGCCGACTGAATACGAATAGGCCGGCTGCCGGTTGCGAAACAATGATTGAATCCATTGCGCCTGTCCGGGTGTCTGATTGCGCGCCGCCGCCGCGTTTATGGTTTGGGTTTGAATCTCAAACATGGTTTTGCCGAATCGTTCGCTGACAAACGCGAATTGATTGCCTTGGTTGGGAATATTTTGTGAAAGATGTTTGAATTCGTCCGTGCTTTTCAGCCCCGGTTTCTGTCCGCTTTTGACCGCAAGCGCTTCGTTGATCAAAGCGTCGGAAGAGGCGATGAACAAGTAACCGCCGCTGCTGGCCACCGTCGGACGCAGATTGATTGGCAATGGAATCGGCACCGGCACAGTTCGCATTTTAAGGTTGGCTTGGTTCACGCTGATGATTCGCGGGTTCTTTTTTAGTTGTTCGTCAACGCGGTTGAAAATCGTGTCGTCATTGATTTTAACCACGAATAAAAGGCCGGGTTCGGGAATTTCCAGCGCGCCGGACGGCAGTGGAATTGGAATGGTGTGCGAATCATCAAGCGTGATGACGATTCCAAATTCGCCGCCGATGGAATCAAGAAATTTGTCCCACTTGACCTGCGTTTTTTGTTCAAACAGTTCCGGCAATTTTTGCAACCACTCCTGCGCCTGCGGGATTTTAGAGCTTCCGATTTCCTGTTGCGCCACCGACCAGAGCAACGGCAAATCTCCGTCTGAAAAAATGGACAAGGCGGTGTTGGTCGGGCAAAAATCCAGTCCGGTGAGCGCATGCGGTTCTCCACCCATGAATTTCCACAGGAAACCCGATCCTTTCCCCGGATAGTGATGCAACAGCGCCTTGTTGTGATACAATCCATTTTCAATCTCGACCGAACTCAAGCCTACGCCGGTGACATCTTCAACGCCGCTGTCTTTGATTAAATGCGTGAGAACGGTGAAAGCCTTGTCAACATTTTCGCGGTCTTCGGGTTTGAGGTCAGGCGCGGAATCCACAAAGTCCCGCCATCCGGAAATTTTGGTGGAAAGGCCGTCCAACCATTGCGCCGTTCCGAGATACAGGTAAAAATTGCCGCCCGAATCCAGTTGCGACGTGACTTCGTTAAAGCTGGTTTTTACCGCCGGTGTAATCGCCGGGCTTTTGGATTCTATCGGCGTCGTTTCCGTAGCGGATGCTTCCGGTTTTTTTTCGCAACCAAAATTCAAGATGGCAAGGCTGGCGAACAATATGATTGACGAATGAAGAATCAGGCGGTTGATTTTTTTCATAGCTGAATGCGGCAAGCCAACCAGTTTTTGCAAAAAGGTAAAGCAGAATTATGCAAATCACTGGGAAATCTTGATAACCGGAAATCATCATTCATACTGATCTTATGAACCCTTCAACGAAAAGTTCCACAAATCCGGCTTTCACTCTGGTTGGTCTGCTCGTCATTATCGCGGTGCTGGCGATTCTGGCTGCAATGCTTTTGCCCGCGCTGGCCGCCGCCAAACGCAAAGCGCAACGCATCAATTGCGTCAACAACCTGAAGCAATGCGGCCTCGCGTTCCGCATTTGGGAAGGCGACAATAACGATTTCTATCCGATGGCCGTTTCCACGAACAAAGGCGGCACGTGGGAATTTGACACCGGAGCGGACACGTTCCGCCATTTTCAGGTCATGTCGAACGAATTGAGCACGCCGAAAATTCTTGTTTGTCCCGCCGACACGCGGAATGTCGCTTACAATTTCACGCAATTAAAAAATCGAAACGTCAGTTATTTTGTCGCGCTGGACACTTCTGATGATACACACCCGCAGAAGTTTTTGGATGGCGACCGTAACATCGTAAACGACAACGAGCCGGAAAATGGAATTCTCAAGCTTGTCCCCGGCCAACGTGTCAGTTGGACTTCGGCCATTCATATCAATCAAGGCAACGTCGGCCTCGCCGATGGAAGCGTACAGCAATTCAGCAATTACGGCCTGCGCGAAGCCTTGAGAAATTCCGGCGACCCGACGAATACCTGGCGCATTTCGTTGCCGCAATAAACGGTCCGTTTCCAATTTCTTTTGTTTTGAATTCCTTGACGGCTCACGCCAAAATGAACATTCGCTTTGGCGATTTTCCAAATGAAACGCACGCATCATTGCAACGAACTGCGCCCGCAACACATCGGGCAAACCGTCACGCTCTCTGGCTGGGTCCACTCCCGCCGCGATTTAGGCGGACTCATTTTCATAGACATCCGTGACCGCGAAGGCCGCACGCAAACCGTTTTCGATCCATCGGATTTGCCGAAAGAACTTTTCGCGCAAGCCGCCGCGCTGCGCAGCGAATGTGTCGTCAGCGTCACCGGCAAAGTTCGTCAACGTCCCGCCGGAACGAACAATTCCAAAATTCCCACCGGCGAAATTGAAGTCGGCGTGAGCGCATTGCAAATTTTGAACATGGCCGACGTGCTGCCGTTTCAAATTGACGATCCAGAAGCCGCCGCAAAAGTCGCCGAAGACACGCGCCTGCAATATCGCTACCTCGATTTGCGCCGTCCCGAAATGGCGCGCAATTTGAAACTGCGTTCCAAAATCGCCATTGCCACACGGCAATTCATGGACGAGCAGGGCTTTCTCGAAGTCGAAACGCCGACGCTGTTCAAATCCACGCCCGAAGGCGCGCGCGAATTTCTCGTGCCAAACCGCCGCGAAGCTGGAACATTTTACGCGCTGCCGCAATCGCCGCAGCAGTTCAAACAGATTTTGATGGTCGCGGGCGTCGAAAAATACTTTCAACTCGCGCGCTGCTATCGCGACGAAGATTTGCGTGCCGACCGCCAGCCGGAATTTACGCAAGTGGACATCGAAATGAGTTTCATCGAACGCGAAGACATTTACGCGCTCATTGAAGGCTTGCTCAAACGCATCTGGAAAACCGCGCTCAATGTCGAAATTCAAACTCCATTCAAACGCATTTCGTTTGAGGAAGCGCTGAATCGTTTTGGAATTGACAAACCGGACACGCGCTTCGGCATGGAACTCGTGGATTTCACCGAAGAGTTTAAGGCGAGTTCGTTCAAAGTTTTTTCCGGCGCGATCGCCAATGGCGGCGTGGTGAAAGCCTTGAACGCGAAAGGTCTCGCGGGCGCGACGCAGGGACAAATTGAAACGATGACCGAATACGCGAAAAGTTTTGGCGCGAAAGGCCTGGCGTTTATTAAAGTCGAAAATGGCGAGTGGAAATCGCCGATTGTGAAATTTTTCAGCGACGCGGAAAAATCCGCGCTCACGGCGAAATTGAAAATCGAGGAAGGCGATTTGATTTTGTTCGCCGCCGACCAATGGCTGAACGCTTGCGAAATTCTCGGCAAAATTCGTCTCTATTGTGCCGACGTTTTGAAGGCGCAAGGTAAATTGACGATTGACCCGGCGCGTTTTGATTTTCTCTGGGTCGTCGAATTTCCGCTGCTTGGTTTCGACCGCGAACAAAATCGCTGGTATTCCAGCCACCATCCGTTCACCGCGCCGGTGGCCGAAGACATTTCATTGCTCAAAACCGACCCGAAAAAAGTTCGCGGCCAGCACTACGACGTGGTCGTCAATGGCGTCGAACTTGGCGGCGGCTCGATTCGTATTCATCAGCCCGACGTGCAAAAAACGATTTTCGAGGAACTCCTGCAAATTCCGCCGGACGAAGTCAAATCGCGATTCGGCTATATGCTCGAAGCGTTCCGCTACGGCGCGCCTCCGCACGGCGGCATCGCGCTCGGCTTCGACCGCCTCATCGCGATTCTGTGCGGCACACCGAGCATCCGCGACGTGATTGCCTTCCCGAAAACCGCCAAAGGCGTGGACTTGATGACCAATTCGCCGTCCACCGTTTCGCCGAAACAATTGCGCGAACTTTATATCGAAGTGAAATCCGCAAAGAAGGAATAGCGACAAGTATGTTTGCGAAACGAAAATTCTTAAAATGGATTCTTCTCTGTTTCGCTCTGTTCATTTTGTTGCTGGTGATATTGATTGCACGTCCAACCTATCATCTCATCAAGACGGTTTGGAACGATAAAGATGAGATTACCAATGTCTTGCCTGCGGGTAGAATCAATGACGCTAGTCGGCTCAACGAAACGAACGTTACCAAAATCTGGGAAATTCCGCCTGACCAAAATGCCGCCGAACAACAATTGGCGGAGCTTCTGCAATATGCGCGGACAAATCATCTGAAAGTTTCCATCGCGGGCGCGCGGCACAGCATGGGTGGCCATGTGATTTATCCCGGCGGCATCGTGATTGATATGCTGCCGTTCAATCACATGGAGTTAGACGGAACAAATCTGATTTTGCACGTTCAAGCGGGTGCGCGTTGGAATGAAATCATTCGTTTTTTGAACGCGTATGGTCTTTCGGTGGCGGTTATGCAATCCAATGACGATTTTTCCGTCGGCGGTTCGTTGAGTGTCAATTGCCACGGCTGGCAATTCAATCGTCCGCCGATTGATTCGACGGTTGAATCTTTTCGGTTGATGCTGGCCGACGGAAGAATTGTCAAATGTAGTCGCGTGGAAAATCAGGAATTATTTTCGCTCGTTCTCGGCGGTTATGGATTGTTTGGGATTATTCTCGACGTGGATTTGCGGATTGTGCCAAACGAGAAATACAAAATCGAGCGACTGAATGTTTCTTCGGCAGATTATGTTAAAACGCTGGCTGAAAAAACCTCTGACACCAATGACTTGGCAATGGTTTATGGCCGGTTGCGCGTGACAGCGCAAGATTTTTTGCAAGACGGCATCCTCAACATTTTTCACCGATTGCCTTCGACAAATCATTTGGTTAGTTCGCTTGATGCGCCGAAAAACAGGGAAATTCCGCGCGCGATTTTTCGCGGCAGTGTCGGCAGCGAATATGGTAAGGAACTACGTTGGAATGCGGAAAAGTATTTTTCGTCTGTTCTATCCGGCGACATTTTTGAACGGAATGAAATTCTCTACGAGCCGTCCGATTGGTTTTCAGACCACAGCACGAACAGCACGGATATTTTGATTGAGTGTTTCGTGCCGCCGGAACAATTCGAGCCTTTGCTGGTCGAATTGCGAAAAATTATTCCTGAAAGTCAGGCTGATTTGTTGAACGTGACCGTGCGCGACATCAATCGCGACGATGATTCTTTCTTGCGTTACGCCGACAAAAATATGTTGTCGCTGGTAATGCTTTTTAGTCAAAAGCGCGATGCAGAAGACGAGGCGAAAATGTCAAAATTGACACAAGAAATTATCACCGCCGCGCTACAACACGATGGGCGATATTATTTGCCATATCGCTTGCACGCGACGCCGGAACAATTCAACGAAGCGTATTCTCAAGCTAAAAGATTTTTTGAATTGAAACGCAAATACGATCCGAATGAATTATTTCAGAACGAATTTTATTTGAAATACAGCAAATAAATTTTATTCCTGCGTGAAGTAGCTTAAATTTTCCAGTTCAATGGCGAGGTTCACGTTGTTGACCATGACTTCTTCGGGAACGGAAAGCACGATGGGCGAAAAGTTCAAAATGCCAGTGATGCCGGCGTCAATCAAATGGTTTGCCACTTCCTGCGCGGCGGCGGCGGGCACGGTGAGAACGGCCATTTTAATAGTTTGTTTTTGAGCGAATGACGGCAATTCGTCCATGCCGTAAATCGGTTGTTTGATTTCCTTGTCGCGTTTGCGACGCGGGTCGGCGTCGAACGCGGCGACGATTTCAAATCCTTCCTTTTCAAATCCGCGATAAGAGAGCAGGGCGAGTCCGAGATTACCGACGCCGACGAGAATCACCGGCTGCAAACGCGATGTGCCAAGTTCTTCGGAAATTTTTTGTGAAAGTTCCGTGACATCGTAACCGAGACCGCGCGTGCCGAACGTGCCGAAATAGGCGAGGTCTTTGCGAAGCTGCGTCGGCTTGACGCCGGCGGCTTTGGCGAGCGCGTCGCTGGAAACGGTGCCGATGCCGTTTTCACGCAAGCGCGCGAGGCAGCGCGAATAAATCGAAAGACGATAAATCGTCTTGCGCGGAATTTCAGGCCGTCCGTTCTTTTTCAAACGCGAGAAAATTATGCGAGCCGCCGCCGTAGGGCAAGCGAGGGTTTTTCAAATTCGGCAAGCCGGTTGCTTAAATGGATCGAGTGCTAAATAAAAAAATGTTCAGGACTGGAATTGCGTCGGATTTACGGGGGAAAACGCGGCATTTCAGTTCGGGCTGGGAATTTTCTTCGGACGCAATGATGTTTGGATTTGCACAGGCAGCGCAAAAAACAACGCACCTTCGCTTTTATGCTTAAAAATTATACGAGCGACGGCGGTTTTGATGAAATGGTTGACGCGCAGGGTGCGTTTCGACCGCACTACCGCAAATTTCAAAAATTGTTCCGGGGCATGACATCGGCGGATTTCGACATCAAACGGCAGGCGGTGGACACGAATTTTTTGCGGCAGGGTGTCACCTTCAATGTTTATGGCGATGCGCGGGGCGCGGAGAAAATTTTTCCGTTCGATTTGATACCGCGCGTCATTCCGGCGAAAGAATGGGAGCACATCGAACGCGGACTGGCGCAGCGCATCACGGCGCTGAATCTGTTTCTGCACGACATTTATCACGAGCAGAAAATCGTGAAGGACGGCGTCATCCCGCAATTTTACATTCTGTCGGGAAAACATTTCCGGCGCGAATTCGTGAATTTTGAAGTGCCGAAGGGAATTTACATTCACATTTGCGGCACGGATTTGATTCGCGACAAAGACGGCAATTATCTCGTGCTCGAAGACAATGGGCGTTGTCCGAGCGGCGTGAGTTACGTTCTGGAAAATCGCCGGGTGATGAAGCGCGCGTTTCCGGCGATGTTTGAAACCATCGGCGTCCAGCCGGTTGACCATTACGCGCAAGAGCTTTTGAAAAGCCTGAAATTCATCGCACCAGCGGGCGTCGCCGACCCGACTGTCGTTTTACTTACGCCCGGCGCTTACAACAGCGCGTATTTCGAGCACACTTATTTGGCGCGGCAAATGGGCATTGAAATTGTCGAAGGCCGCGATTTGTTCGTGCGCGATTCGCGCGTGTTCATGCGCACGACGAAAGGATTGCAGCCGGTTCACGTCATTTATCGCCGCATTGATGACGATTTTCTCGATCCGACAGTTTTTCGTCGTGACTCAATGCTCGGCGTGCCGGGACTGGTTCACGCATATCGCGCCGGCAATGTTTCACTCGCCAATTCCATCGGCACGGGCATCGCCGACGACAAGGTGATGTATTACTTCGTGCCGCGCATGATTAAATACTATCTGGATCAGGAACCGATTTTGCCGAACGTGCCGACGTATTTGGCCAACGAGGAAAAGGACAAAAATTACATTTTGGAGCATTTGCCGGAATTGGTCGTGAAAGCGGCCAATGAATCCGGCGGCTACGGCATGTTGATGGGGCCGAAAGCGTCGAAGGCGGAAATCAAAAAATTCCGCAGACAAATCATCGCCGAGCCGCGCAATTACATCGCGCAGCCGATGATTTATTTGTCGCAACACCCGACGTATTGCGACGGCGTTTTGGAGGGGCGGCATGTGGATTTGCGGCCGTTCATTTTGTCTGGCGAACGCATCAGCATTATTCCCGGCGGCTTGACACGTGTGGCGTTGCGCAAAGGCTCGTTCGTCGTCAATTCTTCGCAGGGTGGCGGCAGCAAGGACACGTGGGTGCTTTACGGTGACGAATAAATTTCAAAATTCAAAAAATGAAAATTCCAAGCACCAACATCCAACATCCAAAGAAGCTCCAAATTCTAACATCCAATCTCCAATTTGAAGTTTGGAATTTCTCTGGAGCCTGGAGCTTGGAATTTGGAGCTTAAAAATGTTATCCCGTGTTGCCAACAATTTGTATTGGATGGCGCGTTACATCGAGCGCGCTGAAAACGTCGCGCGCATCGTGGACGTGAATCTGCAATTGCTGCTTGATTTGCGCGGGCTGGATGAAAAAAAATCCGCTGCTTACTGGCTGCCGATTGTGCAGGCCACCGGCGATGAAGCCGCGTTCTTCAAATTGCATCCGCGCGCGACCGGGCAGGCCGTCACGGAATTTCTGGTGTTTCAAAATGAAAATCCAAATTCCATCGTGCAGGTGATTTGTCAGGCGCGCGAAAATGCCCGCATGGTGCGCGACCAGATTACGCTGGAGCTCTGGGAGGAATTGAACCGTTTGTATTTGTTCGTGCGTTTGCCGCAGGCGCGCGAAATCTGGCAAAACAGTCCGAGCGAATTTTTTCAGGAAATAAAATCGGGTTCGCTGCATTTGATTGGCATTGCGAACGCGACGCTCATCCGCAATGAAGGCTGGCGGTTCGTGCAGGCAGGGCAATTCATCGAGCGCGCGGACAAGACCACGCGCATTTTGGACGTGCGCCACGAAACCTTGCCGAAACACGGCGCGCCGAAGACCATCAATCAAACCGAGGCGCTCGAATGGGCGGCGGTGCTGCGCTCATGCAGCGCGTGGGACGCTTACAAAACGATTTACGGCGCGGACATTCATCCGCGACTCGTCGCGGAATTTCTGCTGCTCAACGACAATTTCCCACGTTCCGCGCGCTTTTGCGTGAGCGAATTGAACCGCGCGCTCCGCTGCGTTTCCGGCGTGGCCGAGGGAATGTTTTGCAACGACGCGGAAAAATTGACCGGACGGCTGCTGGCGGAACTGCAATTCAGCGTCGTGGACGAGATTTTTGAGTTCGGCCTGCATCAATACCTTGACGAAACGCAGAAAAAATTGAACGCCATCGGCGACGAGCTGTTCCGCGCCTACATTTTTCAGCCGTTTCAAAATTCCGGCGGCGAACATCTGGTGCAGCAGGAGGAGCAACAGCAACAGGCTTGCGCGGAGGATTTTTCATCTCCAATTTAACGCGCCGTTCGCGGACTTGAAAATGAAATACGACATCCTGCATCGCACGCGCTACGTTTACGCCGCGCCCGTCCGCGACAGTTTCAATGACGCGCGCCTTCAACCCGTTCCCGATGCCCGACAAACGGTTGAATCTTTTTTGCTTCGCGTTTTGCCCGCCGCGCGTTTGAGCCATTACACGGACTTTTATTCCAACTGGGTGCATCACTTCGAGATTCCCGAACCGCACGCGTATCTGCTCATCGAAAGTCATTCGCAAGTTGTCACCCATCCGCCGGAGAAAATTGATGCCGGCACGGAACTATGTCCGCTGGAAAAACTCGGTGAAGCGCAAAATGTCGAGCGTTGCTACGATTTTTTGCAAAGCAGCCGTTACATTGAAATCGAAGCCGACGCCTGGCGATTGGCCGTGGACGCGACGATTAAACACACCGATGTTTGGCAATCCGCGCTGTCGCTGCTGCGGTTCGTCCACGGCTTTTTGAAATACGAACCGAATTCCACGCACGTTCACACGCACATGGCCGAAGTCATCCAAGACCGTCGCGGCGTGTGTCAGGATTTCGCGCATCTGATGATTGGCCTCTGCCGTTCCGTGAAAATTCCCGCGCGTTACGTCAGCGGTTATCTCGCCACGGAAATCGCCAGCGCCACGCACGCATGGGTCGAGATTTTCATTCCCGGTCACGGCTGGTGCGGACTCGACCCCACGCACAATTGCCAGGTGGACGGCGCTTACGTGAAGCTCGGCCACGGACGCGATTACGCCGACGTGCCGCCGATTTCCGGCAACTATCGCGGCACGCTCGACCGCAAAATGGAAGTGGAAGTCAAAATCACGCCGCTGGAATGAATAAAATGTCAAACGCAGAGCTGAAGACAATATGCGTTGACAAATTTATTTAGAAAATAAATCATTTCACAGCAATGAACTTGGCAACCAAATTTTGGTTGATGCTTTTATTGTTGCAGGTTGTCACAACCGTAACTGCAATAACGATTACAAATGTTGCTGCGGGCGCTTATCACAGCCTTTTTCTTAAATCTGATGGAAGTCTCTGGGCGACTGGCTCAAACAAATATGGACAGCTTGGCGATGGCACTACAAATGATGTTCATAGACCGGAATTGATTGTTTCAAACGGAGTCACAGCGATAGCTGCGGGATACGGTCACAGTTTATTTCTCAAGTCTGACGGAAGCCTTTGGGGAATGGGTAACAATCAACTTGGCCAACTCGGCGATGGCACAACCAACAACGCAAGTGTTCCCGAACAAATTGTTTCCAGCGGTGTCGTCGCAATTGCCGCCGGAGGCTATCACAGTTTGTTTCTAAAATCCGATGGCAGTTTATGGGCGATGGGCTATAACGCAGTGGGTCAACTTGGCGATGGCACAACTAATGATGCAAGTGTTCCCGAACAAATCATTTCCAGCGATGTCATCGCAATAGCGGGCGGAACTTATCACAGCCTGTTTCTAAAATCCAATGGCAGTCTTTGGAGCATGGGCGACGATGTTTACGGTGAGCTTGGCGATGGTCTCAATGGCCTCAATGTCTTTACCAACGTGCCGGAACAAATCATTTCAAGTGGCGTCGTTGCGGTAGCTGCCGGGGCTTATCACAGTTTGTTTTTGAAAAACGATGGAAGTCTTTGGGCTGCCGGTAATAATCAATATGGAGAACTTGGTGATGGGTTTTCCGTTGACATCAATGAACCAGAGCAGATCATTCCAAATGGAGTTGTGACGATTGCGGCAGGATGGTTCCACAGCTTATTTGTCAAAACGAATGGCAGTCTGTGGGCGATGGGAAATGATTTTAACGGTCAACTTGGTGATGGTGTCGTGAATTTCAATCCAGTTAGCACGCCGGAACAAATTATTTCAAATGGCGTGACAGCGATTGCGGGGGGAATGAATCATAGCCTTTTTCTAAAATCAGACGGCAGTGTTTGGTCAATGGGGCAAGGCTATAATGGTCAACTGGGTGATGGATTTAACGATTCGGGTGTGTTAGTGCCCGAACAAATTATTCCATCGCCACAACCAATTTTGACTGCCGGTGTTTTGTCTCAAACCAACATCCAGTTCGAGGCCACTTGCCAATTTGGAGGAACGTTTTATTTGTTGGCAAGCCCGGAACTTTCGCAGCCATTGAGCCAGTGGATTCCCATTTGGACCAATCTCGTTGCTGTGCGCGGCATAAATAATTTCAATGTGACGATTTCCAATGCAGTCAATTCTGACCAGCAATTTTATATTCTTCAATCAAAGTGATTTAAGCTCGCAAATCTGCGATTGAAATTACTGCTCGCCAAAACGCCTGATTTTTCTGATGCTATGCCGCCATGTTCACGGGAACTTATACTGCAATGGTCACGCCGTTCCGCAACGGTGTGATTGACGAGGACGCGCTCGAAAATCTAATCCGCTTTCAAATCAAGGGCGGTGTGGACGGCATTGCGCCCGTCGGCACCACCGGCGAATCACCCACGGTGAATTGTGAGGAGCATATTCGCCTCATCGAATTGTCCGTGAAATTCGCCGCCGGAAAAATCAAAGTGCTCGCGGGCACGGGCGCAAACTCAACGAGCGAGGCGATTGAACTCACGCAAGCCGCCGAGAAAGTCGGCGCGGATGGCTCGCTGCAAGTCGCGCCGTATTACAACAAACCGACGCAGGAAGGTTTGTATCAGCATTTCAAAGCGATTGCGCGCGCCACGAAACTCCCCATCGTGCTTTACAGCATTCCGGGTCGTTGTGGAATTGAAATCGGCATTGAAACAACAAAACGTCTGGCGCAGGATTGCAAAAACATCGTCGGCATCAAGGAAGCCGGCGGCAGTTGCGACCGCGTGTCGCAATTGCGCGCGGCGCTCGGCCCGAAATTCACGATTTTGAGCGGCGACGATTCACTGACGCTGCCGTTCATGGTCGTCGGCGCGCAAGGCGTCATCAGCGTGGCGTCCAACGTGATTCCAAAGGAAGTTTCGCAAATGGTCGAAGCGTTCGTACGCGGCAACGCCAAAAAAGCGCAACAGTTGCACGAGAAATTTTATCTGTTGTTCAAAGATTTGTTCATCGAAACAAATCCGACGCCGGTGAAAGCCGCGTTGGCGATGATGAAATTGATTGAAGAAGAATATCGCCTGCCGCTTGTGCCAATGAATCCGAAAAATTGGGACGTGCTGCGGACGACGATGAAACGCTGCGGCGTTTTGGAATGAAAATGAGACGCGAATTGCACGAATTTCCGCGAATGGATAGGTTTGATTCGCGTTAATTCACGGAATGAGTGTCAAAGTCTTATGACAAAAATTATTATCACAGGCGCGAAAGGGCGCATGGGACAGGCGCTGGTTTCGTGTGCAAGCAATTTCCGTGATTTAAGTGTCGTCGCGCAAATTGACAAGGGCGACGACTTGCCGGCAGCGGTCGCCGAGGCGGACGTGATCGTGGATTTCACCGCGCACACCGCGACGGTGGATATTCTTGGCCTTTGCGCGCGCCACAAAAAAGCCGTCGTCATCGGCACGACCGGCCATTCCAAAAACGAACGCGTGGAGATTTTGAAATTCAAAACGAAAGTGCCCATCGTCTGGACGGCGAATTTTTCCACCGGCGTCAACGTGCTCTTCTGGCTCACGCGCAAAGCGGCGGAAATTCTCGGCCCGGATTTCGATTTGGAAGTCGTCGAAATGCACCATCGCCTGAAAAAAGACGCGCCGAGCGGCACGGCGAAATCGCTCGCGGAAATCCTTGCCGAAGTCCGCAAACAATCGCTGGATAAAGTGGCGCGGCATGGGCGCATGGGCATTGGCGAACGCGCACCCGGCGAAATCGGAATCCATTCGTTGCGCGGCGGCGATGTGGTCGGTGATCACACGGTCGTTTTCGCGAACAACGGCGAACGACTGGAACTGACGCACAAAGCATCGTCCCGCGACACGTTCGCCAACGGCGCGTTGCGTGCCGCGCTTTGGGTCGCCAAACAAAAGCCCGGCCTTTACGACATGCAGGATGTGCTGGGCTTGAAATGAAGCCAGAAGTCAGAAGTCAGAAGTCAGAAGTCAGAAGCAGATGGTTGCGGCCATTTTGGACGGGACGGATTTCAAATCATAGAAACGCTGGTGGAATCAGACGAATGCGATTTGTTTTCGACAGAATTAATGCCGATTTTTGAACAGCAACAAAATTCGGCAAAAAACAAAGTCGGCGGCGTCCGAAATTTGTTGCACACAAATTTGTCAGTTTCGCAATTTGCCAATTCGCCAAAAATCATTTCACTTTTGAAACGAGTCGCAAATTCGTCATTGTTTCCGGTTCGCGCCATTTTCTTCGACAAAAATCCTGAATCAAATTGGCTCGTGCCGTGGCATCAGGACTTGGCGATTGCAGTTGCGGAAAAAATTGAAACGCCCAGATTTACCGGCTGGTCGGTCAAAGATGGAGTTCTTCACGTTCATCCACCGCACGAAATTTTGGAAGGCATGATTACACTGCGTTTGCATTTGGATGACTGTGACAAGAACAATGGTGCGTTAAAAGTGATTTCCGGTTCGCATTTGCGTGGAAAACTTGGCACAGCCGAAATTTCTGAATTTGTAAAAACAAACAACTCCGTCATTTGCGAAATTCCAAAAGGTGGAGCTTTGCTGATTCGTCCGTTATTGCTGCACGCTTCGTCACCGGCGAAAAATCCATCGCACCGCCGCGTGTTGCATATCGAATACGCAACGCATGAATTGCCCAACGGTCTGAAATGGTTTGAACCCTGATGCCATTCTCTAATTTCCATCTTCCATCTTCGTTCGCGTTTGTCGCGCTCGGTTCAAATCTCGGCGATTCGCGGAAAATTATTTTGGACGCGATGGCGCAATTGCAAAAATTTTCTGGCGAACCCATTTTGAAATCTTCGCTCTGGCAAACGTCGCCGGTGGATTGTCCATCAGATTCTCCGAACTTTGTGAACGCAATTGTCGGTCTGATTCCGCGAAAAGATGAAACGCCTGAATCGTTGTTGACTAAATTGCAATCACTGGAAGAAGAATTTGGCCGCGCGCCAAAAACAATTCTGAACGAACCGCGTCCGCTGGATTTGGATTTGATTGCGTTCGGAAATGAAGTGCGGAATTCACCAGAATTGATTTTGCCACATCCGCGCGCGCATTTGCGAAAATTTGTTTTGCAGCCGTTGAGCGAAATCGCACCGGAATTGATTTTGCCGAATCAAACCAAAACGGTTTCGCAGTTGCTCGCGGAAATTTCTTCGGACGAAATCGTCACAAAACTTTAGGCGTTTGGCCGAAAATGCGCTGGTATTCGAGCATGACATAGCGGTCGGTCATGCCGGCGAGATAATCGCAAACGGCGCGATGCAGCCCGGTTTTTTTGACACGCTTTTGCGCGCTCTCGCCAATTTCCTTCGGATGTTTCAGAAAATAATTGAATAATTCTTCCAGCATTTTCACGGCGCGCAAGTTCGGTTGATGCACGACGGGATTGTAATACAAATTTTTGTAAAGATAATCGCGCAATTCCAAATTCAATTCGCGGCGCTCGGCGCTGTATTGAATCAGCGCTTTAGGAAAACGGCGGACATCGTCGGCGGAATTCACTTTGGCGGCGCGAATCAATTTTTCGCTGGTTTCCACGACATCACGGATTTGCATGTCAATAATCGTGCGAATGATGAAATAGCGGCGCGATTCGTCGGCAAGATTGCCAAATTCTTTTTTCACGAGCCGCGCGGCTTGCGCGAAAACGCGGACATTCGCGGTCAATTTTTTTTCGGACAACAATTCGGAATCGAGGCCGTCATCCAAATCGTGGCTGTAATAAGTGATTTCGTCAGCGAGATTGGCGATTTGCGCTTCGAGCGAAGAATTTTTTGCGTCGAAACCTTTGCGCTGGCCGGGATGATCGTAAGCGGTGTGATGTTTGGCCAAACCTTCGCGAACTTCCCACGACAGATTCAGACCGGAAAAATTCGGATACTTTTGTTCAAGCTGCTCAACGATGCGCAGGCTGTGCGTGTTGTGTTCAAATCCACCGTGGCCTTTCATCAAACGCGCGAGAACGGTTTCGCCTTTGTGACCGAACGGTGAATGGCCGAGGTCGTGCGCGAGCGCAATGGTTTCGGCCAAATCGGTGTTCAATTTCAACGCACTGGCGATGTTGCGGGAAATGGCGGCGACTTCAATCGTGTGCGTCAGCCGCGTGCGCAAATGGTCGCCGCTGCCGTTGAGAAAAACCTGCGTTTTGTATTCGAGTCGGCGAAATGCGCGCGAGTGAATCACGCGGTCGCGGTCGCGCTGATATTGCGTGCGCCATTCGGGCGGCGGTTCGAGAAATTCACGCCCGCGCGTGTCGCCACTGAATTGCGCGTAAGGCGCGAGGATTTGGCGTTCGATTTGTTCGAGTTCTAATCGCGTGCGGGGCATGACTGAAATTTCCTTTGTTGAAAATAATGAAACAACCGGCGACAGACTCCAAGCGATAATTTTTCACTTAATTGTTTTGCGCCAACAATTCTTGGACGGAAATGCCGCGCAATTGAAAAAGGCGGCGAATCGTATCTTCAATTAAATTGTTCGGGCAACTCGCGCCGGCAGTGACGCCGACGACAATTTTGCCGGACGGCAGCCAATCCTGCGTTTCTACTTCTTCACGAATGTGCTGATTGTAATGACGAATCACCTTGTCCGACTGCATTTTCGCCGCGTTTTTGATGAAGTAAGTCGGCAATTTTGCCTCGCCCATTTCCGCGAGGTGAGAAGTGTTGGACGAATTGTAGCCACCAACGACGATCAACAAATTCATCGGTTCGCGCAAAAGTTTTTCGAGCGCGTCCTGCCGGTCTTGCGTCGCGCCGCAAATGGTGTCGAAGAAACGAAAATGACTTTCAATCTCCGCCTCACCGTATCTTTTAATCATGGCGCTTTTGAAACGGCGCTGAACCTCTTCGGTTTCGCCACGCAACATCGTCGTTTGATTGGCCACGCCGACGGCTTGTAAATGCAAATCGGGATCAAATCCGTCGGAATGCGCGCCTTTGAATTTTTCGAGAAATTCATTTTTATCGCCGCCGTTCAAAATGTAATTACAAACATAATCCGTTTCCGCGAGATTATAAACGACCAGATAATGTCCGCTGCCGTAAGCGCGTGCTTGCGAAGTTGTCGCTTTGGTTTCTTCGTGTTTTGCCTTGCCGTGAATGATGCTCGTGACGGATTCTTTTGAATACTGGCGCACACGTTTCCAAACGCTCATCACGTCGCCGCAGGTTGTGTCCACGAGCACGCAACCTTTCGCTTCCAATTTTTTGCGCGTGCCGACTTCTGTGCCGAACGCAGGAATGATTACGGCGTCGCCGGATTGCAGGTGCGAGAGTTCTTCTTCCGTCGGCTTGGGCGAAATAATTTTGATGCCCATGTTGCGGATTTGGTCATTCACCTCGGGATTGTGGATGATTTCGCCGAGCAGATAAATCGGTGTGTTAGGCGACACTTCGGAGAAATACTTTTTAGCGGCGTAAGCGAGATCAATCGCGCGTTCGACGCCGTAGCAGAAACCGAATTCCTTCGCCAGTTTAATGGTCAAATCGCCCGAAGAGAGAACACCTCCGTTGGCGCGGATGCGTTCGACCAAGTCGCTGCGATAATGCGAGAGCACCTGCGCCTGCACCGCTTCCATGATGTCGGGACGGCGGAGGTTGATTTTTTTCTGTGCCGCAATGGGAGGCGCTTCAGTTGACATAACGTAAATAATTTAACACGACGGGCGGGCGCGTCTAGCTTTGAATCGAAACTTCGCCTCGCGCGAAAATGATTAAGATTGCGGAACGAAAATTTCATGAGACAATGTTGCATCGTCGGAGCGTAGCTCAGCCTGGCTAGAGCACTTGCTTTTGGACTGATTTAATGGCAGATGCTGGCCGAAGAAAAGGCATTGTTGTTTTTCCCGAGTGTGAAGTTACAATGGGAGCAGACGGTATTCACACAATTGTAATCGGAGAGCGGAACAAAACGAGTCACGACTTCGATTTACTGCTTGCGGGCTCGTTTGAGTTTCAATCACGAACATCCGCGCTATCACCGTCAAGAGAATGAAAATGTTCCCGGTTCTTCTGGGAAAACCATTTTACAAATTCTTGATGATTTACATGACGATTTTTGGTGGTTACTCCTCATGCACTGACTGCCAATGGCGGGACAGCATAAGGAGATATTCGGTGGAAAGCGTTGCACCATCTTTGCCTTGGCGCAGTTGATTCGGGTGATTGCTCTAATGCGGTAGCTGAGTCTTTCAATGACAGGTTTCGTCGCCGCGATTTGAATAATTTTCCTCGAATCAAGGATTTGGCATTTGTTTCACCTTCCGACTTTTATAGTTTTGAAAATTTTGGTTCTCGATTTTGCTAGATTCGGATGCTCGGATAATTTGCAATTGGGATAGTTTGTTAAGGCACTACCCAAATTATGAAGACGATCATTTCGCGCCAGATTCATCACTGTCAATGGCGGCAAACTGAATTGGCTTACTAAACAATGAAGTCCTCCAAGCACCGTAGCAGATGCCGGTTAACAACCAAATCGTGCCGACAATATGAGCCGTCCGGCCGAGGCTCCACCATAGATAGGCGCAAACGGCGAAGCCTATCGCAGGTGACAGCAAATTCCATAACGATTTACATTCTTTCCGCACATAATAGTGTAGAAATGCCGAGAAGTTGACACCCATGAAAGCGATTAGCGCGCCGAAGTTCAATAGCTCGCAGCCGAGCGGATAACTCATGGTGAACGCGCCGATCAGCGTTATGATACCGACGAGGATGATGTTATTGGCCGGAATCCGGGTACGGGGATTGACCGTGCCAAAAAATTTCCGGGGAATCGCGTTATCGCGGCCCATGCTGTAAAGCAGGCGGCCTGCGCCGAGATGCGCGCCGGAGCCGGAGCCGATGGTCGCCACGAGCAGGGCGAAGTTGACCGTTTGGAAGAGCCATTGTCCGCCCGCCTTGCCCGCAACATGGCAAAATGCCGTGTCCACGTCGGGAAAATCGGTTCCCGGCCAGATGAGTTGAGCGGCATAAACCTGGATGGACGCTAGCACGCCGGTGATGATGCAGACCAGCACCGTGGCCAGTAGAATGTTGCGGCGCGGATTGCGGGTTTCTTCGGACAATGTGGAAATCCCATCGAAACCAATATAAGTCAGCACCGCTAAAGCCGCGCCGCTTGATACTGCGTGCAAGGAAAACGTCTGCGGATTGTAAAATGGCCTAGTCCAGCCCCCCAAGCTCTCCGGCGGCTGAAGCCAGAGATAGCGCACGGCTGCACCGAGGAACAGTACGATAACCGCGCTGAGACCGACGGCGATAATCGTGTTGGTCCGCGAACTGGCTTCGATGCCCCGCAGGTTCATGCCGGTGAACAACGCCGCAAACAGAATGGCATATACGGAAAAGGGAATTTCCGGAATGATATTTTTCGCCGCCATCCCGATCCAAATGACGCAAATAATCGGATTCATCACATAGTCGAAGATGATGCTCCAGCCGACGAAGTAACCAAGTATCGGATGGATTTCGCGACTAACGTAGGCGTAAGCCGAACCAGCGCTGGGATAAGCATTGGCCATACGCCCATAGCTGATGGCCGTGAACAGCATGGCTACCATGCCAATCAGCACGGCGGTTACGACGTGTCCTTTACCCTCAACCGCCGCCGCGCCGAACAACGGCATGGGCGCAGTAGGCTGAATCAAAACGATGCCATAGAAAATAAGCGCTGAAAGTCCCAGTGCTCGCTTCAAGCTTGGCTGTGCACTCGCCGGAATCAAGTTATTGTTGACCATGCATTTTTTTGTTAGTGGAAGGTTTCAAGGTCAAATGTTCCCGATTCGTTTGAAAACGATTCCAACTGTTTTTGCTATTTTAAAATCTTGCTAAGAAATTACACCTCTAAAAAGAACAAGCTATGGCGAAAGTGTTCTGGCTACTTGGCCAATTCTCTTCCCAAAAAGACGACGCCTCTGGAATCGTTGCCTCCTTCGCCAGTCACAGAGACCTGGATTGCATATTTGGCACCCTTCTTAAAGGTCGGCAAATCTAAATAGTAATTCCAATCGCGGGCTTTCACGGCTTCCGAAGTCGTCCCCGTGAAGCCAGCATGAACGTCTCTGACAATTTCATGGCCGTCCTCCAACAGCGCCGCCCATTTGATGTTGAGACCATTTTGGCCTTCCGTGTAGTTCAGGCTTAAACGATACCTGCCCGGAGCAGTTATTTCCCGTGTTGCGTCCCATCCCAATTGATTGTTTTTTCCTATAATTTGCGAAGGATTCCATCCACCAATCTGCGTCGCGTTGTCCCTCCAATAATTGATGCCGCAAAATGCAAGTCGCTGATACTCGACATTCAGGCGATGGGAAAAATCATCAAAGTTATGTGCCGATTTGGGCGACCAACCCACTTCCGCCAAGGCATTCGCCCGCGGGAAGGTCAACTCTTCGACATCGCTCATCGAGGGAATGTCGGGAGTCCAGATACAGGCTTCCACACCGAGTATGTGCGAACGGTATTGCGGTTTCAGAGTCGCCGGGATCGGTTCAAAGGCATATACTTGGTTCAATGGCAAGTAAGGACGATAGGCACGCAGGTTTGGCGGCCGATCCAGTGATGGGTAATAACAAAAATAGCAAAACTTTGTTGGCGTCATTACGACATCGTGTCCACTGTTTACCGCCTCTACGCCGCCGCCAATCCAGTCCATTACCGCCGTGTTTTGGACCAGTCCTCCCTGCATAATTTCACTCCAGCCAATCGGGATGCGCCCATGCGCTTCGGCAAACTTTTCCATGCGCTGCATGAACCAACCCTGTAACTGGTCTTCGTCCGTCAACCCCTCTCGTTTCATGAGCGCCTGACAAGCCGGACTGTCCTTCCATGTATCTTTCGGCACCTCGTCGCCGCCCAAGTGAATGTATTTGCCCGGAAAAAGTTGAAATACCTCCGTCAGCACATCATCCAAAAACTTGAAAGTCGCCTCATTGGCCGGGTTATAGATGCTATTGAAAATCCCCAACTCGAGCGGAATGGTGAACGACCCGCCGGTGCAACTGAATTGTGGATACGCCGCCAGCGCCGCCATGGAGTGTCCGGGCATTTCGATTTCTGGGACAATCATAATGTGACGCGCAGCCGCATACTTCACTACTTCGCGAATGTCCTCCGGTGTGTAAAACCCGCCGTAACGTCCATCCGTCCCATAAGCCGTCGTGGATTTTGGATCCAAGCCAAAACCGACGCCGGGTCGCCAGGCGCCGATTTGAGTGAGCTTGGGATATTTTTCGATTTCGATCCTCCAGCCTTGGTCATCCGTCAAGTGCCAGTGGAAGACATTCATTTTAAGGGTCACCATCGCATCAAGCAATTGTTCGATTTCCTCTTTGGTGAAGAAATGACGGCTGACATCAAGCATCAAGCCGCGCCACTTGAAACGAGGTTGATCTTTGATTTGAACACATGGCATCATCCAGTCCACGTTTGTCACCGCGTTCGTGGAGAAAATTTCTGGCGGCAATAACTGGAGCAAGGTTTGCACGCCATAAAACAAGCCTGCCTGCGTTGGAGCGCGGATAACGACTGAATCTGATGAGACATCGAGTTCGTAGCCTTCAGCGCCCAAATTCGTATTTGCATCTCTGGTAGTTAACATAATGCTGCCTTTGACCGTGCTCGCCTCGTCAAGTGAACTGACCTCGAATGGATAACCCGTGGGTTTGCGAATTTGATCAACCAAGTATTGTCCCGTCTCCTTTGATGCTTGATCCACAAGAATTTTGGTGTTGGGGAGAAACTTGAACCACCCTTTGTGACATTCCATATTTTCAGGAACCGGAATGAGAGCAGGAGCGCTGATTTCGCTGGCAAGAACCGTGGCTGATATAAAAAAACAGCACAGCATTACAATTATGTTATAATTTTTCATTTTAATCAATGATGGACATTTCATAAAGTCATGCGCGAGATGGGATGGATTGCAACGGCATTTTACGAGTGACACCCAGTTCGCCGATCAAAAAATGAACGGCGGCAAAAGCAACCAGATACATGACAGAACATACCGCAAAAATTAGCCCGTAACCATATTTCATTACCACACCGCCGATGATCAATTGCGCGATTCCACCGGAAATTCCGCCCAGGAAACCACCCAGACCAGTAACAGTGCCGACTTCATTCTTTGGGAAAACTTCCGCTGGTAAAGTCATGTTAGCCCATGCGGCATGTCCGAACATAACCAGCGCCAGCATTGTGACAGCCATGGATGAAGTTTGCACCTTGGTCACCAAGTAACAAACTGCTACCATCCCGCATGACACTAAAAACATGGTCGTTTTCCGCGCCCGGTTGACCGTCCATCCCCGGCTGACGAGCCAGCGTGGCATCGCGCCACTAAAAATATTACCCACTGCCAAAGCTGCAAACGGAATCCAAGCCAGCATACCAACTTCTTTCAAATCGAACCCGCGCTCGTTTTCAAGATATTTTGGTGTCCAAAAAAAAAGAAAGTAAGAGATGGGATCAGTTAATAATCGGGCCAACATACAACCCCAAGCCTCGCGCATTCGCAGAATTTTCAAAATTGAAACCCTCTTTGTGTCGGCAATTTCTTCTTCCGTTTGTCCGGCTTCGATCAACGCAAGCTCTTCTTTGCCCAGCCAGGGATGTTCCCGGGGACGACGGTAAATCAAGGCCCATGCAATAACCCAGACAAACCCCAGTATTCCGGTAAACACAAAGGCGGATCGCCAGCCGTAGCGTAGCGTTATAAACGCCGTCACCGGTATTGCCAAGGCATTGCCAAAGGCGGTGCCAGAATTAAAAATACCTACGGCCAGCGCCCGCTCGCGCATCGGAAACCATTCGCTCACCGCTTTCAGGCCGGCCGGAAAATTCGCCGGCTCCATTATGGCCAGCAGGCCGCGGCAAACCGACAGGCTTGCGAGGCCCTTGGCGAAGGCGTGTAACATATTCGCAACCGACCAACCTGAAACGAATATCAAAAAACTGCGCCGCGAGCCTAACCGGTCAACGATATAGCCACTGAATAAGTATGATATCGCGTAGGTCCATAGAAATGTTGTGGTGACGAATGAATAGTCTATGTCTGTTAGTTTGAATTCCTTCTGAATGGTGACGGCCAGCACCGAAAAGGTCTGCCGGTCAAGGTAATTAAGTTGGGATGCTAGACAGAGTAGAATAACAATATACCATCGCAGATGCTTAATGGGTGGTTGAGTCATCGCTGTCAGGAGTCGGAAACCTTGAGGTTAGACAACCGGCATTCAGCGGAATTCCAATCCGCAGTCACCTGACCAAATGTTGTGATCCCTAGATACTTCGCAGGTTGAGTGGAAGCCATCGGCAAGACTTTTTCAAGCGGCAAGCCTGTGAACTTAACTGTGTTTGCCATAGCTTGCTCCAAGGTTATCGCTGAACCTGCCATCCACGGTTTGCCGGGTGGAGAAACCCGTCCGTCTTCGCTCAATAACACCTGCTCACCATTCAATTCATAGGTGCCGGGTGCGCATCCGGCTGCTGCCACAGCATCGGTCACCAATAAGGTGCGCCCGGGTGTTTTGGCGCGAATCATCGCCTTGACAGTTGCAGGCGGCAGGTGATGTCCATCCACAATTAGACTTGCAGATAAATCGTCGTTCGCAAGTTGCTCCCAGATAAAATTTGGGTGTCGCGGCAATGAATGCGCACAACCATTACCCAAATGGGTTGATAGCGTTGCTCCTGCCTTCACCGCATCGCGAATCTGCTCCGGTGAAGCGGCTGTGTGTCCGATGGCCACCCGGATATCAGAGGTCACCAGATACTCGATCAACCGTATCGCGCCATGAACTTCAGGCGCCAACGTCACCAACCTTATCCTGCCACCGGCGGCTTCTTGCCTACGTGTGAAATCATCTATCGAAGCGGCAATGACATGCTCGCACGGATGCGCGCCTCGGGTACCACCTTCAGGGCAGACATAGGGACCCTCCATATGAATACCAACAATCTCCGGCAGTTGGATCCGGGTCAATGTCTTGGCGCATTTTGAGAATCGTTCCAAAGAAGACGTGATGAGCGTCGGCAGAAACCGCGTTACACCCGTTGCACGCAGCGAATTAATTGCATGAAACATGTCATCGGTCGTGGTTAAAGGATTGTTGAAGTCCACGCCGTTGAAGCCGTTGACTTGAAGATCGAACAGTCCAGGAAATTCAATTTTTATCGTTTGGCCGGATTCGATGTTCGTTGTGCGTGTGTCACTTAGCTTCATGATTTGAGTGTTCCGCCAAAATTTGCTGATTCAGCAGGGAAGACGATTCCTTATCCAGATAGAATGTTACGTCTATATGTGTCCGCAGGATGGAAGCCGGCGTAGCGGGGCTGATTCCACCTTCCAAGCACGCCTTAACTGCCAGTGCCTTGCGCTTGTCTGGAACGATGCAAAGTATCTTCTGTGCCTTGAGAATTTGACGGATGGACATTGAAATTGCTTGATGAGGAACTTCTGACAGGTCCTTAAACCAGCCTTCGGCCACCTGCTGGCGACGGCAGGCTTCGTCCAGATTAACAATGATGTAAGGTTCTGCAGTGGCAAAATCTGCCGGCGGATCGTTGAACGCCAAATGTCCGTTTTCGCCAATGCCCACGAAGGCCATATCAATCGGAGCGGCATTCAATTCAGCGCCAACTCGCCGGCAAACCGCCGCCACATCGCTCTCCCCGTCCAACAGATGGTACCGTCCGATGCCAGCGGGTTTAATTAACCGTTCCAAGAGATACTTGCGAAAACTGGCTCGATGCGTCATCGGCAAACCCACATACTCGTCGAGGTGAAACATCTCCACATGCCGCCAGTCTATTATTCGGGATGCCGTCAGTTCCTTGAGAAACGAAAATTGGGAAGAGCCGGTGGCCGCGATGATCCGCGTCCGGCCCTGTCGCGCAATTGTATCTCGGAGCTTTGCTGCGGCCATATCCGCCGCCGCGCGGCCCAGTTCAGAACTGTCATGGAATATTTTTATCATGGCTAGCCAACAGGCTTAACATTTGAAGGACAAAATGGCAGCTTGGGGGGTGCGTCCTACCCAAGGCAAGGTATGAATAATAAAATGACTGAAAATATAGTTATTTCGCAATGACAATGATCAACTCAATCGACATAGGTTAAGCAATAAAATCTTGACATTGTCCACTCGGGTTTAAATTTTTTATGTTTTTTGTGAACCAATCGGTTTCTGGAATAAATTTATACTCAACGAGGTCGTTCCGGCTATTCCCTGTTTTTGGGGGGAGGAAGCAGTTCATAGTGCGATTTTGGCAATGAATGAGAAGCGGCTAGATTATTTTTCCAAATACCGGATGACCGCTTCTGTGCGAGTACGCACTTGGAGACGGTTAAAAATATTTTTGATGTGAGTACGTATCGTCCAAACACTGATGTTTAGAACGCGCGCAATTTCCTTGTCCGCAGCACCTCTGCCCAACAGTTCCATCACTTCCAGTTCACGATGGGACAGCTTAGCCAATGCAGAACTATCATGGCTGGAACGAATCTGGAGTATTTCCTGAAAATAGCATTTTACACGCATCAGAAAATCCTCAACCATCAACTCCGACGGACCAGCGGCTTTGAGGATCGGTTCCAACAACCGGTCTGGCTTAACCCGTTTGACCAGATAGCCTCCCGCACCACCGGCCGTTGAAACAAGCATCTGATCACCATCCACATAAATTGAATAAGTAAGGGCCAGCACCCCGGGCTGGATGGGACTGATGGTACCAGCAGACTTAAAACCGATGCGTCCGGCCAGATTGCGATTAAGGAGAACCATCCGGGGCTTGTGCAGTTCCAACGCATTGGTAAATGATGCCACCGAGTCGCAGGGAACACTGATAAAGCCAGCCTGGTGGTCAATGCTCCAGCACAGAGCACGGCGGATGCCCTCATCCAATTCGCCAACCAATATACGCTGCTGATTGGGACTGGCCGGTGAAGGATCAGATTCCAGTTCCGCGCATTTCCCGACTAAAGTATGAATGGTGGTATAAGTCCACAAAACCGGATTCATACACCACTCGAAACTTACAGTCAGTTCGCGGGAAAAATGCTGGCTTACGATATTCCAACCTTCTTTTTTCACCATCTGATAAATCCGGCACGCAGTGTCGGCGGCGGTTTCTACATCCGAGGTTCCAAGCGGAAAAAAATAACCCCTGCCAGCGTGATCAATGAGCGCGACAAAATTCCCCTCCAATTCTCCGGAGGCTGGAAAACTGTAGCGACGCAAGATCAATCGTTCTCGCCAATAACGCGCATCGATCTTCGAAAACTTATTGTTGGGCTGCCCTCGGCCTGAATATTTGGAGAATACAACCGCAGAAATTTTGCTGGTGGGTTCACCACGCTCAAACTTGCCGGCCAATTTGTTTCGATGTTGATTGTCCACCGGTTCCATCGCCATACTCTCGAATAAGAAATTATTTGTTGCAAGGTGTTAATGATTGCCCCCAATTATGTCTGCCTCCTGCTTTTGGGGGAGACCGGAGAAAGCGGTTCGGCTTGCCGTAAGATCAAACGGGACATTCTTTTCTTCCACGGAGCCGTTTTGACTGGATGGCCGTCCGGACTGAAACCACTTTTTATCGCGATAAACTTGCCATTGCGGTTCATTCTCGAAAATCCAGTGGTAATAATCCGTCTCCAGTAGCCGGCTCGCTGCTGCTTCATCTAGCACCACCGTACAATGCGGATGGAATTGCAGCGCCGTCGCCGAAATCATGCTCGTCACCGGACCTTCAATCGCGCGTGCCACAATCTCTGCCTTGTCTTTACCGGTAGCAAGCAGCAGACAGCGTCGCGCGTTGAGGATGGTGCTCACACCCATCGTGATGGCGCGACGCGGCATTTTTTCGGGCGGCTCGAACTGCGGCGCGTTCTGGGCGCAGGTCATTGGCGAAAGCACCTTGATCCGCGTGCGAGAACGCAACGATGACGCTGGCTCGTTAAACCCCAGATGCCCTACCAACCCTATCCCTAATAATTGCAGGTCAATCCCTCCGCATTGCGCTATGACCTTTTCGTAACGTTCGCACTCGGCTTCGATGTCAGTAGCCATTCCGTCCGGCAAATGTGTGTTCCGCAAGTCCACGTTCACGCGCAGGAATAAATTGTGATTCATGTAGTGCCGGTAGGAATTGCGATGACTGCTTGGCAATCCGACATATTCATCCAGGTTGAAAGTGTGGCAGGTTGAGAAGTCGAGACCTTCCTCGCGGTGCATTTGGACCAGTCGGCCATAAACCGATTCCATTGTGCGTCCCGTGGCCAGCCCCATTGCAAGGCGCGGATTGTCGCGTAGCTCCCTTGCAATGATTCGCGCGACTAAGTCAGTAGCAGCCTCCGCATTTGGTCGAATTACAACCTCCATAATAGTTTGTTAGGTAAAAATCATGTTGAACTCTGCTTTAAAGTCGCGTTCAGATTAATTGTTACCCAAGTCATTCAGGCAAAGACAAATGAATTGGGGCTTGACAAGCAAGCACCCTTCGAAATGGTTGTCGTAATTTCACAAGGCCAGTTAAATTTAGTCTAAAATCCACCGTCCCGAATATACAGGCACAATTCAAGGCGGCGTCTGTACGCGATAAAATCGCTGAGTCTGACTGACAGCATCGGGGTCTACTACTTGGATAACCCCGCCAGGACCAGATACATTTGTGACGACTAGCGTATTCCAAACATTACTGTTCAAATCTCCTGACCATTTTACACTGTATGAACCCAGTGGAAGACCGTTAAAATCTAGGGCGATATCCTGACCGGAGTTTTGAATAGTGATTAAGCCGGGCGTGGCCAGCGCCTGCTTGACCGCCTCCAGCAACGGATCCGGTTGGCCGGTCTGATGGTCCAGAGCGAGTTCCCAGATAATCACGCCGCCCAGACCTTGATTGCGGGCGTAACTCACTTTCGACTGGCAGGCGCGTTGATCGTCGTAGGAAATAAACATGTCATTCGCCGAATTGGTATTGCTGATGCTAAGATAAGCGGCTTGGGCGTTAGTATCCCAATAGTACAGATTTGATTGATAATAACCAGACATGATCGTGGTGTATGAAGGTGTGGTTACCGTTGGCGCTGTAGTCCAAGTCTGGCGCGGTTGAGTCACACCTCCTGTTGATGTGCCGCTGCCGCCAGCCCAAATGTACCCATAAAATGGGATGCCAATGCCAAGTTTGGCGGGCGAAACCCCGTAGAAGACAAAATTGCTAACCGCGACGTTTATTGAGGGAGCCAGTCCGGTTGGCGCATGATAATTACCGTCATAGATTGGAGAGTTAAACCACGTCGCCTTGAGCGAGGTGTCGGACATGTCGTAAGTCATGATATTGATCTGGTCAAACTGGCTTTGCAGTGCGGCGTACATTCCGTAGTACACAGACACAGATCCAGAGTTCTTATAAGCGCCGGCAGCGACGGTCAGCAATTTGTGCTGGGGGAAAATGTTCAACGCGGAACGCAGTCCATTCACCAAATTCGTAAATTGGCCGTAGTCTGCGCTACTCACCGGCTCCCAGTCAATGTCCACACCGTCGTAGCTGCGCGTTGCCATGAAATTCGTCAAGTTGTTGATGAAAACGGGCAAATTGGCGGTGCTCGTGGCTGCTTCAAAAGCACTCTCACTGCCGCCACCACCCACGCAAATCAACACCGGCTTGCCGGCGGCGTGCGCCCGGGTAACGAGATCTGTGGAATCAGCCAAGGTGAGTCCCTGGTAACTAGTGCTCAGAGTACCGTCTGTGTTGGGATAGACTGAGAAGTGGATAATGTGGGTCAGCGCGGTGAAATCAATCTGGGAAGCGGGCATCTTCGTGGAACCCTGCTCATAGCATGGATAATAACCCGTGCTCCAAAGGTCAGCATGCGTGGTGAAGGTGGAAAGGCACACCGTGCCGATCACAAACAACAACCGCAATATCGAAGTTAATTGTTTCATAGTAAATTTCATAGTTAATTGTTTCATCACCCATTTATGGATTGGCGGTGGCATGTTGCGTGAACCACACCCAATCTGCGTTGTTGTTGCCACCAGTCAAGGTGGGGAATTCCCCTTTCGCGTTTATGAGTGTTGAAGTCACCCATTTATGTACTTGAGCGTGCCCGTCGGCAAAAGAAAAAGCACAGCCACCTCCTAAGTACGCCGCCGGCACATCCGGAAAGCCCGGTTGATATCCTTGGCTGTATATCTCCAGATATCCGTCATTGATGGTATATGGACTTTCTTCGCAAAACACAAAAGCATCTGTTGGAACTGGTTTCGTAATATCCGACTCCTTGACATATTGTATGGCCGGGGAATCAAAATTAATAACACCTTTAGTATATGCGCAACCCATCTGGCCGTTCATGGAATAACTTCTGATCCTCTGGCCATTGGCTGAAGGCAAAATATCCGCAGGTGATTTATAGACACCGAGTTGGTTGCCCAAATACGGGGCAAGCAGGCCAGATGTATAGAGCGCCATGTTGGTATTACCTTCTTGATTTCCGAGACCTTCCTCATAGGCTGTAGTGCTGACATCAATCCAAGCTTTTGATCCGGGCGAGGGAGGGGTGTACGGTGCATTGGGAAGCAAAAAACCATTATTGTCACTGGCATACATCATGGCGCCAAGTTGAAGCTGTCTGATGTTATTCACCGATTTAACGGCCCAACTCCTCATCTTGGCGGCGGAAAGCGCCGGAAGAAGCATCGCCGCGAGAATCGCGATGATGGCAATAACCACTAACAGCTCGATCAGTGTAAAGCCTTGATTGTTCACTTCGTGACATTCGCCTGCCCATTGATTTCTTCGTGTCATAATTCTTTCATTTTAAAAAGCCAGCGGCGAGATTTGGTCTTTACTTCCTCCCGATCGGATTGTAACAATCCGACCGGAAGAAGCTAATCAGCTTTCCAGCAATTACTTTGTTACTTGGATGCGATAAAACAATGTTGTTCCACTTATGCTGTTGGTATAGGGAGGTGTCGCGCCATTCACATTTGAATAAGGCCCACTGACATTGCTTGACTCCTGAAGCGTGCCGCTGCCTGCCGGCCAACTTAACACTGTATTCTTGCCCGATTGCGTGATTGTAAGCATTAATTGGTTCAAATAGTGGTTTTGAATCTGTTGCGGAGTGAGAGCCTTGTTATAGACAGCCACATCATCTATCCCGCCTAGAAACGGAGTTTCATGGCTGTCACTGCGCCAGCCGATTACAAACTGTGAGCTTCCCCCATCCGGAAGACCTAGGGTATGGTTATAGTTATAATCGTAATCATTAGCGCCACCACTCGGCACTACCCCGTTTTGAACAAATAAACTGTCAGTTTCCGAAGCCTCGGCCACACCATTAACGTATAAGGTGAAGGTTGTGCCATCGTAGGTCATCACAAGGTAATACCATGCGTTAGGAACAATCACATCAGGATCAGTAATTCGTGTATTATCCCAATACCCTCTAAATGGCAACCATGCCCAATTATTACTTGGCGTTTGATAGACTGCCCAACCGACCGGGCCTACGCCCCAAGGGTTGCTCAGAGACGCAATCGGTATACGGTTTTCTAGGAGACCGGTTGTAAGTGAAGCAGGTTGAAACCACCCTTCAATGGTGAATGCGCCGGGAGGATTGATCTCAATCGCATAGGGAACCACTACCGCCGCGCCATTGCTGACGGTTACGGCTGGGTCATTGTTGTTGGGAATGCCAGTGGCTACGCCGAAATTGACAACACCGCCGTTTGTGCCGACGTAACTTCCGTTGAAACTGCCTACGGCATCCAGCGCATTGGTGCTGCCGCTCGCTTCATCCAGACGCCAATAGGCCACCGGGCCATCAGCCTCGACCACCGCCGCGTAACCATTGGTCGGAGCGTTAGCCGCGCGAACTTGAACAGTAAGAGTGGCCGGGTCACTATTGGTGCTTGTGTAAGGATTACTGATAGCAACATAGTAGCTCGCGCCATTGTTGGTTAATTGAACGTTAGACAGCCACAAAATCTGATTAGTAGCGCCTGCAATCGGAGAAGCTCCATTATACCATTGATAGGTCAATGGCAGCGCGCCTTCGGCCGCAATTTCAAAAGCCGCCGCACTGCCGACGTTGCGAGTGATGGAGGTCAGCGGAGCGTCAATTTGGATGCCCGTCGAAACAGTGAGAGTCGCCGTGCTGCTGTTGGTGGAGCCGACGCCGTTGCTGACATGAACATAATAGGTCGTGCCGTTGTCTGCAGGTGCGCAGGTGAACGACAAGGTATTGTTAGTTGCGCCACTAATAAGACTGGCCCCTTTATACCACTGGTATGCCAAAGGGGCCGTTCCGTCCGCCTGGACGCTGAACTGCACACTGGTTCCCGCATAATTCGTCGTTGAAATTACATCATCCACAATGTATGGCGCAGTGGCGACCGCGCGGAAAGAGTTGGTTCCGACTTCATAATGGTTCAAAATCTGCGCGGCGGTCAGCGCGTTGGTGTAATATGCGAATTCATCCTCATTACCATTGAAAGCCGTCGAAGGATTATTATTAAGGTTGCCGAAGAAAAGCGCGTTATAGCTTGACGCTGTTGATTGAGATTGATAAGTGGGGTCGGGTTTCGTCTGCGCCAGCGTGCCGTTGGCATACAAGGAGACATTTGTGCCATCATAGGTAAAGACCAGATGATACCACTGCCCGGCAACAAAGGGAAATGTCGCGTCCGTGTGAACGTATGTTCCGTCTGACGTGTAGACACCCCATTCATTCGGCGAATCGGGCACCTGATAGAGATACCAGCCGCCACGGACTGCAACACTCCCCGAATAGTTGCCAATCGGACAGGGATAGACGCCTCCGGAGCTAAGAGAGGTTGGACGAAGCCAAATCTCCCATGAGAACGGAGCTTGCTCATTGAACTCATCATAATACCCGGCATAAGCAAATGCGGATTCCGACGCCGACAACAGCATGGAGTTGGTGTCTATACCGGGCTGTCCCAATTCCGGGTAAAGACTATCGCTGCTGTAAACATAGCTTCCAGGGAATTGCCCACTCGCACTGCTGTCAGCAACGGTTGTCGCTCCCGGGGCTTCTTCAAAACGATAGTAAGCAATGGGGTGATCCGCCAGGATTGTCGTGGGATAATCTGCTGCGCTCGCTACGCGAACGCCCAATAATGCGAACGCCACCACGAACGGCAGCATCTTGCGTTTCCAAGTGATAGGTTTCATCGTTGATTTAATATTTTGTTTAGGTTGATTGGTGAATAGTGCGATCAATCCGTTTACGTTCATTTACCGGATCCAAATCGGATAAACTGCACTTTTCACGCTTCTAGTATCAAACATTTCGCTGAATGCGTCTATTCACTGTTTTTGGGGGGACCGATTTGAATGTTCTCAATTATCTTCCGAAGCGTAAGAGTTACGCCAAGCACCACTATCTCCTGAAGCCATAAGTGTCGCAGCATAGCTATGATGAATACGATCTGTCGATGAAATGATTTTGAAGGTGGGCGTACTGGGGGCGAGTGAAGACGCCATTGGCACGGCGGGAACAGTTGCTCAACGAGTTTGGGCGTAGTGGCTTGACTGGGAAGAAGTTCGCGGAGTTGGTGGGCGTCAGATACCAGACGTTTGCAAACTGGGCACAGAAGCAGCGGCGAGCGCGCATCGCGTATCCGGCGATAAAACGCCCCAAGCAATTACACAAGGCGGAAATGGTAGTGGAGCCAAACAACAGCGATAAAAATCCGCTGGTGTTGGAATTGCCTGGCGGAGCGAAGGTGGAGATAGGAGACGAACAACAGGCTGCGCTGACGGCGGCATCACTGGGGCGCTGACCAGGCCATATTATCCTTGCCCGAAGGCACGAATCCGGTCCGGAAGAATGTTAGTGAACATTGCGGCAGCGCGCGAAAATAAAAAAACCGTTACCAAATTGGTAACGGCTTTTGAATGATCAAAAGTTTATTTTTTGAAACGACGAATTGTGCCAAGAGCCATAATTCCAGCACCGATTAAAGCCAATGAAGACGGTTCGGGAACAGGTGTGACAGCATAAAGCGCCAGAGCACCCGTTCGCTGACCACCGGTTTGCCCATCGGTCACCAAAGTGTCTCTCTCGCCAGCGGCATCAGCACTGACCATCATTTGGCCGCCGGGGTCTATATCTTCAGAGGCACCGCGGAACCACTCAACCCCATTGTGTCCATCGGCAGATGGAATCAAAATTTCAAGTGCATATTCCTCATTCGCAGCCAACAAGGTTTGGTCGGCAGCGGCCAACGT
This sequence comes from Verrucomicrobiia bacterium, assembly GCA_035545995.1. GTDB lineage: Bacteria > Verrucomicrobiota > Verrucomicrobiia > Limisphaerales > UBA11358 > UBA11358. The sequence continues at coordinate 191,303 of DASZXH010000053.1, forward strand.
AAATGTGCCTTGAACCTGACCCCCCGACGTTGCTGCGAAAGTCACAGTGTCACTGAAATCAAGAGTTATGCCTGCCGGCGAAGGAGTATACGGATTATAGGAAGCACTACTGGCACTAACCGAAACGGTGTTCGCAGCACCTAAATCATAAAGATTGATTGTGTAAGTCGGACTCGTAATGGCAGTGACGTCCAAAAGTATGGCAAATGACCCCAAAGTAAAGGATGTGGTTGGAGTAAATGTTTCCGCGATGACACCGTAACTACCTGTAATAGTAGGGCTACCTTGAGCATTTTGTGCATCAGCCAAATTGGCATTGTTCATTGACGTATAATCAGGTGTACCGTTCCATGTGCTCAAACTGTCGCCTGAACTGTATGTAATTTGGGCTTGCGCATTGAACGCGGCAAGGACCAAAGCGCAGCTGCAGATTGCAGATGTTCCAATTTTCATTTTCATAAACGGCAGCATCTTGCGTTTCCAAGGGATAGGTTTCATTGTTGATTTCATATTTTGTTTAGATTGACTGTTTAACAGTGAGCTTAATCTGTTTCCATTTATTATTTACCGGATCCAAATCGGATAAACTGCACCATTCACTTTACTAGTATCAAACATTTCTCTGATGCGTCTATTCGCTGTTTTTGGGGGGTTGTTTGTTAGCAAAACGACCGTTAATATCACTCTACAAATTCGAGACCCCAATGCTTGTCACATTTAGCACAAGATTTTTTACCTGTTTTCGTTATTGCCGTTGTTCTCCGATTCATCGGCAAGCGGCGCCGTCGTAATTCTGCTGATGACAGTCAGATTAAACCGAATTGGTTTCCGGTTGAAACTTTGAACTCTATGAATACATACAAGCAATCCTGGCTCGTGATCGCCTGGCTTTTTGCAGCCGGCAATTCGATGAACATAAATGGCGATACTCTCTCACCACTGAAAGTTGGGACGCCCCCAAAAGTTGTCGGCGGTTATTATCCCCAATGGTCTCGCAACCCTGTATCGCTTCGAAAAATTCCGCTGAACTACAATGTGGTATATCTGTTTGCAGCGCTACCCGTGGGTGGTGCGCCAGGCACCACCGGCGCAGTCACTTGGCCCGGAATCAGCAACTATCCCGGCGTGTTAAAAGACGATGTCCAATACGTCCGAACAAAACAAGGCCGAAAGATAATTCTCACCATTGGCGGCTCCCACTCGGGCATGAGTTTCACACCGGAGAAATCAAAGGCATTTATTGAGAGTATTCAGGCTATCTACACCGAATTGGGTGGAATTGACGGCATAGACTGGGATACATTTGAGGGCGATCAAGCGCCTGACACCGTAGAAATGATCAAGATCAGCCTGGCTTTAAAAGCGCTTCACCCCGGTTTTTTGATCACCACGCCGCCAGCACCTTGGAGCATGAGAGACCGCGCTTTCTGTGCTGCCATGGTGCAAGCTGGCGTGCTCGATTATGCCGCGCCGCAATATTATGACATGGACGAAAAAATTGAACCCAGCTACATAGTAAAGAGCGTTGGCGAATGGGTCAAGTTGTTGGGTGCAGAACATGTCGTGGTAGGCTTTGGGATTAATGGCGAAAATCCTCTCTATTCGACCAAAGAAGGCGCGGTTGAGGCATGGAAGCAGATCAAAAAAAATTACCCCAACATTCGCGGTGCTTTCGATTGGAACATCGCAACGGATTGTAAAGAGGGTTGGCCATTTGCCAATGGATTGGCACCTTTGATCAAGTAATGTGCAGCAATGAGAACCATTCTGGTCATATTTGTCACTTTGCCCAACCAGACATGAAACAACATAGAAAAATCATCGGCTCTTTTTTAACCTGCATTTTTTTGGCCGTTTTCCAAATCTGTCCTTTGTTCGGAGATCTGGCGCAAAGCAACGAAAATTTTGTTCAACTTCAAAACGGCTGGCGTGTGCAGTCGTCATCGCTGGTGACGGCAAGCGGCGCGGCAATTTCCGTTACAGGCTTCGACGCTTCCAACTGGCGAGTGGCAACCGTTCCAAGCACAGTTTTGGCCACGCTCGTGGACGACGGTATTTACACAAACATTTTCTTCGGCACAAATCTGGCGAGGATTTCAACGTCGCCGTTCACGAATTCGTGGTGGTTCCGCAAAACATTTGATTTGAGCCACGGACAGGCCGAAGAAAACACTGATCTGGTTTTTGACGGAATCAATTACCGGGCGAATGTCTGGTTGAATGGAAAACAAATCGCGGCGGCGGACAAAACCTTCGGCGCGTTCCGCACCTTCAAATTTGACGTCACAGGTAAATTTAAATCAGGGAAAAATGTTCTGGCCGTGGAAGTGTTTCCACCGCAACCCGGCGACTTCACGATGGGGTTTGTGGACTGGAATCCAACACCGCCCGACCATGAAATGGGCTTGTTCCGTCCGGTTAAGCTGCATTTCTACAAAACCGTCGCACTGGAAAACGTCTTTGTCGAAACTAAAATTGACCACCGTAATTGGCGGGACGCGCAGCTGACGATCCACGCCGACTTGAGCAACCATTCCCGCCGTCCAGTTAAAACGATGGTCAGAGGTGAAATCGGGAATGTTTCCTTTAGCGAGCAATTCGCGCTGCAAGCCGGAGAGACACGCGCCATCACGTTCGTGCCCGAAAATCATCCGGAGTTGAATTTCAAAAACGCCAAACTGTGGTGGCCTTGGGAATTGGGCGAGCCGCATCTTTACGAGATGAAGCTGACGGCGGAAAGTGATAGAGGTGTTTTCGACACGGAGCGGGTCCATTTCGGCATTCGTGAAGTGGCCGACGACATCAACGCCGACGGTGATCGCGAATACATGGTCAACGGCAAAAAAATTCTCATTCGCGGCGGCGGCTGGGCGGACGAATTGTTGTTACGTGAGAGTGAAAAGAATTTGCGCGCACAAATCGCCTACACGAAGGCGATGAATTTGAACACAATCCGGCTGGAAGGTTTTTGGGGCGAAAGCCAGCGGCTTTATGATTTGGCGGATGAAAGCGGCCTCCTCGTCATGGTCGGCTTTAGCTGTCAGTGGGAATGGAAGGATTATCTTGAAAAGGATTTCGACGAAACTTTCGGCGGCTTCGTCTCCGAAGCCGAGATGAATCTGGCGACGAATTATCTGCACGACCAGGTTTTGTGGCTGCGGAATCATCCAAGTATTTTCGTTTGGGTGCTCGGCAGTGACAAATTGCCGCGACCGGAATTGGAAGCGCGTTACGATGCGCTGCTGAAACAAATTGACCCGACGCGGCCAACGCTTAAATCCTGCGCCAGCGTCACCAGCTCAATCAGCGGGCCGTCGGCGGTGAAAATGAACGGCCCGTATGATTACGTCACGCCGGACTACTGGTATCTCGACAAAACGAACGGCGGCGCGTTCGGCTTTAACACCGAGACCAGCCCCGGCCCGGAGCCGCCGCCGCTGGAAAGCTTGCGGCGCATGATTCCCGCAGGCCATCTCTGGCCGATTGACAGTGTCTGGAATTTTCACTGCGGGCGATACGAATTCGGCCAGATGAGCCGTTATCTGAACGCGTTCACGAACCGCTATAATGCGCCCAAAAGCATCGCGGAATTCGCTTTCAAGAGTCAGGCGGCAAATTATGAAGGCATCCGTGCCATGTTCGAGGCGTTCGCAGTGAATCTGTCACACACCACCGGTATCATCCAGTGGATGCTCAATCCGTCGTGGCCAAGGTTTTATTGGCAGCTTTACGACTATTATCTCGTCCCCGGTGGCGCGTTTTTCGGCGCAAAGAAGGGCGCCACGCCATTCGCGGTCATTTACAATTACGGCGACAAGGGAATTTATCTGGTCAACCAAACCTGCAGGAATCCTGGCGACTGCCGGACGACCGTCACAGTGTATAACTTGAACTCAAAGAAAATTCTCGAACAAACCGTGACCAATGCCGTCCCTGTTTACGGTTCAGAAAAAATCTTCGATCTGTCAAAACTTGAGCCGGATACGCCGGTTTATTTTCTGGACCTTCACACCATCGCCGCCACCGGTTCGGAAGCCAGCGCGGATAATTTTTACTGGCTTTCAACCAAACCTGACGTGCTCGACGAGGATAAAAGCACATGGTTCGTGACACCGAACAAATCATTCGCCGATTTCAGGGCGCTCAACCAAATGCCGGAAGCGAACGTGCGGGCCAGCGTTTCCTATGCGCCCGACACCAATGGAACAGCCGCCACAGTCACATTGGAAAACTCCAGCAATACGCTGGCTTTCTTCATCGAAATGCGGATTGTGGACAAGAAATCGCAACAATCATTGACGCCGGTTTTCTGGGATGACAATTATGTTTCGCTTCCGCCGCACGCAGTCAAAACCTTTCACGCGCTTATTCCCGCCAGCGGACAGCTAGAACTGAAATTAAATGGCTGGAACGTCAAATTTGAATCTGTTGTCATGGGCAGCGTTCCTAAATTATGATGACGGTTAATTCTGTGCCAAATTTATTGCGGTCGACGTCGGCAAACTAAAATTAAACTCGACACGCCAATCAAAGCACGCGTGGTGCCTATGAAAAATAAATGCCGGTTAGCAGAAGCTTCACACGATGCCTAGACGTTATCCTCTTTTCAAGATATTTGCTGTCTTGAGAGGTTATGTGCTCCACCTTTTTAACACGCAACTCTATACTGGTCAGTTGCGCTTGGAGCTTTTTCTTCTCAGACTTGAGAACAGCATTCTCAGAGCACAGTTTTTCTTCTCAGATTCCGGATTTAGTTGGTCGAGTTTATACACGGAATAAAGTGACACAGAATGCACCAGTTTCAAGAAAGGCGAAAGTTGGAGTGATAAAGGTTGTTAGTCTCGATTCTCAAAACCATCTAAAACGACAGCAAGTTATTTTTCTAAATAACGGATCACTGCTTCCGTTCGCGTGCCGACTTTGAGCTGTTCAAAAATTTTCTTTATATGCCCATGCACCGTCCAAACACTAATGCCCATGGCTTGTGCAATTTCCTTGTCTACGCAACCTTTGCTCAACAGCGCCAACACTTCGCCTTCGCGGCGGGTGAGCTTGGCCAACGCCGAGTTGTCATGGTTGGAACGCAACTGCAGGAGTTCCTGAAAATAATATTTGACCCGCATTAAGAGGTCGTCTGTCATCAGTTCCGAACGACTGGCGACATTTAAAATCGGCTCCAGCAAACGGTCTGGCTTGACCCGCTTAACCAAATATCCTCCAGCTCCGCCGGGTGTTGAAACGAACATCTGATCAGCATCTACATGGATCGAATAAGTGAGAGTCGGCACTCCAGGCTGGATTGGCGCGATATTGCCGGCAGGTTTGAAGCCGATGCGACCGGCTAAATTTCGATTTAAAAGCACCATGCGAGGCTTGTGATAAGCCAATGCGTCGTTAAAAGATTCAATTGATTCGCAGGCAATGCTTCCGAATCCGGGTTGTTGGTCAATGCTCCAACACAAAGCACGGCGGACGCCTGCGTCCTGTTCCACTATCAGCACACGTTGCCGATTGGGGTTCGTCGGAGAAAATTCATTGGCTGGTCCTGACTGTTTTCCTACCAGCGTATGAATGGTGGTATAAGTCCACAATACTGGATTCATGCACCACTCGAAGCTCACGATCAGTTCACGCGGAAAATTTTGAAAAGCACTGCTCCAGCCCTGCTTTACAACCATCTGATAAATCTGTGACGCCTTAACTGCTGCCGTTTCCGCATCCGGCGTGCCGAGCGGGAAAAAATAACCTATGCCGCTATATTCAATGCGCGTGGCCAAATCCTGTTCGGTCGCATTCGAGGCGGGGAAGTGGTAACGACGCAGAATCAAACGGTCTTTCCAATTATTTATATCAGCGGCTGGCTGAACTTTTTTGGAATTTTTGGTAGATCCTTGCTTCAACATCGGTCTTATGAAAAAGCTTTTGGCTGGTGCCGTCAACTCACAACGAGACGATCATCATATAGGAGGGTTGCTCATTAATAATATATTGCCTTTAAAATTTAGAACCGCTTAAACTATCATCTGTTCGCGTCAAGCTCACAAAATTCAGGCAACTTCAACTATCTTTTTCGACGTTGGGCGTTTGGTCTGCGTAACATTTTTGGCGATGATCGGTGAAACTGTACGGTATCGTTCCCATTCCGGCTGGTTTTCAAATACCCAGCGATAGTAATCTAATTGCTTCAACTGGCTACCTGCCATTTCGTCCAGGATAAGTGTGCAATCAGAATGCATTTGTAATGCAGTGGCGGAAATCGTGCTGGTAATCGGACCTTCCATCGCCTTGGCGATAATTGCTGCTTTTTCTTCGCCGGTGGCCAGCAAGATGCAGTGCCGACAATCCAAAATTGAGCCAACTCCCATCGTGGTGGCGCGATGTGGCATCATATCCGGCCGGGGGAAAAGAGGTGCGTTTTGAGCGCGTGTCACCGGCGAAAGAATTTTTACCCGTGTGCGCGAGCGCAAAGCGGACAAAGGTTCGTTGAATCCCCAATGGCCGTTCTGCCCGATGCCTAGCAGTTGGAGATCAATGCCGCCGCTTTCGGCAATTAACCTTTTATAATTGGCGCATTCGGCTGTCAGATCCGTCGCCATGCCGTTGGGCAGATGCGTATTTTTCAGATTAATGTTCACCTGTAAAAACAAATGATGGTTCATGTAATGCCGATAGGAATTGGCATGATTACTGGACAAGCCGACGTATTCATCCAGATTGAACATGCGGCAACCTGAAAAGTCCAAATTTTCCTCTTTGTGCATCTGCACCAGCCGGGCATAAACTGATTCCATGATGTTGCCGGTGGCCAACCCCAAAACCAAGCGCGGATTGCTGCGTATTTCTTGAGCGATAACCCGCGCTACCAAATCAGCGGCGGCATCGGCGTTCGGGCAAATCACAACTTCCATGAAAATTAATTCCGTAAAATTGTTCAAATGGGCTGAACACAAACGGCATAAAAATCGTAACAGAGCAAAAGGTGGCAACAACCCCCCTGAATTAGGGGTTAGACATGGGCCGGTTTCACCGAAAAACTGAACATACAAAAGCGGTCTAAATTTTTGAATTGGTTAGTGGTGGTAAGCCCATGAACTCATATTTCGAATTTGTTTCTTCTTTTGTGAGGCTTGTATTTGCAGAACTGATGCCACGTGTCTTCGCTCCGACAACATGGGCCTCGTGGTGCTCATCAATCAGTCTATCTTGATAATCACCGCCGCCATCTTTCTTTCAACGATGTGCAGACATGGTCATGCGACGATAATGTTTTTCATATTCGGCAGCAGCACGCTGATTTATTTCATCATGGCAATCTTTTCCAGGCTAAAGACCAGATTTAAGTGGCGCGGTTTTATGCTCGACGTTAGCCGTCACTTTTTCACGAAGCAGGAAGTCGAAACCTTTCTCGACTTGATGGCGATGCAAAAATTGAATGTGTTCCACTGGCATCTCACGGATGATCATGGCTGGCGGATTGAAATCAAAAAATATCCTAAGCTTACCGAGATTGGTGCCTGGCGTTCGGATGTTGGTTTTGATTTTCCTTCCAATTCCACGACGGCTTATGGCCCGGATGGACGTTACGGCAGATTTTACACACAAGACGACATCCGCGAGGTAGTGAAATATGCAGCAGCACGGCACATCACCGTTGTGCCCGAAATCGAGATGCCCGGTCACGCAACTGTAGCGCTGGCGGCGTATCCACAATATAGTTGCACTGGTGGGCTGTTTGAGCCTTTGATGACCGCCGGTATTTTAATGGCATTTATGATCCGGCCAAAGAGGAAACTTTTCTCTTCCTAAGCAATGTGCTGGCAGAAGTATCATTGTTGTTTTCCGGAAAATACATTCACATCGGTGGCGACGAGGTGCCGAAAGAAACCTGGCAACATAGCGCGGATTGTCGGGCGCTTATGAGGCGTGAAGGACTGAAAAATGAGCAGGAATTGCAGAGCTGGTTCATCCGGCGCATCGAAAAGATCGTCAATGCCAATGGCCATTCCATGATCGGCTGGAGTGAAATATTACAAGGTGGCTTGGCGTAAAACGCCGCCGTCATGGATTGGATCGGTGGAGCAAAGGAAGCGGCCAGCGCCGGTCATGACGTGGTGATGACACTGACTGGATATTGCTATTTTGATTTTTACCAGTCGAGTAACCACGTTGCTGAACCAAAAGCTGCTGCCTGGGGCGGTCCACTGACACTGGGTAAAATGTATGCCTTTGAACCCATGCCCACCAACGTGCCACCCGAATTGCAATCGTATATTCTCGGTGCGCAAGGCAATTTGTGGACCGAACAAATTCCCAACTTCAGGCATGTCGAATATATGACATTTCCGCGTGCTTGCGCGCTTGCTGAAGTCACCTGATCGGCCAAAGACGCACGCAACTAGGATGACTTCATGCGCTGGTTACAAATTCAAGCAAAACGATTTGATGCGTTAAACGTCAATTATCGGCACGCTGCGTTGGAAAATCCCGAGCCGGATCCTTCCAAGTGAAAAACGTCTTTGCTGTCAAAAATAATCAGGTCAAGCAATTTCGCTGATCGCCGCCCTTAAGCGTGATGGCGATTTCATTTCTGCTCGATTTTAACTGATGCGAATAAGTTTTCTAAATTATTCAATCGTGTCTGTTGGCTTTGATTTTGAAGGTTCAGGATTTGCCTCAGATAATCCACGGCATCTGGTCGGTTGCGGATGGACTTGGGTAAAATCGCTCCGGCAGCATTTCCGTTCGGATTTCGTTTGCCCCACCTTTGGATTCTGGCGGCGGATTTTCATCAGCCGCGCCGCTTCCAGTCCGCCATAACGTTCGATGGCTCGTAGTGCGTCAGAAGCTTCCACCGCTCCATGCTGACGCATGTCGCCGGATAGGATGACCTGTCCGCCAGTGTTAGGCTTAATTTCTAGATCATGCTTGCGTTGCCACTTGTATGCGGCCACGGCATTTCCAAACGTCATTTTCCCAGCGCAACGGCTTTAAATGCCCCGCACGTTGCCGCTCTCCTGATAATGAAAATCTTCTAACGCAATTTAGCGACGCTGATACAGTCAGTTTTAAATGATTTCCAAATGAGCTTGCCGCGCACACGGATTCACGCATAATAGTTGCCTGATTGAACGTGGCGAACTACGTTTGCCACCGGCGTTTTCAACCAGCGCAAATCTGTATTATCGGATGAATTGGTCTTCATGCGAATAGTATAGAAAATCGGTATAGAAACGCAAATCTTGAAATGCTAAAATTTGCATTTCGTGCAGTAAAATCAGTTGTTCGGAGCGTAGCTCAGCCTGGCTAGAGCACTTGCTTTGGGAGCAAGACGTCGCAGGTTCAAATCCTGTCGCTCCGACCATTTTCCCTCTTTTGACTCCTCCTGCCGCGAAGTGACAAACAGTGACTCTGACCGCATGAACACAGGAGATTTTTCAAATTGCACCTGCGCGGGTGAAGTGACAGCCAATGCCCCGTTTTGACCCGTTGCGACCGAATTTTGTGAGTCTCTTTGTGCGTCATTTTTCGATGAAATTTGCGCGCGATGGAAATCCAATTTTTCAATCGCTTCTTTCAATGGCAGCATCTTCGCGTCTGTGTAAGTCTTGGCAGTTTGTTTCGGATCGCGATGTCGCATGAGCGCCATCCGCACGCACTCGCTCGGCGTTCCGGGCGCAAGTTGAGTGCAATATGTGACACGAAAGCTGTGGAAGTCCAAGCGTCCGTCGCCGCGGTCTTCCCAATCAATTCCAGCCGCCTTCAGGTCGGCATAAAATTGTATGTAGCCAGGGAACCATCCCTTTGGTCTGCGAACCTCGCCGGAGATGACCCAAAGCGCAAATGTAATTGAACGAAACGTGACCCGATTTCGATACCAAAAGGGTTGATCGCAGGATCTGTTTGGATAGCGACTAGCACATTGAACAGGCATTCTAAAATTGGAATCCGAAATTAAGCTACCCATACTACAGGCGTAGAGCAATCCTACCCTAATATCTTAATGACAAGTTTGAATAAGCTGACCATATTACAAGTGGATTCCGATTACAATTTATGAACGTGAATTTCATTAAAAAAATTAGAAATCAGTTTAACGGTTTTACACTAATTGAACTTTTAGTAGTTATCGCCATCATTGCTATTTTGGCGGCTATGTTGTTGCCCGCTTTGGCTGCTGCAAAAAGAAAAGCACAGATAGCGTCCTGTATGAACAATCTGCGGCAAATTGGCATTGGTATGACGGTGTATGCTGGTGATAATCAAGACTATGTTTTGTCAGCGCGTCCATCAAATCCGAATACTCCCGCAGGTCAACCAGTGTCATTTAATCAAAGAGCCTTAAACCCGCCACAAGCATCCTCGGCAAGGCAAGTCAATTTGGACCCGACACTAACCAATGGGCCTTCAATCTGGTGTTGTCCGTCTTTGCCATCCAAGGGCAATGGGTTACCAGCATACGACTCCTCCAACCAGCAATGGTTAATTGGTTATCAGTATTTTGGTGGTATTACTTGGTGGTATAACACCGCCTTTTCGAGTGGCACTCCGGCTTACAGTCCAGTGAAACTGGGTAATTCCAAAAGCTCTTGGGTTTTGGCGGCAGATGCTCTGTGCAAATTTATTCAAGGAGGTGCCTCTGCAACAAGTTGGAACATTGGCGTTCCTGCTGGTGTCCCCCACCAAAAGTCAGGGACCAAGCGCCCCGATGGTGCTAATGAACTCTTGATTGACGGTTCGGTGTCATGGGTCAAATGGGAGAATACTTTGCAGCTTACTGAATATAGCGCGACTTATGAAAACGACTATTTTTATCAAAGTGATCTTCCTTCGGTATTCACCTCGTTCGTCATCAAGAACCTCGTCCCTACTCCGTAGTTGGAGTTAATGCCATGAACACAAGGAGTAAACATGCTCTTTTCAATAGAATTTAATCCAAATGAACGATTCCCCTCTGTAACGCGGTTGTGACTGCTTGGGTGCGATCATGCACTCCGAGCTTGGCCAATATGTTACCTACGTGCAATTTGGCTGTCACTCTTGCAATTGCTAATTCGGCGGCGATTTCCTTATTGCTCCTTCCCTTGGCCATCAATGCCAAAACGTCCATTTCACGAACGGTTAAATCCGAATGTCTCGTCCGGTCAGCCAGACGACTGGCAACGGTTGGCGAAATACGACGTTCACCTGCATGAACCGCTCTAATGGTCTCAATCAATTCGTTGCGGGAAGCAGATTTGAGCAGGTATGTGCAAGCGCCAGCCTGGAGCGAACGGTAGATGTCTTCCTCGCCGTCATACGTCGAAAGCATGATAATGGCAGCCGATGGAAATTCCTTGCAGATTGTCTTGGTGGCATCAACCCCGCTGATGCCGGGAAGTTTCAAATCCATCATGACAATATCAGTTTTATGGCGGCGATACAAAGTGATGGCTTGCTCGCCAGTAGAGGCCTCGCATTCAACGACCATGTCCGGTTCCAAATTAATGGACGCAATTAATCCCATTCGGACAAGAAAATGGTCATCTACCATCATCACCCGGATTTTTTTTGCGTTAGAATTCATAGTTGAGGTGGAGAGACAATTCTAGTTTCTTTCCATTGAGATTCAGCTTTAGCGGCAGAGTTAAGGTCCTGTTTCTCCGCAATTTCGACTCGGATTTCAGTTCCCTGCGTCGGAGCGCTAATTACAGTGAAACGTCCTCCCATTTTCAGGACACGTTCTCTCATATCCTGCAATCCAAAATGACCTCCATAAATATATGATTGATTGTCAGGATGAAAGCCCACCCCATCGTCTATGACACGAAGGCATATCTTGTCTGAATTATATTCGAGATGAACGACAATTTGCGATGCTTGAGCGTGTTTAACCGCATTTGCCAGGGCTTCCTGGGCTATGCGCAACAGATTATTTTCGACTGGCAAAGGCAGTTTACGCGGTGTGCCATTGCTTTCGACGGAAATGGCGACGCGGGCATGAGTTCCCGCTATCCTAGCCACACCGGAAAGGGCATCGGTAAGATTGCTGTTTTCCAGCAGGTGCGAGCGTAAATCCCACACCGAGCGACGCGCCTCAAACAGACTGTGTCTAGTCATGTTACGTGCCAGTTCAAACATCTGACGCGCAACGTGCGGGGCCGTGTCAAATTGAGAATCCGCCGTTTCCAATTGAATTGAGATTGCCGCCAGTTCCTGTTCGAGAGTATCGTGAAATTCGCGGGCGATACGAGTGCGTTCCTCAAATATAGCTTCTCGTTGAACTTTTTCGCTAATCGTGACCGTTTGTTCATGAACTTTTCGGTTCAACTCAAAAACCCAGCAGAAACCCGCCAAAAGAATTATGCTCACAATGCCAAGCAGCCAGAACAAACGTGAGAGTGTCCACCAAGGGGGATTTCGGACGACAATAACGTCATTCGGAGACCGCAACAGCAATTGAAATGCTTCCGGGGCTTTTTGTTGCGCAAGGCCCCAATTTTCCACCGGCTGAATCATAGGTTGCGCCACGCATACGCCGGTTAATTCCAACTCACTGCCTTTTTGCAATGCGAAAAAGCGGTTGTCGGCTCTGGCGGAATCTATCTGCGCATTAAGAATGATATTTGAGGTTTCCATAATCAGAATTCGCTTGCCGCCCTCTTCAATCTGATCGGTTAGCCGCGCTCGCAATTGAATTAGCACATTGTCGTAATCTTCCGAAGGCAATTGGCCGCTGTTGACCTGCACCGGTTTGGGCCCGGATTGATGTCCAATAATATTGAAAACAGCGTCTTCCATTTCTGGCGCAAATTCTCCCAAGACGGGAAAACCAATCACCTCTACAATGTCACCCACTGACACATGGTTTGTTTGCACACCCTGCACGTGAAGGCCAGTACCTGCGTTTTGAATAAAAAGCGAGTTCTCATTCACTTCAGTGACAGTGCCCCGGACTTTGATTCGTTGTCCGTAATAACCTCCGAAATTGAACTGTGCCAAACTGTCCAGTGGCATTTCGGAAATTTGTCCCGGAGCGGTAGCCTCAATCACGAGGTCCGAGCGGCTGGTTACACTCAAATAAGGAGCACATATCTGCCGCTTTTTATTAAACAGCGTCCGACAAACTCCCTGAACGCGAATGGTGGTGCAAACCAATTCCTGAGCCTTCGCGGGGCTTAAATTGAAATGCTCGATTTGCACGGCCAGCCGCCGGCCGTTGAGAAGGATGTTCAGACACGCCCGATTGGTCCCGATGGGAATGACGGAACGAACAACGCCTGCAAGTTCAATCCACTGGCAATCTTCTCTGCCGCCTGCCAGTTGTTCGTAATCGAAATGCAGTGGTGTTGGCAATGTTGTCCGACCAAGGATGCGCATATGCTTCGCAAAAACCACGGGCAGATAATCACCCCGTTGAGTAATACCCTCAACTTCCACCTCATCTCCGGCGGTGACGTTGGTCGCCTCATCCAATTGAACGATTCCCTGACCCAATTTCACAAAAATAGCCGCAGTGGAATCTTGCAGAAACAAACCAACATCATTTTCAGCGTCGTAATAGGTAACCACACCGCGTAACCGCACCGGATATTCTTGAGCCGCCCCATCCGGTGACATTTCCCTCACTTGTTGGGCTGACGTCAGGAAAGGTCGTTCGGGCGCCGCATTGGCACAGAAACACACAAAACCACACAGCAGTGTGAAGACGACAAGAGCAAGAGATGCTTCAACATTAAAACGCCATACTTTCACAAAAAGCCTTCTGCCATATTTCGACCAAAACATCAATGCAGAAAACATCATTACACATCGTGCTCATCTAATCATTCGAGTCAACCATACATTTGGATAAAAAAAAACTATGCCATAGGCGTAGAACAAACAAACCCCAATGCCGTTGTGACAAATTTGAGTGCTTTGGCCAGAATCGCACAACCTATATAGATGACCATGAAATTTTGTTTGTTCTTATTTTGTCTAACAATCGTCTCTTTCGTGTCCGGCGCAGAAACTCCGCCACTTTACCTCAATAGCAATCAGCCCATTGAAACGCGGGTTGACGATTTATTTTCACGAATGACGCTTGAAGAAAAAATTTCACTCGTTCACGCCAATACAACATTTACCACCGCCGCCATTACTCGCCTGGGCGTCCCTTGCCGCTGGATGGATGATGGTCCGAATGGCGTGCGCGAGGACATCAGCCCGAATAGTTGGAATTCCGCTGGTCGCACAGACGATTTTTCGACGGCCATGCCCGTCGGTATTTGCCTCGCGGCAACATGGAATCCCGATTTAGCTTACGCGGAAGGCGAAACCATCGGCGAAGAAGCCCGCGCCCGAGGTAAAGACATCATGTTGGGGCCAACGGTCAACATCATGCGGACGCCATTGTGGGGGCGTAACTTTGAATCCTTCGGCGAAGACCCCTTCCTCACGTCAAAGACGGCCGTTGGTTTTATCCATGGCGAGCAATCGCAGGATGTGTCTTCCTGTGTGAAACACCTCGTCGCCAATAATCAGGAGAGTGAACGCGGCAGCATAGATGTGGAGATGAGCGAGCGAGCGTTGCGGGAGATTTATCTGCCGGCGTTTAAGGCTGCCGTGCAGGAAGGTGGCGTTTTGTCAGTCATGGGCGCTTACAACCGGTTCCACAATCAGTATTGCTGCGAAAACGATTATTTGCTTAACCAAATTCTGAAAGGTGAATGGGGCTTCAAAGGTTTGGTCATGTCCGATTGGGGCGGCGCGCACGACACGCGAGACGAAGCGATAAATGGCCTTGACCTCGAAATGGGCCTTGATAGCAAACTCGGCGGAATCAAGAGTTACAATAATTGTCATCTGGCGCAGCCCTACCTCGATTTGCTCCAAAAAGGCGAATTGCCGATGTCGGGACTGGACGACAAAGTTCGTCGCAATCTGCGTGTGATGTTCGCCACGCATGTTTTCGATTCGGGGCGCACTAATGGTTCGCTCAATACCGTTGCTCATCAAATGGCCGCCCGCCGGATCGCCGAGGAAGGCATCGTGCTTTTGAAAAACAAAAATCATTTGCTGCCGCTCGATTCGGCCAAAATCAAAACCATCGCTGTCATTGGCGAAAATGCGATTCGTCTTCAAGCCGACGGAGGCAACAGTTCGGGCATCAAAGCCTTTTATGAAGTCACGCCGCTGCAAGGCATCTTGAATCGAGTTGGTAAAAACGTGAATGTGACTTTTTCCGAAGGTTATCAGAAAGACGGCGACGCGCACTTGGCTGAACGCGCCATTGCTGCGGCGAAAGCTGCCGACGCAGTTATCTATATTGGCGGCTTGAACCATGATTTAGGCTTCGATTGCGAAGGCGCCGACCGCAAAGATTTGGACCTGCCGTATGGCCAGAACAAATTGATTTCACAAATTGTCGCGGCTAATCCACGTACCGTTGTGGTGGTGCTCGGCACGCCCGTTGCGATGAATTCCTGGCTCGAGCAAACGCCGTCCGTCTTGCAAGCGTGGTATTTGGGCATGGAAGGTGGCAATGCTTTGGCGCGTGTCCTGTTCGGCGACGTGAACCCTTCCGGCAAATTGCCCTGCACCATTCCGAAACGGCTAATGGATTGTCCGGCTTTCGCAGATTGTCCAGTTACTTATCCGGGAACCAATGGCGTCGTAACTTACAAAGAAGGTTTGCTTGTCGGTTATCGCTGGTTTGACACCCGGCACATCACGCCGCAATTTCCATTTGGTTTCGGCTTGAGTTATACGACGTTCAAATACTTGAACTTAAAATTGGTTGCGGGAGATGGAACGAATGCGCTGGTTGTCGCACAGTTTGAAATTCAAAACACCGGCGCGCGCGACGGCGCGGAAGTGGCGGAACTTTACGTTCACCAAAACCATCCGGGTCTGCCGCGTCCAGAAAAGGAATTGAAGGGATTCAAAAGGGTATTTTTGAAGTCCGGTGAAACGCAAACCGTTTCCATTCCACTGAACTTCAACGCATTTGCGTTTTACGATCCAGCGCAAAAAACATGGATTGCGGAAAAGGATGATTTCAAGATTTTGGTCGGCAGCTCTTCGCAAAACATTGCGTTGAAAGATGATTATCGGCTGGCGGAAACGCTCCGGGAAAAAGATTGAAGGGCAAAACAAATTGGGATCGGGTTGCCTGGATGCGGCGACTTCACTATGTTACGGATATGCAAAGGCCATCCCATGAATTTGCGGAGACGCTGGCCCCAATTACACCTTTGGACACCGAGCCGGAGAGATTGGTGGTCCGCCCCAAACAGGTCAAGATGCCCGAAGACGGCTTGGTGGTTTTTGAAAGCCGGCATGGACCGGGCTTTTTCGGCGACCTGAAAGATTCATATTCCAAATTCCACTTGGTGATTCGCGGACGGGCGCAATGGGATGCCGGCGGGCGGAGTTATACGACCGCGCCGGATGTGCTTTTCCATATCGCGGCGGGCGTGCCGCATCGGATACGTGATGTGCCGCACGATCCGGTCTCCAATTACGTCATTCATTATCAACCGCAACTGCTGGACAAGGAACTGATGGAGCGGTTCGCGAAGCCTCCGGGCATTGTGCTGTTGAATCTGGCGAGCGCGGATTTGCAGCAGGCGGCTCCCATCCGTTCACTTTTCCGCGAGATGCTTTTTGAATCGGACGCTCAACAACCGGGTTGGAAGGTGCTGTTGAAATCGCGGTTGATTGAGCTTGCGGTGCGCACACTGCGCATGATGGAACGCCGAAATCAAAACGCGATGGTCTTCAAAGTGGGCAGTGACAGCATGGAACGCGTGACCCATTACGCGCTGCGTTTGAAATCATGTTTTTTCCGTCAACAGACGCTTGAGGAAGCGGCCAAATCCGTTCATTTGAGCCGGCGACAGTTCACCGATTTATTCCGGCGGGTGACGGGAAAATCATGGCGGCGTTACATTAGAACTTTGCGCCTTGAATATGCCGCCCGGTTGCTGGCGAACACAGATAAATCAGTCATTGCGGTGGCTTTCGAGGCCGGGTTCGAGGACCTTTCCCAATTCCATCACAACTTCAAGGAAACTTACGGTTGCACGCCGTCGAATTATCGTGAAATGCATCAACAGCCATTTCACCCCGGCGCGGACTCTCTTTCGCATGATTAAAAACGCCGTGCAACTTTCTACGAATAGAGTTTTAACCACTCGGCAAATCCGCAAAAGTTGAACGTGTTCACGTGTTTGTGGACTCTTTGAAAAAGTGAATTTTCTGAAACAAGGTGAGGAGTTACGGACTTGGCGTCACAGCCCAAAACTCCAATCATAATCGCCTGAAAACATACGACAGCCGACAAGAAGTTGTGCTAAAAAAGTCGGATGATTCTCGGTCGTATTCTGCATCCGGATATTCTATCGGCTCTGGGAAAAGCCGGCCACGGAAGCTGCGTTCTTATCGCCGACGGAAATTATCCGTTTTCAACTCATTCTCCCGCCAGCGCCACGAAGGTATTCCTAAACCTTCGGCGCGGACTGGTAAAAGTGACCGATGTTTTGGAAGTGTTACGGGACACGGTTCCTATCGAACAAGCAACACTGATGGCAACGTATGACGGCCAACCGGCAACAATCCATCGTGAATTTTCTAAACTACTATCCCAAGACGTGCCAACCCGAACGCTGCCGCGGGCTGAATTTTACAGCGCAGTGAACCAACCAACGACGACGCTCGTCATTGCCACCGGCGAAGAACAGCGTTTTGCCAACATTTTAATCACCATCGGCGTCGTCAAATCGGACAAACCATGAAAGCATTGGTTCTCAAAGAATACATGAAACTCTCCTACGAGGAGGTGCCGATGCCGGAATTCGGGCCGACTGACGTGCTGGTGGTAGTGAAAGCCTGCGGCATCTGTGGCAGCGACGTCCACGGTTTGGATGGCTCCACGGGGCGGCGGCGTCCGCCCATCATCATGGGGCATGAAGCTTCCGGCGTCATCGCGGAAGTGGGCAGCGCTGTCAACGGTTGGCAACGAGGCGACCGCGTCACCTTTGATTCAACCGTTTTCTGCGGGACGTGCAAATTCTGTCGGCGTGGTGACATCAACCTTTGCGACAACCGGCGGGTGCTCGGAGTGTCGTGCGAGGATTATCGGCAGCACGGAGCCTTCGCCGAATACGTCACCGTGCCCCAGCATATTCTCTATCGTTTGCCGGATGGATTGTCGTTTGAAAACGCGGCGATGGTCGAGCCGATTTCAATTGCGTTCCATGCCGTGCGCCGCGCGCCGCCGGTGTTGAATGACACGGCGGTGGTGGTTGGCGCCGGGATGATTGGGCTGTTTGTTATTCAGGCTTTGCGGCTGGCGGGTTGCGGCAAAATCATCGCCGTGGATGTGGTCTCCGACAAATTGAAAATGGCCTGCGACTTGGGCGCTACTCACACAATCAATTCCGGCGAGGAGGATGCTGTTGCCCACGTCCAGAATCTTACAGGCGGATTCGGAGCGGACTTGACTGTGGAAGCTGTGGGTATGACGCAAACCGTGGAATTGGCCGTTCGTTGTGTGCGCAAGGGCGGTTCGGTGACTCTCGTCGGCAACGTGTCGCCTCGAATCGAATTACCACTTCAAGGAGTGGTCACCCGCGAGTTGACGATTTACGGTTCATGTGCCTCTTCCGGCGAATATCCGGCCTGTCTCGACATGCTGGTTCGTGGGTTGGTCAATCCTATGCCCATCTTGAGTGCCGTCGCGCCGCTGGCCGAAGGCGCGTCTTGGTTTGACCGGCTTTACCATAAGGAACCGGGTTTGTTGAAAGTGATTCTCAAACCATAAACGAATTTTCGGAGCACGGTTGAATTTATGCAACGCGAGAAAGTGAGAACGGCCATCGTCGGTTGCGGCAAAGTCGCGCATTTGCACGCGGAAGCGCTGAAAACACTTCCCGCATCCGAATTTGTCGCCGTGTGCGGCGGATCACATCCGGAGTGGCGCAACGCGTTCGCCGAAAGATATGGCGTGAAAGCGTATGCCACAATTGACGATTTGCTCGCCGCCGGAGTGGCCGACATGATTACGATTGCGACGCCGCATCCGGCGCACGCCGATGCCGCCACGAAAGCGGCACGTGCGGGTTTACATGTGCTGGTGGAGAAACCGCTGGCGTCTTCGTTGGAAGATTGCGACGCCATCCTTGCGGCGGCACGCGACGGTGGTGGCGTGCTCGGCATGATTTGCCAGCGACGCTTCTTCGCACCTTGTCAGCGAATCCGGCGCGCCATTGATGATGGGAAACTTGGTCGCCCAATTCTTGGCGCCGTGACCATGCTTGGCTGGCGTGACGAAGCTTATTACCGCAGCGACCCCTGGCGCGGCTCTTGGCGGGGCGAAGGCGGTGGCGTATTGGTCAATCAAGCGCCGCATCAACTTGATTTGTTGTTGTGGTATATGGGCGAGATTGACGAGTTGTTTGGTTACTGGGCAAACCTCAATCATCCCACGATAGAAGTGGAAGATACGGCGGTAGCGGGGGTTCGTTTCAAGAATGGTGCGCTCGGCAACATCGTCGTCAGCAACAGTCAGAATCCCGCGCTCTACGGCAAGGTCACGGTTCACGGCAACAACGGCGCTTCCGTAGGCGTGCAAACTGACGGCGGCGCGATGTTCATTGCTGGAATGTCGAACATCACCGAACCGCCACTGAATGATTTGTGGAGCATCCCCGGCGAGGAAAATCTGCTAGCCCGGTGGCGACAGGAGGATACCGCGTATTTCAACTCAATTAACGCCGTTGAGTATTATCACCGATTGCAAATTGACGATTTCCTTCACGCAATTCTCGATCAACGACCGCCGCTGATTACAGGCGAGGACGGAAGACGAACGGTTGAACTCTTCACGGCCATCTATCGTGCTAACCGCGACAGGAGAGCAATCCGTTTTCCTTTGGTCGCCGAGTCGGGACGCGACGATTTTGATGGACGGCGCCCAAGACATTTGTCGGGTCGCGAAATAGAAGCCGCCGCCGGAACGATTTGATGGAACCAACACAAATTAAACCAATGGAACTACGTCAATGCGGCAAATACGACTTGAAGCTGCCCGTGCTCGGTATGGGATGTTGGACTTACGGCGGCGGAGAATACTGGGGAGCGCAAAGTCAGCAGGATGTCAATGAAGTGGTGCAATGCGCGGTGGAACGAGGAGCAAATTTTTTTGACACAGCGGAAGTCTATAACGAAGGCGCAAGTGAAAGTTCGTTGGGCATCGCGTTGCGGGGTATTCCGCGTGACAAGGTTTTGATTGGTACCAAAGTCAGTCCCTCGAACGTCGAGCCTAGAAATTTGGTCAAACATTGCGAAGCAAGTTTGCGGCGGTTGCAGACCAATTACATTGATCTCTACATGGTGCATTGGCCAATCACGGCACATTCCATCAAACACTTCACCAGCGAAAAAATACCGGTTCCCTCAGTGCTTGATGCGTTTGGTGCTTTGGAATTTTTAAGACAGTCGGGCAAAATACGTTATATCGGAGTCAGTAATTTTGGCGTGGAAAAACTTTCTGAAACACTTGCGACCGGCGTCGAGATTGTCGTCAACGAACTGCCCTACAGCCTCCTGACCCGGGCCATCGAAATAGAAATTCTGCCGTTTTGCCGGGAGCAAGGTATTGGCGTGCTGGGATATATGTCGCTGATGCAAGGAGTGCTGGCCGGCATTTATCCGACTTTGGACGATGTGCCGATTTGGCGACGGCGCACACGGCACTTCGACAGTCGGCGCACGCCTCAATGCCGTCATGGTCTTCCCGGCGTCGAACCAGAAACTAACGCCGCGCTCGCGAACATCCGGGCGATTGCCAGCAAATATAACATAACGATGTCAGAACTTGCTTTGAAATGGGCGTTTGCCGGCAAAGGCATCACCAGTTCTCTATGCGGCTCGCGCAACGTCAAGCAACTCCAAATGAATATCAAGGCGGCTTCGGAGCCTTTGGACCAGAGTATAATAGAGGAATTGAGCCAAGCCACGCAGCCACTTATGGAAAAGTTAGGGCCGAGTTTTGACTATTACGAAAACCCGGCAAATGACCGGACAAAGTAACGAAATGGCAGTGCTTTGAATATCCAGCAAACCAATACTGTGACACGAAACCCGGCGTCGCCCGTAATTTCACGTTTGCGATGGATGATGGTCGGATTCGCCTTCGCCGCCACTGTCATTAATTATCTCGACAGGTCGGTGCTCGGACTGGTGGCCGCGTCGCCTGGTTTCAAAGAATCGGTTCACCTGACGGACGAAGCTTATGGCAACATCGGGGCCGCGTTCATGCTTGCCTACGCCATCAGTAACGGTCTTTCAGGGACGTTCATTGACACAGTGGGAACCCGCATCGGCTATGTGTGTTGCATGGCGTGGTGGTCTTTAGCGAGCATTCTTCATGCTTTTGTCAGAGGACCATTGTCGCTCGGTTGTTGTCAATTTTTGCTGGGCACCGGCGAAGCGGGCAACTGGCCCGCAGCGGCCAAAATGGTCAGCGAATGGTTTCCGGCAAAAGAACGCGCGCTGGCCTCGGGTATTTTCAACGCCGGCGCTTCCATCGGTGCCGTGATTTCACCGTTGGTCATTGTTTGGGTGGTTACAACCATGGGCTGGCGAAGCTCATTCGTGTTGATGGGAACATTGGGATTGCTCTGGGGCGTATGCTGGTGGTTGACTCATGCCTCGCTAAAAAACACAAATACCCCTGCGACGGCGCAAAGACAGACTGTGCCGGTGGCGAAACTTTTGCGCACGCGGTTCGTGATGTTTTTCACACTCTCGAAAGTTTTCATGGATCCGGTGTGGTATTTTCTTTTATTCTGGTTTCCGAAATATTTGGCCGAAGTGCACCACTTCAGCATGAAGGAAATCGGCTGGAAGGGGGGAATACCATATTTCACGGCGGCGATAGGAAATCTTGCAGGCGGTTTTTTGGCGTCGCGGTTGATTCGTCATGGCCTTCCCACTACGGTTGCACGCAAAGCGAGCACAACTGTTTTTGCCCTGCTGATGACCTGCATTATTCCGGCCATTTTCACCAGCAACGCGCCGCTGGCC
This sequence comes from Verrucomicrobiia bacterium, assembly GCA_035545995.1. Classification (GTDB taxonomy): domain Bacteria; phylum Verrucomicrobiota; class Verrucomicrobiia; order Limisphaerales; family UBA11358; genus UBA11358. The sequence continues at coordinate 213,353 of DASZXH010000053.1, forward strand.
ATTGCATTCATTTCGATCACAACTTTTGGTTATACCGGTTACACGGCCAACACGCTCGCGTTTCCGGCGGATATATTTCCAAAACAGATGGTCGCCTCGGTTTGGGGATTTGCGAGCATGGGATCAGGCTTCGGCGGTATGCTGTTTATGGCGCTGTCCGGCTGGGGAATTGGTCATTATGGTTACATGCCGGTTTTCATTGGTTACGGAATTTTGCCGTTGCTGGCTTTAATCTGTATTTTGTTTCTAATCGGACCATTACGGAGCGATGTGAAGTTTCAACCATCCAAAGAAACATCTGACTTCTTACTTTCGAGGTAGAACCATTATTTAAAGAAAGAAAATTTCAGCCAATTCACCAAGTTTGTAAAAGGAATCTATACCAAGGACATAGGCTAATCCAACCCCAATGCCGCGTTGACAAGTCTAACTTTCTAATCACTATTATGTTAGACCCATGTTTAACATCTTTATGAAGCATCAATTGCTAATCGCTGGTTTTTTGTGCGCTTGTCTCTCAGTCACTGCGCAACAAGTTTCACTCAAGGAAATTCGCACGGCTTCGCCCACTGTCTTGGTGGCTTTTTTCAAAGACGCTTATTGGACAGGCCCGGTTTGGGGTGAGCAGTGGACCAATAACCAAGTGACGACGACCGATTTGTCGTTATGGACGCTCAATGGCCAACCCGTGACAGCCGCCAGCAGATTTGTGACCGAGGCAAATGCCGTAGATTATCACATTTACTTGCAGGTGCCGCCTTTGACCAATGGAATGATTTATACATTGAACACGCCTTACGGTAACACAAATTTTGTCTTCGATGATACGAAAATTTTCTGCGAGTCCATTAAAGTCAACCAAAATGGTTATAGCGCTTTGTCTCATACGCGCTATGCCAATTTCGCCATCTGGCTAGGCGACGGCGGAGCCAAACCGATTGGTGGACCCCTTCCCAATTATACTGTGTTTAACCAATTTACAGGAGAACAGATCGCTTCGGGAACACTGCAAACTGTGACAGCCGCCCAACCGGATTCATCCTCTGGTGATTATGTCTATCGGATTGACCTGTCGGGAGTGCCCGAGGGTGGACCTTATATGATTTCCGTGAAGGGTTACGGCTGCTCATATCCCTTTGGCGTGGGTGGAGACTTTTCACGCCGCTTGGCGTATGTCGCATTCCGCGCCTTGTTTTATAATCGGTGCGGTTGCCCGATTATCGAGCCGTATGCATGGGCCAATATCCGGCCGACTCCTTGTCATACCGACATATATGATAGTGAAGGATCGAATCAGTCAGACACCTTTCCTAACGGCACGGTTAAGAAAACTCAACCCGAATTATCTGTGCATGGAGGGTATCACGATGCCGGAGACGCAGACCGACGGGCTTACCACCTTATGGTGCCCATGGTATTGTTGACGACTTATGAAGCCTTTCCCAATTTGTTCACTGATAAGCAATTTAATATACCGGACATTTTTGACGCGGATTTCAACATCATTGGATCAGGCAATGGGATTCCAGATATTCTTGATGAAGCCTGGTGGGGCACGATGCTGTGGACCAACCTTCAATTTACCCCCAATGAACCCTCCGGCGCTGTCGCGTGGGGCGTCAATGCCGCAGGCTATCCGGCGTGGGGAATCAACTACGATCAGGACACTTTGCTCTGGGGCGTTCAAACTAACGACGTCAATTCCTGTGGTTTGGCAGCCGGGTTGTTCATGCACATGGCTCGGCTCGTTCAACCTTTCAATCCTGAACTCAGCGCAAATTTGCAGATACGCGGGGACGCCGCATACAATTATGTCAATTCTGTGCCGGGTTGGTCCATGAAAACGACGCATAAGCTTTATTACGCAATTCAGAAGTATTTGCTGACTGGAGATGTGACTGCCAGTAATATCATTGAGTCCTTATATACCACCACAAGCGGATTTACCGGTTCTTACGAAAAACAGCTTGGAGGTGCTCTCACCGATGGCGGCATCTGGCAAGCGAGCTATTTCATGTCCTATATCCTCGCGACCAATCGGCCTACTGATCCGAATGTTGTCGCTTACTTCAAAACGCAACTTCAAGCAGCGGCGGACCATGAAGTTAATTGGGTCAACATTGGCACTTACCCATCGGGTTGGCCTGCGAGCGTTAATCCTACGTCGTATAACTTCAGCCAAGGATATTTCACGGACGGAGGACAACTTGGTTATCCATGCCTGCTACAGTGGGCGTTGACAGGAGAGCAGAAGTATATTGATACAGTTAGCCAGCTTATGGATTATGAGCAAGGTCTTAATCCCATCGGCAAGTGCTACATGACTGGCATTGGATTCGATAGAACCCATAACCCGGAGCAACGTGAATCTGCCTACGCAGAATACACTGAGGGATGGGGTGGTCCTCAACCCGGAATTACTGTATACGGTCCCGGCGCGAATGGTCAAACCGCCACGGCCAATCTTCAGGTGCCGCCTGCCAATAGCCTGCCTCGGGAACGCAAGTGGATGGATGACGTGGGTAACAGTCAATGGGGTGAATTTACTGTCGAAGAGACTGAAGTTTTCCCGGCGGCTATTTATCCGGTATTAGCACAAGGTGGTAATTGGAAACCCGCGAGTGGCGAACCGTTTCTCAACCCGACTGCCTCTATCCAACCAAATACCAATGGATGGATGGTTCGATTCGGAGGCATTCCATACCAGAGTTACGTCCTGCAATCGGCGACCGCCATTGGTGGTCCGTGGGTCACAGTGACCGGACCGGTGGAAGCCGATGTTACAGGCATGGCGCAATTCACAGACACCGCGATGCCAACTTCGGCGACACGATTTTATCGTACCCAAACAGCCGCGCCGATTTATTAACCCCAAACTACTCTGCCACTGTTGATGTAACTGATCATCTGCCCGAATCCACATCAGTCACCGCTCAAAGCCCCAAGATTTGAACCGACCTGTTTGCGTAGAGTGCGTTGTGTGAATCTCCTCAGTAAAACTCTTTTGGTTGCTTGGCTCGTCACTTCGGTTTGGGTCTGCACCGCGCAGAATCAAACCCTTCCCGGCACCGCACCGCTGACAATGGAAGGTGATATTGCTTCAAATCTGGTCGCGGGCGTCCATCAATTCCTGCTGCGCAAACTGGATGAATCGGTGAATGACGAGGAGCGATTCTGGCACAGGGATTTTTCCTCATGGCAGGCATACAATCAATCCATAGCCACCAACCGGCAGCATTTGGCCGAAATCCTCGGCGTGTCCGACCAACGTGTAGATAAGGTGTCACTTGAACTAATTACCACTCCGAACCGGTCAGCTCTCTGTGGACGCGGAAAAAACTACGAGGTATTCGCCGTGCGCTGGTCAGCATTCGGAGACGTAACCGGCGAAGGATTGTTGCTTGCACCGATTCATCGCGCACCTATCGCCAATGTTGTCGCTATTCCGGACGCCGACCAAACACCGGAACAACTTGCCGGATTGACCGACGGCGTTGCGCCAGAGAGTCAGTTTGCGCGGCGTCTGGCCGAGAGCGGATGCCGGGTAATTGTTCCTGTGTTGATTAGCCGTCACATGGACCCTAAACGAGAGCTTTCCAACCGGGAATTCATTTATCGGCCAGCCTATGAACTGGGCCGTCACATCATCGGTTACGAAATTGAAAAGGTAATGGCGGCCATAGATTGGATGAATTTCCAAAGCACGAATTCCAACATCAAAACCGGTGTGATTGGCTGGGGCGAGGGCGGTTTGGAGGCGTTTTATACCGCTGCTTTGGACTCGCGAATTCAAGCGGCGTGTGTCAGCGGTTATTTTGATGAACGCCAAAAAGTCATCTGGCAACAACCAATTACCCGCAACATCTTCGGTTTGCTGGAGGAATTCGATGACGCCGAGGTCGCCACGATGATTATTCCACGTAGCTTAATCATTGAAGCCGCCAAGGGGCCGGAGGTGACAATGCCCGGTGGCAACGCATATCTGCCGTCGCAAATTGGCAACGGCGCGCCCGGAGTGCTCACAACTCCCAAGCTGGATGACGTCCGCTCGGAATTTCAGCGAGCGCGCTCAATAGTGGATGGTTTGCATCCATCGCCAGACTTGCAGATGATTGCCAGTGGCGACGACGGGCAAGGACCATTTGGCAGCGAGGCTGCTTTGAGCGTATTCTTAAGTGCATTGTCAAGCAATGCCAGTTTGGCGCCATCGGACCCAGCACCTGACAATCTTTGGCCTGATTTCGACCCAGCGGTGCGTCAAGCCGAACAGTTGCACGAGTTGGATCGCTATAATCAATGGCTCTTGGCTGAGAGCAAATATACGCGCCAAAAATTCATGACTAAATTCGACACGACATCGCCTGAAAAATTTCGCCAGAGCCAAGAATGGTATCGCGATTACTTCTATCGCCAGGAAATTGGACGCTTCGACGAACCGTTGTTGTCGCCCGAACCCCGTTCACGTCTGATATACAACCAGACCAACTGGACCGGCTATGAGGTCGTGCTTAATGTGTTCTCAAACGTGTTTGCCAGCGGAATTCTTCTGGTGCCCAAAGACCTTAAGCCTAGCGAACGCCGGCCAGTCGTCGTTTGTCAACACGGTCTGGAAGGCCGACCGGAAGACACAATAACTGGTGACAGCCACTTTTATCACAATTTCGCTGCCAAACTGTGCGATCAAGGATTCATCACTTTCTCTCCCCAAGGCATATTTATCTTCGAGGATCGTTTCCGCACTCTTCAGCGCATGGCCAATCCGCTGGGCAAGACACTGTTCTCAATCATGGTGCCCCAGCAACAACAGATTACCGATTGGCTTGAAACACTACCATTTGTTGACCCAACACGAATTGCTTTTTATGGCTTGAGCTACGGCGGCAAGACAGCGATGCGTGTGCCGGCAATAGTGACAAACTATTGCCTGTCCATCTGCTCTGGCGATTTCAACGATTGGATATGGAAATGCGCCTCGACTATCAGCCCTTATAGTTATGTCTGGTCGCCCGAATATGAAATGTTCGAGTTTAACCTTGGCGAAACTTTTAACTATTCCGAGATAGCGGCGTTGATTGCCCCCCGCCCGTTCATGGTAGAACGAGGGCATAATGACACCGTTGCACCGGATGACCGGGTAGCATATGAATTCGCCAATGTTCGTTATCTCTATGAAGCGCGCTTGGGACTTCACGACCAGAGCGATATTTATTGGTTTACCGGCCCGCATGAGATTTATGGCTACGATGACGTCGGAACCTTCAAATTTCTGCACGAACACCTGAATTGGCCTCCCGGCAACTTACACTAACTTCAAATAAATAATCTTAATTTATGCGATACCTATACCATAGGTCTATGACAAACCAACCCCAATGTTTCAGTGACAAATTTGAATACTTTAGCCATACTTCAACCGTTCCAAAAAGCTGCAATGTAGTTTCAAAATTGCAGCTAAAGTAAAAATAAAAGCAAACAAACGTATGAAAATATCCCTAAATAAACAGTTGTGCCAAATTAGTTTGGCATCGTTGATTCTTGTTGCAAGCGGGGCTGTAAGCCACGCTCAATATACCATAACCTTCAACAGCGCTGCCGACACGAGTTCATGGACAGATGCGGGTCAGACTGTCCACGTCACTTCCTCATTTGTGAATGACACTCCGTCGGGTCAGTCTCTTTCGACCGGTGCCTTGGGCTTTAGCGGCACCTATGGTCCAGGTGCAACTTTTGGCGGGCTTACCTATGTTTTCCCTGATATCAATGCCCTTCAATATGCCGATTTGACGTTTTGGGTCAAACAAGAGGGCACACCAGATCAATATGGTCAAATTCAATCTATACAGTTTAATCTTTCAAATTACGGCACTGGTCTCTATTCAACAGCGACTGTCCAACCAAACTATTCAGGGAGCGGATGGCAACAATTTGTCGTTCCCATCAGCAGTTTCGGTCAGCAAAGCTTGTTGAATGACGTCAATCGAATCAACTTATACGTGTTTGATGGCAATTACACCGCCAGCACAACGATGAACATTGCATTCAGTAACATCGCGTTCACTAACCCGGTTCCCGAACCGTCTTCTTTGTTCATAGGTGGTGCTGGTGCTGGTCTGTTCGGATTCGTTTCTCTGATTCGCCGAAAAATTAATTTTAATTAATTTCATAAAACGGAATCATTTAACGCAAAACAGAGGGTGTTGGAGTTTGGCACTCTCTGTTTTAGTGTCATTTTGTGCGAATAAAACCATGAAGATGTCTGTAAACTGGTGTCAGGCTGTCTTGGCCTGTTTGCTCTCTACCGCTGGTACTGGAACCGGTTATGGCCAGATTACCAACTGGGTTGCCACATTCAATTCCAGTGCCGACACGGCCCTGTGGTCGCATCAAAGCGGCGATTCGGCAACCGATTATATAAGTTTTCTGGCCGGAGACGCCCCGCCGGGGCAAACCAATTCGAGCGGTTGTATGGTATTGCAATGTGCCTTTGGTCCGAGTCTTACTTGGACTGTAATTGGAAAAAATGTCCACGGCATAAATGTGAGCAACTGCACTGCTTTGGAACTCGATGTCAAAGTTGACCCCGCTCAGGCGGTTTTTGACACGTTCGGCAACGCTTGTAATTCATTTGAAATTACTCTCGGATGCGGTAGTTCAGACACATGGTTCACCACCGATACGGGAGCTATCACCCCAATTGCTGCGTACAACGGCTGGGAACACATTGTTGTTCCAGCCAGCGCTTTTGCCGGTTACATCCAAGGAGTGAACACTAATTGGGCCAATGTTCAATGGGTTCTTATTGAGCCGGTTGACGGCTATTTCCCGATCACCACGAATATGGTTCTTAGAATAGCTAACGTGAAGTTCACCGCTCCTGCCCCAATACCAGCCAATCCGACCATCAGTGTTAATGCCAGCAACACTGTTCGCACTGCCGACGCGCGTTGGTTTGGCATCAACACAGGCAATTATGATTACGATTTCAACCTTCAACATACCATTCCCGAAGCCAATGAAGCCGGTTGGACAACGCTGCGTTATCCCGGCGGTTCAACATCCGACGCGTATCATTGGGCACATGAAACTCAACTGAACAACACTTACGCCCATTTTGCGCAAGTTGCTACCAACTTGGGAGCCAATGTCATCATTACCGCCAATTACGGCACTGGCACACCCGCCGAGGCGGCAGGGTGGGTCGCCGACGCAAACGTGACCAATCATTACGACTTCAAGTATTGGGAAATTGGCAATGAAGTATATGCCACCGGGACAGAGATTGATTCCAACACTCCCGCGCACGATCCTTATACTTACGCTTCGCGCGCGGCGCAATACATCCAACAAATGAAAGCCGTTGATCCCGCCATCAAAATTGGTGTTGTTGTGGTCAAAGGCGAACAACTCGACAACAACGGTTACACTAACCATCCGGCCATCAATTTGGTAACCGGCCAAGCCTTCACCGGCTGGACTCCCGTCGTAATGAGCACCTTGAGACAATTGGGCGTCGCTCCCGACTTTGCCATCTATCATTATTATCCCGAGAACTATCCATCTTCGCCAGATAACGACCAGAAACTTCTGGTGATGAACAATTGGGCCGACGATGCGGCGGAGTTGCGCGGTGAAATCAACGATTTCTTTGGTCCAGCCGGCACGAACATCGAAATACTCATCACCGAAAACAACAATGATGCCGGTAATCCTGGCAAACAATCCGTCAGCCTTGTCAATGCCCTGTATTACGCCGATAGCCTCGGCCAAATTATGCAGACGGAGTTCAATGCACGCATTTGGTGGCAACTACACGATGGCGGCCCTCCTTACACCACCGGGGACATGAACGCAAATCTCTACGGCTGGCGACCCTACGGCGCTTTCGGCTTGATGGACTGGCAAAACGGTCTGGTATTGACTAATCGTTATCCACCCTTTTTCGCTGCTAAGCTAATCCACCACTTCATTGGCGGCGGCGACAAGGTGGTCAGCGTCTCCAGCGATTTGCCACTGGTTTCCGCCTACGCCGCCTTACGAACCAACGGTGACCTGACCCTCATGCTCATCAACAAGAGCGCCACATCCAATTATCTAGCCAACATAGGATTGACCAATTACATGCCCGGTTCAACGGCCACGGTCTATTCCTACGGGATGCCGCAGGACAATGCGGCCAAGGCCGGCGACAACAACTGCGACATCACAACCAATGCTTACAGTGTCAGCGCGAACTTTAATTACACTCTCGCGCCCTACTCCATTAACGTCATTGACTTTTCATCGGCACCGGCGGCTCCCTTGCTCTCGGTTCTGCCGCTGTCCGAGTCCGGGCAATTTGTTTTCCAACTGGCCGGTCAATCAGGTTCCTATGTGTTGCAAACTTCCACTAATTTATCAGACTGGACAACAGTGGCCACCAACACTTTGACAAACACTGTGCTTAACGTCACCAATCCCATCAGTTCAGAAACAGGCGTGCAATTCTGGCGCGCCGTGCAGTTTCAGTAACGCAGAACAATTGGCACGCGACGTTCATATATTTGCGTTATTGAGTTTAAATACGCAGGGTAGTTCGCTAGGGCGGTTGGCGAGTATCTGCCATCGAGTCGGGAGACTGATGATGATTCCACCATTGGAATCATTGCGCCAAGATAAGGCTTCACTACTTCCCAACATCGTGACGGTTGCTCCCGGCGTGAGTTCAACTTTATGCAGCACCAATTCATTGCCCGGCCATTGGAGAGCGATGGCATAAATAATCGGGCCTAAATCACTGTGGGTAAGGCGCACGTTATCGCCGTCTTTCCAGCCGTCGCCCGGCAATGGATGGGTATGGAAAATGGCTTCGCCGTTAATCTTCAGCCAGTCGCCGGCGTATTGGAGTGCCGAGATGGCTTTGGGATGAAATTGACCTTCTTCATCAGGTCCTATGCCCACCATGAAATTGCCTCCCTTGGCCACCGCGTCCACCAGATTGGTGACAATCCAATTCCCGTCTTTATATTTGCTGGCATCCGGTTCATAAGCCCAAATGCCGTCTCCGGCCAAAGGATAGATGACCATCCAAGGCATGTCGGTGTTTGACTTGGAGCCGGGCACAAATCCTTCGGGTGTGTAATAGTCACCGTAGTTGCCGATGCCGCGGGCACGGAACATTACGTCGGGCTGGATGCGGCGGATGATTTTCATCGTCTCCCGCAAATCCAACCAAGCGGTTTCATCATAATACTGGTCAAGATCAATGATGTCAATCTTGCCATATTGAGTGAGCAATTCGGTGAGTTGCTGGCGTGCGCGCATCACAAAATGGAACCATTGGTCAGGTTGCTCGGCTTTGTTGACGCGAGTATGCAAAGGATGGTCGGCGAAAGGGCGGAAATCAGCGTCATACCAATCCGGCAGTGAAAAATACAAATCAATCTTGACGTCATGACGACGGGCAGCATTGGTTATCTCCTTGACAATATCGCGGCGATACGGGCTGTCCATAATACTGTAAGCGAAATCGCATTCTTCAATTTCCGGTCCACCAGAGGCGGTCCAATTCACGCGGCGGCGCACGCGGGCGTGGGTGTCAAACATGGAAAATCCATCGTGATGTTTTGTGGTGAAGGCGACGACCTTGATGCCGTTGCTCTTGAACAATTCCATCCACTCGTCCGCGTTGAACTTGGTGGGATTGAAGCTCTTGTAAAATTGCTGGTATGCCTGCCGTTGTTCGTTATTTAATCCCGGATGGCCACTGTCCGCCCGGACAAATGGCCACGAGGCGTTGCAGCCGTAACCCAGCTTTACATAGACTCCCCAATGGATGCGAACCCCAAATTTCATTTCCCGCAAAGCAGCACGGGCTTCGTCAGAAGCTTGGCTGTAATCTGGATTGGGCGTGTCCTCAATGTAGGGCTTGACCCGTTGGTAATGCACGTCCGTGGTGGGCAACTTGACATAATTGCGAAAAACTGGAAGACCTCGATTCGCGTCAGCGGCGAAACGAAATTGCAAACCACCGATGATTTGGTCACTGGTAATCGTGGGACACCAATATTTCTCAATATGCCAGCCCACCAAGTCATTGGCCTCATAGTGGCTCACATAGGGCATCCGCTGCGGGTTATACATGGAATCGGTCAAATCCCGAATCAGCACCACGTTTTGTCCTTGATAGATCATTTGCCGGATACCGAAAGGACGGCCTAGGATACACATATTTTCGGAAACGCCCATGATAATCACATTGGTAATGCCGCGTTGACGCATCAAGTAAAAGGCTTCACGACTGTCAGTCACGGCATCGCCCGGCTCAATTTGGATGGAGGCGATTTGCTGATGCCACGGCCAGGGCGGTTCGGTCGCCGGCTTGCAAGGCGGATTATCATCACCGCCTCCGTCAGAATCATCAATGGGCAACGGCGCTTCGCGCGTTAAGTTGAGATTGCACCAGCCTGAGTCCAGCACGGTTCCTTGCGCGTCGGCTGGAATGGGCATTTCGACTGGCGGCGCGGCTTGAGCCAACTTGCGTTCTGGAGCTCCCTCGTAATGTTTCATTGTATCGCTGGGGCAGTGAATAATCAGCACACCGCGACGACGCAATTCTTTGACCACATCATTGATGCGGGGAGCCATTTCCTCCACGCGGGCCATCGCGTTCCTTGACCAGTGCCGATCCCACATGTCACAAATCACAGCAGCCGTGCGAAGCGGATCCCATTTGACTATGGTATAGGTCTGGTCCCATTTGTAAGTGCGCAAAGCTTCCTGCGAGCCACTAATTTCATACGGGCCGGCGCTATTGATTTTGCGTAGTTGGCGCAAATTCAATTCAAACGGCTCATACGGCGCCACCTCGGGCAGCTTTGCTGCCATTCCAGAATTGGGAGGTGATACCTCGCTCTCGATTGCCGCTTTTAATTTGCCCTGTTTGAGTAGTTGCCACGCCACCGCCGCTTGAACGGTTTTCGTCAGAAATTCTCTTCGTTTCATAGATTAATTCATTAAATGGAACAGTTAAATCATTAGACCGTTGAAAATAGCACCGTTCATTTTTCACGTCGCATCTAAACATTTCAACAACGGTCGGGCTGATTGTTTGGTATATTCTTGCCATTTGTATTAGACAGTAATGAGGCACGTCTTGGAAATACGGGCGAAGCTGCCTGTTAATTAGGGCGATGGTCAGGTGTGTCGCCTCTGCTCCAGTCTCGCTTGGGAATTTGGCCTTTGAAAAATGAACATCGCCAACCGCTCCAACTCGCCATTTTAAGCAACCTATCCCGCGGGAGTAGAACAATCCAGCCCCAATGTTTTAGTGACAAATTCATGTGTTTTAGCCATGCTACTAACAATTCTTTAGAAACCAGTTATTATAATTCAGTCATCCAACGCAATTAAATCTATGAAAAAAATCAGGAACCTCATGAAAACATTCTGCGCCAGGCATTTGTTTCGGGTAGGATTGGCAGGTTTATTTCTTGCCGTAAGCGCCACCGTTGGCTACGGCCAGATTAATTATACTTTCAACAGCAGCAACGACACCACCAATTGGTTGGATGCGAGTCAAAGTGTTACAGTCACTCCGTCTTTCATAGCCGGCGATGCTCCTCCGGGGCAGGCTCTTTCCACCGGCTCTTTGGGCTGGACAGGCACTTTTGATAATGCGGGTCATACCTTTGGCGGACTCAGCGTTTCGTTTCCTGCCACCGATTTGACCGGCTATGGCAATCTCGAATTTGATGTTAAGATCAAGGGGGCTACAGATCCCAACGGCCAAATCCAAGAGCTACAGCCAATTTTGGTTCAAAGTGGCGCTGGCCCCGATGGTTCAACTTGGAATCAATCGAGCGTCACGATAGCGCTTACCACAGTTAGCACTAACAACGGTTGGCAGCACATTGTCATTCCGCTCAACACCTACACAAATGGAACCTTGGGTAGTACTGTGCAACTCATGCTAGCTGTATTTGACGCCAATTTTACAAGCGCAACAAGTGTGCAATTGGCATTTGACAATATCCAAGTCACTGGACAGGCGCCCACCGGGCTTACTTACTATGTAAGCATCTTCAATAGCGCCAATGATATTACTAATTGGCAGTTTATAAATAACTTTGACCCAACGGTCAGCAGTTCGTTTGTTCCCGGTGATGCTCCTACAAACGGACCGTCAACGGGTTGCATGGAGATGTCCGCTTTATTTAACACCACCTACTTTAAGTATGAAATGGCATATAGATTTGTTGATGCCGGTAGGCTTTCTCCAGCTCTCACCAACTACAACGCCTTGGAATTTGACCTCAAGGTTGGCACCAACGGAGCCGGCCAGCTTTCGCCCTTGGATAGTAATGGTTATAACTGTCAGGAATGGGACTGGGAACTCGTTGTTAACGACAGCTATGTGAATGGTGGAGGTGGTAACATTGGGGCTCCCCTCACCAATAACCTTAGCAACAACGGTTGGTCACATTTCAGGGTTCCGGCCTCTGCTTTTGGATACTCTTCCGGCTATTTCGGAGGCATGATAAACGGCATGAATGTTACTAATATGTATCAGGTCAACCTCTACCCGCACGATCCTAACTTTCCTTCAGATACGACTGTTTACTATAAAATCACCAACATCAAGTTCACAGGGCCTGGAGCTACACCAATTTACTCAGGTTTGAACAGTCGGACAATCACCTATGGCGTCAATAGTGTGATATTGACGGGCACAGTGAGTGATGGCAATGGGAACTATTTGCCCAGCAACACTGTTGTTAGCGTGACTATCAATGGTAAAACGCAGAGCACCAATATTTATGATTCGACGGGAGATTTCACCATCAATTACAACCTCGCCGGATTACCGCCCAGTTCCACGCCCTATACGATTACTTATTCAAATGTCACCGATAATGTTACGTTCAGTGCTGGAAGTGATTCGAGTACGACTTTAACATTCAACAAAGTGGCGGTGCAGTTGTTCGGCACCCGTGCTTTTGACGGGACGGCGACCGCGTCAGCCTCGATTCTTTCGGTGGTGAACCTTGTGCCCGGAGATAGTTTGACATTGTCCGGGAGCGCCACGCTGGCCAGTTCTGCTGTTGGAACGCAACCCATTACTGACTTCAGTGGACTGACGTTGGGCGGCGCGTCGGCAGCAGGTTACACATTAGTCGGAGCCAGCGGATCGGTTTCGATAACAGCATCTGGCCCGGTTACACCCAGATTTTCAGGTTTAACTAGTCACACCATTACTTACGGGGCAACAAGTGTCGCGTTGACGGGTATAGTGAGCACCAACGGCACCTATCCGCCTAATGGCACTCTTATTACTGTGACCATCAATGGAAATGCGCAAACCACTACTATTTCCGATTCGACGGGAGACTTCAGCATCAATTATAATACTACCGGCCTGCCGGCCGGCACGTACACCGTCAACTATCAATCTGCCGTCGCAACTGGTTTTAATGCCGCAAGCGATTCGAGCACCACATTGACGGTCAATAAGAGACCGGTAGCTTTGACTGGAACCAGTGTTTATAACGGGACGACAAGTGTTCCGGCATCCGCTCTTTCGGTGATAAATCTTATTGGCAGTGATAGCTTGACACTCAGCGGCAGCGTTGGGCTGGCAAGCGGCAATGTGGGGGTGGAAACCGTTGCTTCTTCCGGTGCATTAACATTGGGCGGCTCGGCGGTGGCGAATTATACTGCAGTCGGAGCCAGTGGTTCAGTGACCGTCACGCCGGCAACATTAACTTATGTGGCGACGCCAACAAGTCAGAATTTTGGTTCGGCCAATACTAATTTCACCGGAACGGTAACTGGTTTTCTCGGCAGCGACACGTTAGCCAACGCCACGACAGGCACGTTGGCATTTACGAGCAGAATAACGCCAACCAGTCTGGGTATTTGGGGCATTACTGGTTCGGGTTTGTCGGCTGTCAATTATGTCTTTGTTCAGGCTGCTGGCAATGCCACTGCGCTGATGATAACGCCTTGCGGCCCAGTAGTCGCGCTTACTAACTGGGTTGGCATCTTCAACAGCGATGCAGACACTGCTGGATGGGTGACGAGCGCAGGCGCAGCAATCGGATATTTTTATCCCGACGCTCCTCCGTCAGGTCCTTCTACAGGCTGCCTAATTTGGGAAGCTGCCTTTGGCGGTGGAAATCCATCCTTCAATGGTATTTCGACGAACCTTCCCCATTTGAATGTCCGCAACTACACTACTCTTGAGATGGACATCAAGAATGAAGGTGTTTATGACCGATTCAGCCAAATTCAAGCGATACAAGTGAATCTTTCATTCGGTAGTGTTACGTTCAAAGCACCGGATATTCAGCTTCACAGCCCCGCGAATAGTGATTGGGTCCATTATTCGATTCCGCTCAGCAACTTTGTTACCGGGACCAACGTGGATTTGTTGACTAATGTCACCACACTGACTCTCAATATTTTTGATGGCAACTTCAGCACCGCTGCAACCGCAGACATTGGATTCGCGAACATTGAATTCACCGGCGGCCAAGGTGTCGTGCCTGTTTTCTCGAATTTGAGCAGCAAGACCATTGCGACCGGCACTACCAGTGTAATATTGACAGGCAAGGTGGGTTCCTGCGGAGCGGCTTATCTGCCGGTTAATACCCCTGTCACCGTGACCATCAATGGGAATACGCAAACCACCGCTATTTCTGATTCGACAGGAGATTTCAACATCAATTACAATACCACCGGCTTGGCGAACGGCACTTATCCGGTCACCTATTCATCTGCCGCCGACAACGTTGTCTTTGCTCCCGCAACTGACACGAGCACCACATTGACCGTAAGTAGTTCGGCGCCTCCAAACTCTCCAACTATCCTGCCGGTTTCTCGGGATGCCACGGGCACAAACTTGGTAGTCAGAGTGGAGGCGACTCAAGTTGGACATAATTATTATCTGCTGTCCACAACCAGTCTGACTCCGCCGGTGATTTGGTCAACCAACAGCATCACCGCCGGAACCGGTGGAACCATCACCAATCTGGTGCCCATAAGTCTGTCTTCACCAGACGTGTTCTTCAAATATCTGGTGCAGTGACCGATTGAACAACTTGCAGTTCATTGGAGGATGCTAATCTTTTAGCATCCTCCAAGTGTTTTATGCGGTGTGAAACAATAAAATCATTCACCCGGCGTTCGCTTGTCTTGATTGTCATGGGCGTTTCTGGAAGCGGCAAAACAACGGTGGCGACATTGTTTGCAAAAAAAACTGGTGCGACTCTTTATGAAGGGGACGAATTTCATCCGCCTGAAAACGTCGAAAAGATGCGCCGCGGCGTGCCGTTGACCGATGATGACCGGGCAAAATGGTTGCAAACTTTAAGAGGTATTATAGTCCGTTCACTTGACAAAGATGGGTTCACCGTCATGACCTGTTCGGCATTGAAAGCAGCCTACCGCGATTTACTTCAAGGCGGTGACCCACGTATTCAGTTCGTCCACCTCACCGGACCACGGGCTATTATTGAAGAACGGCTAAAAAACCGGCGCGGTCATTTCATGCCGCCGACGTTGTTGGACAGCCAACTGGCAACACTGGAACCGCCGTCGGACGCGTTGACTTTTAGTTGCGAAAAGGCCTCTTCCGAGGAAATCGCAACCGCGATGATTCAGACTTTGGGCGTTGGCCGAACAACTTGAATTCGCCACGCAATCAGAAGAAAGACCAGTATTTAGATAGTCTTGACAAACTCACCTATGCCAAGGGTGTGGAATTGTCCCATCCTAATGTTGGGTTGACAAGTTCGCGTTTTCGGCAAGGATTGCTTACAGAATAAAACTGTAAAACATATCATTCGTGTTCGTGAGCACTTTCTCCCCAAGAATTCATGGCCATAATCATATTTAGTCTTCTGAGAAAACTGTTGGGCAAACGATGGTTACATTCCGGCTTAATATGTGTGCTTCTCACCGGAAGTGGGGAAGATAGTTATGGTCAGATAACAAACTTGGCTAACATAACTATCAGTGTCAACACCGGCAATACTATACGGACCGCCGACACGCGTTGGTTCGGCATCAACGCGAGTGTCTATGATCCCGATCTTAATATTCAGGATGGCATTCCCGAAATCAACAAAGCCGGTTGGCAGACTTTGCGCTTCCCGGGCGGTTCAATCGCCGACACATATCATTGGGCGCAAAACAATGTCAGTCGCAATAATACCTACGCCAACTTTGCCAAAGTTGCCACCAACATGGGAGCCACTGTCATCCTTACTGTCAATTATGGCAGCGGCACGGCCGCCGAAGCAGCGGCGTGGGTCGCAGACGCGAACGTGACGAATCATTACGGCTTCAAGTATTGGGAAGTGGGCAACGAAGAATATGGCACGTATGAAACCGATAACCACGCTCGCCCGCATGACCCTTATACCTACGCGACGAACTTTGCGGCTTACATTCAACAAATGAAAGCCATTGATCCCACAATCAAAGTCGGTGTCGTTCTTGACTTGAACCCAACCGCCGACTCCAACGGCTACACCGACCATCCGGCCACCAATCTTGTTACTGGCCAGATATTTTATGGTTGGACCCCAGTCGTACTAAGCACATTGAGACAACTGGGCGTGACGCCCGATTTCGGCATTCACCATTGGTATCCTGAAAATTCGCCTACTCCAGAAAACGATCAAACGCTCCTTGCAGGGACGGGTAGCATAGTTGCCAACGCATCGACCCTACGCGGAGAGATCACCCAGTATTTCGGTTCGGGTGGCACGAACATTGAGTTGCTCGTCACCGAAAACAACAGTTATTCCGGCACACAAGGCAAGCAATCCGTTAGCTTGGTCAATGGTCTTTATTACGCCGACAATCTGGGGCAATTGATGAAGACGGAGTTCAATGCCTTGGTCTGGTGGGATTATACCGACTCGGGTCCGGGCACCAGCGGAAATCTAAGTTCGAGCCTCTATGGATGGCGGATGTATGGCGACTTCGGTGTAATGATGACTGGAGCCGCGGAGCCATTGACCAACCGTTATCCTCAATACTTCGCCGCCGAGTTGATGTCTCATTTTATTCGGGCTGGCGACACGGTGTTGAATGCATCGAGCAGTAATCCGCTGGTTTCAGCTTATGCGGCGCAACGCACCAATGGTTCATTGACCTTGTTGGCCATTAACAAAAGTCTTGTGACAAATTATCCGGTGAGTATATCACTGGCCAATTATACTCCTCTTGAGACAGCTACGCTTTACTCTTATGGTATGCCGCAAGACAACGCGGCTAAAGCGGGCAACAACTTGGGTTGCGACGTGGCGCAAACCAATATTTCTGGAGTCAGCACGAATTTCACTTACATCCTCGCGCCATATTCCATGACCATCTTCGCCTTCATGCCGGCAACTTCCTTCTTGGGGTTAAATAACCGAACTATCACTTATGGAACTTCCAGCGTGACGTTGACAGGCATACTGACCACCAACGGCACGTATCCGCCCAGTGGAACTGTTGTCGCCGCGACCATCAACGGTAATGCACAAAACACTACCACTTATGACTCAACGGGAGATTTTACCCTCAACTACAACACCACGGGATTGTCTGCAAGCGCCACGCCTTACACAGTCACCTACTTATCCGCCGCGAATGGCGGCTTTCCCGCCGAAACCAATGCAGCCACTACTTTGACAATCAATCCGCTGCCGGTGGTCTTGACGGGAACTCGCTTTTATGATGAAACAGCGACCGCAACGGCGGCAATCCTATCGGTGTCGAACCTCGTAGGTAGCGATGACGTGATATTGAGCGGCAGCGTGGGGTTGGCTGGTGTCGCCATAGGACCAGAGGCCATCACTGATTTCAGCGGACTGACTTTGAGCGGTGTGGCGGCGACAAATTACACGTTGGTCGGAGCCAGTGGCACAGTGACAGTAGCAGCTTATCCCACGCCGCAATTCTCAGGTTTGATCAATCAGAGTATTGCTTACGGAAGTCCCAGCGTAATATTGACGGGCACGCTAGGGACTAATGGCGCTTATCCGCCCAGCGGCACTGTTATCACAGTGACTATCAATTTTTCGCCGCAAACTACCACCATTTACGATTCAACGGGAGATTTTATCATCAATTACAATACTGTTGGCCTGCCGGCTTTTCCATTCAGTGTTGCTTATTCCTCCGTTGCGGGCGGTGGTTTCAGCGCTGCAACTAACGCGAACACCACCTTGACGGTCAATCCCGTGCCGGTGATTTTGACTGGCACACGCGCTTATGACGGAACGGCGACTGCGGCGGCGGCGATTCTTTCGGTGGCAAATCTTGTTGGAAATGACAATGTGACATTGACTGGCAACGTCGGATTGGCTGGTACTGGTGTGGGAACACAGGTTATCACCGACTTTAGCGGGTTGACTTTGGCAGGAGCAGCGATGTGGGATTACACACTTATTGGGGCAAGCGGCACGGTGACAATAACGGCAGGCGGGATAACATTAGGTGACATTAGCGTTGATGGCGCTCAATTCATTTTTAACTATCCAACTATTATTGGACAGACTTATCAGGTTGAATACTGTACTAATCTCAGTTCGGGTGTGTGGTTTCCTGTTGGCGACCCGGTGACTGGCACTGGCGCGCCGGTTTCGGTAACCAACAGTATTGATTCCTCGGCGCAGAAATTCTTCAGGCTATCAATAACGCCCTGAACTTCCTGCTTCTCATGAATTGCCATTAATCATATTGAATATATTAGATGGAGTTTGGACATTTTTTGGTTGGTTTGATTCGTTGCCCGCCGTCACGGTTAACGATACGGTTGCTTAAGTACCTATGCTGAAGGCATAGTAAAATCCAACCTTAATGTTTTGATGACAAGTTTGAATATTTTACCTAGAGTTGAATTCTGTTTGTGAGAAAGTGTAGTTCATAGTTCAAATCATCCAACAAAATTCATACCAATGAAAACATTCAGGCATCTTCTAAAAACACCTCTAAAAAAGCGATGGCTTCGGGCTAGCCTGGCAGGTTTGATTCTGACTGTCGTCACCAAGGTCGGCTACGTCTGTGAAACCTCGGCTGGGACTAATGATGTTATTCCGAGGAGTTTTTTCGGCCTGCATGGTATGGGCTATGGTTCCAATGGAAATCCAGTTCCATACCAGCCTTGGGGCTTAATAAGAACGTGGGACCATTGGGGGAATGGCAACATCAGTTGGGCGGGGCTTGAGCCGTCAAAGGGAACTTTTAACTGGACAGCAATGGATGCGACAGTGAATGCGGTCACAAATTTAAATGTCGCCATTCTCCACTGTTTCGGCGCGGGGCCAAGTTGGGCGGGCGGCACTGCGCCAACCAACATCTTGGATTGGGATCTCTTCATTACCAACTTTGTAACCCGTTACCATACGAAAATAAAATATCTGGAGACTTGGAATGAGGCCATGGCTGGAGAAGGCTTTTATACAGGAACCACTCCGATGCTTGTGCAGATGGAACACGATCTTTATACGATAACGAAATCCATTGATCCGACCATCACGGTGCTGACGCCGGACGCAACCGGCGGCAAGGGGAACATGACGATATTTTACAGTCAGTATTTTGCTGCCGGAGGCACGAATTGCGATGCTGTCGCTTTTCACGGCTATTGCAGCGAGGCCGGCGTGGCTAATCAGATTTGTTATCCAGAAGAGATCATAGGCATCGTCGGGAATCTGAAGGCCGCGATGAATGCTTATGGTCAAGGCTCGAAACCCATCTTTTGCACGGAAGGAGACTGGGGGTCTGAAGGGAGCGGTGCAAATCAGCCCACGACGAATGATGCTGTGGCTTTCTTGGCGCGGCACTACCTTCTCATGTGGTCGTTGGGAGTATCGAGCTATGCTTGGTATGACTGGGAGAATAATAACGGGTATTGGCAATGGGGGGAGCTGTGGGACCCGACCTACGGCCTCGGTGCTGCGGGAATTGCGTACCAGCAATTATACTATTGGATGGTGGGCGCCAAGATGAGCCAACCCGCTACGAACCAGGGTTCGGTTTACACCTGCGGCTTCACCCGGCCCGGCGGCTATCAAGCCTTGGCGGTCTGGAATACCAACAGAACTTCCACTTCCTCGTTCACGGTTCCAAACGGCTACGTCCAGTACCGCGACCTTGTGGGCAACTTGTATAGCATAAGTGGAACAACGGTTACCATCGGAATCGAGCCAATTCTGCTTGAAAATATGAACGAGCCCATATTCTCAGGTTTGACCAGCCACACCAATACTTATGGCGTTGCCAGCGTGACACTGACGGGCTCAGTGAGCTCCTACGGCACCTATCCGCCCAAGGGCACCGCTGTCACCGTGACCATCAATGGAAATGCGCAGGGGACCACCACTTCTGATACGAATGGGGATTTTAGCATCAATTACAACACCACCGGCCTGCCGGCCAGCCCTACGCCTTATACCGTTACCTATTCAAATGCCGCTGCCGGCAGCTTCCCAGCCGCAACCGATACGAGTAGCACTTTGACAATCAATCCGCTGCCAGTGGTCTTAAACGGACTCAGTGCCAACGGCACGCAGTTCATTTTCAGCTACCCGACTATTGCGGGGCAGACCAACCAGCTTCAATATAGCACCAACCTCAGTTCAGGCGTGTGGTTGCCGGCGGGCGACCCGGTTGTGGGCACAGGCGTGCCAGTCTTGGTGACCAACAGCATCAATCCCTCAATGCAGATGTTCTTCAGGCTGTCCATAACGGAATAAATTCGCCATGTGTCGCATAGGCGCTGATCAGCTTTGAGAAGGCGGTGGATTCAGATGGATAATCCTGACACGCGACTTGATTATCTCGCACGGGACGATGCAAATTTAGTGATTCCTCTTCTTTTTTCGTCAATTACTGTGATTTAAGCGCACCTATGCCAGGGGTATAGAATAATTCAACCCTAAAATCTTAATGACTGCTTTGGGTAGCTTATCTAAAGTCACTGCTTCGACTGTGAAAAATATGGTTTGTAAATCAAATCTCAACGGCACCGTATTCGTGGAAAGGTGCAAACATTTTTTGAAAATACCTCTACACCATTCTAACCCTAAACCCATCGTCAGCGAAGGAAGAACCATTCCAGTGTTTAAGTTGTGTGATTCTTTAGTCAACCGAACTTTGATATTCGCCCTTTTTTTGCTCGTCGTAATTTTTCATTGCGGAATTGTTTTGGGAGCGGACAAACAGACTTGGGGAGTCAATGCAATCGTTCTAAAACCAGCTTGGAGTAATTCTCCTTCTTTGGACGACCTTCTGTCGGACCATGAACATACTGTGGTATTAAACCAATTTTATCGCAGCGGCGGCGACACTCGTCCAATGGAGCCGACCGAATGTCGCATCGCATACAACAGCAACACGCTCTTTGTAGTTTTTCGCTGCGAAGACAAGAATATGTCTTTCCCTTACACCAATCTGGATACGCAGTGGTGGTCAGAAGCGGATTGGCATTCGCTGCATGGTTTGCCTTCCGCATCGAACAACTGGCCGCCAAACCCTGATGAAGTGGATTTTTTGATTCAACCCGATGCAAGTGTTCCTTCCTATTACCAATTTGCGGCGTCGGAACAGGGTTTGAAATTTGGCTGCAACCGATTGCTGAATTCCGGCTCTGATGCAACTCCGGATCAAGTTGCAATTGCCAATCATTCTTCAGCCCGCGCCAATGAGGTCGGCGCGTTTGAAGCAAACATTGTCAGGAAGGGCAATGAATGGCTGGTTTTTTTCCAAATACCGTGGGCCACTTTGGGGGGAAAGCCGAATTCTCATTTTGGTTTTTTGCCCATGCGAACGCGCTGGCGCGACGGCGAATTCACAACCCCAGTGGCGATTGATTTTAACGAAGGCTTGCCGGTTGATTTGTTAATCGAAACCCACTTTTCAGACACGGCACGAACTCAGGCTTCTCAAAGCAATTTATGCCGATTGCCTTCCGGCATACTTCGCTGGCAAATGCCGGCAGTATTGACCTATCCCGACATTGAAACGTGCCAGCAAATTTGGCAGATGCAATCGTCGTTATCCACACCAACGGACAAGGACAATCTGGCGCAACGACTTTATCTCATCCAACGCTGGATGGATTTGATGACGCTGGAAGGATTCACTCCGCTCCCCCGCGCTTGGGGAAATTTGACAAACGACCTGACGCTGGCGTTTTTCCGGCAAAAAGTGAACGCCACCTTTCAGAAGAATGACCTGCCGCAGGCGTGTCAATTGGTGGACACTTACTTGAGCCAGTTTGATAAAATGTCCCGATGGTGGTATGCCGACGGTTCGCCCGGCGACATTCTAAAGGACGAATGGAAATCAGTCACCAGCGCCGACAATTTGGAAGTGCAAGACAACACACTGCTGATGCGGTGCGCTGCCGGCAACCACGAAGTTGACCTGCGCCTTGCTCTGCCCGCAACAGGCGGGATAAGAATTTACGGCAATGATGAAGGTTACTGGAGACCATCTGATTTATTGCCGTTGAAAATCACTCAAACTTCAAACTCACGTTCCATCGAAACGGCTGAGGGCAGGATTGTTATCCACCAAAAGCCGTTTTCAATTTCTTTTTACAACGCCGATGGAAAAGAAGTGACGCAAATCGGCGCCGGAGACTTGGCTTTCAGGTTTGATTCGGATGGCAAGGTGCTCGCCGTAGATTTCAGAAATCATCTTGCCTCAAGCGAGGCCATCTATGGCTTCGGAGAGAAATATGCTGACTTCAATGAAAATGGACAGGTATTGACGCTTTGGGGAACGGATGACTGGGTTGGGAACGGGGAAGGTTTGGCGAACACCACCTACAAAGCCCTGCCAATCTTTCATAGTTCCAAGGGTTATATGGTTTTTAATAATTCATCTTATCGCTTGAGGGCGGATGTTGGAAAAACAAATCCAAATCAATATCGTTTCACGCAGCAAGGTCCGATATTCGATTATTATTTCTGGATTGGTTCACCGGAAAAGACATTGCAATCTTATACGGCTCTGACCGGCAGGCCGCCGCTGCCGCCGAAATGGGTTTTTGAACCGTGGATGGGTCGCGGTGGTGGAGCGTGGGCGCATGGCCCGTCGCACGATCCGGTGGCGGAAGAAGAAAGTGTCGCCAAGCGTTTCGCGGAATTGGACATTCCGCACTCAGCAATTTATGCCGAAGGCCCTTCCGCTCTTTCATCGGAATTGAACCAATTCATGGCGGCGCGCGGGATTAGAGTGTTGGGTTATTTTATGCCCGCGATTCAGCCATCGCGGCAAGAATCGCTCATGCCGGAACTAAAGTCCGATGAACTTCCAATCCTGCGCACCACGAACGGAAACATAGCTCCCGGATTTCGTGACGCTTACGTGGATTTCACCAGTCCGCACACCTTGGAACTTTGCCGACGAGCATTAGGGCGGGCTTTGGATTTGGGTGAGGCCGGAAGCATGGTGGATTTCGGCGATATGACGCCGGATGACGCCTTGTTTTATGACGGCAGACAAGGAGCGCAGATGCACAATTTTTACTATTACGACTACCAACGGACAGTCAGTGAAGTGTTTCAGGAGAAACGCGGGAATGATTTCATCCTGTATGCCCGAGGCGCTGCGCCCGGCACGCAAAGATGGGTTGGACAATTTGCCGGTGATCATCCGGCCAATTTTGAAGGGCTTAGACATGTATTGACCGGCGCGCTGAATTTGTGCGCCTGCGGTTACTCTCTTTGGGGCAGCGATCTTGGCGGTTATTTCGGTTTTCCGCAACCGGCGGTGTATATGCGCTGGTTTCAATTCGGCTGCTTCAGTCCCTTGATGCGCCCGCACGGCACCGCGCCACGTGACCCGTGGTATTTCGGTGAAGCCGCTGTGACGAACTATAAATTCCTGGCTTGGACCCGGGAAAATATATTGAATTACACCTACAATGCCGCTGTTGTCGCGCATAACACGGGTATCTCCATCATGCGTTCCATGCCGGTGGCATTTCCTGATGAATCGCAGGTGGCTGCCGTCGGAGACCAATATATGTTCGGGCCGGATTTACTCGTGGCGCCGGTGGTCAACGAAGATACTTTCAGGATTGTCGCCTTTCCTTCCGGCGTGTGGACGAGCTTGTGGAATGGTAAAACAGTCACCGGCCCGGCCAAGCTCAAAGTGGACGCGCCTTTGGACACGATTCCAGTTTATTTGAAAGCGGGAGCTGTTATGCCGGTACAATTAAGTCCTGAATTGCAATTCGGCCAGAGCATGACCAGCGGTCGTGTCAGTGCTTTGATTGTAACTCCCCCAAGACGAAATGAGGCCGTATCTCTACTCAACGCCCGCGGCGAAACTGCAAGGGTAATCGGGCAATCCAAATCTAATGGTTTTAGTTGGTCTCTCGAAAACTTTCCTGAAGCGAGTTATTTGTTGGTTTACGGCACAACGACCGCTTCTTCAATAAAGCTTAATGGCCAAATTTTGCCGAAGCTGGCGGCGGTTAAGTTTGGCTTGATGCCGACTGGTTGGGAAGCCGATTTGACCAGCAACCGGTTGGTTATTCGCTTACCGTCGCGCCAAATTGAGCAAAGCGATCCCAAAGCGAAAGTTGAAGTGGATGTCAATTGAACGCGATTTCCTGTAATCAGACAAATCCGCCCAGACAAATGCAAAACAAATTCAAAAATAACAATCATTCTTCTCTCACTCGCATGATGCACAACCAGCAGGAAAGTCCGTCAATTCATTTTAATCAGTTGTTGAATGTCAAGTTGCGACTGATTCTTGCGTGCCTTTGTTTCAGTGGCGTGGTGAGCCAAGCTTGGGCACAACAGACGCAGCCTGCCGACACCGTGTTGCCAACTGGTATGTCATTGAACTGGGATGGATTAAAGGTCGAAACGGTGAATGCCAAGCGGTCGCAAGCATCCCTTGACGGCATCTGGCGGTTCATTCCGGCAACCGAAGGAGTTTCAGAGCCTCCGCAAGCGGGATGGGCCTACATCAAAGTGCCGGGCAGTTGGGGCAGCGGAGGTGGCGGTCGAAGAGGTGGACGTTCCGGTCAGGGCGCGCCTTCCGCTTTGATCGCTCAAGGTAGCGGCCCACAGTGGGAGAATTACAACGGGTCGCGGGTGGAACACGCATGGTATGAACGACAAGTGACCATCCCGTCGGATTGGCAAGGCCGCACCATCAGTTTGCGTTTCGAGCGCGTGTCCACGGACGCAATTATCTATGTCAATGGCAAGGAATGTGGAAGGGTGTCCTGGCCGTGGGGATCAGTGGACATCACGAGCGCGGTCACGCCGGGCCAAGCCGCCAATGTCCGTGTGCTGGTGGCGGCCATTGCCGACGCGGAACAGGTGGGCGATTTCTGGCAAAATGCCTTCATGAATGTTACCTACAGCGCGGCTCGATTGAGGACGCGAGGGCTGATTGGCAGTGTCTATTTGGAGAGCCGCCCAACCGAGGCGCACGTGAATGATGTTTTTGTGCGCACTTCCACGCGGAAAAAAGACATTGCTCTGGACGTGGACCTTGCAGATGTCAAACAGTCCGGCCAGGTTCATTTCGTGGCAGATATGCTCAATGAAAAAGGCGAGGTGGAAAAAAGTTTCAATGCGGACGCAACGGTGGAAGCCAAGTCAACACAGACTGTCACTGTCTCTTGGCCTTGGGAGCATCCACGTTTGTGGGATGTAGATCAACCCAACCTCTACACGCTCCGGTTGACAGTGATGGGGGCGGGTGTGGATGACCAGTTTAATCAGGAATTCGGTTTCCGAGAATTCTGGATTGAAGGCCGGCAATTTTACCTCAATGGCACTGTGATTCACCTGCGCCAACCTAACTTCAATAATGGTCCACTCGGCTCGGTCGGAGACATTTTCTCGGAAGTCGGGTCACAAGCTGTGGACACCCGTGGCGACACCTCTGACGCAGGGCCGGAACTCGACCGATACGATCATAAGGGTTATCTGGCGGCGGTGTATATTCTCGACGCCAATAAATACATGAGGGACCCGCACGGAAACCTCGTCTGGAAACAAAATCAGCAACGCGCTTTGGACCGGACCGAGGTGTGGATGCACCACTACCGAAATCATCCGTCTGCAGTGATGTGGATTGCTGGCTTCAATTTCTTTAACAGCGCGGTGGATGCGGACCCGCACTACATTGGTCGCGACGGCTGGGGACAGGACGATCAGAGTTGGTGGCGCAACATGGCAGCCGGCAAGGAGATGTTTGAAGAACTCAAGAAACTGGACCCCACCCGGGTCTATTACAGCCATGCCGGTGCTTATGCGGGCGATGTTTATTCCATGAATCTCTATTTGGACATGCTGCCACTTCAGGAACGTGAAGACTGGCTGAGCCATTGGGCGGAAAACGGCATAATGCCGATTACCATGACCGAGTTCGGCACTCCCATGGATTGTTCGTTCCGGCGCGGTCGCGAAGGTTTTGAAAGCAATATAACCAGCGAACCTTTGTTGACGGAATACGCCGCCATCTATTTTGGCACCGCCGCCTATGCCGACGAGGAATCAAAATATCGGCAGTATCTTCACGACCTGTTCCGTGGCGGTATGCTCTACAACAGTTCCGAAAATCAACTGGACGTTTACACCAACGACCACAGAATCCAGCAACTTTACCGTGTGAATACTTGGCGCAGTTGGCGGACAGCCGATTTGCCTGGCGGCCTGCGCATATGGTCACACATGTCGGACGCGCTCAACGAAGTCAATTACCCAACACTGGCATGGATTGCCGGCTCAACCAATGATTACACCGCGAAGGACCATCACTTCAATTCCGGTCAGAAGTTCCAGAAACAAATTGTTCTGATTAACGATATGCGCCAGCCGGAGAATTTTACGGCAACTTGGACCGCCACAGTCGGCGGTCAGCAAGTGAGTCAAGGCGAATTACATGGCACCCTAGCGGTTTCAGAGATTCGCAAAATGCCGATTGAAATCACTACACCTCAAGTAGAAGCAGGCGACAAAGCCAATGGCGAGATTACACTCACCGCAACTATCGGTGAAGTAACTCACCATGATACTTTTGCATTTCGGGTCTTTGGCCGGGAGCGACTGGATGATGGCGACATCGCTACAATTGATCCGGGAGGTCTGACCAGCAAAATGCTGAAGAGCTTGGGCTATTCGACTCAAACTTGGAATGGTTCGGCGGCGGCGTTGGTGGTTGTCGGTCGAAATGCCTTGCAGGACAATCCGGCGATGGCCGCCAAGCTGGAACCTTATGTACGAAGTGGTGGTCGAGTGTTAATCTTTGCACAAGATCCAACGTGGATGACAGAAGCTTTTGGCTGGCGGGTCTGCCCAAAGGTGAGCCGATATGTCTTTCCCGTCCCTAATTCTCCGGTTACTCAAGAGATTGATGCCGATGATTTGCTCAATTGGACTGGCAACAGCACATTGATTCCAGCTTACCCAGAATATACAGGAGATTATCTCCGAGGAAACGAGCGAGAACAGCCCTACACCGGGTGGCATTGGGGCAATCAAGGTGGAGTCAGCAGTGCAGCCATTGAGAAGCCTCACCGCAGCGGTTGGACTCCTCTGCTGGAATGTGAATTTGATTTGGCCTACGCGCCGTTAATGGAATTGAACTACGGCGAGGGACGGGTGATTTTCTGCACACTGGACTTGGAAGACCATGTGCTATTGGATCCGGCGGCGCGACTTATGGCTGGGCACATTTTGGATTATGCCTTGCACTCTCCATTGTCGCCACGGGTAAACAAAGTCGTGTATCTGGGTGGCGCAGCCGGCGCGGCTTGGTTGGATAAAATCGGAGTCGGTTACGAACGGTCGGACACTCTGGACACAAGCGCTGAGTTGACGTTGATTAGCTCGGACGCAACCATTGATGCAACGGCACTCAACACCTACTTAGAAAATGGCGGCAAAGTGTTTTTCCTGCCGCGCACCCAACCAGATGGACCGTTGAATACCACTTTGAAACCTGCGGCAGACGATTTCGCCGGTTCACTGTCAGTACCAGATTGGCCACAAACCGAAGGTTTAAGCGCGTCGGACCTTCGCTGGCGCACTCACTTGGATAATCCTCCTTGGATTTTGGGTGGTGGAGCGGAGATTGGCGCGGATGGCCTGATTGGCCGTAAAACCGTTGGAAAGGGCGTGGCCATTTTCTGTCAGGTGGACCCGGACCGCTTTGATGCGGACCAGAAAACCTATTTCCGCTACACCCGTTGGCGATCCACTCGCGCAGTAGCCCAACTTCTGGCTAACCTTGGCGCCAGTTTCCCAGTGGACAGCCGAATTTTTCATCCGCTCGACACTTGGTCACTTAACTTGAATGGAACATGGCAGATGAAAGTCACACTCAACGCCACGTCCATCGCCAGTAAGAACTCAGGAAATTCCGATACGGGCATCAGCCCGGCCGCGCAAGCATTGGTCGGAAAAACTGCGCCATCGGACGGCTGGACTTCAGTAACATTGCCCCAAATCTTCAAAAACGACAATCAAGAAGCAGTATTTCGCAAAGAAATCACCATTCCGGACGGCGAAGCAGGCAAGGACTTGACGCTTAAGCTCGGCGCACTCGACGGCTCTGACAATACTTATTTCAATGGCGAAGAAATCGGGCACAAGGACATGAAGTCTGCAGAAGAACAGGAAACGTCGCGCAATTACACGGTGCCTGGGAACTTGGTAAAAGTTGGCAAAAATGTCGTCGCCATCCAGCTCTTTAGCCTCTCTGGTTCGGAAGGCTTTTCAGGCAAACCGGGTTTTCCGATGGGACCCGATGGTAATCGGTCGGGGCGTCAAAGCACAGGCCCGCGAGTTGGTTTGGAAATGTCTTTGAATCTCCAGCCCGAAGGCGTCCAGACTCTTGGATATTATTACCCCGACTATCGCACTGATTTCCAAATGGGAGACAACCCCTATCGCTATTATCGGTGGTAGGTGTAGTACATTTCCTTTATTTTCACGAAAGCACAAAATCGAAAATAAAGCGTTTGCCTATTATCGCACCTGAAAATTGGGTTTATCAGCAGGCTTCTGTTGGCGGTTCGGCGGACGCAACGCTGCCGTCCATGCCGCCAACGGAAGCAACGCGATTGCGTTCTATATCATCCGTCCGCGACGAGCGTGCGTGGAGCCACAGCGTAACATATGTTGGTCGCGGCGGTATTTGTTGTCGGAAATTCATGCGTGTTTTTCCGACAAAATCAAAACCTAAAGCTGACTGTATTCACAGTGATGTTCAATTGAATTTGCGATTGGCAAATGGCTCGACGGCCACGAATTTTCATCAGATGCCTCGTCGCTTGTTTTGCGGACATTGCGTGACCATCTTGCGGGACTCTGCATATCCAAAGGCGAGATTTCAGCGAGCCGCAGAGTCCTTGTTCTGACAAGGGGTAAGGCTTGATTCCAATAAAATGAAAACTCAATCTGACATGCACCTGCACTGCATCCGGCAAATTGTTGCATACGATTTTTCGCGCTGCATGAATATGAACGTGCAATTTGGTGATACAAATTCGTGACGTGGATTTGAAGCGCGTCTGTATCTTGGTAATCATCGTTGATTGTTACAGATGAAATGTTGTCATGCTTATTGAGCGCGTTGAAAATGAATCAAACAATTCAGGATTTAAGTCATCATTTGCCTCCGTTCATTGAGAAGACTCTTTCACTGACGTGGCGATGGCTAGAATGGCTGCTTTCAGCGAATCGGGAAGTTTTTTCCATGCGGGGACAACTTGAGACAAATCATGTCCTAACACGACCGGAATTTGTGAGTCTCTTTGTGTGTCACCGGTTGGATTTCTCAAAGAATCGGCAGCTTTTTGCAGGTTCAAATCCTGTCGCTCCGACCACTTTCCCTCTTTTTGTGAGTTTATTCCGCTGGTTGGGACGGGTTTTCGGTGATGATGCGCGCGCCGCGTTTGAACAGGAAATAGGAATAAATCCATTGAATCATCACGGTGATTTTGTTGCGAAAGCCAATCAAGAAAATGAGGTGAACCAAAAGCCATGTCAGCCACGCGGGAAATCCGTGCAAATGAATTTTGCCGATTTGCGCGACGGCTTTGGAGCGGCCAATCGTCGCCATCGTGCCTTTGTCAAAATAGCTGAACGCGGCGCGGGGCGAATCGTTGCGGCTCAATTCGTCGTCAATGATTTTGGCGACGTGC
Source organism: Verrucomicrobiia bacterium (assembly GCA_035545995.1). Taxonomy (GTDB): domain Bacteria; phylum Verrucomicrobiota; class Verrucomicrobiia; order Limisphaerales; family UBA11358; genus UBA11358. The sequence continues at coordinate 243,519 of DASZXH010000053.1, forward strand.
CGCGCCATTTGCATCGCGGCGGGCGAAACGCCGGGAACGGGTTGGCCGTTTTTTTCCATGACAAGCGCGAGGTCGCCGATGGCGAAAACTTCGGGATGGCCGGGCACGCTCAAATCGGGATTCACTTTCACACGTCCGGCGCGGTCGAGTTCCACGCCGAGTTTTTGTGTCAATGGCGACGCGGAAACGCCCGCGGCCCAAACGATGTTGCCGGCGCGGATGATTTCGCCGGTTTTCAATTCGACTTCGCCGGCGCGGATGTTTTGCACGGGCGATGAAACGCGGATTTGCGCGCCGAGATTTTGCAACTGTCTGGCGGCGCTTTGCGAAAGGTCTTCGGGCAGATTTGCGAGCACGCGCGGGCTGCCTTCGATTAAAATGATTTTAGCCTGACGCGGGTCAATGTGGCGGAAATCTTTTTCCAAAACGTGTTTGGTCAGTTCGGCAAACGCGCCGGCGAGTTCGACGCCGGTCGGGCCGCCGCCGATGATGATGATGGTCATCAGCCTTTCTTGTTCCTGCGGGTCGGTTATTTTTTCCGCCTGTTCAAAAGCGGCGAGCACCTGACTGCGGATGTGCAGGGCATCGCGCAGGGATTTCAAACCGGGCGCAAATTGTTCCCATTCGGGGTGGCCGAAATAATTGGTTTGGCCGCCGAGCGCGAGGACGAGGTAATCATAATTCAAAGTCTGATCGCGCAAGACGACTTGTTTTTCCGCGAGTTTCAAATCGGTCGCTTCGTCCATCAACACGGTGATGTTTTCGCGGTCGGATAAAATGGCGCGGACAGGTTGCGCGATTTCCGGCGCGGACAATCCGGCGCTGGCGACTTGATAAAGGAGCGGTTGAAAGAGGTGATGATTGGTGCGGTCAATGACGGTGACGCGCGCGTTTGGGTTTTGAAAACTTCGGCAAAACGTCAAACCGCCAAAGCCCGCGCCGAGAACAACGATGTGGGGAGTTTTATCCGCCATCAGTTTCTTTTATTTTTTCTTGCCCTTGTCGTCCTGACGTTTTGACGGCGACAACGCTACGGATGCTTCGCTGGTCAAAACGCGGAAAACAAAAGTTTCCTGAAGATACAGCCGCACGACGGATTCGGTGTGGCCGAGATAGCCGATGGAGACATCCTGTCCGATGCTCAACTGGAAATCGCCGCCGCGCGTGGTCAGGACGAACGCGCCTTCAATCGCCGGTGCCCAGACGAGATCGCCGTCCACGATGCGTTTGACGTGTTCGAGGACGGGATAGCCTTGATCGCGGGTTTCGGCGAGCGCGGTGTATTCGTTGGCTCCAAGCACGACGGAGTAGGGGCCGTTCACGCCGACGAGGCGCAGTTGACTCAAGGCGCGGGCGATGGCATCGGGATAATCGCGCACGTCCGCCGGCAGCGCGTCAATGGGATTGCTCGTGCCTTCGCGAATGCCTTGAATGCCGGCTTCGCGGTAGCCATTGAAAATGGCGCGGTCTTCGGCGAAGGCGAGTTTCTTCGCGGCATCTTTTGCGGGCTGCCAATTTGAATCGTTTGATCCGCGCTCCACGTCGTCAATGGTCTGGCGGGACAGTTCAAACGGCACGCGCAATTCGACGAGCGGCTTGACCTCGCGCTGATGAGCGACGATGCCGGCGGCGGGAGCGGCAATGGATTTCAAATGTCCGGTCGCAACTCCCGGCTGGGCGATGCCGCCGGATGCCGGAACGTCCACCACGCGCCGTCCGGCCAGATACCGTTTCAGCGTTCGCGTCGTTTCGTCCTCGATTTGCGACCAGGCTGCGTCCGAGATGGGCGCGAGTTTTCGATGAAGGTTATTCATGTTTTTTTCCTTTCAGTGATCCGATGTTCAGTGACGCCTCGCGCGCGGGCGAAGGCGATGGTTGATTTGATTCGGTCGTCGGATTGTCCGCCGCCGGAGACGGTGCTTCGTCCCCAAGATTATCCAGAAAAGTCGCGGACGGCGCAAAAAATAAACTGCCGGTGACCGGATGGCTGAAATCCAAAAGCCGGTCGTAGTTGCCCGGCGGTCGTCCGATGAACATATTTTCGAGCATTTGTTCCGTGATGCGCGGCGTCCGGCAGTAGCCGATGAAGTAAGTGCCAAATTCGGCGTGACCGGGTTTGCCGAAGGGCATGTTGTCGCGCAGAATTTTCACTTCTTTGCCGTTCTCGGTGATGGTCGTCAACTCGTTGTGGGCGTAGGGCGCTTTCTCCGCGTCGCTGATCTCGATGTCGGAAAGTTTTTTGCGTCCGATGATGCGTTCCTGCATTTCCGTGGGCAACGCGTTCCATCGGCTCATATCGTGCAGGTATTTTTGAGTGATGACGTAACTGCCGCCGGCGAATTGCGGATCATCTTCACCAACGAGCGCGGCGTCGTAAGCGGCCTGCGCGCGCGGATTTTCCGTGCCGTCAACGAAGCCAAGCAAGTCGCGTTCTTCAAAATAGCGGAAGCCGTGAGTCTCATCCGCCACCGAAACCGCTCCGCCGATGCGCTCCATGATTTGAGTCGCCAATTCAAAACACAAATCCATTTTCTTGGCGCGGATATGAAACAAGACATCGCCGGGCGTGGCAACGGCATGGCGTTCGCCCGCGCGGAATTCGCGAAACGGATGCAGTTCGGCGGGACGCGGTTTTCCGAAAAGCCTATCCCACGCCTCCGAGCCAAAAGCCGCGACACAGGAAAGGCCGCCTTCCATGCGCCGGAAATCCACCGCGCGAAAAATTCCCGATAAATCCGCGCACAGCGAACGCACGGTCGCGCAGCTTTCGTTATCCGGTTTGATGCAGACCACCAGAAAAATCGCGGCGCTGGTCAGCGGCGCGAGAATGGGTTGGGCGATGGGTGTTGAATCTTCTCCGCTGGCTGTGCTCATGTGAATAGTTTTAATTTCTGCCCTCTGTCGTTACATATAACAACCGTCCGTCTGGAAATCAAAGTTTGAAAGGCGCATAACGTCCAAAGCCGAACCACGCCGACGGGCGAGCGGCTCCGCTGGCTTGATAATCGTTGTATCACTCAAACCATCCATAAACTCAAGGGGCAGTCGGGTTGGCTTCAGCGCAGTGTTAGGCCTCTGTCTTACTGCACCGTTTGCCCACCATCAATCACCATAGCGTGGCCGACCATGAAGGCGGCAGCGTCTGAACATAGCCATATAACAGCCGCTGCAATCTCCTCGGGTTTGCCCATCCGTCCAACCGGCTCCTCCGCGACTACCTTCGCGCGTCCTTCCGATGTGTCACCAGTGAAGCGACTCATCATCGGCGTATCAATGTATCCCGGACAGACGGCGTTGATGCGAATCTTTTGCGCCGCATAATCGAGCGCCGCCGCTCGCGTGAGACCGATCACGCCATGCTTCGCCGCAGTGTATGCCGGGCTGCCTTTGATGCCGATTACTCCAGCACCCGATGAAGTATTCACGATTGCGCCGCCCTGCTTGAGGATGAGTGGAATCTCGTGTTTCATGCACAAGAAAACGCCGCGAAGGTTGATGTCGAAGATGCGGTTCCACTCTTCCTCGTCATAGTCCGCAGTCGGAGCGGGCTTCTTCGGTTCGATTCCGGCGTTGTTGAAAGCGAAGTCCAGCCGTCCGAAAGCCTCAATGGTCTTGGTCATAGCCGCTTTTATGTCCTCGGCTTTCGTCACGTCGCAACGAACGGCGATTGCCCGTCCTCCTTGTTCCTCAATGAGGCGGACGGTCTCTTGATTATTGCGCTCGGACACATCAGCGGCCACCACGCTAGCACCCTCGCAAGCGAACGCCAATGCTGCTGCTCGTCCGATGCCGCTCGCGGCTCCAGTCACGAATGCGACCTTTCCAGCGAAGCTTCCGTTTCGATTCGTTGTCATATTTATTTGTTAATCCTTTCAATCTTATTAGTTAACGGTCAGTGTCTTCCAAGCTTTGCAGCGTATTCATAGCATAGCAAGTGCGCTGCAAAGGCCTGACATTTGTTTCTGCATTCAGAGTTCATAATATCGGCCCAAGCATGGCAAGGGTATTGTTCCAAAACTTTCGCGGCAAGGGCCATGTTTCAACCGCCGCGCGTGTGACCGGACGCGACCGCGCCAGAAACTCCCGTTGCCGGTCGTGCAGCGCGCCCGTAAGTTCCGCATCGTAAAGCAGGATGTTGTTCTCATAATTCAATTCAAAACTGCGCCGGTCCATGTTCGCCGATCCAATAAGGGTGATTTCGCCGTCGAGCGTGAGTGTCTTGGCGTGCAACAAGCCGCCAACGTATTCGTGAATCTCCACGCCCGCCGCCAGCAAGTCGGCGTAATAACTGCGGCTCGCGCCAGCCACAATCCACGAGTCATTGCGTGCGGGGAAGATGATGGTCGTTTTCACGCCGCGTTGCGCCGCCGAGCACAACGCATTTTGCAACGATTCATCGGGCACATAATAGGGCGTCGTAATCATCAATTCCCGCCGCGCCGCGTAAATCAGCGATTCAAACGTCTCCGGCATCGCCGAGAATCTGGCGGTGGGGCCGGTGCCAATGACCTGCGCCGGAAAACCCGGCGACGCTGACGGCCACGGCAGCCGCAGCAGGTTGTCGAGATTTTCATTCGTGGCGCTCATCCAATCGCAGGCGAACAGCCGCTGATTCTGGCGGGCAATCGGCCCCTCGAACCGCATCATCACATCCACCCACGGCGCAAATTTCGCCTTCACGCGGAATTCCGGGTCGGCGCAATTCTGGCTGCCGCAATAGGTGATGCCGTTGTCAATCACCACGATTTTGCGGTGGTTGCGCAGATCAATCCGGCGAAATGGCACTCGCAACAGTGGATGATTGAGCGCCAGCGCCACGCCCGTTTTTACACCGGCGGACTGTATCGCACGCCACATGTCTGACTTCAACAGGGCGCGGGAACCGAGTCCGTCCACCATCGCCCGACATTGCACACCACGCGCTGCCGCCCGCTTGAGCGCGTCAGCGATGCGGTTTCCGTTTCCGTCCGTCAACCAGATGTAGAACAGCACATGCACGTGCTCCTTCGCCGCGTTAATATCCGCCACCATCGCCGTGATTGCCGCATTGGAATCCGCCATCAGCCGCGCTGAATTTCCTGCGACTGGTTCAAAGCCGCTGATGGAATGTCCGACACGAAACAAGGCTTCGTATCGTTCGGGAATTTGCGCGCGTAAGTTCAACTGTTCCGCCGCGCCTGATTCGGGTGGCGGCATACTGCGTTCAACTGCCCGCAACTTCTCCAGCCGCCGCCGACCGATGTTCACCTCACCAAACAGCATGTAAGCGACCACGCCGATCATGGGGAGCGCCAGAATCACCGCCAGCCAGGCGATGCGCGATGCCGGTTCACGATGCGGGCGCAACATCACACGCACCAACACCGCGATCTCAATCACGATGCCGATTGCCAAAAGGTAAGATGGCGGATTCACTTTGTATGGCGGTGAACTAATTTGGAATCATTTGGTTTTTACCATGGCTTGACACAGATACAGGGTGCTTTCGTCGGGCACAAATGCGAGGGAAACTGAACCAAATGGCTGAAAACCATCCTCGATTAACTTGTTAATCCGATTTTGAAATGCTTCAACGTCATGGTCCAAAACGGATTTATATTCAGTGATTGTTTCCATAAATTGTATGGCGAATTTATTTCAAGATGCGGCTTGCATGGGTTAGAAGCAATTACTGGCTTTGAATTTATATTGACGGCCAAAGCTTGGTAAGAATTCAAAACCTATTTTTATGAATCCGAAGGAAATACGTTTCGGCTCGTAATTTTTCTATCTCATTCAAAAAGGATAGAATCATTTTAATATCCGCCAGATTTTTTCCGTAGGCTGCCCGCATGGATTCGAGACGGCGCAGTATTTTGATGCCAATGCCATCAAAATAAAAGCCTTCGCTGTTTGGATTCCCGACCGGCGATATCAGGCCATGCTTGCAATACACGGCAATCATGCGGCGCGGCACATGGGTGATTCGTTCCGTTACTTCGATTGAATAGATGACATTTGGTTCCGGTTCAAAAAGCTGGATGGCGCGAAAAGAATTTTCGTTGGCACAGCTCATAAATTTGATTCCAGATTTGAGGCGATCATTCAAATGCTTGTCGCGGTTCAAAGCGCGAAAATCAAAGCCATCAGTCAAGTCAGCTTGTAGGAACTCGCGCCGGTGCCCGCAAGCGTTCCGCCTTTGACGATGAGATATTCCTCGCGAATGGGCGTGCCGCTGAAATAACTTTGGAGAATTTCCAATGTTCCGGCGGCATAACGCGTCTGCGCCGAGAGGGACGTGCCCGAAATGTGCGGCGTCATTCCATTCCAAGGCATGGTTCGCCACGGATGGTTTGATGGAGCCGGTTGGGGAAACCACACGTCGCCGGCATAACCGGCAATCTGACCCGATTCAAGCGCCCGCACCACAGCGTCGCGTTCGACGAGTTTGCCGCGCGCGGTATTGATGAGATAGGCGCCGCGTTTCATTTTTGCGAACATCGCGTCGTTGAAGAAATTTTCGGTTGAGGGATAAAGCGGCATTTGCAGGTTGACGATGTCAACCGCTTTTATCAACGACTCCGCATCCGGGTGATAGGTCAAATTCAATTCCTTTTCAACGTCCGGACTTAAGCGATGCAGGTCGGTGTAATGCAGGCAGAGGTCAAAAGGTTTGAGTCGGCGCAACACCGCCAAACCAATTCGCCCGGCGGCGATTGCGCCGAAGTGCATCCCTTCGACATCGTAGCTGCGGGACACGCAATCGGCGATGTTCCAAACGCCATTGGCGGCGAGGTTGTGGGACGGTAGATAATTCCGCACCAGCGCCAGAATCGTCATCACGACGTGCTCGGCGACGCTGATGCTGTTTGAGCCGGTCACTTCGGCGACAGTGACATGGGCGCGGGCGGCGGCGGCAAGATCAACGTGATCGGAACCGATTCCAGCGGTCAGGGCGAGTTTCAATTTCTTGGCTTTGGCGATTCGCTCCGGCGTCAGATAGGCCGGCCAGAACGGCTGGGAAATCACAATTTCGGCATCAGGGAGATGTTTTTCAAATTCCGAATTGGGAGCATCTTTGTCGCTGGTTACAATCAGTTCGTGTCCCAACTTTTCCAGATAGGGGCGAAGTCCCAGTTCGCCCGAAACGCATCCGACGAGTTCGCCGGGTTTGAATCCGAGCGGGCCTTTTGGACTCGGAGCGGTTTGGCCGTTGGCATAACGAGTGATGGTCGGGATTTCGTCGCGGGGATAAATCGGCGGGAATCCGGTTGACGGATCGGGATAAAGGACACAAAGAATTTTTGCCATGATTTGAATGCGTTTTATTGAATTTATAGACGGTTGCCTATGCTCCTGCCGCCCACCAATAAAAAATGCCATCCTTCTCTCGAAAGCGTCCAATCGTTTGTTTGAATCTGGTGATAACCAACAGTTATCACGCTGGCCAATGCCGTTTTAAGCTGTTCGATAAGAATGATTTGAATCAAACGGACGGCATCGCCATGAAGCGGCACAGATAAACGGCGCTTATCACGCTGGCTTTATTTTCGCAAGCGGCTCGTTAAGGATGGATTGAAGGTCCAGTTTGGTTGCAATTTGCCAGGCGGCAGTGGACAGCGCGGGCTGAATCTCGCGCCGAAGTCTAATCAAACAGACATTTTCGGCGTGTTCAGGAGTGATTGAATGGATGCGTAAGCCAACTCCATCATGTTGTGTTGGCACGGCGCTGAGGGGCATGATAATAAACGCTCGCCCGCTTCTGGCTTCGAGCAGCAAAACGTGGAGAGCATTGGTTTCCAGCACCACATTGGGCGTAGCTTCAACTTTCTTAAAAATCTCATCTAGCGTCCGTCGGTTCTGCATGTCGCGGCTGAGCAGACACAACGGCAAATCAGCGACTTCCGCCCAGTTCAGTTGGCGGGGAAGTGACGCCTGCTCGCTGGCAATCAAAACATAACGTTCCGAAAATAACGGAAGCACGTCATAATCATCACCGGTGACTGATCTCCCATAAAGCATCGCCAGATGAAGGTCTTGCGATTTCAATCGCTGTAAAATAACGGATGTGCTGAGGGAAACCACTTCAAGCGTCAGTTGAGGCAACATTTCCCGATATTGCGCGCTAAGCAACGTAGCGGCGTGACTTGCGGTGGGAATCATGCCGATGGCCAGATGTCCCCGCGGCACGCTACGAATCAAATCAGCCTCTTGTTGAAGCCCTTTCAGTGAGGCCAGCACATTACGAACCCAAAGGATGACGCGCTCGCCTTCCGGCGTAATGCCTTCAAATGTCCGATTGCGCTTGATGATGGTGATGCCGAGTTCGCGCTCCAACTCTTTGATTCCATTCGACAACGCCGGCTGCGAGACATGACAACTCTCCGCCGCCCGGCCAAAATGCCGATGTTTGTCCAAGGCGATGAGGTAATTAAGCTGGCGTATGAACATTCGGAATATTTATTTTGGCAACGTGGACGAGGTCAATGGCGATCATTGCCATAACAATTGAATAACAATAGATTTGAAAATTAAATAGTTAAATCTCGAAAACAATTGTGAAATGTTGTCATGCCTCTTGAACGTGTTGAAATGGATGAAACAATTCAGGATTTAGGTTCGTCGTTTGCCTGCGTTAATTGAGAAGAGTCTTTCGCTGATTTGGCAATGGCAAGGATGGTTGCTTTCAGTAAATTGGAAGTTTTTCCATGCGGCGACAACTTGGGACAAATCATGTCCTAACACGACCGGAGTTTGTGAGTCTCTTTGTGTGTTACTGTTTGGATTTCCTAAAGAATCGGCAGTTTTTTTACAGGTTTCAAATCTTGGCGCTCCGACCATTTCTCTTTTTTTGACTTCACACTTTTTGGGTACAATGTCGAGCTGGTCAATTGAAGTCAAAAAACATTTGACAACGAGGAATCATTGTGGATAATAACGACATATTAAGTCGTTATTTTAATTCGCGACATAATTTTGAAGAACATTAATTTTAAAATTATTGGTGATTATTAAGACAGCAGAAAATAATTTTATCACAAATAAAACGACTTTTTTAGTCGGAATTAAATTTAACTAGCGGTATAAAGAATTAAAAGCAAAGGCCGGTGACGATTTAAGGTGGTTGGGTTTGGTGATTCAACACGTCGGTTCGCTGCTCTATGGCGTGGTGGATATTATCGTGCATGATTCGCGGGTCACGCAGATTGAAAAAACGAGCGCGTGCGGCCGGAAAAATCATCGGCTGAACAAAGTGAACGAAAACAAAAAATAAAGAATTTAAACGACTGACCGGACGACCGGAGGTTTCCATGAAAATAAAATTACAAATTATCCATGCGAAACTGGATTCAAAAATTGGCAGTCACGTCGCTCGCGGCAAATTTATTGTTGAGTGCCAGCACAGTTGTCGGCGCTGATGTAAAAATTCTCAACGTCTCTTATGATGTCACCCGCGAATTTTATCAGGACTACAACAAGGCATTCGCTGATTATTGGAAACAGAAGACCGGTGACACGGTAGTCATCAGCCAATCGCACGGCGGTTCCAGCAAGCAGGCGCAGTCGGTTGTCAATGGATTGGAAGCGGACGTGGTGACGATGAAT